>JAEYMI010000013.1 GCA_023461275.1 Actinomycetes bacterium | reverse complement strand
CGCCCACCACCACGGCCGCCGCGATCGCCCGATCGCGGCGGCCGTTCTGGATAGCGTTGATGGCGATGCCGATCCCGATCAGGATCACTGCGGCAAAGGCGGAGATACCGATGGTCAACGCCGCTGCCGAGCCACTCGCCAGAACAGTGACCACGTGCGGTTGTGGGGTCATGGATCGAGTAGATCACGTCGGCCGTCGACGCTGGATGAGGGTCGCGACCGGATGAGGGTCTTTGGTCCCATGCGTGAAGGACCTTGTCCACACGCTCGCCGACCCCGTCGCTGATTGGGTTGATCTATGCCCGTCTGCCCACGGGTGAAGCGAAGCGTGTGAGGGGAGTCCACCTGATGGCCATCGATAGTCCGCTGGTCCGACCCGCGGTCGAGGTTCCCGCGGCGAAGCGTCCATACCCGGAGCGGTGGGGCCTGCAGGGCACGCTGCTCTACAAGGTCCTCACCACCACCGATCACAAACTGATCGGCATCATGTACATCGTCTCGGCGTTCGTGTTCTTCATCATCGGTGGCCTGATGGCCTTGCTGATGCGCGCCGAACTCGCGCACCCGGGCATGCAGTTCCTGTCGACCGAGCAGTTCAACCAGCTGTTCACCATTCACGGCAGCATCATGTTGCTGCTCTACGCGATGCCGCTGACCTTCGGCTTGGCGAACTACATCATGCCGCTGCAGATCGGCGCACCCGACGTCGCGTTCCCGCGGCTCAACGCTTTCGGCTACTGGCTCTACCTGTTCGGTGGACTCACGGTGGCCGCCGGCTTCCTGACCCCCGGTGGCGCAGCCGATTTCGGCTGGACGGCGTACTCGCCGTTGACCGACGCCATCCACTCGCCCGGTGTCGGTGCCGACCTGTGGTTCATGGGCGTCGTGGTCGGTGGTCTGGGCAGCATCCTCGGCTCGGTCAACTTCATCACCACCATCGTCTGCCTGCGCGCACCCGGCCTGACGATGTTCCGCATGCCGATCTTCACGTGGAACACGATGATCCTGAGCCTGCTGGTGCTGATGATCTTCCCGCTGCTGGCCGCGGCCGCGATCGGCGTCGAGGTGGACCGGCAGTTCGGTTCGCACCTCTTCGATCCCGCGATGGGCGGATCGATCATGTGGCAGCACATGTTCTGGTTCTTCGGCCACCCCGAGGTCTACGTGCTGGCATTGCCGTTCTTCGGTGTGGTCACCGAGATCATCCCGGTCTTCGCCCGGAAGCCACTGTTCGGCTACTCCGGAATGGTCTACGCCACCTTGGCGATTGCCGCACTGTCGATCGCGGTGTGGGCGCACCACCTCTACACCACGGGCGCTGTCCTGTTGCCCTTCTTCGCCTTCATGACCTTCTTGATCGCGGTGCCGACCGGTGTGAAGTTCTTCAACTGGATAGGCACGATGTGGAAGGGGAACATGACGTTCGAGACACCGATGCTCTGGACGGTCGGCTTCTTGGTGACCTTCCTCTTCGGTGGCCTCACCGGTGTGCTGCTGGCCAGCCCGCCGCTGGACTTCCACCTTGGTGACAGCTACTTCGTGGTGGCGCACTTCCACTACACGCTCTTCGGCGTGATCGTGTTCGCGTCCTTCGCCGGCCTCTACTTCTGGTTCCCCAAGATGACCGGACGCATGCTCGACGAACGGCTCGGCAAGTGGCACTTCTGGACCACGTTCATCGGCTTCCAGATGACGTTCATGGTGCAGCACTGGCTGGGCAACATGGGTATGCCGCGTCGCTACGCCGACTACCTGCCGTCGGATGGTTTCACCACGCTCAACCAGGTGTCGACCATCGGGTCCCTCATCCTCGGGTTCTCATCGGTGTTCTTTTTCTGGAACGTGTTCAAGAGCTACCGCTACGGCGAGGTCGTGACCGTCGACGATCCGTGGGGCTTCGGCAACTCGCTCGAGTGGGCGACCAGCTGCCCGCCGCCGCGGCACAACTTCACCGAGCTGCCCCGAATCCGTTCCGAGCGTCCGGCTTTCGAGCTGCACTACCCACACATGGTGCAGCGGATGCGCGACGAGGCGCATGTCGGAATCGGGCACAGCAGCCCGAAGCCCGAGGTGACCGAGGAGCCCGCGCTCAGCTGAGGAAAGTGAGCACGATCTGCTGGATGTGCGCGTCGCCCAACGCCGCTACATGACCTCTCCCCGGTTCGATGTGCAACATCGAACCGGGGATGAGTTCTGCTGTGCGCTCGAACATCTCGGTGGGGTAGTAGGCGTCGTCGGCGCCGCCGACGATCAGTGTGGGTGCAGTGATGGTCGGATACCTCGAGATGTCGAAGGCGTCCTCGGCACGTAGCGTGGCAGCCAGATCCAGCGCTGCCTGGTGCGATGGAAAGATCTTGTGCGCCAACAGTCGTGCCGCCAGGCCTCCCGGTGAGCGCAACGGCGCCGGGAGCAGTTCGGAGAAGAATGACGATGCCGCTGAACGGATATCGCCGGCCGCGATCTGATCGGCAACGGCGGCCTGTTCCTGCCGAGCCGGCTCCGGCAGGGTGTAGCCGGTGCTCGCGAGGACCAGTCGTCGGACGACGTCGGGGTGCTCCGACGCGATCTGCTGTGCGATGCTGCCGCCGGTGGAACACCCGATCAGGTCCACCGGCCCGTCGAAGTAGGTGGCGAAGGCGTCGGCATGGATGCGGGCGAAATCGGACATGGTGATGTCGTCTGGGATGTTGGGAAACCGGTTGATCACGTACACCCGACGACCCGCGCCGACCAGCCGGCCGGCCGGGCCGATGATGCTGGCCGCGACCCGGTTGTTGGCCACGCCGGTCATCGGATAGACACCGGCCAACACGACGACCGGCGGTCCGGATGCGGCGCTGCCGGGTGGGCGGCCGTCGGAGACGGTGTCGACGCCCGCGTACGGCAGGCGGCTCATCATGCCGCGTGAGAACTTCACGGCACCGATGGTAGGTCCCGCTACGGCCTGAGCTCCTACAATTCGGCATCGTCGGAGGTAGGATTCGTTGTCGCGAACCCGATGCAGACCTCGTCGGGAGGACAGGAGCAAGATGACCAAGCCCGCCGTGACCGCAGTCGTCTCGCGTGTGCTGTTCGTTCTGGGCGTGCTGTGTCTCCTGCTGGGCCTGCTCGCCGGGCTGGTCAACCGCGAGGTGGTCGACAGTCGACGTTTCGCTGCGCACGCCGACTCCATCCGGCACGACCCGGCGGTGGCCCGTCAGGTGGGATTGGCGGTGTCGGGCAAGCTGCTGTCGGCGTCGCCGGAGCTGGTCGCGATTCGGCCGCTGGTCGAGTCTTTCGCCGTTGCCGGCGTGTCGAGTCCGTTGGGGGCGTCGGCTTTTCGGGCCGCCACCGAGTCGATCCACCACTCGGTGGTCACCGGTGACCCCAATGTGGTGCTGCGCCTTGCCGATCTGGGTGCGGTGACGGTCGCCGCGCTACGTACCGTCGCGCCGGATGTCGCCGCACGTCTGCCCGCCGACATGGATGTCACCCTTTCGCAGATCGGGTCGATCGACTTCGACGGTCCCGCGGTCACCGCCGCGCGCTGGGTACGCGTGCTGGCATGGCTGCTGCCGATCGTCGGCCTGCTGTTGTTGATCGGATCGGCGCTGTTGCGCGCACCGCCGGCCACCGGCGGTCGCTATCGGCGGCTGTCGGTCGTGGGAGCCGTTGTCGGACAGGGCATCCTGTGGTTGTCGGGCGCGCTGATCGCGACGATCATCGGCGCGACCATCGTCACCGCCTTCCTGCCCACCGACACCCTGCGCGGTGCCCTCACTGTGGCCTCGTGGCATGAGGTCGACGGCCGGCTGTGGATCCTCGCCGCCATCGCCGCGGTCGTCGGACTCGCGGTGTGGGCCGCGAGCGCCATGAAACCGGTGGACAGTCTGGACACGTTGTGGGACAGCATCATCGAGCTGGTGACCCGACGACCGACGACGGCCCCGGCGATCGCCGCCCGAGGCGCGATCGCGGTGCTGGTCGGTGTGCTGGCCATTGTCCGGCCACAGACATTGCTGACCCTGCTGGCGGTGCTCGCCGGTGTGGTGCTGGTGCTGTTCGGGATTCGTGAACTCGGCCATCTCGGCGTCACGACGCTGGCCGATCGTCGAGGTCGACGTCGCGCTTTCTCGCTCGCGGTGCCTGCGGTCGCGTTGATCGCGGTGGCTGGATTGGTCGCGACGGTCGCAATCCTGGCGTGGCCCAAGGATTCCGCACCATCGGTGCTGACCCGGGCGTCGAGCGACCCCCGCGCGTGCAACGGTCACGTCGAACTCTGCGACCGGCCCTACAACGACGTCTCCTTCCCGGCCACTCACAATTCGATGTCGGCTCAGGACGGCTACCGGTGGTTCATCCCCGAACAGCCGACCGGCGTGATGGGCCAACTCGACGACGGTGTCCGCGTTTTCCTCATCGACAGCTGGTACGGGCAGATGTCCAACCGGCCGCCCATCGTCGCCAACACCGAGGACAGCCGGGCCACGGCGATGGCCGCCGCAGAACGTGAGTACGGCCCCGACGTGGTCAACAGTGCTCTGCGCGTGCGTGATTCGCTCAACCTCGCCCCGGTGGGACCGGTCAAGCAGTATCTGTGTCACGAACTGTGCGAACTCGGCTCCACCGAGTGGGAGCCGCTGATGGTGCAGGTGGCCGCGTGGATGCAGGCCCACCCGCGCGAGGTGGTCACGTTCTTCGTTCAGGATCAGGTCAAGCCCGCCGACGTGGAGACCACGCTGCGCAACGCCGGACTCTACGACATGCTCTACACCCCCGAACCCGGAAAGCCTTGGGCGACACTGGGGGAGATGATCGATTCCGGTCACCGGCTGGTGTGGCTGCACGAGAACGTCGGCGGCGGTCCGGAGCGTCCGTGGCTGCTCGACGGCAACGTGTGGTCGCAGGACACCCCGTACGAGTTCCACTCCGTGGCCGACTTCTCCTGCACCCACCTACGGGGCGCTGCCGACGCGCCGCTGTTCCTGGTGAACCACTGGCTGAGCAACTTCTCCAACCGGCTTCGCGACGCGAAGGCCGCCAACAGTGAAGACGTCCTGCTCACCCGGCTCGAGAAGTGCCGCGCCGAACGCGGCATGATCCCGAATTATGTTGCCGTCGACTACTATTCGCTGGGCGATCTGTTCAGTTCGGTGGACCGGATCAACGGCGTCGGCTGACCACGTTCTTCTTGCGCAGCTTGCTCACATGCGCTGCACGGCGAAGCGCGCACCGTCGAGCGTCATGCCGTTGACGCCATAGAGCACGTGCAGTGCGTTGGGCTGCTGGATCGGGGCGCCGTTGCAGACGGTGTCGCCCTGGATGCAGTACCGCTGGGTCTTCGACGAGTACAGCGGGCCGGTACGGACCGGCGGTGCGCCGGCCTGGCGGATGAAGTTGTCCGACGGCGGGCCGAACAACACCACGGCCGCCACGTGCGAGGCCACCTCGGGTGGCAGCGGCGCCGGCACGTAGGACGCGTACTGACGGTAGGCGTCGGGAACCTGGATAGTCGGCTGCGTCGCGTAGCTGACCAGCGCCGCGCCCTGGGAGTAGCCACCCAGGATGATCTTGGTGCCGGGGCAGTTCTTGGCGATGGAGATGATCTGGCCCTGGGTGGTCTTGATCCCCTCGACCACGGTATGCGCGAACTTCAGCCGGTTGTTGAAGTCGCTGCTGGCCGCATAGTTCACGCCGGTCACCACGACGTTCTTGCCGGGCAACTGCGAGCGCACGGCCTCACCGAAGGAGAGCCCGGTCAGGCCCAGCTGTGGCGCGGGTTCGGCGGTGCCGCGGGCGAAGATCACCTGCGCATCGGGGCACGGCGCGGCCGACGCTTGCGGGGCTGCCATGGCGCCGAACCCGGCGACCGCCATCATCGAACACAGGACAGAGACGAGTCGTCGTTTCCTCATTGGCCCGATGGTAGGCGACGATCGGCGGTCCGTGTGGTGCAGGACACCGCCGGGTCGATGACGCGGTGGTGCTCAGAACAATACGGTGCGGTTGCCGCCGGACCGTTTCGCCTGGTACATCGCCTGGTCGGCGTGAATGAGCAGTTCGGCGATGTCGATGTGGTGGTGCGTGGCGGGCTCGGTGGTCACGCCGATGCTGACGGTGACCGAGATGTGTTCGTTCGCGGTGCGGACCCGGTGATGCAGGAGCGTGGCCAGTCCTTCGCCGTCGACGTCGTGCCCGGCGATCACCATCGCGAATTCCTCTCCGCCGGTGCGCGCGATGGCGCCTCCGCTGGGAACGCAGTCGCGCAGGGCGGTGGCCACCGAGATGAGCACCTCGTCGCCGACGGCGTGGCCGAAGGTGTCGTTGACGTTCTTGAACCGGTCGATGTCGACGACGAGCACGGTCAGTGGCGTCGAGCGGGTCATCATCAGCCCCACCTTGGCGGTGAGGCCACGACGGTTGTCCAGGCCGGTGAGGTCGTCACGGAGTGCGTCGACGGCGGCTTGGCGCATGATCATGATCATCGGCAACATCGCGATCGGGGTACCGGCAACGATCGGGATCAGCGTGAAGTACCGGACGGTGGCCAGCGCCGCGGAGACGTCGAGCATCCACCAGCAGCAGACCGCCACCACGGTCAGTGCGGTCACCGAGAAGACCAGATGGACCAGCACGGTTCGCGGGTCGTGGTGCACCAGAAGGTAGATGCCGTTGGCCGCCAGCAGCGCCAGACCGGGCATCGCGAGGTACCAGTCCTGATAGCAGCAGACGTAGGCGACGGTCAGAATGTCTGCGCCCGCGATCACCGACCGGGAAACGTTCTCCGGCATCCACGGCCCGAACAGCCAGTAGAGGGCGATGAACATCGCGGCGGCCGAGGACATGACCGCGACCACGTCGCCCAGTGCGCGATCCATGCCGGGGACGAAGAGAAACCAGTAGGCACCGATGATCGACGGCACGAAGTTGGCCAGCGCCACGGCGGCCAGGGTGATGCGGTGGAATCGCAGCAGGCCACGGTCGTAAAGGAGTTGGACGGCGAAACCATACTCGAAGGGCTGGTCCCACCAGGTGCGCAGCGTGGGTTTGGCACGCGCAACCGTACTAGTGAGCACCATCTCTGCCCCCCGAAGGCATCGACTCAGGCGAATAACTTGAATGAATACACTATTCGTCTTCTTTAAATGCTCAGCTTAGCAGGTATTTCGCATAGCAACATTGCGTTGTATGCAATGCTCAAGTAGTTCCTGATCGGGTGCGTCAGGCCCCGGTTGCGGCGTGGTCGATGTTCACCGCTGCGGCGACCACTGCCATCGCGTGACAGTCGGTGTGCGACAACGACACCGAGACATTCATCCAGCCTTGTTGGGCGGCGAGCCGGGCCATCGAACCGTGCAGCATCAGGCGTGGAATGCCCATTTCGTCGCCCACCACCTCGATCTCCCGCAAAGGCGTCGCGACGTCGGTGAGTGTGAGGGCTTTGATCACCGCCTCCTTGGCGGCAAAACGTGCAGCCAACCGTGCGGTATGGTCCGGTCCGCTGCAATAGGCGATTTCCTGATCGGTGAATACCCGACGCAGAAAACGCTCTCCGAATGCGTTTTCGGATTCGCGGATCTCATGTAGGGCCACCACATCGCATCCGACGGTGACGTTCGAGCCTGGGACATTCGAGCCGAGTGCGGGGAGTTCACTGCTCATGTCGGGTCCTGCGTGGTGTGCGGTTCGTCGTCGACGATGGTCGCGGCGGTCAGTGCGTCGATCGACGAGACACGTCCGCGCGGGCCCTGCGTCGCAGCGGTGGGATCGGCGGTGGCAGGGTCTGCGGGTACCGCGGTGACGGTGTGTGACCGCCCGGCCGCCAGGTGGAAGCAGTTGTCGGACAAGGTCCATCCCGGCGTATCCAGGCAGACGTAGCGCACCGTGGTGTCGGCGGTGACCGTGATCGACCATTGGCCGGCATCGAGACCGCGCCGGGCACGTAGGCCACTGTGCACCTGACCGGGCCGCGGCGTGATGACGACGACGTCGGAGTAGCTGCGCCCGTCGTCGGCGTCGAAGGTGGCCACCACCGCATCCGCGGACGCCGGACCGAACCGGAAGGCGTGCGAGAGGTCGATGAACTGCCCGGTGAGCTGTGTGTCATGAGCACGCAGGCTCGAGTGCGCGTCCACCTTCACCGCGGTCGACCCGCTGATCACCGCACGGCCGACGGCATCGACGGCGGTCAGGGTCAGCGTTCCCGAGATCGGCTCGGCGGCGTCGTTGTGGACGTCGATCGCGATGCCCGCCAGGCCCGCGTCGTGGGCGATCACCGTCCGTGGTGCCCAGAGCCTCGCCAGCATCGCCAACGGCAGCTTGGCGGTGCCGTCGACGTCGATCAGCCCCCAGCCCGCGCCGGGACGCAGATCGCGGGCGGCCAGGATAAGTGCGCCGTCGCACCGCGAGGTTGGCGAGCGCCAGAACCGGTAGCAGTGCGCCATCGCCTCGGCGACCGCGAGCCGGCCCAGGTGCAGGTAATGGTCGGGGTCCACCCGGCGGACCGCGAGCGGGTCGACGTCGAAGATCTGCCGGACGTAGAAGTCGCGAACGTCCTCGAAATCCCAGGAGGCGGTCCGGTCTCGCGGTACCCCGGCCTTCCACGACGGATGGTGCCCGGCGACCGCCGACGTCCCGAAGTGTCGCTCGACGGCCTCGGGTGCCGGCGGGATGGCGAATGCGAGCGATTCCGCGGCGAAGCGCACGCCGGCGGTGGCGACGTCGTCGAGTGGTCGGAGGTAACCGCCGACGCCGAACCAGTGTGCGACACCGGAATTCGGCCGGATCGCCAGGTCGGAGTCGCCGTGCGACGGGCTCGACGCGACGTAGGGGACACCGGCGATCGACGAGACCGTCTCGGCGAGAACGGTTTCGATGACCTCGATCCGACGATCAGCCTCGGCGACGCCCATCATCTCCGGCTGCTGGATGGTTTCACTGCCACCGGAGACGACGGCCAGCGCCGGGCTGCCCGACACCGCCCGCAGCGCCGCCGCCAGCTCCGCGTCGATGATTCCGGTGAGATCCTCCGGCGGATCGAAGGTGGCGAGCATCGCGTCTTGCCACACCAGGAGTCCCAATTGTGCACAGCTGTCGAAGAATTCGGGGGTCTCATAGACCAGGCCCCCGACGATGCGCACCATGGTCGCGCCGGCGTCGGCGAGTGCGGTGAGGGTGTCGGTGGTGGCGGTGCCGCCATCGGTGACGGCAACCGGATCCGGCGGCACCCAGGTGGCTCCCCGGCAGAAAATGCGAATGCCGTTGACCGACAGCGTGAATGCTCCCTTGATCGTGTCGACGGTGATGTCTCGGAAGCCGCACACGCGTCGAAGCCGGGCGTCGGCGTAGGCGAACTCGAGCTCGTACACCGCTTGCGCACCGTAACCGCGCGGCCACCACAACTGCACGGACCCGACGGTGAGGGTGGCGCTGAAGCTGCCGTCGGAGTTGATCGTCGCGTCGGCGTCGATGACATGGCCGCCGGGCTCGGTGAGCCGTAGCGTGACCGGGCGGTCATCGTCGACGGCGCCGAGCACCGAACCCTGGATGACGATGGAGCCGGTCGCCGTGTTCGTGGTCACGGTGACATCGCGAAAAGCATTTGACGACACAGTGATCGGTCGCCACGCGCCGATCATCGGTGGCACCCCGCCGTAGGTCGGGGCCCGCCCGAGCAGGGTGGTCCGCAACCAGCGGAGCTTCTGCTCGCTCACCAGGGTCGAGCGCCAGCGGCCGCGTTTGCGGCGGCCTTTGAGCCACGCGGTCACCGATCCGAAACGGATGTCGATGCGATGCTCGCCGGGCTCGACGATGACTTCGCCGGGCAGAAACGTCGAGAGGATGTCGGCGGCGGGTTCGCCGTCGACGAAAACCGTTGCCGGAGCAGTTAATCCGTCGAAGGTGACGATCGACGCGGTGGTGGTTTCCATCGCGGTGGTGTCAGTCGTCGCGGCCTCGATGGTGGTGGACAGCCACCAGTCGTGGTCATCGAGCGCGGCCGAGTCTGATTCCGAGAGTGCCGGTTTCGCGCCGTCGTCGATGCGGTGATCGCGCAGCATCGCGGCCACGGTGCCGGCGGGTCCGACAGCGAGAACGGCAACGTCGTTCAGTGCTGATCCCGGGGAGCCGACGCCGGGCGGCGTCCGCCGGAGCTCCCAGATCGGCTGCCGCGTCACGATTGTTCTCGCTTGAGAACTTACGCCGGGACCGCGTTGTCGACGATGTCGATCGCTGCAGACCACGACGATGCCATGGTGGCCAGCGCCTCGTCGACGTCGACCTTGCGTCCTCGTGCGGCGCGAGCGAGCTTGAACTGCACCGCCTTTGCCGACGCCGACACTTCGGTGAACAGCGGCGCCGCTGCTGCGGCACCCGATGCGCCGGCGATGTCGAGGTGGCGGGACAGGTCGGCGGCCACCTCGGCCGTCGCACCGCACTGGCGCAGCGTGGCGAACGCCCACTTGTGGAACACCTCGAGCCCGGCGCTGCCCAGCCAGCCGGTGGCCTCTCGTACCGTATCGGCCAGTCCGGACACCGGATTCGATGCGGGTCTGCGTCGTAGATGTTCGCGCGCGATGCGCAGGACGAGATCGTCGGCCGGATCGGCGGGTACCCTGCGGATCTGTTCGACGTAGGGCGGCAACACCCATTCGGAACGGGGATCGAGGGTGAACACACCGTCGAAATCCTCGCCGGACAGTTCGTGGATTCCGGCGTTGTGCACGTAGGTCATCGTGCGCCCGGCGCGGTCCACGCGGGTGGGCACGATCGTCGTCTTGACGTGGTTGGCGCGGTAATCGGTGGCCGCGGTGTCCGGTAGCCACCAGCTGTCGACCTCGACGGTGAACAGCAGATCGCGGTCGGGTCCGGTCTCGACGGTGTCGAGGACCCCTCGCCACAGGTTCTCTTCGGTGACCTCGAGACCGTAGAGGCGACGCAGATCCTCGGGTGCGGGTTTGAGGAAGACCCATTGGGCCCCGTCGTGGGTTGCCGACAACGCGCAGCAGAACGCCGGGGTCGGGTTATGGCCGAGAGCGTGCAGGATCTCGGTCCAGAGGTCCAGGTAGCAGTTCGTCTCGGGCCAATCGCGCTCACCGGTGTGAACCGGGTGCGGCACATACGATTTCGCGTCGGCGTCGATGATCAGGCGGTCGGTTCCGGTGCGGACCGCCTCGGCCGGGACGGTCATGCCGCCTCGTCGAGAAGGCGGCTCACCACCGCGGCGAGGTTGTCGACCGACGAGAAGGTCGCCTTCTTGAGTGCTTCGTCGGGAAACTCGACGTCGAACTCATCTTCGAGGGCCAACATCACGTTGACGCTGGCGTGTGAGGTGAGACCCGCGGCGTACAGATCGGTGTCGTCGGCGATCTCTCCGGCGTCGACGGCCAACTTGCCGTGCGCAGCGAGTACTTCGCGAATTCTGTCTTTCATCTTCATTCCCCCTGGTCGCACCACGACCGCTATGTCCGAAGTGCACTATTGCGTCCACTGTGATCACGATATTCAAACTGAGCTGATAAGTATTGGCTTGGCAAAGCTGCAGTTTGGGATCACATTGTGTACCGCCCAGGTGTCAAGATACAGTATCTGCGTCCTCGACCGATAGCGGCGAGGGCGGGGGAGTATGCACGGTCGGCTCGGGGGAGTTCGCAGGACAGCCTGTCATCTCCACCCACCGCGTGCATGTAGAAGGGGGAAGTCCATGGCGAGCGCACCTTCCACGGTTGCTGCCGGTCCGTTGGATGTTGGTCCGGCCGTCAAAGCCGCTGCTGCACATGCGGATTCAGTTGATCGAGACGCACGTTTCCCGTCCGAGGCGGTGGAGGCGATGCGCGAGAGCGGACTCCTGTCCGCACCGCTGCCTGCCGCGCTGGGTGGACGTGACGCGCCGATCAGTGAGCTCGCCCGGGTGGCCCGCGCGCTGGGTGCGGCGTGCAGCAATGCCGCGATGGTGTTTGCAATGCATCACACTCAGTCGCTGACACTGCGCTGGTGGGGTCAGGGTCCCGATCAAATCGACCTGGTGCGTGAGGTGGCCCGTAACGAGTCGCTGTTCGCCTCCGCGACCACCGAAATCACCACCGGCGGTGATGTTCGCCGATCGACCTGCGCTGTCGAGACCGACGGTGCCGTGGTTCGGCTCGAGAAGAACGCGCCGGTCATTTCCTATGGCGCGTACGCCGATTACATCTGCACCACCGCGCGCCGATCCGCCGACGCCGCACCGAGTGACCAGGTGCTGGTGGTCTGCCCGGCCGCCGACACCACTCTCGAACAGACCAGTCAGTGGAACACCATGGGGTTCCGCGGCACCGTCAGTCCCGGATTCATTCTGCGTACCGCCACGTCGGCGGCCAATGTGCTGCCGGTCGAGTACTCGACCGTCTCCGGCCACACGATGCTGCCGACCAGCCATACCTTGTGGTCGTCGGTCTGGCTCGGTATGGCCGACGCGGCGATTGCCAAGGCGCGCACCGTAGTTCGCAATGCCGCTCGTAAGGACCCGGGGACCACGCCACCGCAGGCGGCCCGGTTCGCCGATCTGCTGGTGATCCACCAGCGGTTTGAGGCGATGGTCGATCATGAGGTGCGCCGCTACGAGGAGTTCCTGGCCGGTGGTGAGCCGGAGCCGACCGTCGGATTCACCATCGCGATGAACAACCTCAAGCTGAACTCGTCGAAGGCGGTCGTCGAGATCGTCGCTGCGGCGCTCGAACTCGTCGGTATCAACGGATACCGCGAGGATCACCCGTTGTCGATGAGCCGCCTGCTGCGTGATTCCTATGGCCCGCAGCTGATGGTCTCCAACGAGCGCATCCGTGCCAACAATTCCCAACTCGTTCTCGCGTACCGAGGGTAAAGATGAGTGTCACAATCGATTCCGCCGTGCCGAGCGATCTCGATGTCGCGCGCGAGCAGTTCCGGGACCGACTGATCGAGGCCGGCCTGCTCGTTCCGTCGGGCATTGACGGACTCTACGGTCGGAGCGGGACATTCGAAGATGTCATCGACGGCATCGACGCCGTGGTGCGTGCCGCCTCGGCTCGCGCCTACGGCTCGTCCGGGCCGCAACGGTTCCGGTTCCCGCCGGTGTTCCCGCGCGAATCCTTCGAGAAGACCGACTACATCGCCTCCTTCCCCAATCTCACCGGCGCCATCTCGACCTTCACCGGCGACAACAAGGCCCACCGGGCACTGCTCGCCGACCGCGAGGATGGACGTCCCTGGGATGGCCACCTCGACGCCGCCGGCACCATGTTGGTCTCGGCGGCCTGCCATCCCGCCTACTCGATGCTGACCGGTGAGTTGCCGTCCGAGGGACGGCTACTCGACGTGTACGGCTACTGCTTCCGGCACGAGCCCGCCATCGACCCGGCGCGGATGCAAGCTTTCCGCATGCACGAGTTCGTCTACGTCGGAGATCCCGAAGGTGCGCTGGCACACCGGGATTCGTGGATCGAGCGCGGTCTTGAGGTGCTCGGCGAGCTGGAGCTGACGGCCGAGCCGGTGATCGCCAACGACCCGTTCTTCGGTCGTGCCGGACGTATCCTGGCAGCCAATCAGCGCGACGACAACCTGAAAACCGAACTCGTGGTTCGGATCTACGGAGATCTCGACGAGGGCACCGCGGTGGTCTCGAGCAACTGTCACCGCGAGCACTTCGGTGAGAACTTCGGGATTCGTACCGCCGACGGCGACGTCGCACACAGCGCCTGCGTCGGATTCGGGATGGAGCGGATCGCGCTGGCGATGTTCGCACGGCACGGACTCGACGTCGACTCGTGGTCGTCGACCCTGCGTGCCCGATTGGGGATCTGAGGTCAGTGGCGCTCGACGATGTTGTCCACCAGCCAACGTTTTTCGGACAACCACACCCTCCGGTCTTCGGAGTCCTGACCACCCCGCGGTCCGGTGAGATCCGGGGCGCCGTACTCGTCTGCCCGTCGCTGGGCAAGGAACAGGCCGAAACGACGCGGGGTATGCGCCTGCTCGCCGCAGATCTGGCCGAGCGTGGCTTCGCGGTACTGCGGTTCGACTACCTCTACACCGGCGAATCGTGGGGCCGCCAAGACGATCCCGACGCGGTCGACGGTTGGTTGTCCAGCATCGCCGCCGGTGTCGACCACCTGCGCACCCTCGGGCTCGGCGCGCCGGCACTCGTCGGCCACCGCGCCGGTGCGCTGCTCGCCGCACAGCTTCCCGAGCTGCTGGCCGGGCTGCCGGCCGTGGTCTTCTGGGACCCGATTCGCAAGGGCAGCCAGCTGATTCGGGCCAAGAAGGTCATCTACCGGGTGGTCTCCGACGACGACGGGTCGGTGCCCGGGCCACGACCGGAACCGGTACTCGACTTGGACCCCGGACGCGTCCACCTCGCCGGTCATTCGCTCGACGCGGGCGTCGCGGAGCGATTCGGATCGATGACGTTACTGTCTGACGACTTGGCCGAGGCGCTGCCGCGGCAAAGCACGGTCGTTGTTCGGGAGGCGGAGACCGCGCGCTTCGACCAGCTGGCCGGTGTCGGCGTCGACGTGCACCCCTTCGGCGATCAGGAACCGTTCCTCGCGCCCACCCACCCGTCGTATCTGTCGATGCCGATCAGCGAGATCAGCCACATCGTCGACTGGCTCGATCGCGCCATGCCGCACGAGACCGTCTCGGTGCCCCGCCGCCATCCCGCCGACCCGGTGTCGGCGACCATCGGCTACACCCGCGACGGGCGTCCGATCGACACCGTCGTCCGGATGCTCGAAGACGGAACAATGGTGTGGGACACCGCAATAGCGGATCAGCACGACTCGGCGACAAAGGTCTTTGTGGCGTACTCGCTCGGCCAGTACATCCGCACCGGGCCTGCCCGGTTGTGGTCGGAGACCGCGCTGGCCGTCGCCGAAGGTGGCGGGCGGGGAATTCGATTCGATCGCCCGGGGGTCGGCGAAGCCGGACCTGATCGTGCGTCGGATGCCGAACTTCCGCTCTACACAGCCGATTACGTCGATTCGGGGTTGTCGGTGCTTTCAGTGCTGTCGACGTTGCCGCCCGGTTCTCACGTGGTGCACGCCGGCATCTGTGTGGGTTCGTGGTCGTCGGTGCACGGTGCGCTGGAACTCACCGAGCGTACCCGAGGGGACGTCACTTCCTCTGTGGTGCTTGTGAATCCGCTGATGTGGCGGTTCTCGCCACAGAACAAACGACGTGCCACCGCGCTGAGCGCCGACATCGGGGTGGGAGGTATGCCGCAGGCGGAGGACCCGAAGGCGCTGACCATGAAGGTGTACCGCAAGCTCAACTGGCTGGGATCGCAAGCGGCACCGAAGATTCGACGCAGGTTCCCGCGGCCGCTGCACACCCTGGTCGGTCGCGTGCCCTTCGTTCAGATGCCGGAAGTGTTGCTACGCAAGCTCGCCCGTCGTCGAATCGGGGTGTCGTTGGTGTTCAGCCCCCGCGACAACGCGCACTTCGTGACCTTCCTCGGCGGCGACGACGCGCTGGGTCGGGCGCCGCAAACCCGACGTCGGGTCGCGTCACTCGGCGACCACACCGCCTACCACCGGATGATGCGGGCGGCCGCGACCGAGGAATGCCTGCAGGTACTCGGCTTGGCGGGGATGGTGGAAGCGTCGTCGACGATCACCGGAACCGTGGCGCCGCTGACGTCTCCGCAAGAGGCCGAGATCGGCTGATCTGCGCGAGAAAAGGCGCTGGCTACTTGTAGTGGCGACGCCACACCCTCTCCGCGAATACAGTTGGGCATGGGGTTTCTCCGCCGCATGCGGCCCGGGCGTTTGGTCAACGCCATCGTCGCCAAACTCGACGGCCCGCCCGAGCCGCCCGCCCATGTCTGGCCGCCTGGCCAAGCGTGGGCACTCCTGCGTTCCTCCGAGCAACTACGCGGCTCTCCTGACACCGCTTCGGGAGCCAACTCGATGTTCGACGATGTTGTCGAGCGGGCGATGGGTTCGCCGTATCGCTTCGAGCTGGAGGTTCACCGCCCGGGTCGCGCGGTTGAGTATGTGACCCGTAAGGAACGGGTACCCGGCAAGATCGAGGGGATCCTCTTTCTCGAATCCCGCAAGATCCCGGCCGGTGCGGAGGTCCCGATCGTCGAAATCGGACCGGGACGGGAGGACTTCCGCCTCGATTGGGATGCCTTCGCCGCCATCCCGCACCAGGCCGATCGGCTCCACCACCTGAGAATCGCCGCTCAGCGTGCCGTCCTGGCCAAGAATGTCCCGCCAGGGGCACACGAAACCGCGGTGAAAGGCATCAACGATCTTGCCCGATCGGTCGCGGCCGGCCTTGTCGCACAGGATGTTTTCGACAAGCAGGTGCGTGACCTGAGCTCGATCGGTTGGATCAATGCCGACGACGCAGCGTACGCGCGCGCAATCATCGTCGAGCGGCAAGCCGGCCAGAAAGGGAACGCTCATGAGGGGAATGCGACTGGCCCTGCGCCGGACGTGGGGTAGGCGATGGTGGCCGATTGTCGACGGGATCGTCGTGGACAAACGTCGGCTGGAAAAGCGCCGTGTTCGCGGTGGCGAGTACCGCTACTACTTGACGATCGTGATCGACGAGTACCTGGTCGAGGTGCCGAACTCCGCAGGCGACGCGGTGCGGGTGCGCATTGCCGAACTCGACACCGACGTACCGAAAGTGCTGCAGAACGGCGTCGACGGGCGGAACAAGAAGGTCCGAGTACACCTGAACGGGAATGCCACCAAGGCGGTGTTCGCCGCCGACCCGCGTGAACCGGCGGCGCAGCGCAAACGCCGCGACCGACTACGACGAGAACGCAGCGATGAGCGTTTCCGACGGCAGGAAGAACCCTGACCAGGGTCGTCATCACGCCGCCCGACGAGGCCTCACCTGTGCGAAGAAAACCGCGACGCTGAGTGCCTCGAGGATCACCGCTCCCCAGAGTGCCGGGCCGAACGTCTGGGCGGCCCCGGCCCCGCATAGCGCGCCGATGAGGAAGGCGAGAACGACGACAGCGGTGGCGATCGCGGCGCGCAGATCCGTCGACGACCTGCCGCGCACGAGGTCGCCGACCGCCGCCACGAAACGCATCAGATTGCCCGTCGTCGCGATGCTGACGAACGAGATTCCGCCTGCGGTGCGGAACAATTCGAGTCGTAAACCTCCGACGAACGACAGCGGGATCACGAACCATTCGGCGGGAGCGCTCGACGGCACGCATGCCAGCACGGTGAAGACGACGAGTTGCAGGACCAGGACCGAGCCGAGCGCGCGGGCCGGCAGCGTCGGAACCAGGGTCCGAAGTACTTGTGCGGCAACAAGACCCGCGAGGTAGGCCAGCAGTGGCCAGACGAACTTGAGCCACTCGTCGCCCTTGACCAACCCCACCGCCAGGAACACCACGTTGCCGGTCTGGGCGAACCCGAACACCTGGTGTCGTAGGTAGAGGAAGGCGTCGACGTACCCGCCGACGACGGTCATCAGCACGGCACTGATGATCCCGATCTCGCCCCGCGTCGGAGGGAGAAATGCGCTCGTCGCTGCTGCCATCGCCGGTCCTTCGCTGTGTTCCAGTCGTTAGTGCTCGTCCTGAGAACTAACAAACACGGCGTTCACGTTAACGATCCCGCGTGGGCGGCAGCGAGTTCTGGCATCGGCTCGTTGCGGTGGTGGTGAGCGAAGTGAGGGACTAGACGGTGGAGCCGATGACGGGAATCGAACCCGCGTATTCAGCTTGGGAAGCTGATGTTCTGCCATTGAACTACATCGGCGTGCGAGGTGAACTCGCGAAGGTCAGGTTAGCAAACCGTCGTGGACTTGCGGCTCTCGACGCCCCGTCGGGGCGGTCCCTGAAAACCGCACAGCAGCGGGCGTTGGATGACATATCGCGGCAGCGGCCCGCTGTCGTGTGGTTTTCAGGGGCGATGCGGGGCCGTCGGTGGGCATCGCGTCGGATAACCTCGCAGACGTGCTGCTTTCCGATCGCGACATCCGCACCGAGATCGCCGACGGACGTCTGGGCCTGGACCCCTTCGATCCGGCGCTGGTGCAGCCGTCGAGCATCGATGTCCGCCTCGACAGCCTGTTCCGGGTCTTCAACAACACCCGCTACACCCACATCGACCCGGCGCAACGCCAGGACGAGCTGACCACCCTCGTCGAACCCGACGAGGGTGAGCCGTTTGTGCTGCACCCGGGGGAGTTCGTGCTCGGGTCGACGCTCGAGGTGTGCACCCTGCCCGACAACCTGGCCGGGCGCCTGGAGGGCAAGTCGTCGCTGGGACGCCTTGGGCTGCTCACCCATTCGACGGCCGGCTTCATCGATCCCGGCTTCTCCGGTCACATCACCTTGGAGCTGTCGAACGTGGCCAATCTGCCGATCACGCTGTGGCCCGGCATGAAGATCGGGCAGCTGTGCCTGATCCGGCTGAGCAGTCCGGCGGAGAATCCGTACGGCAGCGCGGCCGTCGGGTCCAAGTACCAAGGACAACGCGGCCCGACGCCGTCGAAGGCATATCTGAACTTCACCCAGTCCTGAACTGGGCGCCGTCGAGGGAAACGAGGGCGCCGTCGACGAGAGTCTGGGCGCTCTCAACGGAAACCTGGGCGCCGTCGACGCGAGACTGGGCGCCGTCGACGCGAGACTGGGCGCTGTCGACGCGAGACTGGGCGCCGTCGATGGGTTGGTGGGCGCTGTCGACGCGAGACTGGGCGCTGTCGATGGGTTGGTGGGCGCTGTCGACGGGAAGGTGGGCGCTGTCGACGAACGTTCACCGGAACGCACGACGACGTCCACTCCGGCTTTCCCACCGCGCCGTCGGCCCGCCGTAGGCCTACAGGCATGAAGATCACCGTCATCGGTTGTGGATATCTCGGAGCGACGCACGCGGCCTGCATGGCCGAACTCGGACACGACGTCCTCGGAGTCGACGTGGATGCCGACAAGGTCGCCCGCCTGGCCGCCGGCGAGATCCCGTTCTTCGAGCCGGGCCTGTCCGACGTCGCCACCCGCAACATCGCCGCCGGACGCCTGAGCTTCACCACCGACTACGCCGCCGCGGCCGCGCACGCCGACGTCCACTTCCTCTGCGTCGGCACACCGCAACTGGCGCGCGGCTACGGCGCCGACGTCAGCCACGTCGAATCCGCCGTCGACGCCCTGGTGCCACTGCTGCGTGGTGAGCATCTCATCATCGGCAAATCGACTGTGCCGGTTGGTACGTCGGCGTCGTTGACCACTCGCGCCGCCGAACTTGCCACCGACGGCACAGCCGTCGAGATCGCCTGGAGCCCGGAGTTCCTGCGCGAGGGGTTCGCCGTCGAAGACACCCTGTCGCCCGACCGCCTCGTGCTCGGCACCGCGCCAAGCGGCTCGGATACCGCGGTCGACACCGCCCGCGACATCTACAGCTCCATCATCGCCACCGGCGTTCCGTTCCTCGTAACCGATTGGGCCACAGCAGAATTGGTGAAGGTGTCGGCAAATGCCTTCCTGGCCACCAAGATCTCGTTCATCAACGCCGTCAGCGAGATCTGCGAAGCCGTCGACGCCGACGTCACTATGCTCGCCGACGCCATCGGCTACGACAGCCGGATTGGCCGCCGCTTCCTCAACGCCGGCCTCGGGTTCGGCGGCGGATGCCTGCCCAAGGACATCCGGGCCTTCATCGCCCGCGCCGACGAGGTGGGCGCGTCGGGCGCGCTGCGCTTCCTGCACGAGGTCGACACCATCAACATGCGTCGACGACGCGCCATGGTGGATCTGGTGTCGCAGGTGTCCGGCGGCGAGGTCCTCGGCCGCAACATCGCCATCCTGGGCGCCGCCTTCAAACCCGAGAGCGACGACGTCCGCGACTCACCGGCACTCAACGTCGCGGGCCAACTCGCCCTGCGTGGCGCCGCCGTCACGGTCTTCGACCCGCAGGCCAACGCCAACTCGCGGCGCGTGTATCCGACGCTCGGCTACGCCGACAGCGTCGCCGAGGCCTGCCATCTGGCCGACGTAGTGGTCGTCGCCACCGAATGGGCCGAGTTCGTCCACATGGACCCCGACGACCTCGCACCGCTCGTCGCGCAACGGGTCATCGTCGATGGTCGTCGCTGCCTCGACGCTGTGACCTGGCGAAACGCCGGCTGGGAGTACCACGCGCTGGGCGGTCCCGTACGCTCGGGTACGGGAGACGCGCATGGATCTGCGTCGTCTGCGGTGCTTGTGAACAGTGCCGCGAATCAATCCTCAATGTGAACAGATGAATCTGCCCCTCGGCTGCACGGGCATCACCGTGCTAGCTTGAACCTCAAGTTGTTGCCGAGGGGACATCAGGTGCCGAGCCTGGTGGGGCGACTCGAGGGGGATCATGTGATGAACGCGGGAAACCGGGCCAAATGACCGGCGACGCGACGACAACCCGCCGTCGCGTGCAGGTCATGGCGCACAGCACGGTGTCAGAAGGTGTCGAGGGTGTCGACGCCCGGCTGCTTGCTGCCATCCACAGCGCTCAGCGTGCGCGTTCCATTGACCTCGACGCGCCTTTCGCCCTCCTGCACTTCTCCGACGCGGGACTGCGGCTGCATCTGATCGACGGACCCACCGGCAATGTGCTGGACGGACGCGACCTGGAATCGATCACCCCGACCACCCTCGAGAAGCTCATCGCCGACCATCTGGTGGACACCGGCCGGGTCGAGGAACCCGAGAACGATGAGTGGCGCCAAGAACTTCTGGAACTGTCCAAGAAGGGCCGGATGCGCCTGGCCTCGTCGGACGGCACGTTCATCATGGGCCGCGAGCATGTCCGGCTGTTCCGTGTCTCCCGGCGCGACGTCGACAATGCCACCCGCGACGTGATGGCCAGGGTCGACGCGGTCCGCCAGGAGATGGCCTCCGGCGATGCCGTCGGCTCGTTCATCCTTACCTCCTCGCACATCCAGTGGCCAGGGCTGCGCGCTGGCCTGATCCAGCTGTCTCGCCTACCCCTGATCACCATCGACGATCCGGCCCTGCCGGTCGACATCGTCACTCGCTCCGACGTCGACGACGCAGCAGCTACAGCCCCTGATCCGACCCCGTCGGCCACCGATCCGACGCCCTCGGCGCCGATCGCACCGGCCCCGACACCGCCATCGACGCCTGGGATTGATGACGTGCCCCGTGACGTCGGTTCCGGGCCGTCGGATATGGGGCAGGGATCCGGAGTAGTCTCCGGTGCGATGGATCCCCACGATGATTCGTCCGGGATGACCCGATCATCGCTCTCCTCGGCCGAGTCGGGTGATTTCCCGGCGACCCAATTACTCACCCGTGGCCAGATGTTTGGCGACGACACCGCCACCACGGGCCCGGTCAGCCTGCCGCTGAGCGGACCCGCGGTGCGCCCGTCGGTGTTCACCACCGCACCGGCTCCTCAGTCGGCGGTGCCTCCGAAGACGTCCCAACCGCCGGCAGCCCAACCGCCTGCAGGTCAACCGCTGATATCGCCGCCTTCGGCGACCAGGCCGTCGGATTCGACGACGAACTCCACGCCGCCGGCAGCCCAGCCGCCGATGTATGAGTACCCGCAGGCCTACGAGCAGGTTCCGGCCTCGGATGGCGCGTACGCCAACGACGCGTACAGCAACGAGATCTACAACACCGGTGGCTTCTACGCAAACAATCCGGGAGAGTTCAGTCCCCAGGCATACGGCCAGCAGGCGTACGTGCAGCAGGGCTGGGAGCAGCAGGGTTACGTCCAGCAGAGTCGGCCCGCTGACGGCGGATTCGATCAGTCCGAAGCTCAGTACGCCGAGCCCCAGCGCTCGGACATCCCGCATTCGGACACCCAGTACACCGATGCCCAGTACTCGGATGCCCAGTACTCGGATGCCCAGTACGCGGAACCCCAGTACGACGATGCCCGGTACTACGGGCAGCTCGATTACCGCGACCCGCAGCAGCAACCCGTCGACAATGTCGGGACGCCCGGCGGTCCCCTGGTCACCCGTCGCGAGACCGATGACCGGGTGCAGCCGCAGATGGTGGTCCGGTCGCAGTCGGCCGAACCGGCTGTCCGGCCCAACGTCACGGTCGCCGCGTCCGGCGTCGTCCCCGACGAGTCGTCGTCGTACGAAGAGGCCGCGCCGGCCGTGCAGCGCGCCGCTCGATGGGAACCGACCAGCTGGGATCTCGATCCGGACCTGAGCAATCCGGCCAGGCGGGGCGGCCGCGGTATCTCGTTCAACAGCAAGCCGTTCAGCAAGATCTCACTCGACACGTCGGCGCTGAAGGGCGTGAACAAGCGTGTCGTGGTCAGCGTCGCCGGCATCTGTGTCGCGCTGTTGATCGCGACCGTGACGGTGATGGGCATCGCCGGCGGTGATGACGGGTCGACGAACACGGCGTCGCCGACCAGCCAGGCCCGCAATACCCAGACCACCTCGCCCTACGCCGACCCCGCCGACCTCAACGCCGCGCGGATGCCGGTGGTGCTCTACACGCCGCCCGCACCGCCGCCGCAGGCCACGCGGCAGGAGCAGGCACGACAGGCCCCCGCAAACCGGGCGCCTGCGCGTCCACGGCCGCCGGCCCGCCGCTCGATCCCGAATCCGATCCCCGGACTGCCGCCGATCCTGCTCCCGTAGGCCGGGGCGTCAGATGTCGTCGTCGGCGGCGGCGGACTTGCCCAGATACTCGGCCAGCTGGCGTTCCAGATCGCGGTCGAGGGCTCGGTCCAGAGCGTTGTGCGCCGACACCGTGCCCGCAAGACGCAACGAGTGCACCAGTTCGGCCACCCATTCGGTTTCGGCATTCGTCGACGGCAACCAGCCGTCGCGTCGGCCCTCGGTCACCGCACCTCGGCCGGCGGAGATCACCGTCTCCGCGACGGCGGCCATGTCGGCGTCGAGTTGTCCGTGCACGTCCAGGATGCCGGCCAGCGGCAGGCCCAGTTTGATCAACCGGCTGTAGGCGGACACGGTGTCGGAGTCCAGGATTCGGTACTTCGACGGCGGTGAATCGTTGTCCTCGGGACGGATCAGGCCGAACTCCGTGAGCCGCTCGAGATGGGCGGGATTCTTCGAATTCAGCATGTCGGCGAGGTCGTCGGTGGTGATGGTGTGCGAGGTGGTCTTCGACCACCGTTCGGCCATCACCTCACGCAGGCCGAGCACCTCGGCGAGATCGTCGCCCCGCTGGATACCCGACAGGAAATCCCCGATGTGGCGGATGGTGAATCCGCGTCGGAGCAGGTCGTTGATGACCTTCAGTCGTGACAGGTGCACGTCTGTGTAGATCGCGATCCGGCCGCGTCGCAGGGGACGGGGCAGCAGCCCGCGGTCCTGATACCCCCGCACATTGCGTGTGGTGGTCCCGGCCGCGCGGGCGAGATCATCGATCCGATACTCCGTCACGGCGATCATTGTCCCAGATCGGATCCTTCGGCCGGGTCGGGTGCGAGACCTCTGGTGATGAACCCGAGAATCTGCTCGAAGTTGGCCTCGGCGTCCACCGACGGCGGATAGGACCTGGCGAGTTCGAGGCTCATCGCACCGTGGACGGCAGACCACGTCTGAAAGGCGAGTCCGTCGGGGTCGCCGGGGCGCACAACGCCGGCCGCCTGGCCGTACCGGATGACGTCGGTCAGCACTCGGAACGCGTTCTCGGCGGTGTCCATGTCGGCGTTGCACTCGGTGGAGAACATCAGTTCGTACAGCGTCGGATAGTTCAGCGCGAAGCGCCGGTAGGCCACGCCGCTGTTGAGCAACCGGGCCGAGGCATCGGAATCGGTGGTGCCGATGGCTTGCGCGAACTCGACGAAACCGTCGGTCACCACCGCGTCGAGCAGGCCGTCCTTGCCGTCGAAGTGGTTGTAGACGCCCATCGGGGCGACACCTGCCTCCGACGCGACGGCTCGCACGGTCACCGCGGCGACCCCGTCTCGCTCCAGGAGACGACGCGCAGCGGCGATCAGCGCCGACCGCACCTCGACGGCTGGGGTGCGCGGGCCGCGGTGCGGGGCTTTCGACGCCGGATTCTTCGACGGCGAGCTCTTCTGCGGGGAGGTTTTCGGGGGAACCACCTTGACAGTCTAGCTAGAACGTTGTTCTATCAAAGTAGAACAATGTCCTACAACTAGAGAACGACGTGCCACCGCCGTTGTGTCGTCCTCGGCCTCTCGAAAGGAAATCCGATGGTGCAATCACATCTGGCGCGATCACGTCTTGGCTCGCCGACCACGCTCTCCCCGCGGGCACGGTGGACCGCGCTCGCCGCACTGTGCTTCGCTCTGCTGCTGGTCATGGTGGACAACACGATCGTCAACGTCGCACTGCCCACCATGGCCCGCGATCTGAACGCGGGAACCTCCGGTCTGCAATGGATCGTCGACGCCTACACGCTGGTCTTCGCGGGCCTATTGCTTGCCGGCGGCTACCTCGGTGACCGGTTCGGGCATCGTCGAGCGCTGTTGGTCGGCATCGGCGGATTCGCGGCGGTATCGGCGGCGGCCGGGCTCTCGAGTACGCTCGGTCAGCTGATCGTGGCCCGCGCGGGACTCGGACTCTTTGCCGCACTGGTCTTTCCGGCCACGCTGGCGCTGGTCACCACGGTCTTCACCGACGTACGAGAGCGGGCCATCGCGGTCGGCATCTGGGCCGCGACGTCGGGGGTGTCGGTCGCCATCGGACCGGTGCTCGGCGGATGGCTGCTCGAGCACTACTCGTGGGCATCGGTGTTCTGGGTGAACATTCCGATCGCGGCGGTGGCCACGGTGGCGATCGTGGCCCTTGTCCCCGACGCCCGACCCCATGCGGTGGCCCGCCTCGATTTGATCGGGGTGATCCTCTCCGTTGCCGGGCTCGGCCTGCTCACCTACTCGGTTATCGAAGGGCCGCACCATGGTTGGGGCGATGTGCGGACCTGGGGCGGGCTGGTGATCGCCGGGCTGATCCTGGCTGCCTTCGTTCGACGCCAACTCGTCGTCGACGCGCCGATCCTCGATGTCCGGCTCTTCGCCAACCGGCACTTCGCCACGGCTGCCGGCATGATCAGCATCGCGTTCTTCGCACTGTTCGGCTTCATCTTCCTGATCACCCAGTACTTCCAGGTGGTCAAGGGCTACGGGCCGATGGAGGCCGGGGTACGTACCCTGCCGTTCGCCATCGTGATGGCGGTGCTCTCACCGGTGGCGATGGGCCTGACCGCCAGGTGGGGTGCGCGTCCGGTGGCAACCGTTGGCGCGCTGCTGATGTCGGCCGGCTTTGCGCTGGTCGAGCTCAGCTCCACGGCCTCGGGATACTGGTCGTTGATCGTGTGGGCGATGTCGTTGATGGCGGCCGGGCTCGCGTTCATCTCGGGTCCGTGCACATCGCTGATCATGTCGGCGCTGCGGCCCGAGCAGGCCGGCGCCGGGGCGGCGGTCAACGACACCACCCGTGAGGTCGGCGGCACCCTCGGCGTGGCGGTCCTCGGCTCGGTGCTGACCTCGGTCTATGTGGCCGGCGTCGGAGATCGGTTGAACGCCTTGGGTATTCCGCGCGAGGTGACCGAGGTGGCGCAGCAGTCGGTGATGGCCGGCGCGCAGGTTGCCGATAACGCACCAGCTGCGGTAGCCGATGCGGTGCGTGGCGCGGTGTCGGAGGTGTTCGTCACCGGCTTGCACCACGCGTCGTGGGTGGCCGTCGCGGTCACCGCCGCAGCGGCGGTGATTGCGGCGGTGACATTGCGCCCCAACGCCTCTGGTGCCGACAACGCCGGTGGCGTGCGGGCCGGCGGCTCGCAGGTCGGTGGATCACACTCCGTTGGCCCACGGGTCGATTCACAGATCGACGGTGAGATTACCTCCGTCGCACCGTGATACGCAGGTGAGGAACATGCCGTCGGCGCGTTCCGGCTCGGTCAGGATGTTGTCCCGGTGATCGATCTCGCCGGACAGCGTCCTGATCTTGCATGTGCCGCAAAAGCCTTGTCGGCATGAGTACGGGACCGACGGAATGGTCCGGCGCAGCGCGGCCAGTGCCGACTCGTCGTCGGCGACCGGAATCACCTCACCGGTCGAGGCGACCGTGATCGTGAACGGTGTTCCGTTCTCCACCGGTGGCGGACTGAACCGCTCGTAGTGCAACTCGATGTCGGCGCGGCCGACGAGGTGGCGGCGCAGCGCCTCGAGCATGGGCACCGGGCCGCAGCAGTAGATGGCCAATCCGCCTGGGGTATGGCCGGTCTCGGGGTCGTCGGGACCGATCAGGTCGGGCATCGACGGCAGGCCGTGCTCGTCGTCGGTACGAATGGTCACTCGGTCGCCATAGCGGGCGAGTTCGTCGAGGAAGGGAATGGAGTCGCGGCTGCGGCCGGTGTAAATCATCGACCAGTCCAGTCCGCGGCGTTGCGCAGCGGCCAGCATCGGCAGGATCGGGGTGATGCCGATACCGGCGGCGACGAACCGCAGGGTGGTCGCGCGCGACCCGTAGCCGGGCAGGGCGAGCGGAAAGGCGTTGCGCGGTCCCTTGATTCGGATCAGGTCGTCGACCTGAAGCCGGTCGTGCACTTCGATGGATCCACCGCCACCGTCGGGGATGCGACGTACCGCGATCCGGTAGGTGTGGCGATCGGCCGGATCGCCGCACAGTGAGTACTCGCGCATCCGGCCCGACGGTAACAACAAGTCGAGGTGTGCGCCGGCATGCCACGGCGCCAGCTCGGCGCCGTCGGGGTCGGCAAAGGTGAGGGCGATGACGTTCTCGTCGTCGGCGACCTTCTCCCGACCGACGATGCGCACTGTGGTGATCCCGTCGTCGGCGCGGGTGAGCCGCAGCGGCGCGAAGGGTCGCCACAATGGCCACCAGACCTTGCCGAGCGCGGTTCCGAACCGCAGCAACGGATCACGCTGCCAGCGCCCGTACAGATCCGGCGGCGGTGCGGTCAGCGTGGTGGTGTGCGGGTGTGCCCGTTGGTTCATCAGTCGGCACCACGTGCGGCCGGGGACGACGCCAGGTAGGCGACCGCCTGTGCGGTACTGCCGATCTCATCGGGATGAAATCCTGGCCGGAAGTAGCTCACGGTGGACAGCACCACCCGCCACACCTTCGGCAGCAGACCGGCGCGGACATCGCGGTGATACTGCCACTGACGTTGAAACAAGTTGTAGGACAACGACTTGTCCTGCTTCATGATGAATCGGAAACCCCGGTAGATCAGGATGATCAGCACCGGCAGCACCAAGGTCATCGCCCGGCCCCGACGCAGGTAGCTGTCGCCGAAGTAGGTGGCCACGTCATGTGCCACTGCTCGATGCTCGACTTCTTCGGCGCCATGCCAGGTGAACAGGTCGGTCATCGCCGGGTCGGCGCCGTGCTCGCTCCAGGTGTTGTTCAGTGCGAAGTCACCCAGGATCGCCGTGTAGTGCTCCAGAGCGGCGATCAGCCACAACCGTTCGATGAGGTGTTTGTGGCGGGCACGGGCGCTGCCATGATCCAACGGCCCCAAGATCTTTCGAAACAGCCACTGCATCTGCAGCTGATAGGGCCGGGCGTCGATCCCGTGAACGTCGAGGAACTCCCAGAGCACGTGGTCGTGCGCCTCGGCGTGCATCGCCTCCTGCCCGATGAACCCGCGCATCGTCGCGGCCAGCTCATCGTCGTGTACCAGCGGCAGCGCCTCGTTGTAGGTCTGCACAAACCAGCGTTCCCCCTCTGGCAGAAGGAGATTGAGCACGCTGATGAAGTTCGACGCCACCGGATGGCCTGGAATCCAGTGCAACGGCGTTGTGGTCCAATCGAAGACGACGTTGCGCGCATGCAGTTCGACGGGGCCGGGGTCGGCGTCGTCGGTGACGAACTCGTGCGGTGATGGCTGAAAAGCGGGAGCACCCATGATGTCTCCTGACGGTTCGGGCGGCTGGTTGGTCAGCGGGTCGAGGTCGGCGGTTAGCGGGTGACCTTCTGCCGTGCGCCGATTCGCGAGAGCCACGGTGCGAATCGGTAGATCCGATACCCGACCTTGGCCTCGACGGTCACCGGTGCGACGGCCTTGTTGGCCTGCAGTGCCTTGACGATGTCGCGAGCCACCTTGTCGGGGGTGAACCCGCGTCGCTGATAGAACTTGTCGAGCCGATCACGCTGTGCTGCTTCGGTTTCGGCGTCGACTCCGGCGATCGGGGTGCTGGCGACGATGTTGGTGTCCACGATGCCGGGGCAGATCGCGGTGACCCCGATCCGATGCTCGGCGAGTTCGGCGCGCAGTGACTCGGAGAACAGCAGCACGCCGGCCTTGGATGCGGAGTAGATCCCGAGGTCGCGGGACGGGGTGAAGGCGGCAGCCGATGCGATGTTGACGATGTTTCCGCCGACGCCGCGCTTCACCATCTGCTTGCCGAACACGCGACTGCCGGTGATCACGCCGCGTAGGTTGACGTTGAGCAGGCGATCCACCTGGGCATCAGTGGCCTCCAGAGCTGAACCGGCCAAGGCGATTCCGGCATTGTTGACCACGATGTCTGGGGTGCCGTGTTCGCGTTGGACGGTCTCGGCGAAGGCGGTGAAGGCCGCGGTGTCGGACACGTCGAGCTGGTAGGCGGTGGCGCCGGCGCTCTTGGCCTTGCACTCGGCCGCAGTCTGTTCCGCGGTCACCACGTCGAGATCGGCAAGGACCAGCTCGCAGCCCAATTCGGCCAGGGCATAAGCGGTTTCGCGGCCGATGCCGCTGCCGGCACCGGTGATCACGGCCAACTTCCCGGACAGCGTCGAAGTCGGTCCGTACACGCGCAGACGGTTGAGCATTCCGGATTCGACGTCGGCGGTGCCGGCGCGCTCGGCAATGAATTCGTGGGCCACGTCGGCCAGGTAGGCCGGGCGCGTCAGCGGCAACCAGTGACCGGTGGGACTGCGCTTCTGCCAGAGCCGGTCGGTGTAGTGGTGGGTGTCGTCGTAGATGGCCGGGCGCAGCGCGATGTCCCGCTCGTTGATCACCTGCAGCACCGGAACCGACGTCGGACGCGGGTCGGGATTGCTGAGCTTGGGCCGAATGTTGGCCCGGTACAACCGAAGTCCGGAGATCATGTCCTGCTGGAGATTCGGCTGGAAGGTGGCGTTCGCACGGGGAGTGCCTTCGACGCGATGCAGGAACTCCCGCCAGATCGCCGGTCGGCCGGTGACCCGGAAGAAGAGTTTCGGCAGCACCGGAGCCTGGAAGAACGCGGTGTAGGCCGACGATCCGCCCTGCGCCAACGCGCGCGCGACGTTGCGGGGCGTCGGGTTGCCGAGGTTCTTGCGTGCCCACGCACCGAGGTGATCGAGGTTGGGACCCGACACCGAGACGAACGACGCGACGCGCTTCTCCGCGCCCGGGCGGGTGACCGCCTCCCAGGCGAGCACCGATCCCCAGTCGTGCGCCAGGACGTGGACCGGCTCGTCGGGGCAGACCGCCTCGGCGACGGCGTAGAAGTCGTCGGCCATCGCGGCCAGCTGGTACGGCTCGTCGCCGTCGGGATGATCGCTGTCACCGAAGCCGCGACAGTCGTAGGCGATGACGCGGAAATCGTCGGCCAACAGCGGGGCGACGTGGGTCCACAGATGATGCGAATCGGGCCACCCGTGGATCAGGATGACCGTCGGCCGGTCGTCGGGAACCGGCTGGTCCGGGCCGCCGACGGAGAAGACGGCGAGTCGGATATCACCGTTGTGGACATCGCCTCGTTGCCATTCCACCACTGTGCGCACCTCCGCTTTAGTGTGACGAATGGTTACACGTTACCAATCGTCACACTAAAGCGGAAGGTGTTTCGGCGACCGCCGATCCGAAGACTATTGCCGCTACCGACTATTGCCGATAAGACGCCAGGAAGTTGCCGATCCGGTCAACTGCCTCGGTGAGATCCCGCGACCACGGCAGGGTGACGATGCGGAAGTGGTTGTGGTCGGTGAGGTTGAAGCCGGTTCCCTGGACGACGAGGATCTTCTCCTGCAGCAGCAGGTCCTGCACAAACAGCTCGTCGTCGTGGATTTCGTGGACCTCGGGATCCAGGCGCGGGAAGGCGTAGAGCGCGCCCATCGGCTTCACGCAGGAGACGCCGGGGATCTCGTTGAGCTTCTCCCAGGTGACATTGCGTTGCTCGAGGAGGCGTCCGCCGGGCGCGGTCAGCGCGTCGATGCTCTGGTAGCCGCCGAGGGCCACCTGAATGGCGTGCTGGGCGGGCACGTTGGCGCACAACCTGGTCGACGCGAGGATGTTGAGGCCCTCGATGAACCCCTTCGCGTGGTCCTTGGGGCCGGTCAGCACCAGCCAGCCGGCGCGGTAACCGCACACGCGGTAGGCCTTGGAGAGGCCGTTGAAGGTGATGCACAGCAGGTCAGGGGCCAGTGCGGCGATGCTGGTGTGCTTGGCGTCGTCGTAGAGGATCTTGTCGTAGATCTCGTCGGCGAGGATGAGCAGCGAGTGGCGACGGGCGACCTCGACGATTTTTTCCAGCACCTCGCGTGAGTAGACGGCGCCGGTGGGGTTGTTCGGGTTGATCACGACGATCGCCTTGGTGCGGTCGGTGATCTTGGCTTCGATGTCGTCGACGTCGGGCTGCCAGCCGGTCTCCTCGTCGCATCGGTAGTGCACCGCGCTGCCACCCGACAATGCGGTCATGGCCGTCCAGAGCGGGTAGTCGGGGGCGGGGATGAGGACCTCGTCGCCGTCGTTGAGCAGCGCCTGCATGGTCATCGTGATCAGCTCGGAGACGCCGTTGCCGAGGATGACGTCGTCGACGTCGAAGAACGGGAAGTCGGGGAGGAGCTCGTAGCGGGTCACCACCGCGCGGCGCGCCGACAGCACGCCGGCCGACTCGGAGTAGCCCTGCGAGTAGGGCAGCGCGTGGATCATGTCGCGCATGATCACGTCGGGCGCCTCGAACCCGAACATGGCCGGGTTGCCGATGTTCAGCTTGAGGATGCGATGGCCTTCGGCCTCCAGTCGCGCGGCATGCGCGTGCACCGGTCCGCGGATTTCGTAACAGACGTTCTGCAGTTTCAGCGACTGCTCGAGCGGCTTCAGGTCCTGGTTCAGGTGCGATACGTACGGTCTACTCACGGGTATATTGTCGCAGCCTGGTGCAAACCGGTTTTCTTCCGCTCGCGTCGAGCGCACCCGCGACCCTCGTCGACGGCGCCCTCCGCAGCGTCGACAGCGCCCACAAACACATCGACAGCGCCCTTCGCCTCGTCGACGGCGCCCTCCCCGGCGTCGAGAGCGCCTACCGCCTCGTCGACGGCGCCCTCCCCGGCGTCGAGAGCGCCCTTCACCTCGTCGACAGCGCCCTTCGCCTCGTCGACGGCGTCCTTCGCCTCGTCGACGGCGCCCGAAAACACATCGACCGCGCCCTGTCGGACGCGGTCGATGGTGTTCGTTGTGCTCGGGTCAGCTGTGACCGGGTCGCTTCTTGCCGGCGGCCATGCCGAATCCCTTGGCCTTCGACGCCCCGGTCTCGCCGATCGTGCGGGCCGAACCGTTCGACGTCGGCTCCGGAGCAGATTCGACGGCCGATTCGGCCGGTGCTTCGTCGGCCGGCGTTTCGTCGCTGATCGCGGGCTCGACGTGCGGTGTGACCGACGGCGTGACCGCGGACGCTGATCGCTTGACCATTGGCTCCGGCGACGTCTCCTCGGGCTCACTCGACGCCGTTTCGGGCGCCGTCGTTGCTTCGGAGGGCGCCGTCGACGTGGGCTCGGGCGCTGTCGATGCATCGGAGGGCTCGCTCGGTGCCTCGGAAGGCGCCGTCGACGCGGGTGCCGGCTTGGGGGTCGCCTTGCCGATGCCACCCGGACGCTTCTTGCCCGCCGACATGCCGAATCCCTTTGCCTTACCGGGCTTTTCCTCGGTCGCCGCGGCGCCCGCGTCGGCCACTGCCTGTGCCGGTGCCTCGCCCGCGATCGACGACTCGTCGTCGGCGGTGGGTTCGGCAGGTGCCGCCTCCGCGGGAGGAGCGGTCTCGGCTACAGGTGCTGCCGATGCCGGAGCCTTCGCGGCGGCACCCGGCTTCTTGATGCCGCCCTTCATGCCGAAGCCCTTGGCGGCGGGCTTCTTTTCGGGCGCCGTCGTTGTCGATTCGGGCGCCGTCGATGCTTCGGAGGGCGCCGTCGTTGTCGATTCGGGCGCTGTCGATGCTTCGGAGGGCGCTGTCGACGTGTCGGCGGGCGCCGTTGACGTCGGGGCCTTGGCCGCGGCGCCGGGCTTCTTCATTCCGCCCTTCATGCCGAAGCCCTTGGCGGCAGGCTTCTTTTCGGGCGCCGTCGTCGTCGAATCGGGCGCCGTCGATGCTTCGGAGGGCGCTGTCGACGAGGCGGAGGGCGCTGTCGACGCGGTGGCCGAAGCACCCGGCTTCTTCATTCCGCCCTTCATGCCGAAGCCCTTGGCGGCAGGCTTCTTCTCGGGCGCCGTCGATGCCTCGGAGGGCGCCGTCGACGTGTCCGAGGGCGCCGTCGACGTGTCGGCCTTCGCCGATGCGCCGGGCTTCTTCATCCCGCCCTTCATGCCGAGCCCGACCTTGGGCTTCGGAGCGGCCGAGGGCTCGCTCGACGTGCTTGCCGGCGCCGACGCGGCGGCGGGCGCTGCCGCTGCTGCGACCGCGGGCTCCGGCTCGGGAGCAGGCTTCGGGATCGGGCCGAGGAAGCGGCCACCGCGCTCGACCTCTGGGGCCCCACGCTTGACCGACTCGAGCAGCAGCTGCGCGACGTCAACGACCTCGACCTTGCCCTCTGCCTCGGTGCCGCTGGTACGCGCGGTCACACCGTCGGTGAGCATCACGCGGCAGAACGGGCAGCCGGTCGCGACCTTCTTGACCTGGTCACCGGTGATGTCGCCGAGCGTGTCGAGCGCTTCGTCGACCCGGTCGATGTTGATGCGCTTACCGATCTGCTCTTCCATCCACATCCGGGCGCCACCGGCACCACAGCACATGGACCGTTCGCCGTGGCGCGGCATCTCGGTGAGCACCGAGCCCGACGCACCCATCAGCTCACGGGGTGCGTCGTAGACCTTGTTGTGGCGACCCAGGTAGCAGGGGTCGTGGTAGGTGACACCCTCGCCGAGCGGTGCCACCGGCACCAGACGCTTCTCGCGGACCAGCCGGTTCAGCAGCTGGGTGTGGTGCACCACTTCGTATTTCGCGCCCAGCTGCGGGTACTCGTTGCCCAGAGCGTTGAAGCAGTGCGCACAGGTCACGACGACCTTCTTGCGCTGGTCTGGCGCGGTCGCGAAGACCTCGCCGATCATCTCGATGTTCTGCTGGGCCAGCATCTGGAACAGGAACTCGTTGCCCGCGCGGCGAGCCGAGTCACCGGTACAGGTCTCGCCCTCGCCGAGGACCAGGAAGTTCACCGCGGCGATGTCGAGGAGCTCGGCGACGGCCTTGGTGGTCTTCTTCGCACGGTCCTCGTAGGCGCCGGCGCAACCGACCCAGAACAGGTACTCGAAACCTTCAAAGGATTCGACGTCCTGGCCGAACACCGGGATCTCGATGTCCATCTCGTCGATCCAGTTGGTGCGCGCCGAGGAGTTCTGACCCCACGGGTTGCCCTTGTTCTCGAGGTTCTTGAACATGCCGGCGAGCTCGGTGGGGAAGTCCGACTCGATGAGCACCTGGTAGCGGCGCATGTCGATGATGTGGTCGACGTGCTCGATGTCGACCGGGCACTGCTCCACGCACGCACCGCAGGTGGTGCAGCTCCACAGGGTTTCGGTGTCGATGACCGCGCCGAGTTCGCCATCTTCGATGGTTCCCGACCCGGCGCTCTCGCCGACCAGCCGACGCCCGGCCTCGGCCCGCGCCGATTCCGGAATGGCATTGAGCTTGTCTTCCAACACATTTCCGTCGGCGTCGACGAGACCCACCTCGTCGCCACCCATGTCCTTGCGGCCACCGGCGATCAGGTACGGCGCCTTGGCCTGCGCGTGATCACGCAGCGACATGATCAACAGCTTGGGGGACAACGGCTTTCCGGTGTTCCACGCGGGGCACTGCGACTGGCAGCGGCCGCACTCGGTACAGGTGGTGAAGTCCAGCCAGCCCTTCCACGAGAAGTCCTCGACCTTGCCCGCGCCGAAGGCGTCGACGTCGGGGTCGGCGGACTCCATGTCGAGTACGCGTCCGTTGGACATCATCGGCTTGGCCGCACCGAGTGCGACGCCGCCGTTGGCCTCACGCTTGAAGTAGATGTTGGGGAATGCCGCGAAGCGGTGCCAGGCGACGCCCCAGTCGATGTTGCTGCCGACGACGGCAAGCCAGATCATGCCGCTCATCAGCTTGATCACCGCGGCACCGGTCACCCAGTACTCCGACGAGCCGTCGAAGAGCTGCGCGAAGTAGTGAGTGAAGAACGAGGTCCAGATCGGCGGATTCTCCAGCCCGGAGGAGATCTTGAAGGTCTTGACGAAGATCATGCCGAGACCCTCGAGCAGCACGACCCACTCGACGAAGTAGGCGGCGCCGAACCGCGAGCCGGAGAATCGCGAGATCCGCTCGGGGACGCGTGGGTGGTTGAGCTGGCGGATGACCATCAGGGTCACGATGCCGATCACCGTGCCGAGGCCGAGCAGCTCGTCGGCGAGGATGTAGATGTGCAACCCGCCGATGATCGGCCAGTGGAAGTCCGGGTTGAAGATCTGACCGTAGGCCTCGAACCAGAAGATGGCGCCGATCAGGAAGCCGAACATGACCAACCAGTGCGCCCAGCCGACGGTTCGGAACTTCACCATCCGGGTGTGGCCGACGAACTCCTTGAGCATCGTCCACAGGCGCGGGAAGAACGGCCAGAAGCGCGAGCTGTCGACACGCTGGCCCTGGGCGATGGCGCGAACCATGGTGAACACGCCCCGCAGGAACAGCGCCCAACAGAACAGGCTGATGATCGCGGCTATCGTGCCGATGGCGATCGTCGTGGCATTCACGGCGTCCCGCCCCTCTCTGGTAGATCAACGACCCCATAGACGCCGGGCTGACGTGCGCGGGGTCGGACGAGTACTACACGTGGACGTGTACTACAGGTAACCGTAATTCCTCAGGACACCTATCCGCTGCCAAGGCTGACCTAACTCGGGCCGTGACGCGGTCCAGTGTTAACGCAAGAATACTCGTGGGTAACTTACTGTCTAGTCAGTTAGGGGTGACCCAGGCCACGCCGCACCGGTGACGCACCTCACGACCGGACGTGCGCGACCTTCTCCAGCTCCTCCAGCGAGGTGTCGAGGTGGGTCAGCAGGCGCTGCAGGCTGGGCACTTCCTTGCGCGCGCCGGTCAGCCCGAAGTTGATGTAATCACTGGTGGTGGCCACAGTGATGTTGATCGCCTGCCCGCCCAGCGGGATCGATGCGGGGTAGACGCCGTCGAGTTTGGCGCCGTTCCAGTACATGTCGACCTTGGGTCCGGGGACGTTGCTGATGATCAGGTTGAACTGCGGCGGGGTGTAGCGCACAAAGCCGGGCACCGTGGCAAAGGCCAGCGGCGCGAAATTCGCCGCACCCAACGCGAGAGCCTGGAGTGGCGACATGCCGCGCACCACCTCTTTGCTCTTCCGGGTCGACGCGACGATGGTCGCCAGGCGTCGTTCCGGGTCGGGCTGATCGGTGGCCAGGTTCACCATGATGGCGGTGATGTTGTTGCCGTCGGCGTCGTTGTCGGAGTGCATCGACACCGGCATCGCGGCGATCAGCGGTGCGTCGGGCAACGCGTCCTGGTCGATGAGGTAGGCGCGCATGGCACCCGAGCACATCGCGACCATCACGTCGTTGATGGTGATCTGCAGTTCGTCGGCGATCGCGCGCAGGCGCCGCAGTTCCCACCGTTGCGCCGCGAAGCGTCGGGCGCTGCCGATCGGGACGTCGAGGATGGTTTTGGGCGCGGCGTGCAGAGGTGGGACGAAGGCGTCGTCGGTGATCCCGGTGTAGGCGACCTTGGCCGCGGCCACCCCGAGTCCGGCTGCCTGGCCCACGACTCCGGTTGCTGCGCCGGCGATGTCGCCGACCCGCGACAGCAATCCCTTCGACGGTGCGCTCGGTTTCGGACGGCTCTGGATCAGCGCCGGATTCCAGGGTGCGGTGCCGGTGCGGTCGTCGGGGTTGGGGCTGAGCGTGCGCTCCAGCAGCCGCAGTGCGGAGACGCCGTCGACGACGGAGTGGTGGATCTTGGTGTAGAGCGCCACCCGGCCGTCCTCGAGGCCGTCGATGATGTGGACCTCCCACATCGGGCGGTTGCGGTCGAGCAGGTCGCCGTGATGCAACGACACGTACCGGAACAGCTCGCGAATCCGGCCCGGCCGGGGCAGTACCGCGCGCCGCACGTGATAGTCGAAGTCGATCTCGTCGTCGAAGGACCACATCAGCGAGCCGATGAGGCTGACCGGCTGGGCGGGACGCTTCCGGAAGAGCGGATGGATGTCGGTGCAGGCCTGAAAGGTCTCGAAGATCTCCTCCGACAACTCCGTCGACGATTGGCCTTCGCGCGGTATGAACAGCTGGAGGCCGCCGACGTGGATCGGCTGGTCGCGGGTTTCGGCGAGCAGGAACATTGACGCGGTGACCGGCATATATGGCATGCCCGGCTCCCCTTCTCGCAGGCGTGGACCCCCCAGTGCTCTCGAGGGTCGGATGCACCACAGTATGGGCCTGGTGGGGGCCCAATTTAGCCAAACGAGGAATTCGGGTCCTAAGTCCTTTTTCCGCTCCGACGGCGGTTACCGTGAGGCGTGCTCACCCGGCGTCGGATCGGCTTGTCACTGATCGGTGTGGCAGTGATTGTCGAACTCGTCGTCACGGTGGCTGCGACATGGATACTCGTCAGCGCGCACGGGCGGGTGTACGCCTCCGACGATCCGTCGCTGCGGTCGGGGTCGGTGCCGTCGACCGCGATCGTGTTGGGTTCGCTGGTCTCCGACGGCGAGCCCGGCGACTACGTCCGCGGTCGGCTCGACACCGCGCTCGACCTCTACCACCGTCGGATCATCACGCGAATCATCAACTCCGGCAACGGTTCTGCCGACGCAGGCAACGAGCCCGCGGTGATGCGCGCCTACCTGCAGGCGCGTGGGGTGCCGCCATCGACGATCGTCGACGACCCGGACGGACTCGACACCCGACGCAGTTGCGTTCGCGCACATGACATATTCGGTCTGCGTTCGGCATTGCTGGTCACCCAGGACTTCCACGCGGGGCGGGCGGTGGCCCTGTGCCGGGCAGAGAATGTCGACGCGGTGGCCGTCGTGGCAGCGTGTGATTGCTCATGGCCGACGGTGCTCCGAAATCACGTGCGCGAGACGCTGTTCGCCAACCCGCGCGCACTGCTGTCGGCGTGGTCGTGACCGAATTGATGCCCTGCGCAAGTAATCAAGTCAAACAGAATTGCAGATACTGATTGTTAAACTCCGCGCCAGGAGGGGAGCCACGGGTCGGGTCCACCGAAGGAGTTCAATGAGATCGATTGCACGGCTGGGCTGGGTTGTCCCAGCGGTCGGCGTTCTGATGTTCGTGAGTGCCTGCAGCAGTAGCGATTCCACCACCCCCACGTCCTCCTCCAGCACCACCACCACGGTGACGACCACGAGCGTCGCGTCGGCTCCGGTGGTACCGCCGCCGGCCGCGCCGGCAACTCCGACGGCGAACGCTCCGGCGAACACGCAGACCCAGGGGGTAGCTCCGACCGGTCGCAGCGACGATCCGGGCGGCTCGCCATGCACCGACCAGAACGGCGCCCCGGGTCACTACATCTACAGCGACAGCTCACAGCAATGGGTCTGCGAGGTCACCGGCGATGCGCCCCAGGCCAATACGCAGGCCCCGCAGCAACCGCGCAGCGACGGCGATCCCGGTGGTACCCCGTGCGAGGACCAGTCGGGCATGAAGGGTCGCTACATCTGGAGTGACAGCTCCAACATGTGGGTCTGCCAGATCTCGTGATCGGGAGACTCTCATGATCCGGCGCAGACCAACTGTCGCGACGTCGGCGGTGCTGATAGCCGCATGCTCGGCGGTGCTGGTCGTGGGTTGCTCCACGACCTGCACGTCGGACGGCGGGGCGCCGTCGGCCACCCCGGTTGATCCCGGTCCGGCCGCCGGACAGTTCGCCAGGGTGCGCGCCGCCTCCGATGTCGAGGTCAATCGCTATCAGTACCCGACGACCACGGGTTCGCGTGACGACCAACAGAATTGGGCCGATCTCTACCTGCCGCCCGGCGAGCACCCAGCCAATTCGGTGCCGCTGGTGGTCCTCATCCACGGTGGTTCGTGGCAGTCGCAGATCGGTGCCGACTCGTTCGTCGCCTTTTCCCGACGACTGGCCGAACGCGGCTTGGCGGTCTACAACGTCGAATATCGCCGGGTGGGTTCCGGTGGTGGCTGGCCGACCACCTTCTCCGACGTGTCGGCTGCCCTGGACTACGTGCCGACCATCCAGCGTGGCGTCGACGAGATCAACACCGAAAACGCGGTCGTCGTCGGACATTCCGCCGGTGGACAACTCGCGATGTGGGCCGGCACCCGGCACAAGCTGGAGCCGGGCGAGGTCGGTGCCAATCCGGCATTTCGGCCGACAAGTGTTGTCTCCCTTGCCGGTCCGCTGGATATGCGCACCGCGGTGTCAATGGGCGACGATCGGATCGTGCGGGCCATGGGCGGCACGCCCAAGCAGGTACCCGACCGCTACACCTCGGTCGACCCGATCCAGAACATCGACCCGCAAACCCCGGTGGTCGCGATGGTCGGCACCGAGGATCGCGTGGTTCCTCCGGTGCTGTCGCAGAATTATGTTGCCGCAGTGCGACGTTCGGGTGGTCGGGGCACCACGGTGCTGCTGCCCGGCGCCGACCACGTGACCATCGTCAACCCGACGTTCGCCACCTTCCCGCAGGTGGTCGAGACCATCAGCCGGGTCGCCCACAATGAGCACCGAGGATGACATGAGGGGAGTACCGGGCACGATGAGGCTTCCCACTGCGGTCTCGCGGATGCTGTGCGTCGCTGTGCTGACAGTCGCGGCCGGTGCCGGTCTGGCCGGCTGCTCCGACAGTGACACGTCGACGCCGAACGCAGCCACCACCTCGTCGTCGGCACCGGCGGTCACCGTCAATCAGGCTCTCGCCGAACAGGTTCCGGAATCGATCCGGAAGACCGGCACGCTCACGGTGGCCACCGCGCCCGACAACGCGCCGATCGAGTTCGTCCGCGACGGCAAGGTCGTCGGCTTCGACGTCGACGTCATCAACCAGGTCGCGACCATCCTGGGCCTGCGGACCACCGTGACGTCGGTGCCGTTCGGGCAGATCGTTCCCGGCGTCGTCGACGGACGATTCGACGTCGGCGCCCGCGCGCTGTTCGACACGTTCGCGCGAGAGTCCAAGGCCGACTTGGTGACGTACTTCGCGGCAGGTACCCAGTGGGCGCAGCGGGCGGGTGGATCTGTCGACCCCAACAACGCGTGCGGGCTGACCGTCGCCGTGCAGGAGGCGACGGTGCAGGCCACCGCCGAGGTGCCGGCCAAGAGCAAGGCGTGTTCCACCTTGGGCGACAAGCCCATTCAGGTGATCACCACCGACAGCCAGCAGGCTGCCGTCGACGCGGTGCTCGCCGGCAAAGCCGATGCGGTGTCGGCGGATTCGCCGGTCACCGCCTTCGCGGTCCGCAACGCCGGCGGCAAGCTGGTGACCGCGGGCAACGCCTTCGACACCGACCCCTACGCGTTCGTCGTCGCCAAGGGGTCCACGCTGGGTCCGGCCATCCGCGGGGCGGTGCAGAGTCTCATCGATTCCGGTGCGATGGAACAGATCGCGTCCCGGTGGGGCATCGAAGAAGGACTGATCACCACGTCGGTGATCAACGGCGCGACCAACTGATCCGGTTGCACCAACTGATCCGGCGCGACGAACCGGTCAGGCGGTACGAACGGTGGTGCGTGCCCATGGCAAGGCGATCCGCGGACGCCCGGTCAGGTACGCCGACCCTGGCAGTCGTCGAAGGATTTCCACCAGCAGCAGCGACCCGGCGATGGTGCTGATGTAGGCCAGCAGGGTGCCCCACGGCTGCCCGACGGTCGCCAGCAGCCACGGCTGTCCGTCTTTCTGCGGCTTGAGGATGAAGAACAGCACCAGCACGTGGGCCAGGAAGACGCTGAACGAGCGATTCGACGCATACGACACCACGCGCGCGAAACCGGGAGTGAAGTCACGCCAGTTCTCGCCCCAGTGCAGCGCCGCCGCGTACAGGCAGGTGATCGCGACCAGCAGGAACGGGATGAGCGTCGGCTGGAAGGCGGCGCTGGCGTAGATGGGACGTTGTCCATCGCCCCACACGCGCCACAGGTAGGTGCCGACGGCGAACGCGCCCGTGACGATCAAGGCCAGGATCAGCAGCGTCGACTTGCCGCGCAGCCACTGCCCGATGCGGTCCCGATGCACCGCGGCCACCGCGCCGTAGAGGATGAACAGCTGATACGGCGCAAACGTGGCGTAGTTGTGCCACCAGAAGTTCCCGATCGTGCCGACCGGCTGCCAGTGGGTGATGGCGTAGGTGATGCCGACCTGCAGCGTGACATTGCCCGCGAGCAGCAGCATGTGGTGGCCGCTGGTGGCGCGTACCAGCCACAGCACCGCCGGGAACAGCAGATAGACCTGCAGCATCACGAAGAGGAAGTACATCTGGAAACCCGACAGCCCCCACACCAGCAGGTGCCCGAACTCGCCGAGGCTGGAGGGCACCTCGGTGAGCCGACCATTGGCCCACATGTCCTCGACGACCCAATAGATCGCCGACCAGATGAGGTACGGGAAGATCACCAGCTTGATGCGTTTACGCCAGAACTCCAGCGTCGAGAAGTCGCGCTTGTCGTAGTTCTGGTACATCAGCACGAAGCCGGTCAACGCGAAGAATGTGTTGCGCGTGAAGTGCAGCAGCAGGGTGGTGGTGTTGACGCCGACGCTGTCCCACTCGTCGGTGGTCTGGGTCAGGCAGTGCACGAAGATGACCAGCGAGAAAGTGGTCGCGCGGATCAGGTCGAGGTGATGCAGGTAGACCCGGCGGGTACGTTCGCGGACCGCGGTGATCGGTCTGCGATCGACCGTCGTATCCACTGCAGTCGCCATTGCCGCTCGTTCACCTGCCCAGGTCGATGGTTGTCGTCGGGGTGATCACAAACCGCCCCCGGAATGGACCCCAGGGTAACAATGAAGGCTTGGCACTACCTGTGAGCCGAACCCGGTGCGGTCGTTGACCTGCGACTCACGACGTCTGGGGGCTGCCCGAAATGTGCTGTTCGCCAGCCGTTCACCACCAGTGGAGCGACTTCTGCAACTCCGCGTCGAGGGCCGGTGTGAGGCTGCGCACAAAAGTCGCCGACAGATGGTGAAAATCGTGCCAGACCAGGATGTTGCCCACGACGGCCGAGCAGTACGTCGGCGTGCACATGCCGTCGGTGAAGTCCAGGAACGAGATGTTGGGATACTGCGGTGCGATCGCGCGTGCCGGATCGACCGGCGCCATCGCCAGATCGCGCGGCACCCCGCACACCTGCGGTTTGTTGCCCTCGGCCAGGCATTCCGGCGGTTTGAGCTTGCCGTGTGCCCACGGATTGTCGCGGACGGCGACGACCCGCTGACCGCGGTCGCGGAACTGGTCGAAGATGTCGGTGTAGTCGGTCGGCACGAAGTCGCCGGGCCCGTTCTCGACGGGACGGGTGCTGTTGGTGAACACCACGTCGGGTTTGTCGACGGCGAGGCGGTCCATCACGCGGCGTGACCAGTCGTTGCACTGGTAGTACTTCTGGCCGAACCAGGTGAACACGTGGCTGGTGGTCAGCGCGCACCCCACCTTGAGATAGGTGGTGACCTTGAAGCCGCGCTGTTTGCCGATCGCGTCGAGGGCGGTGATCCAGTACTCGGCGTGCGAGCCGCCGACCAGTGCGACGGTGCGGGTGGCGTTCGGGTCGCCGTAGACGCCGACCTTGATCGACGGGTCCTTCCAGCCGCTGATGATCGAGTCGTACGACGTGATGGGCCAATCCTTGTCCACCACTTCAGGACTCGGCTGTGCCCCGACCTTCGGCACGGGTGCTCCGTCGAGCAGCGCGCGGGCGCCCGGGTAGAGCCGCGGGTCCAGATTCGCGGTGTTGACCGTGGCATTGGCCGCGGTGCGCTGCCACATGACGACCGTCGTGGCGCTGATCGCGGTCGCGATGATCAACAGCACCAACAGGATTCGACGATAGGTGCGCGAAAACCCGCCACCCGACGACGACCGCAGCGGCGCCTCGACGAATGTCGTTGTGGCCCAGGCCAACAACAGCGACACTGCCAGGATCAGCGTGCCCTCGAACCAGTTCACGTCGTCCTGATAGCGCCACGCCAGGTAGAAGATGAGCAGCGGCCAGTGCCACAGGTAGAGGGCGTAGGCCACCGAACCCAGCCACACCAGGCGTCGATGGGCCAGCGCGCGGCTGACCACGCCGCGGTCAGCGGTGGCCGCCGAACCCGGCCGGGCCGACGATGGTGCACCGATCCAGATCAGCGCGAGCGTCGCACCGACGGGCACCAGCGCCCACGCCGCCGGATACTGCGCCACGCCGTTGATCCACCAGCCGCACGTCACGATCAGCACCAGCGCGATGACGCCGACGGCGTCGCGCGCGCCGGCCGGCATCGCGAACCGAGATGCTCGCGCAGGCTCGTCACGCGCCAGCCGTTGCGGGATCAGCACCGCCAGCAGGCCGCCGGCCAGCGGCTCCCAGAGTCGCGCAACGGTGTCGTAGTAGGTGAACGGCTGGTTGATGCCGTGACGCCAGTTGGCCCACGCGAACGACGCCACCGCGACGCCCCCGATCGCCGCGCCGACGATCCACCGGACCGTCGACGGCGTCCGGAACACCGTCCAGCGCAAGGCCAATGCCTTGAGGATGCCGCCCAGGAGTAGTGCGCAGAGCAGGGTTGCGAGGAAGAACTGTCCTTGCATCGACATCGACCACAGGTGCTGCATCGGGCTGTTTGCCGAGTCGGCGGCCTGGTAGTCCTGCGAGTCGAACGCAAGGTGCCAGTTCTGGTAGTACAGCGCGCTGGCCTGCACCTCGGATCCCAGCGGCCCCCAGCGCGTCTTGGGCATGACCAGCGCGATCATCGCGGTGATCACCGCGAGCACCATCAGCAATGCCGGCAGCAGACGACGCAGCAGACGCCACAGGCGCGGCCACGGATTGACCGCCGTCTTCCACGACGAGCTCGGCCCGCCGGTGGCGATCACATGCTTGAGCAGCGACGCGACGAAGAAGTAGCCCGACAGGGTGAGGAAGACATCGACACCGCCGGAGACCCGGCCGAACCAGACGTGGAAGACCGCGACCAGCGCGATCGCGATGCCACGCAATCCGTCGAGGTCGTGGCGGTAGCTCGACGTATAGCCGGTGGCGGCATCCTCGTTGGGCCGCGCGGGACCGGCGTCGGAAAGGGTCTGGCTCATTGGGGATAGATGGTACTTCGCGACGCTCAGTGGATGGGTACGCGCATCGCGGGCAGGTGCTTGGTACAGGGTTTTCTGAATACAGAAAGTTCTGTACTGTCACACGCATGGAGACGGTCGCGGTGGGTCAGCGTGATGCGCTGACGAGGTTCGGGTACGCGTTGTCGGATTCGACGCGCACGCAGGTGTTGTTGCGGCTACGCGTCGGCGGTGCGTACCCCGCGGAGTTGGCCGAGGCGATCGGAGTATCGCGCCAAGTGTTGTCGAATCATCTCGCCTGCCTGCGGGGATGTGGTCTGGTTGTTGCGGTTCCGCAGGGTCGTCGCACTCGATATGAGCTGAGCGACAACAGAATCGCCCATGCCTTGGACGACTTGCTCGGATTGGTGCTCGCGGTCGATCCGGCGTGCTGCTCGACGTCCGACGAGCACGGGTGCTGCTGATGTCCGCCGAGTTGGGCCTGCCGTCGATAGGCCGCTCGAGCGTGGACCCGGCACGTCGGGAGGTGTTGCAGCGTCGAATCCGCTGGTTCGTCGCGGCAACCATCACCTACAACGTGATCGAGGCCGTGATCGCGATCAGTGAGGGAACGCGCGTCTCGTCGTCGGCGTTGATCGGCTTCGGTCTGGATTCGGTCATCGAGGTGTCCTCGGCGGCCGCGGTTGCGTGGCAGTTCGCTGGTGCGGATCCGGAACGTCGCGAGAAGGTGGCGCTGCGGATCATCGCGTTCTCGTTCTTCGCGCTGGCGGCCTACGTGGGCGTCGACTCGATCCGCGCACTGTTCGGCCTCGGCGCGCCGGCCAGTCACTCGTCGATCGGAATCGCCTTGGCGGCAGCGAGTTTGATGATCATGCCGGTGCTGTCGTGGGCCGAACGTCGGGCCGGTCGTGAGCTCGGCTCGCTCAGCGCGGTCGCCGACTCGAAGCAGACCCTGCTGTGCACCTGCCTCTCGGCGGTGCTGCTGATCGGGCTGGTCCTCAACAGCACCCTCGGCTGGTCGTGGGCAGATCCGATCGCAGCCCTGGTGATCGCCGCGATCGCGATCCGCGAAGGCGTCAACGCATGGAAAGGCGACGCCTGCTGCGCACCCGGCTTTCGCCCGGCCGACGGCGAGCCGGACGGCTGCGACTGCTGTAGCGCCCTCACCGATTGATTTGTGCGCGCCGCGCGTAACCCTGTCGGAGGTTCATCCGGGCAGGCAGCCTTCGGGCAGCACTGCACGGATTCGACGACACCCCGTCGAGATGAACTTCAACGAAGGGCAAGAGGTATGGGACAGGACAACAAGCGGTCGGTCGCGATCATCGGTGCCGGGCTGGCGGGCACCAGCGCCGCACTCGGCTTCATCGATGCCGGATTCGACGTCACGCTCTACAGCGACCGCGACCGGGAAGCGTTGCGCGACAAGGTTCCGCCCACCGGCGTCGGCGTGCTGTTCGGTGCCTCGCGGGACTGGGATGCCCAGATCATCGAAGACCTCTACGAGGTCGGCAACACCACCGGTATCAGTACCCGCCTCTACTCCGGCGCCGGCGACGAACGCGCGCGCGTCCTGGAATTCAACCCCGACTTCAACTACGTCGCGCAGGCCGTCGACCTGCGTCTGCGCGCCGACGACCGCCTGGCGCGCTTCCTCGACCGTGGTGGACGTTTCGAGGTGCGGTCGGTCGATCTCGACGGCGCCGACGAGATCGCCGCCTCGCACGACCTGACTCTGGTCGCCACCGGAAAAGGTGGCTTGACCAGCTTGTTCCCCGTCGACGAGTCGCGCTCGCACTACCGCGAGCCGCAGCGTCGGCTGCTGCAGGTGACCCTCGAGGGCGTCGACCACACGCCCGAGGCCTTCGGCTACCGCAGTCACGGCGGCGCCGACAATTCGCTGTTCAACCTCGACAGCGAGAACGGTGAACTGTTCGTCGGACCGTTCCTGCACAAGGACGCCGGCGCCACCTGGTCATTCATCGTCTTCGCCAAGCCCGACGGTGCCTGGGCTCCCAAGATCGACGCCGTCTCCGACGCGCACACCGCACGCCAGGTCATCGTCGACATCTTCGACGAGTACTTCCCCGAGGACGCGCCGGTCGTCGAGAGCCTGCGGGTCATCGAATCCGATCCGTACGCGTGGCTGACCGGTGCGGTCACCCCGACCGTGCGCCAAGCGGTCGCCACCACCAGCGGTGGACACGCCGTGGCCGCGATCGGTGACACCGCGATCGCCGTCGACCCGGTGGCCGGGCAGGGTGCGCAGAACACCCTGATCCAGGTGGCCGAGCTGGTCAAGGCCGCCGCCGCGCACGAGGGCCCGTTCACCGCGGACTGGCTCCAGCAGGAATTCGAAAAGCATTGGGAGCGAAGGGGTAAGGCCGCCGTCGAGGTCACCCGCCTCTACCTCGGCGACCCCGACTACTCAGAGCATCTGGAACTGTCCTTCCCGGCGGCCGCGGTCAACACCGACGTCGCGTCGGCGCTGTTCGGGCTCCTCTCGGACCCCAATCCGCTTCTCACACTGGAGAACCGGGACGACGTCGTCGGATTCATCGGTGCCGTCGCCGGGGAGCCGGCAGATGATGTGCTCGGAAAGTTCGCTCCGGCAGGGGAGTTCAGCGCTGCGCCGCGGGCGAAGGTCGGCGCGTCGAGCTAGTCCCGCTCGGGGTTGAGTGATCGTTAGCTGATCGGTTCTTCCGCGTCGAGTTCGATCGTCCGGCACGTGCAGGTGCCGGAACGCCGAGTTCGACGCGGAAGAACCGTTTCTGGGGGCGGCTCAGGGCTGGTTCGCGTGCGCGTCAACCGTTTCGCGCACAATCAGTTCGACGACCTCGCGGTAGGCCTGCGTTCCGGGCGTGATGATGGAAGTGTGGGTGGCGCCGGGCAGGATCACTGCCCGCGCGTCACTCCCTTTCGCTTTCGCGGCCCGCACATACTCCTCGGAGAGCACATGCGGCACAATGCGATCGGCCGTGCCTGCGACGGCAACCACCGAAGTATCGGGGCTGATGTTCTCGATCGGATCGACCATCGCATACCGGCTGCCGACGGTCCTCGGTGTGCCGCCCAACGCCCGCACCACGGCTTTGTCGCCGAGCGATACCGCGCGGCGTAGGTCGAGCGGGCCGGCCAGCGAGATGACATGCCGGGGCCGGAACACCGCGCCGGCGCCGATCTCGCCGGGCGAGAGTCGCTGCCGGGTGCCGGCCCACACGGCCAACTGGGCGCCGGCCGAATGCCCGACGACGACGGCATTGGACGGATTGAGTTGCGGCACAGCATGTTCGATGTCGGGAACGGTGTCCAGTGCGGCGGCCACGTCGGTGAACGTCGTCGGCCAGCCGCCCCCACCACCGACTCGACGGTATTCGACGTTGAGCACGGCCAGCCCGCGTTCGGTGAGGTGCCGCGCGAACGACGCCATCGACGACGCGCCCACCCGGTTCGTCCACGATCCACCATGGATCAGAACCACCAGAGGCGTCGAATGTGGTTGCGTGACAGCATTTTTGGCTGTGGCGGGAAGGTAGAGGTCCATCCAGTTCTGATGCGGATCGACCGAGCCGCGGGTCGCATAATGGTAGCGGCGCACGGTGATATCGGCGTCCTGCGGGATGGCGCGCAGTGTGCTCAACGCGGCTTCGGGGGCATCGCGGTGTGGCTGCGGCGCGGCAGTGGTCACCGGCGCCGCGCCGTGGTGGTCGTCCGGGGAGCAGCCGACAGCGCTCGCCGCGATCATCGTCGCGGCGAGCAGCATTGCCGCGGCCCGCGTTCGGGCTCGCGGTGACGACAGTTCGCGCTTCCACATTGCCCCTATAGTCATAGCTGTTGCGCGGTAATGCCAACCCGAAAAGCGGAGGTGGGGCGTGTCGTCCAAGGGCGGGTGGACGGTGTCGGACGCGCCGTCGCAGGCTGGGCGGGTAGCCGTGGTGACCGGCGCCAACTCCGGAATAGGCTTGGCCACCGCGATCCATCTCGCGCATCTCGACGCCACCGTCGTCCTGGCCTGCCGTAAAGCCGACGCAGCGCAGCAGGCCCGGCGGGTCATCATCGACGACGCTCCCGGTGCCCGAGTGGAGGTCGTCACCCTCGACCTGAGCGATCTGGCGTCGGTACGGGCCGCTGCCGACACACTGGGCGGCCGCTATCCCGCCATCGACATACTGATCAACAATGCGGGGCTGATGCGCCGCGAACGTGAACTGACCGTCGACGGCTTCGAGATGGATTTCGGCACCAACTTCCTCGGACATTTCGCCCTGACCGGACTGCTCTTCGACGCACTCGCCGCCGCGCGCGACCCGCGGATCGTCACGGTCGGGTCGATGGCACATCGTGCCGGGAAGATCAGGTTCGACGACATCGCCATGGACCGCAGGTTCTCGTCGTCGGCCGCATATGCGCGCTCGAAGCTGGCCGAGTTGGTGTTCGCCGTCGAGTTGCAGCGCCGGATCGCCAAGGGCGGTGCCCGCCCGGCCTCGCTGGCGGCGCATCCGGGGTCCACCCATTCCGGTGTCATGCGCGACCAACACGCGACGTTGCAATGGCTGTTCACCACGCCGTCGCTGCGCTGGCTACGACGTTCGTTCATCATGGACCCGCCCGCCGGCGCCCTGCCATCGGTGCGCGCAGCCACCGATCCCGGCGCCTTCGGCGGCCAATACTTCGGTCCCGCAGGCCGTTTGGAGTTCGCCGGGCCACCCGTGCCGGTGCTCGGTTCGCGACAGATGTACGACGTCGCGCTCGGCGAACGCCTGTGGCGGCTCGCCGAAAAGCTGACCGGCGTCCGGTACCCGCTGCCCTGAGTCGGTTCGAACAGTTCCGTAGTCCTGGTCGTTATTGACGACCAAAGCTACGGAGTTGGTGATTTCGATACGCTCCGATCATGGAGTTCGCCGACGTTCTGCGCACCACCTTCGCCGCCCGGAAGTTCACCGACGACCCGCTCCCCGACGAGACTCTCTGGGCGATCCTCGACGACGCCCGGTTCGCACCTAGCGGCGGCAACCGGCAGGGCGCGCACATCGTCGTCGTACGCGACCCCGACACCCGGCAGCAACTCGTCGAACTCGGTCTGCCCGCCGCACGGCGATACCTCGCGCAGCGGGCGGCCGGCGAGAATCCGTGGAATCCGGTGCATCCCACGTCGGTCACCCAGCGCGACATCGACGCCGTCGACGGCGCGCAGGCGTTCCAGTCGTCGTTGACCGCCGCGCAGGTGGTGCTCGTGGTGTGCGTCGAACTCGGTGTGCTCGCCGCCGTCGACCAGGACCTCGACCGCGTCGGCCTCGTCGGCGGCGCATCGGTCTACCCGCTGGTCTGGAATATCCTGCTCGCCGCCCGATCGCGCGGCTTCGGCGGCACGCTGACCACCGTGGCGATCGCCGCCGAACCGCAGCTCCGCGAACTGCTGGCCATCCCCGACACCCACGCCGTCGTCGCTCTGCTGCCACTGGGCAAGCCGGTCAAACAACTCACCCGCCTGCGCCGACAGCGCGTCGAGGACTTCGTCACCCGCGAGACGTTCGACGGCGAGCCGTTCACCGCCGGTCAGTGACCGCGACCACGGGGTTTGATCGCGCCCGGCACCGGGTACCCGACACCTATGCATGCCACCGCTCAACGCCCTCCCGCACGCGTCGTCGTCGGAGCCCGACTGCCGCACCCGCGCGGCCCGCTCTCCGCACAGCTCATCGACGCCCTGGCCACCGGAGTCGACGTGCCCGGGGACCGCGACGTGACCACCACCGACCCCTACGGCGATGATCTGCAACTCGCGCTCTACGTCGCCTACGAACTGCACTACGGCGGATTCGACGGTGTCCACGACGACCGCGAGTGGGACGTCTCGGTGATCGGATTCCGGCGCGCACTGGAAGACCATTTCCTCGATGCGGTGCGGGCCGACCTCGGCGACCTCAGCGGCGTCAGTGCCGTCGACGAGATGGACGCGCTCAGCATCACCCCACCCGACGGTGATGGGGTGTCATACCTGTTGCGCGACAACCCATCCTGGGAGCAGTTCCGCGACATGTTCGCGATGAGGTCGCTCTACCACCTCAAGGAGGCCGACCCGCACGCCTGGGCGATTCCCCGGCTGCGTCGAACCGCCAAGGCCGCGTTCGTCGCCGTCGAATTCGACGAGTTCGGCGGGGGCCGCGGCAGTGCGGTGCACCAGAAACTCTTCGCCGACCTGCTGCGGGCATCGGAGCTCAACGCCGACAACCTGCACTATCTCGATCAGGCGCCCGGGTGGGCGTTGGCACCGGTGAACCTGATGTCGCTCTTCGGTTTACGACGATCGCTGCGCGGCGCGACGGTCGGGCATCTCGCCGCCACCGAGATCACCTCCTCGCCCGGCTCGGCGCGCCTGCTCGCCGGCTTGGAGGCACTCGACGCACCGCGGGCGTGCCGATACTTCTACGCCGAGCACGTGGAGGCCGACGCCGTCCACGAGCAGATCCTGCGCACCGACGTAGTGGGCGCGTTGTTGGCCGACGAACCCGAACTCGAACCCGACGTCGTCCTCGGTCTCCGCGGATTCCTGTTGGTGGAGAACAGATTCGACGCAGGCCTGCAGGCGGCATGGCGCGACGGCATCAGCCTGCTCGGTGACCGCTCTGTTGACGACTGCCCTGGTGATGACCGACCAGCTGATGACCGCTGAGCGCGTCGGCGGCCTGCACGAGCGCCAGATGTGAGAACGCCTGCGGAGTGTTGCCCACCTGCCGACGCTCGGCGACGTCGAACTCCTCGGAGAACAACCCGACCTCGTTGCCGGTGCCGCAGGCGCGGTCCATCAACGCGACGGCGTCGTCGTAGCGACCACTGTTCGCATACTGGGTGACCAGCCAAAAGCTGCACGCCAGGAACGGGTGTTCGTCGCCTTCGAGTCCGTCGAGGCCGCCGGCGGTGCGGTAACGCATCACCAGGCCGTCGCGGATCAAGGTGCGCTCGATCTCGGCGACGGTCGCGAGCATGCGCGGGTCGTCGGGGGCGCAGAACCCCACCTGGGGGAGCAGCAGTAGCGACGCGTCGACCTCGGTGGTCTTGGTGTGCTGAACGAAGTATCCGCCCTCGGGATCGACGTTCTCCGAATCGATTTCCGCTCGTACGCGGTCGCGGAGTTCCCGCCAGTGGTCGGGGGAGCCGTCGAGTCCCCATTGCTCGCAGGCACGCACCCCGCGGTCGAAGGCCGCCCAGATCATCGCTCGTGAATAGGTGAATTTCTGTGGCTCGCCGCGCATTTCCCAGATGCCCTGATCGCGACGCTCGAGGTTGGACTCGACCTGCTCGAGCAGTGAACGCTGCAGCGACCACGACAGCGGGATCTCCTCGAGGCCGGCCAAGCGTGCCGACTCCAAGCCCACCATCACCTCGCCGATCACGTCGGCCTGGTACTGGTCGACCGCCCCGTTGCCGACGCGGACCGGTGCGGAACCTTCGTAGCCGGGCAGGCTGTCGATCTCGCGCTCGATCAGATCCCGTTCTCCGGCAACGCCATACACGATCTGCAACTCATCGGCATTGCCGGCGATGGCGCGCACCAACCACATCCGCCAATGCTCGGCGACTGATAGAAAGCCATGGCCGGCAAGCACTTCCAGGGTCAGCGAGGCATCGCGCAGCCACACGTAACGGTAGTCCCAGTTGCGTGCCCCGCCGAACTGCTCGGGCAACGACGTGGTGACCGCGGCGACAATGCCGCCGGTGTCGAGATTGGTCAACGCGCGCAAGATGATCAGTGATCGCACCACCGCGTCGTGATGCGGACCTTCGTGGTCGATCTGCGACGCCCAGTCCTCCCACCACGTGCGCGTCTCATCGAGCGCGGCGTCGACGTCGAGCGGTGCCGGTTCGTCACGGTAGGAGTGATACCAGGTCAGCACGAGGTCGACGGTGATCGTCGGTTCGACGGTGAATGTGCCGCGGTGCACGCTGCCGTCGGCGTGTAATTCCAGGCCGCGCACGACGACCGCGTCGGGTCCGGCAATGGCGCGCAGACCAGGGCCCTTGTCGTCGCCGACCTGCGACACCCACGGCACCGCCCGCGCGTAATCGAAGCGCATCCGCAGGTCGGTGGTGAACTCGACGTGCCCGGAGACCCCGACCACCCGGCGGACCAGATCGACGCGGCCGCCGTCGATCGGCATGAACTCGTGCACCTCGGCTACACCGGTCGAGGTCTCCCATCGGGTGACGAGGATGAGGGTGTCCTCGTCGTAGGTTCGGGTGGCGCGGGCGTCGGAGTCCGCCGGTGCCAGACCCCATGAGCCGTGGTCGTGGGTGCCCAGCAGCGCACCGAAGATCGACGCGGAATCGCAGCGCGGCACACAAAACCAGTCGACGGCCCCGTTGTGGGAGATCAGCGCAGCGGTCCGGCAGTCGCCGATGACGGCGTAGTCCTCGATGGGGGCCATTCTTCGATTCTTGTCGACGTTGCGGATATTGGATGGACGATTCGAGATAACTACCGGTCAGGGTCTCGATACGCTCCTCGCCTGGCGGCTCGGAGCACTCGACCAGCGGTTGGGGATCAGGTCGGCGGCCGACGTCGACGATGGCTGGTGTCGCACATGGGATATGTGCGGCTGCGACCGCACGCGCACAGGGCCACCATGAACCGGTCGGATCGCACGTGGGTGCCGTCGGGCAATTCGATGTCGACCGGGCCCGGGATCATCACCGGACCACCGCGAGTCATCCTGACCGGCAAGCAGTTCTGCGGTTCGGTCATCGTGCGGCGCTCTCAAGCGACGGGCGAGTTGCCGCGATGACCGCCAACACCTCTGTCCGACAGCCTGGTTCGAGTAGTCCGCGGGCTTCTAGCCACCAACTCTGACGACGCAGCACCGGCCCGAACGGGATGGTTACGGTGGCGGCGACCTCGGTGTGCAGACCGGCGCGGGTCAAGGCGGTCGCGGTGGCCGGCACGTCGGCGAACTCCGAGTGCACCAGCAGGATCGTGCCGCCGGGACGCAGCAGTGTCGGAGCGATGGCGCACACCGCGTCGATCACGTCGCGGCCGTCGGCGCCGGCATCCCACGCTTGCCGTGGTCCCAGATTCTCGTGCGGTCCCACGGTCATCTGCGCCGCCACGACATCGTCATGCGGGTCGAGGGCGATCGGGAGCGCGGGTACGTATGGCGGATTACAGGTGATCAGGTCGAAACCCGCGGGTGGCCCCCATCGAGAGAGCCACCGTCGAGAAATCCACCGTCGAGAAAGCCACAGTCGAGTAGGTCGCTGACATCGGCGTGTTCGACCGTGACCGGCGACAACGCGTCGGCGCAACGCCGCCGGGTGGCCTCGACGGCTGCCGCAGATGAGTCGACGGCGAGCACCGACCGCGCGCCGAGAATGCTGCATTCATAAGCGATGACACCGCTGCCGGTGCACAGGTCGGCGGCGTGTGCACCCGCGGCCAGCCCCCGCTCGCGCAACACGTCGATGAGCAGCCACGAATCCTCTTGTGGCCGATACACTTCTGCGTGGTCGAAGCCGACGACGGTCGGGGCGGGCAGGATTCTAGCGGGAATGGCGGTCTTCTCGACGGGGGTGAGCGCCGTGGTGGCAGGTTTCATACCGGTCCTGTTCTGCATGGTGTGGTGTCATCGGCGGCATCGGCCCGACGTTTGGAACTGCCGCTTCGCGGGTAACCAGCTCAGCCAGTGGATCCGGTGAGGAGGAATGTTGGTGGTGGAACCGCGGGTGAACAAGCAGTCCGGGGGCGAGGTGTTCGGTGTGCCCGTGACACTCTCGGTGGCCGCGCAGTCGTCGACGCTGCCGATCATCCGTGCGGTGGCCGAACAGGCGCTCTTCGGCGGTGATTGGGCGATCGACGACGTCGCCGATCTGCGTCTCGGAATCGACGAGATCTGTTCGCAGCTGATCGCGTCGGCGCGGCCGGACAGGGCGTTGACCGTGGTCCTCGATATCGGTGAGCAGACCGCGGTCTGCCGGATGAGCACCCTCGTTGATCCTCGACACGAGATCGCCACCACCGGTTTCGGGTGGCACGTGGTCGGCACCGTCACCGATGCGCAGTCCATCGACTACGCCGACACCCGTGAGGGGCGTCTGGTGACCGTGCGAATTGCCAAGAACCGCAGTGATATCGATGATCTGGGATCAGTCGTCGGCGAGTGTGGCGAGCGCGCGTCCGGCACCCTCGAGTGAGTCGAACACCGCTACCGAATCCCCGAACCCGCACGCCTCGATCGGCCGGCTGACCGCGCGCCGTCCGACGCACACCACGTGCCAGCCGAGAAGTGCTGCGCCATCACAGAATTCGACGAGCAGCGCCAACCCTGACGCACTGAGGAAATCGACACCGCTCATGTCGAGAATGACCGCGCCGGGCTTCTGTCCGGACACGCGGTCGAGTGCGGCGGCGAAATCGGCCGCCGTCTGCGCGTCGATGTCACCCTGAAACCGTTGCAGGCAAATCGGATCGCTTGCTGTGGTTGAGGTGGGTGAGATCGCAGAGTCGAGCTGGTGGGAGGTGACGTGCATGAGGCGAGTCCGTCCTGGTTGTCGCACCGACGCCCGACGTCGATCGTGAGATCGCGCGTCTTGGTCGCAACGCAGCTATTGACTGAACCGCTGAGATCAACCGTACGGTGGTGTGGAGCGCTGTACAAGGCGCACAGCCATACGCAGGCGAAACACCAGGTACACCGTCGTTTTCACCGCCGCGAGAGGACACCCGTGCCCGTTGCCCAGCCACCCGAGGTGGGTGAGTCATCCGGTGAGGGTGACTCTGGGGACGACCACTCTGCACATGGTGACGTCGAACATGGTGACCCTGCACATGACGACCCTGCACATAACGACCCTGCGCATGACGACCCTGCACATGATGACTACGCCGACGTCGCGTCGGTACTGACGGAGATGCGGGCCGAGCCCGACGCCGTTCGGCGGGCCCGGATGCGCGACGACGCCATCAGTCGGTGCCTGCCGCTGGCCGAGAACATCGCCAGACGCTACGCCGATCGCGGTGCGGCATTCGACGATCTGCTGCAGGTCGCGTGCATCGGGGTGGTCAATGCGGTGGACCGCTTCGACGCGGAACAGGGCGCCGACTTCCTCGCGTTCGCCGTCCCCACGGTGATGGGGGAGGTCAAGCGACACTTCCGCGACACCACCTGGTCGATCCGGGTACCGCGCCGCGCGCAGGAGCTGGCACTCGAGATCGCCAGGGCCGGTGACGAATTGGTGCAACAGCTCGGACGGTCGCCGCGGCCTACCGAACTCGCCGCACACCTGGACATCCCCGTCGACGATGTGATCGACGGCCTGATGGCACGCTCGGCCTACGCCGCAACCTCCATCGACGCCGCATCCGACGACGCCGGGCGCCCCATCGCCGACCGTCTGGGCGACGATGACCCCGAACTCGCGCGGATCGACGAATTCGCCACGCTCAGACCGGTTCTGGAGAACCTCTCGGAGCGGGAGCGTCGAGTTCTCGTCCTGCGGTTCTTTCATGCGATGTCGCAGAGCGAGATCGCCAAGCAGGTGGGGGTGTCGCAAATGCATGTGTCGAGGATCCTGGCCTCGACCCTGCGGACGTTGCGCTCGGCCCTCGGCCCGCGGGAGCCGTGAGCCCGCTGTTCGGGCGATTCCGGACTATTCCGCGGCGTCGGACTGGTGGGAACCCAACAGCAACTGATCGAAACTCTGCCGGGTGTGCTCCGACAACGAGATACGCCGACTTCCGTCGACGATGTTGCGGCAGATGACATGGAGTTTGGTGTTCGACGTCTGCGACCGCCATCGCAGGACCTCGAAGGCGCGGTCGTCGCTGACGCTGTAGGCCAGCATGAGCATTCCCTTGGCCTGCTCGATCACCGCCTGGGTTTCCCGGAACCGGCCGACGTGGCGGTCGACTTCCTGAAGGGTCTGGCTGTGCAGGCCGGTGATGTCGAGGTAGAAACCTTCGGTGCCGATGACCACTCCGTCGTCGTCACGCATCTGCTCGGCGACCACGGTCATGTACCGGATGTTGCCCTGTGCGTCGACGATGCGGTGCTCGCTGGAGAACGGGGTGCGGTGAGTCAGCATGTCGCTGAGCATCTTCTCGAACTTCTCGCGATCGTCGGGATGCTTGTGGCTGGCCACCAGCTCCGTGGTCGGGACCGCTTCGCCGGGCTGGTAACCGTGCAGGATCGCAACCTCGTCGGACCATTCCCAGATCTGTGAATCGAAGAAGAACCGGAAACTGCCGACATGTCGGACACTCTCGGATTCGGTGAGAGCGTCTTCCCCGGTGTCGTCCAGGTGCTCGTCATCGCGCATATCGCCATCCCCAACAACAGACATCAAAGAACCCACGTGCCGGCGGTCTCGGGCAAGGGAAAAGAATACTTGATGGTGGAAGTGGTTTTGTCGCGACCAAGACAAAGTGGTTTGAAATCACCGACGGCCGGGTACCCACCGGTCAGTCCTGCCCCGATTCCCCGCCCCGATTGTCGGAGAATGATGTACCCACCCACAGACATCACCATCGATTTCGGTACGTCGGCCAGCACGTCGAGCCTGCGGCTCATCAGACGCTCCGTCGGAGCGCTGCTGCGCAGTATCTGGTTCGACGACGTGCCCATTGATCCCGATGCCGTCGTCGACGTCAGGTTCGCTCTGGACTCCATCTGCGGGTCGGTGGTGGCCCGGTCGGTGTCGAGTGAACCGCTGGACTGTCGGGTCGAGGTCGATCGGAACTCGGTCAGCTGGACGGTGTGCGCGCGCCTGGCCGGCGGCGCCATCGGAATCACCGACGACGTCGGCTGGCGGATGGCGACGATCCTGCTCGACGAGATCAGGGTCGTCGACGACGATCCCGCCCACTTCGAAGTGTTCTGCTGCAAGGAGTTGGTTGCCTGATCGGAGTCGCCTGATCGATGGAGTCGGCCCACCGACCTCTCCGAGCGGGTTACCGTCGATCATGACCGACTCCACCTCGCTGATCATCGCCGGCGCGAACGGTGACCTCGCCGCGCGCCTGCTGCTGCCCGCTCTCGCGCAACTGCTCGGGTTGGAGCCGGAACGGTCGGTGCAGCTCATCGGTGTCGGCCGTAAAGGCGTTTCCGACGACGACTGGCGCGCCCACGTGCGTGAGGCGTTCGGCGACGACGCCTCGGATTCGGCCACCGCGGTCGCCGATGCCGCGGTATTTGTGCAGGCCGACATCAGCACCGCCGACGGCATTCGCACGGTTCTCGACGCCGTGCACGGGCGTCCGGTCTTCTACTTCGCGGTGCCGCCGACCATCGCCGAAGAGGCCTGCCGCGCCATGGCCGACGTCGACCTCCCCGCGGGCACCATCCTGGCGCCGGAGAAACCGTTCGGCACCGACGAACGCAGCGCCCACGACTTCAACGAGGTGCTCGCGCGGCTGGTGCCGGAGAATCAAGTGTTCCGCGTGGATCACTTTCTCGGACAGTCGATTCTGCTCGATCTGTTCGGAGTTCGGTTCGCCAACCGGGTACTTGAGCCGGTGTGGTCGGCGCAGCACATCGAATCGGTGGTCATCCGCTACGACGAAGAGCTCGGATTGGAAGGCCGCGCAGGCTATTACGACGGCGCCGGGGCGCTGAAGGATATGTTGCAGAGTCATCTGCTGCAGTTGCTGGCGGTGATCGCGATGGACCCGCCTGCATCGCTGGGTGAACGCGACCTGCGCGACGCGATGGGTGCGGCACTGCGGGCCACCACGGTGTGGGCCGACGACCCGGTCGGCTCGTCGCATCGCGGTCGCTACACCGCGGGAACCGTTGGTGGTAAACACCTTCCGTCCTACGTCGACTCCGATGGCGTCGACCCGTCGAGGGAGACCGAAACGCTGGCGCAAGCCACCTTCGAGGTGCGCACCGCGCGGTGGCAGGGGGTGCCGTTCACGCTGCGATCCGGCAAGGCGCTCGACCCCGCGGACAAGGACATCGTGGTGCGGTTCCGGCCGGTCAACCACCTGCCCGAACAGTTCTCCGGCGACATCGCTCCCAACGTCCTGCGGTTCGACTTCAGAACCGACACCATGTCGTTGGACCTGAACGTGCACGACGGGACCGCCCCGTTCGACCTCAAACGCACCGACCTGTCGGCGAACCTCGGGAACGGCTCGGTGCGGGCGTACTCGGAGGTGCTGTCGGGCATCCTCGACGGGGACGCCACCCTCTCGGTCCGCGGCGACTCGGCCGAACAGTGTTGGCGCATAGTGCAACCCGTCATCGACGCCTGGACATCCGGCAAGGTTCCGCTGGACGACTACCCCGCCGGATCGTCGGGTCCGGCGGGGTGGTCGCAGTTCTGACCGGTCTGGTTCTTCCGCGTCGAGTTCGATCGTCCGCGTCCTGCAAGTGCCGGATCGTCGAGTTCGACGCGGAAGAACTAATTACCTAACGATCGCTCGGCTCAGGTATTCACCTTCTCGATGACCGGATGCATGAAAGCGCACGGTTCCGCTGAAGAATGCGACATACCCGGCTAATCTCACGCCATGCATGCTTCTGTGCCGGTGCTGTCAGGTCGTGGCAGGGGTCTCGTCGTCGGGTGCCTCGTCGCGCTCGGATTGCTCGCCGCGCAGGTCAGCGGGCCGCCACCGGCCGGTGCATACCCGACGCGCGTCGATCCGAGAGCCGGCACGGTGATCGCGTCGTCCGGCTTCGAGGTCAAACGCGACGGCTTCTCCTTCCGTAACTGGGGACCCAACGCCGACGGTCATCGACGCGGCTTGGACCCGACGCAGATGCAGATCCTGTTCGGCCCCGGCGTCTGCGCACGCTCGATCGCCGGAATCTGTTCGCTGACCACCACCGCCGAGCTCGTGCAGAAGTTTGAGATGGCGTCGGCGTCCGGCGGTCACTGCCTCGGGATGGCCGCGATGGCCGGGCTGCTGCGTGAGGGCCGAATCAGCAAGGTGCCTTACGGACTTCCGTGGCAGTCGGTCTACCAGATGCCCATCAGTGGGCAGCTCGACGCGACGATCTCGCGGCTGTTCAGCACCCAATCGTTCCCGCCGACGTCAACGGCCATCAAGGACTACTCGGTGTCGGCGGCGTTGGCCACGCTGACCGACTCCTGGCGCCGCGGCAAGCAACCGATGCTGGCGTTCTACACCGCCGACAAAGAAGCCGGACATGCCGTGACGCCCATCAAGATCCGCGACATCGGCGGCGGCAAGCGCGGCATCGTGCTGTACGACAACAACTTTCCCGGCGAGGAAACCATGATGGTCACCGACCCGGCAGCCAACACCTGGTACTACACCACCGCGGCCAACCCGGCCGACGACTCGTATCTGTTCGACGGGTCGCCGGCCAACGGGCTGCAGGTGATCCCGGTGGATCAGACTCTGGCCCGCCACGACTGCCCGCAGTGCGCGGCCAACCCGAGCAGTACCCGCCTGATGGTGACCGACACCAACGGCACCGACGTCGAGCGTGGAGTGCCGGTCGGCGACGTCGACTGGGACCTGACCCTGACCGACCTTGCCGGGCAACCCATTCCCGGCGCCGGGCTCGACCAGCTCTTCGACAACGACGAGGCCAGGGTGATGACCGTGCCGCGCGGACGTCCCTTCCGGGTGACCATCTCCGGTGTGCCGCAAGGGCCGCCGGCGCGGATCAATCTCACCGGCATCGCCGGCGAGTGGGCGGCGACCCTGGACCAGATCGCGGTGCCGCACGACGCGTCGGTGACCATCGAGATCGACCCCGCACGGCAGCGGATCGCGATGGCGAGCACCCGCGCGACCGGCGCCGCCGTCGCTGTCGCATCGGAGAACTCGGTGCGATCGGTGGGGACCACCGTCACCGGTATCCGGTTGATACCGGGCGCGCGGGTCCTCGTCGAACCCGGCCCGCTCGGCCAGGTCGCGGTGCGCAGTTATGCTGCGCCGCAATCACTTCTGATCTCGGCCGAACGCAGTGATGTCTTCGTCGACCGCACCGCGCGGAGTGCCGGTCCGATCGCGGTCGGGGCCGGGTCGTCGGTGTCGGTGCCGATCGGACTGTGGACCGGGTGGGAGCCGATCGGGGCGACGGTGGCATCGGGCAACAGATCGCGTACGGTGCCGCTGTCGGTCGGGTGACACGGTCCCGCTGCATTGACCAAGTCGGCGCAGCGCCAGCGCTCAGGCCGAGCGGGCACCACCTTCGACGTGAATCGTTTCACCGGAGACGAATCCGGCCGTCAGTAGCCATTCGGCGGCGTCGACGATGTCGGTGATCGCGCCGACGCGTCCGGCGAGGTTGCCCTCGGCCACACCGTCGAAGAAGGCGGCGCGGTCGTCGGCCGGCATCGCATCCCAGGTTCCAGAGTCGATGATTCCCGGCGAGATGGCGTTGACTCGCAGTGGCGCAAGCTCTTTGGCGAGATGCTGCGCGGCGAATGATGCCGCGCCGTTGGTGATGCCCATGACCGAGTAGCCGTCGGCGGGCTTCCAGGCGGCGACCCCGGAGAACAGGATGATCGAGCCGGTTGCGGGCATGATCGACCCGAAGTGCTTGGCCAGCAACATCGGTCCGATCACCTTGGCCTCGAATGCGGTCACGATCTTGTCGTGTTCGAGGTCGGTGATCGGCACGTTGTGGTGGGCGGCCGCGGTGGTGATCACGTGATCGACCGCGCCCAATTCTGCTGCGGCTGCGGCGATGCTGGTCTCGTCGGTGACGTCGATGGCGATCGCGCGAGCCGTCCCCAGGCGCGTCGCGGCCTGCTTGGCCTCATTGAGGTCACGTCCGCCGATCACGACGTGCGCACCGCGTGCCGCGGCGCGTTCGGCGATGGCGTACCCGAGGTTCTTGGTTCCGCCGATCACCAGCACCGTGGCATCGGTCAGGGTCGAGGGCGTCTGAGGGGTCGAGGTCGTGGTCGACATTGCGTTCTCCTTGTCTCGGTGGTGAACTGGACAAGAGACCACGGTATGGATTTGATACCGGTATCTTCAACGATAGTGGCCGTGACCTGGTGCGATGCAGAGTTGGGAGTGCGATGTCCAAGGCATACAACGTGATGGCACCGACGTGTCCGAGTCGGGTGGTGCTGCATCGGATCGGCGCCCGGTGGACGGTGTTCGTGGTGACCGCGCTCGCCGACGGCGCGATGCGGTTCGGCGAACTCAAGGCGCACATCGAGGGCATCACCCCCAAAGTGCTGACCGAAACGCTGCGTGCTTTGGAGTACGACGGTCTCGTCGACCGCACTGACCTGGGCGGACAGCCGCCACACGTGGAGTACTCGCTCACCGACCTCGGCAGATCACTGCTCATTCCACTTGCCGCGGTGCGTGACTGGGCCGAGAATCACGTACCCGACGTCGAGGCGGCCAATGCCCGGTTCGAGCGTTAGCCACGTGCTCTAGGGTGACTCCATGTCCCGTAACACGCGCGTGGCCATCGCCCTGGGCAGCGGGGGTGCGCGTGGATACGCACATATCGGTGTGCTGGCCGAGCTCGACGCCCGCGGCTACGAAATCGTCACCGTCGCAGGCTCGTCGATGGGTGCGCTGATCGGCGGCCTCTACAGCGCCGGGCGACTCGACGACTACCAGGACTGGATTCTCGGGCTCAATCAGCTCGACGTGATGCGGCTGCTAGATGTGTCGATCTCCAAGCCCGGCGGCATGATCGGCGCCGAACGCATTCTGGCCCGTGTCCGGGAGATCCTGGGCGATCAGCTCATCGAAGACCTCCCGATCCCGTTCACCGCCGTCGCCACCGACCTCACCGCCGGGCGTCCGGTCTGGTTCCAGAAAGGCCGTGTTGTCGACGCGATTCGGGCATCGATCGCGATTCCCGGCGTGATCCGGCCACACGAGCTCGACGGCCGATTGCTCGCCGACGGCGGCATCCTCGACCCGCTGCCGGTCGCTCCGACGTCGGCGGTGGCCAGCGACGTGACGATCGGCGTGGTCCTCGACGCCGACGGCGGACCCGCGCAGGGCGCCAGTCGCATACCGAAAAACCGCGGCGTGATTCGCCGCAACATCTCACCGCTGCTCGAGAACGAGTGGGTGCGCTCGTTTCGGGACCGGTTCGCCGGCGACGACCACGACAGTCACGACGATGATTCGGACGGGGACTCGGCGGCCGACGTCGAACCGGCCGATGGAGACCAGTCGTCGCGCCCGGACGACGACCCCGCCGGGCACCCGCGCGCACCGATGGGCCGGATCGAGGTGTTGATGCGCTCCCTCGACATCATGTCGGTCGCGCTCACCCGCTATCAGATCGCCGGATACCCGCCCGACGTCCTCATCCGCGTTCCGCGTAAAGCGGTGCGCACCATGGATTTCCACCGGGCAAGTGAGGTCATCGAACTGGGCCGCACACTCACAGCGGAAGCATTGGACAAGCTGCCGGAGGAGTCGTGAGCACTCACGTCGAGGACCGCAATCGACGCATGCTGCGGGCCCGCGACACGATGGATTGTTGCTATGCCGAGCCGCTCGACGTGGCGGCGCTGGCCGCCGTCGCGCACGTGTCCCCCGCACACTTCAGCCGGGTCTTCAAAGCGACCTTCGGTGAGACTCCGCACCGCTATCTGCAGCGTCGGCGCATCGAACGGGCGTCGGCGATGTTGCGGTCGTCGACGACCTCGGTGAGCGACATCAGCACCGCCGTCGGATTCGGGAGCTTTGCCACCTTCACCCGCACTTTCGGGCAGATCATGGGTGAAACACCGACCGCGCATCGTCGACGCGCCGGCGACGGCCGGGTGCCCACCTGCGCGGTCAAGGGGCTTAGACGTCCGGCCTGATCCCTTTTGATCCGGCTCGACTGCCCGCGAAGTTTTCGGCAGATGAGCAGTTTTGGATAAGCGCCCGCCGATGGTTGTGGGTAGCGTCGCCGACATGTTGTCATCCATCAGGCTTTCGCAGATCTACGTCCTCGACCACGACCAGGCACTCGAGTTCTACGTCGGCACACTGGGATTCGAGGTGCACTCCGACGTCGACATGGGGTTTATGCGGTGGCTCACCGTGAACCTGCCCGACGCGCCCGACCGTGAGCTCATGCTGGAAATCCCCGGACCGCCGTCGCTGAGTCCGGAACTGGCCGCTCAGGTCCGCGACTCGCTGACCAAAGGCGCTGGGGGAGGCTGGTTTTCCATCAACACCGACGACGCCTATGCCGCCGCCGACGAACTCCGTTCCAAAGGAGTGGATTTCACCGACGAGCCGACCGAACGTGACTACGGTATCGACTTCGGCATCCGCGACCCCTTCGGTAACCGGATTCGGATCGGGCAGATCAAGGAGGGCTACTGATGAGCGAAAAGCTGACATTGACAACAGAATTGGTGCCTCGCGGCCCGGCGGCCGCAGTGATCCTCAGCGACGATCAGGTCGCCTCGCTCGGCGGCGGGAAGACCCCGCCGGTCGCGTTCGTCGTCGGCGGGGTCACCATCCAGGGCAAGATCGGGCGGATGGGCGGGGAGAACCTGCTCGGCTTCAACAAGGCGACCCGCGCGAAGCTCGGCGTCGAAGCGGGGGACACCATCGACATCGAGATCACTCTCGACGCCGGACCGCGCGAGGTGGAGGTGCCGCCGGCACTGGCTGCGGCGCTCGCCGCCGACCCGGCAGCTCAGAAAGCCTTCGACGCACTCGCCCCGTCTCGGCGCAAGGAACATGCCAGGTCGGTGGCCGACGCCAAGAAAGACGACACCCGCGAACGTCGGGTGGCCGCGGTGCTCGCGGCGCTGCACGGAAAGTGATGCGGCCAGACTGATCGACGTCGACTACCCGGTGATCGGTGCCGGGCATTGCCCGGTTTGTTCTCCGATGGAGTTGATTTCGGCGTTGGAGCGGGGGTCGCCGGCGTAGTTGATCTGGTCGGTGCACTTGGGTGTCGGTGCGGGCGCGGCCGTCGTGGTGGGCGGTGCTGCGATCGGTGCCGGGCACTGGCCGGTTTGTTCTCCGATGGAGTTGATTTCGGCGTTGGAGCGGGGGTCGCCGGCGTAGTTGATCTGGTCGGTGCACTTCGGCGTCGGTGCCGGCTCGTGCCGAGTGGTCACCGGCGTCGGGCATTGCCCGGTTTGTTCTCCGATGGAGTTGATTTCGGCGTTGGAACGCGGGTCGCCGGCGTAGTTGATCTGGTCCGTGCACCGAGGCGTCGCACCCGCGCCGGCGGCGGTCGGCGTCGTGGTCGGAGGCGTCGTCGCCGGTGAACTGGGGACACTCGACGACGCCTTCGAACTCGAGGACGCCGAACCCGACGTCGGAGACGGGTTTGACGTCGAACTACATGCTGCGGCGACGCACATGAACGCGATCAGGGCAATCACGACCGCGCCCACGCGACCAGCGCGGTCTCCGATGTGCATACGCATGATTCGACCTTTCGCACCGGCCGAGTAGCCGTCGGCCTTCTTCTTCATGATTGCGCAGATCCCTCAGGGCCAACCGGGGAACTGGCCAAGCAGCACTTGATCATTCTGGCAAAGTGCGCGATACCGGCCGTCGATCTGGCTTAGTGTGCGACCAAGGGGGACCGGTGATCGGAGAAACATGAACCGAACCCTCCTGAGAGCATTCGTCGCGCTGATGGTCGCCGCGATCTGTGCGCTCGTGGTGCCTGCCACCTCGAATGCGCAACCGGCGCTGAAACTGCAGCCGGGCAGATCCGACGCCGTGGCCATCACCAAAGGCGTCGGCTATCGGGTCAATGTCAACGGACTCGACATCTCGTATCGGGTGACCGGTGTACCGCTGTCCGTCAATCGGCCACCGATCACGCTGCCCGGCAGTTGCACGACGGTGGTGATCGATGCAGCCAAGGCCGCCCCCTACCTTCCGGAGCTCATCAACGGCGGAGACGTCGATCTCGTGGAGCTGATCAACGATTTGATCCAGAAGGGCGTCGTCGCTCAATTCCATTTGCTGCGTGTGGCCAGCGGCGGCGTTGTCACGGGAACCTTCTCCAACCTCCCGATCGGGGCCTACATCGTGGCCAGCGTGTGCAACGCCAACACCAACTACTACGGCGCGGCACTGGTCGCGGTCCTGTCGCCGGCACTCAGCATGGGCTCCAGCGACAATGGCTCCACGGCCGGGACCACCGGGCAGGGTTCCAGCGGAAACGGGTCGACGATCGGCACGCCGCCGGCCAACTGATCGGCGGTGATCTGCGCCGGTAGGGAATGTCGGGCCGCGCGCAGGTGCTGTACGGAACATGCCGCAGCTTGTGCGTGTCCCGTCCACCCTTCGACGCGAGGTCGGTGACGTCACCGTATCGATCGCCGCTCCGCCGTCGGAGGTGTTCGCCTACCTCGTCGATCCCCGCAACCGTCCCGAATGGCAGGTGAGTCTGCGCCGGGTGGCTGATGTGGTCCCCCTTGGCGACGGCCCCGGTGACGTCGGAACCTCATGGACCGACGTCACCGTCGTCCCGTTCGTGAAACCGCGAATGGAGGTGGTGGACAACGACTTTCCGCGCCAGTGGGTGGAGACCGGACAGTGGAGATTCGTCGACGCGACGTTGACGCTCATCGTCGACGAGGGCCCGCACGGCACGTCGACGGTCCGCGCCCGTGCCGCCTTTACTATTCCGTCGTTGTTCGCTCCGGCCATGCTGGTGCTGAAAGCGGTTGTGCCGTCGGCTATTCGAGCAGACCTGCAGTCCGCGGCGGATCGGATTGCCGAGCGTCGGGCTTCTTCGCGGTAACAAGGTCCTGGTTGACTGGGCACGGCTGCGCGTCGACTGTGCGCGGCTCCGCGTTTGGAGTGGCGTCGCGTCGGCCCTTCGTTCGCGCTGGTCTTGTTCAAGAACGCTGGGCTGGCAAAGCCGGCGTTATTCGATAGGCCCAGCGTTAACTGGCGCGGCCGGCTACACCACGGTGAACGGCGCGCCGACGCAGGACGCCCGCTGAACCCGGTCCGACGAGCCCAGAGCCGCCAGGCCGGAGTTGGTGATGTGCGCGGTGACCTGGACGCGGCCCTTGCCGGTGGGGACGGCCTTCACTACGCTGACCGGCATCTCGCCGAAGGGGTGCTGCTTGATCGTGACCGTCCCGGACGCGCCGGTGGTGAGGTTTTTCCAGTCGAGGCGGGCCGTCTGGTCGTAGCCCTCGAGTAGCACCGGATCATTGGCGACCGTGAAGTCGGCTTTGCCGGATGTCGGCTCTTCGCGGTAGGTGGGGACATAGATCGGCGTGTAGCTCTGATTCAGCTTGATGTGTCCGCCGCGTCGGTCGAATGGCAGGTACGGATCACCGGCGGGTGCCGAGCACACGGTGGTGGGGTCGGAATACCTGGTTGCGGCATCCGCCGGGCCGGCCAAGGCCGCTGACATTCCGACCACTCCGATGACGATTCCGACTGCGGGAGTGAGTGTTCGGACAAACTGTCGTCGACGACGAGTTGTCGAGGAGGCGGACTTCTGCGTGACGGCGGTAGCCATGGCGTTGCCTTCCGGTCGGTACTTCACTGGTCGTAAGGATAGCGAACTATCTGGTCGGGTCCGGCTCCCTCGTGGCAATTCGGCTCACATGTCATTCAGACGGAGGAACGGCCACCACCTTCGGTGCATCGGCACCTCGGGGGAGTGGGCGACCCGCTTACGATTCCAGCCCACGGTTGACCGTCGAACCTGTCCAACACGGCTTCGGGAATTCGGTTAATGCCCTCGCCGATCCGGATCAGCCCCATCTCGACGGCCCACTGGCTGCGAACGTCGTGTTCGAAGGCGTCCCACCCGACTGCAGTCAGCTCGATGAGTGTGTCGCACACCGCGATCACACCGAGCGCCGCGTCGCGGGCCTTGGAAGCGTCGGTCATACCGGTTCCGCTTCGCCAAGAAGTCGGTCGCGGACGTTGCCGCGCAAGGAGTCTGACGCGATGACATCGACCTCCACCCGCAGTAGATCGGTGAGTGCCAGTCGTAACCCCACTTCGTCGAGCAGGGTTGCCTCGTCGGTGAAATCGACGAGAATGTCGACGTCGGACCCTGGCTGGTCTTCGCCGCGCGCGATGGAGCCGACGATGCGTGGCCTGGCAGCTCGGAATTGTGCGACCAGGTTTCGGATCTCATCGCGATGGCGTTCGACGCGCATAGACGGCCGACCTATCAGTGCGAGCTCGATTCGATCCAGCACCTCTGCGGTCGGGGTACGCCGTCGGTTCTCCTACGCCGACAGGTTCGGTTGCGACACGTTTGCGGCGCTGGCCAACTGCGACTGGCTTAAGCCGGCCGCCAACCGTTCCGCCCGAATGTCCACGGAATCAGGGTAGGCAAGAGTTATCGGGGGCGATATACCAACCGCGGTTCCCAGTTATGTGAAGGGGTGGGTCACCAGAGGTCGTAGCCGACGTTCACGTTCGGGTAGCCGGTGCTGATCTGCGGGGAGTTGATGAAGTAGTGCCCGCCGGAGGTGCCGGTCATGTCGGTGTTCACGTCGCCGCGCACGTTCTCAAGGTTGTAGGTGGCGGTCGGTCCGAAGGCGCCGATGCGGTAGTTGACGAACACCGTCTCGGAGCCGCTGTTGGGGGCGACGCTGACGACGGTCTCCGACGCGCCGGGGGCCAGCGTGCGTTGCGGAGCCTGTACCCACTGTCCACTTCCGGGGGTGGCCGAGGCCAGCCACTCGGTCTGGTTGGTGTGGTTGGTCAGGGTCATGGCGACCGACGGCTCACCGGGGTGGGTGACGGGCACGGTGCCGGCGCTGGCGAGTCCGGCGCCGCCGGCGATGAGTCCGGCTGCGATACCGGTTGCGGCCAGCGCTGCGAGGGTGCGGGTCTTGACGTTCTTCGAGATGCTCATGATGTCTCCTGAAGTTGTCGTCCGGTCCCGGTCGGGGCTGGGCGGGGTGTTTCTGACACCAATGACTTTGCCGCGCTACAGGGTCGACGACATTCCGCCGACCGGTGGATGTGCCGGTTGACGGTGGTGTCCCCCGATTGGTGGAGGCCGACGTCACCTCCCGGCTTGCTACGAAGTACTCGAGTGGGTAGATGGCTGGCGCGCGCTCACCCGTCGGATGCGTCTCACTCGCGCACGAGTGAGAGCCCCGGGGCGTTCGCGTAGATCTTGTCGCCTGCCAGCAGTTCGAGGCCATACGCGATGGCGCATGCTGCGATCCATCGATCGCCTGTGTGCTTCTTGTCGTGCAGTGCGTGGCCGCTGCGTCGGCAGTCGGCATAGAACTTCGCGTAAGTTGCGATGACTGAATCGTCGGCAACGATTGCGGGTATTCTGTCAATAATGTTGTGCAACTTCAATATTTGATGATGTCCCCAATTGTTCGCGAGTGCTCCGGCCAACAACTCGGCGCGCGTCTGGAAGGACACGATGACCTGTCGGCCGAGCAGGAGACGTCTCCACGCTGCGGCTCGTGCATCGGTAGGGCGTGTTGCTACGAAGACCAAGCTGCACACGTCCGTGTCGATAAGCACAGCGCCAGAATGGTTCACCCGTGAATCGCATCCCAGAAGGCGTCGAACTCTTCGTCCGTCAGCGTGATACCGTCGTCGGGATCAGGGCCGGGAGCCGACTGCAGGATCTGCTCGAGCGGTATCGGTTGCGGGACTTCGGAAGTGATCAGTTCCCGCGCTTGAGTGATTGTGGCGTGGAGTAGCCGGACCAGGGTTCCGCGATCATCGAAGATGGGTGTTCCAACTACGTGAACGTACTCGCCCAACAGTGTCCGAACGGACTGATCGCCGGTGACGTTGGGTAGCGCAACCTGGTGTCCGACGTCGTCTTGCACCTGATATCGATGGGTTTGCAGATTGGCCGCGTAGAGCCTGCCGACCAAAGTGATCTCATCATCCGTAGGTGTTTCGGCCGTGGCATTCCAGATCTCGCGGCGCAGGCCGGCAGTTGAGAACTCATTGCGTGTGCGCCCGTCTGCGGTGAACGCGATTCGAGGGGCAGATGCCATCAGTGCCGACGTGAGTTGGCCGGCCGCGCGGGCCAGTGAATCATCGACCCAGTCTGGCCGCACATCGTTGGCGATGGCTTTGATGAGGGACACGAATCGTGCGTCGAACGCTTCCTCGTCGGGGAGGTCGAAGTCGAGCGCCTCAGAGCCGACGCCGGCGCGTTGGGCGAGGATCGTTGTGCTGCCGGGCTTCATGCCGATGATCAGTGACGCAACTCGGTGGACCTTTGCGGGCGCACGGCCCCGGTCGTCGGCACCGGTCTCCAAGCGGCCGATGCCCATCGCGACGTCTTTGAGGCTCTGAATGATCGCGATGAGATGGTCGGCGCGGAGCTGACCGTTGGGTACGTCGGCACCCCGAAGGTGGAACTCGAACTGGGTACTCATCTCGAGTCACCTCCTATCGCGAACTAACGGCTATGGGTTGTATTGTGCGCGAAAATCGAGCTCAGCGTCGAGCGTTATTCACAGGGCGGGTTACCCGTCGTTCGCGCTGGAGTTGTTCAAGAACGCTGGGCTGGCAATGCCAGCGTTCTCGGCTAAGCCCAGCGTTAACTTGCTCGGGGCATCGGGCCGATCCCTGTCCGCTCACGGCGAAATCTACCCGGGAACAAAGATCCAGCCAGCCAGGTTGAGTCAGCAAGACTTAACTTTGGAGGTTGAATGTCTCAAGACACAGAGTCCCAAGGCCGCGAGTCCCAGGACAGCGAGTCCCGGACATACTCACTGCCGGTCCTGTTCGTCCCTGACCTGGTGGTTCTGCCCGGCATGGTGGTTCCGGTCCCGCTCGACGACGCTGCGCAGGCCACCGTCGACGCGGCCCGGGCCAGCGAGTCCGGCAAGCTGCTGATCGCACCGCGCCTCGACGACCGCTACCCGACGTACGGCGTCGTCGCGTCGATCGTGCAGGTCGGACGCATCCCCGGCGGTCAAACGGCCGCCGTCGTGAAGGGCGAGAAGCGCGCCCACATCGGCACCGGCACCACCGGTCACGGCACCGCGCTGTGGGTGGAGGTCACCGACGTCGACGAGCCCGCCCCGACCGACGAGGTCAAGGCGCAGGCCGCCGAATACAAGAAACTCGTCCTGGCACTGCTGCAACGACGCGAGGCGTGGCAGGTCATCGACGCGGTCAACAAGATGACCGACCCGTCGGGCCTGGCCGACACGTCGGGCTACAGCTCCTGGCTGTCCGACGAGCAGAAGCGTCAGCTTCTCGAAACACCCAGCGTTGCAGAGCGACTCGCGCTGCTGATCGACTGGACCGCCGAGCACATCGCCGAAAGCGAGGTCAGCGAGAAGATCGCCGACGACGTCCGCAACGGCATGGAGAAGCAGCAGAAGGAATTCCTGCTGCGCCAGCAACTCGCCGCCATCCGCAAGGAACTCGGCGAGGGTGAACCCGACGGCGCCGACGACTACCGCGGCCGCGTCGAAGCCGCCGACCTGCCCGAGAAGGTGCGCGAAGCAGCGCTGCGCGAGGTCGACAAACTCGAACGAGGCAGCGACCAATCACCCGAAACCGGTTGGATCAGAACATGGTTGGACACCGTGCTGGACCTGCCGTGGAATGAGCGGACCGACGACAACACCGACGTCAAGGGTGCCCGCGAGATCCTCGACGCAGATCATCACGGCCTCGACGACGTGAAGGATCGCATCGTCGAATACCTGGCGGTGCGGTCGCGTCGCGCACAGCGCGGACTGCAGGTCGTCGGCGGACGTGGCTCCGGCGCGGTGATGGTGCTCGCCGGCCCGCCCGGCGTCGGCAAGACCTCGCTCGGTGAATCCGTCGCGCGTGCGCTGGGACGCAAATTCGTGCGCGTCGCGCTCGGCGGTGTTCGCGACGAGGCCGAGATCCGCGGTCACCGACGCACCTACGTCGGTGCGCTGCCCGGACGCATCGTGCGTGCCATCAGCGAGGCCGGATCGATGAATCCTGTTGTGCTGCTGGACGAAATCGACAAAGTCGGCTCGGACTACCGGGGTGACCCGGCCGCGGCGCTGCTCGAGGTCCTCGACCCCGCGCAGAACCACACCTTCCGCGACCACTACCTCGATCTGGACCTCGACCTGTCCGACGTGCTGTTCCTTGCGACCGCCAACGTCGTCGAGAACATCCCGTCGGCACTGCTGGACCGGATGGAATTGGTGACGCTGGACGGCTACACCGAGGACGACAAGGTGGCCATCGCCCGCGACTACCTGCTGCCCCGACAACTCGAGCGTGCCGCGCTGGACGCCGACGAGGTCGCCATCACCGACGATGCGCTACGCGAGATCGCCGCGAACTACACCCGGGAACCCGGTGTGCGACAGTTCGAACGGTTGCTGGCCAAGGCATTACGCAAGGCCGCCACCAACATCGAATCCGGAAAAGTGACTGCACCGGTCACCGTCGACGAGTCCGACCTCAAGGACTACCTGGGTCGCGCGCGGTTCACTCCGGAAGCCGAGGAGCGGACCGCGGTGCCCGGTGTCGCAACGGGTTTGGCGGTTACCGGTATGGGTGGCGACGTCCTCTTCATCGAGGCCAGCCGCACCGATACCGGTGATGGCAAGGGCGGTTTGCAATTGACCGGCCAGCTCGGCGACGTGATGAAGGAGTCGGCGCAGATCGCACTGTCCTACGTCCGTGCGCACGCCACGCAACTCGGCATCGACCCGACGGCGCTGGACGGCACCATCCACGTGCACGTGCCGGCTGGTGCGGTGCCCAAGGACGGTCCGAGTGCCGGCATCACCATGGTGACCGCGCTCGCGTCGATGGCGACCGGCCGCAAGGTGCGCGCCGAGGTCGGCATGACCGGTGAGGTCACGCTGAACGGACGGGTGCTGCCCATCGGCGGGCTCAAGCAGAAACTGCTTGCGGCACAACGTAATGGGCTCACCACGGTGTTCATCTCGCCGCGCAACGAGGCCGACCTCGACGACGTGCCCGCCGAGGTGCTCGACGCGGTGACGGTCATCCCGGTCGCAGATGTCGCCGACATCGTCGCCCAGGCGCTGGAACCTGCGGCCGACGCCGGACACATCGCGGCCTAATCCGCTGGTAGAGCCAAGTTTCTGCGCCGTGTCCCGCCGACGACTAGGGTCGAGGGACACGGCGTTGAAACAGCCCGGCGCCAGTGTTGTCAGCCAACGCTGTTGACAGCCCATCGGAGATCGACGCCGCTTGGAGGCGATATGTCCGAGAACAACACATCTGACGCCATTCCCTACACCACCCGTGACTCGGGTGCGCCCGCCGGCAGTGATGAACACTCGCTGACCGTCGGCGCCGGGGGACCCATCGTTCTGCACGACCACTATCTGATCGAGCAGATGGCCCAATTCAACCGCGAACGTATTCCGGAGCGACAGCCACATGCCAAGGGCAGCGGCGCTTTTGGCACGTTCGAGACCACCGAGGACGTCTCCGACGTCACCAGCGCCGCACTGTTCCAGCCCGGCGTGAAGACCGAGATGGTGGCCCGTTTCTCCACCGTCGCCGGTGAGCGTGGCAGCCCCGACACCTGGCGCGACCCAAGGGGTTTCGCGCTGAAGTTCTACACGTCCGAGGGCATCTACGACATGGTCGGCAACAACACGCCGGTCTTCTTCCTCAAGGATCCGCTGAAGTTCCAACACTTCATCCGGTCGCAGAAACGTCGCGCCGACAACAACCTTCGCGATCATGACATGCAGTGGGACTTCTGGACGCTGTCGCCGGAATCGGCACACCAGGTCACCTGGCTGATGGGCGACCGCGGCATCCCGAAGACCTGGCGCCACATGAACGGCTACAGCTCGCACACCTACCTGTGGGTCAACGCCCAGGGCGTAAAGCACTGGGTGAAGTACCATTTCATCTCCGATCAGGGGGTGGAGACCTTCACGCAGGACGAGGCCGACCAGATGGCGTCGGCCGACACCGATTTCCACACCCGCGATCTGTTCGAGACGATTGCCGGGGGCGGCAAGCCCAGCTGGACCCTCAAGGTGCAGCTGATGCCCTACGACGACGCGGTGTCCTATCGCTTCAATCCCTTCGATCTGACCAAGGTGTGGCCGCATGCGGACTACCCGTTGCGTGAGGTCGGAAAGATGACGCTGCACACCAATCCGACCGACAATCACGCGCAGATCGAGCAGGCCGCGTTCGAGCCGAACAACGTGGTGCCCGGCATCGGATTCAGCCCGGACCGCATGCTGCTCGGCCGAGTGTTCGCCTACGCCGACGCCCATCGAGCCCGACTTGGCGTGAACTACAAGCAGATTCCGGTCAATGCCCCACGCAACGAGGTGCACACCTACTCCAAAGACGGTGCGATGCGCATCAACCCGGTGACCGATCCGGTGTACGCGCCGAACTCCAAAGGTGGTCCGGCAGCGACCTATTCAGGTCAGCCGGAACCGCAGTGGGCCGCCGACGGTGAGATCGTGCGCACCGCCTACGTCGACCATCCCGAGGACGACGACTGGGGTCAGGCGGGCACACTGGTGCGTGAGGTGCTCGACGATGCCGCGCGAGATCGGTTGGTGGACAACATCGTCGGGCATCTGCTCAACGGCGTGAGCGAGCCGGTGCTGGCGCGTGCCTTCGAATACTGGAGCAACGTCGACGCCGATCTCGGTGCCAAGGTGAAGAAGGGTGTCACCGAGAAGGCCGACGAACCCGACCCGAAGGTGGCCGACCAGGGCAACCCGGCCCGGTCATCGATGCAGCAGAAAGTCTGACGCCCGGCGGTTGTGACGCTCAGAAGGTCTGACGCCCAACAGTTCTGGCACTCAGTGGTTCTGACACTTAACAGCAGAGGTCGGTAGTAGCACTCAGGCCGACGCCGACTCCGGCGAAATATTGTCGGAGTCGGTTTCTGTGTCTGCAGCGGCGACCTGTTCGTCGTCTTCGTCGTAGAAGCCGTACGACCGCTCCAGCGCTTCGCGAATCGCCTGTCGGGACAGCGGCGGCCGGACCATCATGGCCTGTTGGAAGATCAAACCGTCGACGAGGGCCACGATCAGGATGGCGCTGCGCTCGTGCAGGGTCGCCTCCGACGACTTGATCAGTTCGTCGGTGAAGAGGACGAACGCGTCGCGGGTGGCCAACACCATCGCGAGCAGGTCGTCGTCGAATTGGGCCTCGGCGTTGAGCACGTTGCGGGCCACGGTGATGCCGCGTCCCTCCTCGGCCGCGGTGAAGATGAAGTCCACCGTGCAGTCGAGTACCTCGTCGGGCGTCGGCTTCTTTCCGATGATCGGCATGAAGGCGTTCGTCGCGTACTGCATGGTGTCGCGCGCGACGCTGTTGAACGCGAGTTGGAGCAGCTTTGCCCTGGTCGGTGCGTAGTAGTTGACCGAACCGGGTGGTAGGCCGGCCTCTTCGTCGACGGAGCGGTGGGTCAGGGACCGCATCCCGCCTCGGGCGATGACGCGGACGGCCGCATCGCCGAATCTGGAGCGACGATCAGGCATGGCACATCGATTCCGTGGCCGGTTGAGTCGCTGACCGAGGCGCAGTTGACGGATTGACCGCCGCCTCAATCCGTGCTGCCGGAATCGTTGTTGCCGAGCTCATCTCATCCTCTCCCCACATCACCTTCGTACATGTGACGTTGCTACGAGTGTAAAGCTCAATAGGTGTTGAGAACAACTCGCGAAGTGTGTGTCGTCCATTGCTTCTTTCGCGTTAGCAAGGAAAACGGACACTTTGGTGTTACGTACGTCACATTGGAGCGGTGCGAGGGGAACAAACACGGGGGAACCCCCGTTGGACGGGATAAGAAACCTGAGTCCGGTAGGCTCAACTCAGCTTGACTCCGCTCCATCCTTTCAGTAGGACATGAGTCGGATGCACTGAAGTTCTCGTCCGGGTCGGGTCTCGAAGAACAACCCGCACAGCAAAGAACCCGCACAGCGAACAAACCGCTCAGTGCAAACCCTGAACTAGGAGGAACGACAGATGTCTCGTGCTGTAGGAATCGACCTCGGCACCACCAACTCCGTGGTGGCCGTGCTCGAAGGCGGCGAACCGGCCGTCATCGCCAACGCGGAAGGCTCCCGCACCACCCCCTCGGTGGTCGCTTTCGCGCGTAATGGCGAGGTCCTGGTCGGCCAGCCCGCCAAGAACCAGGCAGTGACCAACGTCGACCGGACCATCCGGTCGGTCAAGCGCCACATGGGTGAGGGCGACTGGACCGTCGAAATCGACGACAAGAAGTACACCCCGCAGGAGATCAGCGCCCGCACGCTGATGAAGCTCAAGCGCGACGCCGAGGCCTACCTCGGTGAGGACGTCTCCGACGCCGTCATCACGGTGCCCGCGTACTTCAACGACTCACAGCGTCAGGCGACCAAGGAAGCCGGCCAGATCGCCGGACTCAACGTCCTGCGCATCGTCAACGAGCCGACCGCAGCCGCACTGGCTTACGGCCTGGACAAGGGTGAGAAGGAGCAGACCATCCTGGTCTTCGACCTCGGTGGCGGCACCTTCGACGTCTCGCTGCTCGAAATCGGCGACGGCGTCGTCGAGGTCCGTGCGACCTCCGGTGACAACAACCTCGGTGGCGACGACTGGGATCAGCGCATCGTCGACTGGCTGGTGGAGAAGTTCAAGTCCAGCTCCGGCATCGACCTCACCAAGGACAAGATGGCCATGCAGCGTCTGCGTGAGGCTGCCGAGAAGGCCAAGATCGAACTGTCGGCGTCGCAGTCGACCTCGATCAACCTGCCCTACATCACCGTCGACGCCGACAAGAACCCGCTGTTCCTCGACGAGCAGCTGAGCCGCAGCGAGTTCCAGAAGATCACCTCGGATCTGCTCGAGCGCACCCGTGCGCCGTTCCAGGCGGTCATCAAGGACGCCGGCATCTCCGTCGGCGACATCGATCACGTTGTGCTCGTTGGTGGTTCGACCCGTATGCCGGCCGTGACCGAACTGGTCAAGGAACTGACCGGCGGTCAGGAGCCCAACAAGGGCGTCAACCCCGACGAGGTCGTCGCCGTGGGCGCCGCACTGCAGGCCGGTGTGCTCCGTGGTGAGGTGAAAGACGTTCTGCTGCTTGATGTCACCCCGCTGTCGCTCGGTATCGAAACCAAGGGCGGCGTGATGCACAAGCTGATCGAGCGCAACACCACGATCCCGACCAAGCGGTCGGAGACCTACACCACTGCCGAAGACGGCCAGCCGTCGGTGCAGATCCAGGTCTACCAGGGTGAGCGTGAGATCGCGTCGCACAACAAGCTGCTCGGCTCCTTCGAGCTCGGTGGCATTGCGCCTGCGCCGCAAGGTGTTCCGCAGATCGAGGTGACCTTCGACATCGACGCCAACGGCATCGTGCACGTCACCGCGAAGGACAAGGGCACCGGCAAGGAGAACTCGATCCGCATCCAGGACGGTTCCGGCCTGAGCAAGGACGAGATCGACCGGATGATCAAGGACGCCGAGGCGCACGCCGACGAGGATCGCAAGCGTCGTGAGGAGGCCGAGACCCGGAACCAGGCGGAGTCGCTGGTCAACCACACCGAGAAGTTCCTGAAGGACAACGAGGACAAGGTCCCCGCCGACGTCAAGGAGAAGGTCGAATCGGCCATCACCGAGGCCAAGGATGCGCTCAAGGGCACCGACACGACCGCGATCAAGAACGCGATCGAGAAGCTGTCCACCGAGTCGCAGGCCCTCGGACAGGCGATCTACGCCAACACCGCCGAGGAGTCGGCCGCCGCAGGTGACGCACCTGCCGGTGACGGCGCCGACGACGTGGTGGACGCCGAGGTCGTCGACGAGCCCAACTCCGGGGACACCAAGTGACCGCTGGGGGCCCGGACGGCACCCAGCCGACCGAGCCGGGAACGGTGGCCGACGACGCGTCGGCCACCGGCCCGGGGTCGGCATCAGGTCCCGCTCCGGACGACGCAAGTGCCGTCGAATCCGCCGAGGCCAACGTGGACACGCAGGTCGAGGAGCTGACCGCGGCGCTGCAGCGCGAACGCGCACAGTTCGCCAACTTCAAGCGCCGCGCCGAAAGTGATCGGGCCAGCTCGGTCACCTATGGCAAGTCGCTGCTGATCAGTGAACTGCTCCCGGTCCTCGACGACCTCGAACGCGCACGCGCACACGGAGATCTGGACGCCGGCCCGCTCAAGGGTGTGGCCGACAAGATCACCTCGGTGCTCGCCGCGCAGGGACTTGAGTCCTTCGGTGTCTCGGGCGAGCCCTTCGATCCCGAACTGCACGAAGCGGTTCAGCACGAGGGCGACGGCTCCAACCCGGTTATCGACGCGGTCTACCGCCAGGGCTATCGGTTCGCCGATCGCACCCTGCGGACCGCGATGGTCACCGTCACCGACGCCGTCGAGGCCACCTCGAGCGCATCACCCGCCGACCAGACCGGTGCGGCAGAATAGTCGCCACGGCGGACACGCCTGACGGCTTGAAAAGACGTGGCCCGACGACGAGGCGCACGCACCCCGCGGGGATGCGGCACCGTCGTCGGGCCATGCACCAAACTTCAACGCAGCAACAGCTTCAACGCAGCAACAACAACTCAATCCAGACAACAAGACCTAAGGAGGTGACGTCTGGTGGCTCCACAACGGGAGTGGTTGGAACAAGACTTCTACAAGGACCTCGGCGTTGCTTCTGACGCCTCGGCTGAAGAGATCAAGAAGGCCTACCGCAAGCTCGCTCGCGAGCTGCACCCCGATGCCAATCCGGGTGACGCGGCGGCCGAGGAACGCTTCAAGCGGGTGTCCGAAGCCCATAGCGTGCTGTCGGATCCGGAGAAGCGCAAGGACTACGACGAGACGCGCGCGATGTTCGCCGGAGGGCGATTCCGCGGCGGCGGCAACGGATTCCCAGGCGGCTTCCCCGGTGGTGGTGGCGGTTACACCACATCGACCGGCGGCGACTTCAACATCGGTGACCTGTTCGGTCAGGGCGGATCAGCGGGCGACGCCGGCGGATTCGGCGACATTCTCGGCGACCTGTTCGGCGGTGGCGGTCGTAGCCAACGCTCGTCGACGGCTAGTCGGCCCAAGCGCGGCAACGATCTCGAGACCGAGACCACGTTGTCGTTCAAGGACGCCGCGACCGGGGTGACCGTTCCGATGCGCGTCACGAGTCCGGCACCGTGTACCACCTGCCACGGCAGCGGTGCCAAACCGGGCACCAGTCCGCGAGTGTGCCCGTCCTGCAACGGTTCCGGCTTCATCAGCCGTAACCAGGGTGCCTTCGGGTTCAGTGAGCCGTGCCAGGATTGCCAGGGCACCGGCTCGCGCATCGACGACCCGTGCACCGACTGCGACGGCTCCGGCGTCAAGGTGCGTGCCCGCACGATCAACGTCCGCATTCCTGCGGGAGTTGAAGACGGACAACGGATTCGGCTCGCCGGCCAAGGTGAGGCCGGACGCCGCGGCGCACCGTCGGGCGACCTCTACGTGGTGGTCCACGTGACGCCGGACAAGATCTTCACCCGCAGCGGCAACGACCTCAAGGTCTCGCTGCCGGTCAGCATCTCCGAGCTGGTGCTCGGCGCGACCGTCTCGGTACCTACCCTCGAGGGCAGCGTCGGGGTCAAGATTCCCGCCAACACCACCGACGGCCGCACCCTGCGGGTCCGTGGACGCGGCGTGCCCAAGCGCTCCGGCGGTGCCGGCGACCTGCTCGTCACGGTGAAGGTGGCCGTGCCCGCCAAGCTCGACGACGCCGCGATGGACGCCATGCGCACCTACGCCGAGGCGGAGAAGGCCAGCGGTTTCGATCCACGCGCCGGGTGGGGGCGGTGATGATGTCGCCGCAGTCTTCGGACGACGCCAAGGCCACCTTCCTGATCTCGGTGGCCGCCGAACTCGCGGGTATGCATGCCCAGACGCTGCGCACCTACGACCGGCTCGGTCTGGTGACCCCGCAACGCACCTCCGGCGGCGGTCGACGCTACTCCAATCGCGACGTCGAGCTCCTGCGCGAGATCCAGCGTCTCTCGCAGGAGGAAGGCGTCAACCTGGCCGGGATCAAACGCATCATCGACCTGGAGAATCAGGTCGACGCCCTCGCGCAGCGGGTCCGTGAGCTGACCGAACAACTCGCCGCCACAACTCCGCGCCACGGCGGCGAGCTGGTTCCGGTGCCGCGAACCAGTGCGCTGGTGGTGTGGCAGCCGCGTCGTAAACGTCCTTCGGCCTGATCGTCATCGTTTACCAGGTTCGTACCCGACGCGCTATGAGGCGCGCTGGCGGTTTACCCTGACCTGGGACCCAACGGAAGAGGTACACGATGGGGCAGGGGAGCGCCACAACACAACGGTCTGATCTGGACACCGATGAATTCTCGGCCGGTGGGTCAATCCTGGGCATCTCGGTCATCGACGATCAGATCTCATCTGTCGTGCGCGGCGCCGACGGCGGCATTCTGGCCAGCAACGTCGTCGACCTTCCGGATCCTTCCTCCCAGGCCGCGACCGCCGCGGTCACCGAACTGATCGAGTCGGTGCCGTTCGAGATCGACCGGATTGGTGTCTGCTGCGCTCGCCCGGCAACCCAGAACTATCTCGCCTCGGCCTTCACGCCCGGCAGTGGGCGGCCCGGCTGGTATCAGAAGGTATGGGTCTCCGACATTCCTTCAGCGCTCGGCGAGGTCGCCCGGCTGGAGATGCCCGACCGGGGCATCGTCGCCGCGATCGACCTCGACCGCAACGCTGTGCCGTCGCCCGGGCTGTCGATCGTCACCGTCGACTCGGCCACCGGCGAGGTACTCGGCATCTCTGAATTCGCTTATGGCTCACCGGGTCCGGTCACCGAATCGGCCGGTGCCGGGGCGGCTGCCGACGCCATCCGGTCGTCGCCGGGCGGCTCCGCGGTCACCTCGGTGGTGCTCACCGGAGCCGGCGCCGACGTGCTCGGCGCGGCGTCGGCGATCGAGCATGCCGTCGGCCGGTCGGTGGCCATCGCGCACGAACCCGAGCTGGCCACCGCCGTCGGTGCCGCCGTCGCAGCGCATCGTGTGCCGATCACCAAGGTCGGCGCCGGATCGGCCCGGCGCTGGTGGCTGATCGGTGGCGCGGCAGCAGCCGCCCTGCTGGTCATCGGCGTCACCTCCGCTGCGGTCTTCGCCGGGGTGTCGGAGGTGCAGTCACAAACGCCGCCGACGACGTCGACGGTCACCGTGACCGCGAAACCGGTGACCCGCATCGTCACCAAGACCCCGCCGCCGCGGACCGAGACGATCACCGAAACGGAGTACGCGCCGGCCGAGACGATCACCCGCACCACCCGGGTACCCGCGCCGAATGCTCCGGTGGAAACCGAGACCGTCACCGAGACGGCGACCGTCACCGAGTACGCCGGAAACGGCGGCAACCAGGGTGGCGGCAATCAGGGTGGCACCAATGGCGGCACCAATCAGGGTGGCGGTACCGGCGGCGCGAACCAGGGTGGCATCGGCCAGGGCGGCGGCACCGGCCAGAACTAGGCCCCGACGCGGGTCGAGCGGCCCCCGACGCTGGTCGAGTAGGTCGGCTCGCGCAGCGAGCTGGCCGTATCGAGACCTCTTGCGGCACAAGCTATCTCGGGTAGTCTCGATAAACCTCTCGCCTAGCGGCTCGGGGCACTCGACCAGCGGTGGACGCGACCAGCGGGTGGCGCGACCAGGGGTGGGGTGGCCGACTGGCGGTGGGGTGAGCGACCAGCGGTGGGGCCTCAGTGCACCGGATCGTGGGTGATCGACGACTCCGCAACACCCGCCCGGATCAGCTGGGTCCGGGTCGACGCGATCATCGGGGCGGGTCCGGCGATCAGCACCTGACGATCGTTCCAGCGGCCGGGCGTCGACACGACGTCGTCGAGTCGGCCGATGCGATGCTCGATACCCAGGTCCTCCGGCGTCGTCCGGGCGGTCAGCCACCACGGATCGGTGTTGCTCTCCGAGACCGCGGTGATGGTCAGCCACGGGTTGGTGCTGGCGATCCGACGCAGGACCGGCAGGTCGTAGAGCTCCCCGGGATGGCGCATGCCGTAGAAGATGTGCGTCTTCGGGGCATCGGCTCGCTTCGACATCTCGATCAGCAGCGCACGCAGCGGTGCCAGCCCGGTACCGCCGGCGACCATCAGCACCGGCCGGTCGTAGTCGACGCCCAGCGTGCCGTGACTCTGCGCGAAGGTCCAGACGTCGCCGATCGCGGTTTCCCGGGCGATCGAGGTGCTCACCGACCCGCCGGAGATGGCGCGCACGTGGAACTCCAGATCACCGTCGGGATTGGGTGGGATTGCCGGAGATAGGTTGCGCCAGATCCGCGGCCACTGCGGGATCTGAACCTCGACGAACTGTCCGGCGGAGAAGGTGAGCGGCTCGTGCGCGGTCAGGCGCACCACCGAGATGTCGCGGGTGATGCGGAACTTTTCCACGACTTCGCCGGTCCATCGGGCCGGTTGTGCGGCGGTCTGCGCCGCGCCCCGCATCACGCCGGTGGTCAGCATCATCGCCTGCGCGACCGTCTGCTGGGTGTCGTCGTCCCAGAAGGAGCCCATCACGTCACCGAACTCGGCCATCAATGCGCCGAACATGGCGGCGTAGTGGTCGAGCTCGACACCGTACTTGCGGTGGTCGCGGCCGAGCTGCGCGAGGAACTCGACGAGGTCGGCGTGACCCGTATCCGACGGCACAACCTCGAGTACGTGGTCGATGACGTGGTAGAACGCCTCGCGCGTCTCGGTCATCTGCGCGGGGAACAGATCGCGCAGCGCGGGATTGAGCGCGAACATCTTGGTGAACACGTTGCGTGCGAACGTGTCGGGGTCGCGGGCGATCATGTCGCGCAACTGATGCAGCGTGTGGCGGGCATGGTGTGCCACCGGACCCCATCACCTCCAGTTCTATCGAGCAGTCAGTACAGCGTAGTCATTGGCTGCGGTGAGGGTCACGTAGCCCGACTTCACCCAACCCAGCGTGTATATCGGGTTTGGTGCGGTGAAATATGAACGAACAATGGATATGGCAAGTGCGCCAGAATGTGGAAGGCTCGGCATGTGACAGGGCTGGACGGGGTCGTCGGGGGGATTGTCGACGCGCATCTGCACCAGTGGAACCCACGGCGCACGCCGTGGGCGGCCACTCGGCGGTCGCGTCTCTACCGGCTGGCGCCACCGATCGGCGACCGCCTCTTCTCGTTGGTCATCGGACAGGGCGACCGTGAATACGTCCTCAACCCGGCTACCGTGGCCCGCGCGTACGAGCCGTCGCACTACCTGGCCGACGCGGCTGCGGTGCGCACCATCGCCGGCGTCGAGATCGAATCGGTGGTCTACGTCGAATCCCATTGGCGCGGTGACCCCGACGCCGGCTCACCGGAGGATCCCGGCGGCCGGTCGTCGGTGGAGGAGCTGCGGTGGGTCGAATCGCTGCCGTTCGGGGTGGGGCGGGCTCCGCGCCTGGGGGCGATCGTCGCCCACGCCGACCCACGCGCCGAACGGTTCGCCGACCTGCTCGACGAGCACATCCGCGCGAGCCCGCGATTCCGCGGCATCCGCCTGATCACCACCCGGCATCCTGATCCGAAGGTTCGCAGTGTCGCCGACGACGACGGTGTGCTCGCCTCACCCGAATTTCTCCGCGGTTTCGCCGCGGTCGCCGACCGTGGACTGACCTTCGACGTGAACGTGTACTCCCACCAGCTCTACGACGTCGTGACGTTGGCGCAGGAATATCCGACGACGCCGCTGATCGTCGACCACATCGGTGTGCCGGTGGGAGCATTCGGGCCGATGGGGTCACGCACCGGAATGACCGCAGCGGCCCGCGCCGACATTCTTTCGCTGTGGCGCGAACGGATGTCGACGCTGTCCGCCTACCCCAACGTGGTGATCAAACTGTCCGGCCTCGCGTTGCCGGTGCTCGGCTATGGACATCAGCGGGCCGGCAACGTCGGCGGCCGGGTGGTGCTCACCGAGATGATCGGCCCGCTCGTCGAGCACCTGGCCACCCGATTCGGATACGAGCGGCTCATGTTCGGCTCCAACTTTCCCGTCGACAAACCGAATTCGGCGCTCGACGACGTGGTGGGCGCGCTGATCGACATCCTCGAACCGCGTGGCGACCACATGTTGCGAGGTGTGTTCCGCGACAACGCAATACGCGTGTATGGCATCGAGGGGTAGAGACCGGTCACTGCCGTAGATCGATGCCACAGACTGGCACCGATCTACGGCACTGAGGTAGTTACTCGTCGGTCGTTACTCGTCGCGGTCGCCCGGGCCCTCGGGAATCGGGGGTTGCGGCACCACCGGGTACTCGCCGGTGTAGCCGACGCGCGCCGCGGCCATCGTCATCACCTTGCCGCGCACCGCATACCAGCCGCCGATCAGCATCGGGATGATCACGACGATGGCGATCAGGTTCCAGATGTTCTCGTAGCACATCAGCGCGGTGACGGCGAAGAGGAAGATCAGCGTCGCGATGCCGGTGTAGGGCGTGCCGGGCAGCCGGAATGCGGGGCGTTCCAGAATGCCTTGGCGCCACCACCGCCACAGCTGCAGCTGGCACGCGATGATCATCACCCACGTCGAGATGATGCCCAGCGCTGACAGATCGAGCGCGATGTTGAAGGCGTCCTCCGGCACGAACAGGTTCAAGATGATGCCCAGCAGGGTGAGTGCGCCGGTCAGCGCGATGCCGCCGAACGGCACGCCGTTGCGGTTCATCTTGCCGGTGAACGCCGGCCCACTTCCGTTGAGCGCCATGGATCGTAGGATGCGGCCGGTGGAATAGAGGCCGGCGTTCAGGCTCGACAGCGCGGCGGTGAGGACCACCAGGTTCATGATGCCGCCGGCGGCGGGCATGCCGATCTTGGAGAAGAACGTGACGAACGGGCTCTCACCCTTGTGGTAGGCGGTGTAGGGCAGCAGCAGTGCCAGCAGCAGCACCGAGCCGACGTAGAACACCGCGATACGCACGATGACGGAGTTGATGGCGCGGGGCATCACCTTCGGTGGGTCGGCGGTCTCACCGGCCGCGATACCGACGAGTTCGACTGCGGCGTAAGCGAAGATCACGCCCGAGGTGACGATGCACAGCGGGAAGATGCCCTCCGGGAAGAGACCGCCGTTGTCGGTGATCACGCTGATACCTGTTGACTGGCCGTCGATCTCGAAACGTCCGGCGAGAAAGACGATGCCGACGACGAGGAAGATCACCAGCGCGGTGACCTTGATGATCGACGCCCAGAATTCCATCTCGCCGAACAGTTTCACCGAGATGATGTTCATCGTGAGCACGATGCCCAGGGCCACCAGCGCGATCAGCCACTGCGGGATGGCCGAGAACATGCCCCAATAGTGCACGTAGAGCGCCACCGCGGTGACGTCGACGATGGAGGTGGCCGCCCAATTGAAGAAGTACAGCCAGCCGGTGACGAAAGCTGTTTTCTCGCCGAAGAATTCACGCGCGTAGGAGACGAAGGAGCCCGACGACGCACGGTGCAGGACCAGCTCGCCGAGCGCGCGCAGGATGAAGAACACGAAGACACCGCACACCGCGTAGACGATGAACAGGCCCGGTCCGGCGTCGTGCAGGCGACTGCCGGCGCCCATGAACAGACCGGTGCCGATGGCACCACCGATCGCGATCATCTGGATCTGGCGTGGTTTGAGACTCTTGTGATAGCCCTCGTCCTCATGGGCGAGGGCGGAATTGTCGTACTGTGTGCCGGGCTCGGCAGTCATGGATTACCTCATCGTGTCGGCAGCGTGAGGATGCAACGGTAACCATGCAAATGTGACGATTCGTGGTTGCGAATGTAAACGCAATCGACGGATCAGCGGTGGCATCGACGCGATCGTGCAACCATGTCTGTTGCGCGCGAACGGCTTCCGCTGGCTTGGTCCGAATTTACAATCGGATCCGAGAAGGTTCCGGGGCGTGCAGGCTCAGTGCCCGCCGGGCCACCGCAGCCGACGCCGACGGTCGGGTTCGGGGACCGGCACGTCGCGCAGGGTTCGGTCGACGATCTCCATGAACTGTGTGCAACTGTCGTAGCGATCGGCGGGCTTCTTGGCCAGGGCCTTGGCAAAGACCGCATCCAACGACGTCGGCAACCAGGGGCGTCGTCGACTCAATCGCGGTGGCGCGGAGTGGATGTGGGCATAGGTGATGGCGAACGGGGTGGGCCCGGTGAACGGCGGCGCACCGGTCAGCAACTCGCATAGGGTGCAGGCGAAGGCGTACAGGTCGGTCTTCTGCGTCAGCTGCTGCGCCTGCAGCAACTCCGGTGAGGCGTAGGCGATGGAACCCAGCACGCGGCCGTTGCGGGCCAGCGGACGGGCGTCGTCGAGGAGTTGAGCGATTCCGAAGTCGGTCAGGTAGGCGCTGCCGGTCGGCGGACCGGTCACCATGATGTTGGCGGGCTTGACATCTCGATGGATCACATCGTTGGCGTGGGCGTAGTCCAGGGCGTCGGCGATGTCGAGTCCGGTGCGGATCACCTGGGCGACGTCGGGTTCGGTGCGACGGTCGGGGATCAGGCTGGTGGCCGCGGTGCCGTCGATGTACTGCATCGTCATCCACAGCGTGTGCACCGCCCGGCTGCGGGTCCCGGGTGTCGCGTCGGCCTGCTGCGAGGTGAACACGGTCAGCTCGCCGCGGTCGTAGACCTCCACGATGTTCCGGTGATGCAACTTCGACGCGATATCGAACTCGCGGGCAAACCGTTCCCGCGTGCGCTCCGGCGCCGCGGCGTCGGCGTGCAGGATCTTCAGGGCGATCGGGCCGGGTGGGGTGGGGTCGGGTCCGGTGGGGTCTGGCGCAGACGGGTCGGGTGGGGTGCGGTCGGGTGCCGTCGGGGTTGGCAACAGCGAGTCGACGCGGTGGACGCGGTAGACGTCGGCGCTGCTGCCGCTGCCCACCAGGGCGTCGACGAGACACCCCGCCACCTCGTCACCTGCCGCCAGCATGCGGACAAGGGTAGTGCCAGCTCATCCGGGTGGCAGGTGGAGGCGTCGGCCGGTGCGTTCGCGCGCGATGTGTTCATCCGCGACTGATGCATCAATCGCAGACGACGACATCGCGAGCGAACGTATTCTGGCTCGCCTAGATTGCCGTCGGTGCGATCCGGAAGATCGGGAACGTGCGGCCTTCGGCGGTCTCGGTGTACTTCTCGAACGACGGCGTCGCGGCCAGGAACTTCTGCCACGCGGCTTCGCGCGCGTCGTCGTCGAGTTCAGTTGCGCGCGAAGGAATCTCGGTGACGCCGGTGGGGGTGGGTGCCTCCACGCTGACGTCGGGATGACTGCGGATGTTGTGCACCCACGCCGGATCCTTCGGCGAACCGGCGGCCGAACCGATGATCAGCCAGCCGTCGTCGTCGGGCAGGCCCATCAGCGGGCTGATGCGCGGTTCGCCGCTCTTGGCGCCGATGGTGTGCAGCAGGATCAGATTCTTGCCGAACCCGGCCGTCGTGACGTTCCCGCCGTTGGTGCGGAACTCCTCGATGATCTGGGCGTTGAAATCGCTCATGCGTCTCATTCTGCGCCTATCGGCACAGCGGCGCATGGGTTAATCGTGACCTGCGTCATAGAGTTGACGCATGATCGACGACCATCTCGACACCACCGAACTCACCCAGCTGGCCGGCCTGTTGCCGGACGGGGCCGTCGTGACCGACCGCGACGTCATCGAGGGCTACCGGTGGGACCGCGCTGTCGACCCGAACGCCGGGACACCGCTGGCCGTGGTCCGGCCGACCACCACCGAACAGGTGCAGGCCGTGGTGCGGTGGTGCGGGCAGACGTCGACGCCGATCATCACCCGCGGCGCGGGCACCAGCCTCTCGGGCGGGTCCACCGCCGTCGACGGTGCCATCGTGCTCTCCACAGAGAAGATGCGCGAGCTGACCATCGATACCGCCACCCGCACCGCGGTGGTGCAGCCGGGACTGTTGAACGCCGAGGTGAAGGCGGCCGCGGCTGCCGAGAACCTCTGGTATCCACCGGACCCGTCGTCGTTCGAGATCTGCTCGATCGGCGGCAACGTCGCCACCAACGCCGGCGGTCTGTGCTGTGTGAAGTACGGGGTCACCACCGACTACGTCCTCGGCATGCAGGTGGTGCTCGCCGACGGCCGCGCGGTGCGACTCGGCGGCAAACAACTCAAGGATTCCGCCGGGCTCTCGCTGACCAAACTGTTTGTCGGCAGCGAGGGTTTGCTGGGCATCATCACCGAGGTGACGTTGCGGTTGCTGCCGCCGCAGGCGCCGGCGTGCACGGTGGTCGGGACGTTCTCGTCGGTGCACTCCGCCAGTGAGGCGGTGCTGGCGATCACCTCGCAGATTCGGCCCGCGATGCTCGAATTCATGGACAAGGTGTCGATCAACGCCGTCGAAGACCTACTGCGGATGGGACTCGACCGGGAGGCGGGCGCGCTGCTCGTCGCGCAATCCGACGCGCCGGGTCCGGCTGGTGTGGCCGAGGTCGCCATCATTCGTGAGGTCTTTGAGAAGTGCGGCGCCGCTGAGGTTTTCGACACCGAGGACGCGGCCGAGGGGGAGGCGTTCACCGCGGCCCGACGCGCGGCCATCCCGGCCGTGGAGAAGCTCGGATCGTTGTTGCTCGAAGATGTCGGGGTCCCGCTGCCGCAGCTGCCGGCCCTCATCGACGGCGTAGGTGCGATCGCCACGCGCAACGAGGTGATGATCTCGGTGATCGCCCACGCCGGCGACGGCAACACCCACCCGCTGATCGTGTTCAACCCCGACGACGCCGCCGAAGCCGAACGCGCGCAGCGTGCGTTCGGTCAGATCATGGACCTGGCCATCGAACTCGGTGGCACCATCACCGGCGAACACGGCGTCGGACGGTTGAAGAAGGCCTGGCTACCCGACCAGGTCGGGCCCGACGTGATGGAGTTGACCGCGGTCATCAAGAACGCGCTCGACCCGCAGGGGCTGCTGAATCCGGGTGTGATTCTCTGAGTCACATGATTGCTGGTCGAGTGCCCGGAGCCGCTAGGCGACGGGTTTATCGAGACCCCGCAACCGCCGCGCCGCCTCGGCGATCACGTCGTCGCGTTTGGAAAAAGCGAAGCGCACCAAGTGTTTCCACGGCTCGGTGTCGTCGGCGAAGACCGCCACCGGCACCGCGGCCACGCCGATCCGCTCGGGCAGCATGCGGCAGAACTGCGCGCCGTCGTCGAATCCCAGCGGTCGCGGATCAGCGCAGACGAAATAGGTTGCCTCGCTGCGATGTACGCCGAACCCGGCGTCGGAAAGAGCCTCCGACAACAGGTTTCGCTTGCGTTCGAGCTCGGCGGCCGATCCGGTGATCCACTCGCGCTCGTGGTCGAGCGCGTAAGCGACGGCCGGCTGGAACGGTCCCGATCCCACATAGGTCATGAACTGCTTGGCCGCCCGCGCCGCCGCCACCAACTCGGCCGGACCGCTGATCCAGCCGACCTTCCAGCCGGTGCAGTTGAACGTTTTCGCCGCACTCGAGATCCGTAAGGTGCGCTCCCGCATGCCCGGGAATGTGGCCAGCGGCGTGTGCGGGCGTCCGTCGAACAGTAGATACTCGTACACCTCGTCGGTGATGGCGATCAGGTCGTGTTCGACGACGAGTTGGGCGATCGCGGCGAGGTCGTCGTCGGAGAGCACGGTGCCGGTCGGGTTGTGTGGTGAGTTGACGAGTACCACCGACGTCTGCGGTCCGATGACGTCGGTGAGCTTCTCGCGGTCGAGCCGGAATCCGCCTGCGCCGTCGTCGATCAGCGGGACGGTTCGTCGGATGCCGCCGGCCATGGCAACCGTGGCCGCGTAGGAATCGTAGTAGGGCTCGATCATGACCACCTCGGAGCCCGGTTCCACAAGTCCCACAACGGCTCCCGCGATCGCCTCGGTGGCGCCGACGGTGATCAGCACCTCGGTGTCGGGGTCGTAATCCAGGCCGTAGCGGTCCCGTTGTTGCCGGGCGACGGCCTGCCGCAACGCCGGGATGCCGATGCCCGGCGGGTACTGATTGTCGCCGGAGTCGATGGCCTTCTTCGCGGCGTCGAGCATGGCGGCGGGGCCGTCGGTATCGGGGAAACCCTGGCCGAGGTTGACCGCGTCATGGGCGACCGCGAGCGCCGACATCTCGGCGAAAATCGTCGACGTGAAGGGCCGCAGTCGGGCAACGGGAGGCATTGCTCCAGGTTGTCACACCTGTTCGGTCCCGACCGTCGGCGGTAGCATCGGCCGAATGAGCACTCCGCCCTATCCGCCGCAGGAGCCGCAGCCACCCGAGCAGCCCGGACCGCCCCCGAGTGGGCCGCAACAGCCGGTGTATCCGCAGTACGGGGTGCCTGGACAGTCGGGCGGGCAGCAGTATGGCCAGCCGGGTGGGCAGCAACCCGGCCAGCCGGGGTACCCGCAACCGGGCGCCGGAGGGCAGCAATACGGCCAGCCGGGGACCGGACAGTATGGCCAGCCCGGTCAACCCGGGTACGGGCAGCCAGACGCCGCACCGCAGTTCGGTCAGCCCGGCGCCGCACCGCAGTTCGGTCAGCAGGGTGCGGGGCAGCAGTTCGGGCAGCCGGGTTACGGCTCGCAGTATGGTCAGCCGCCGGGTGTTGGCCAGCAGTACGGGCAGCCGGGCGTCGGCCAGCAGTACGGTCAACAGCCTGCATACGGTCAGCCGGGCGTCGGGCAGTACGGGCAGTTCGGCCAGCCGGGCGGCTACCCGGGTTATCCGCAGTATCCGGGCCAGCCGGTGGCGCCCAAGAAGCGCAAACTCACCTGGCTCTGGGTGGGATTGGGCCTCTTGGTGGTCGTGGTAATCGGACTCGGCGCACTCCTCGCCATCGCGAGTAAGGGTTCGGTCGGTGACTCCGACGACGTGGCTGTCGGCGATTGCATCTCGGTGTCCGGCCGTTCGTCCGACGACACGCTGCGCGCGAAGAAGGCGGACTGCTCGTCGGAGGAGTTCACGTTTCTGGTCGCGCAGAAGATCCAGACCTCGCAGTGCCCCGGCGAAGAATACTCCCGGCTGTGGTTTGTCAGCGGCCGGAATCAAGACCGGTCCAGGGGCGAACAACTTTGTCTCACACCGAATTTCACCGAGGGCAAGTGCTACCAGGTGCCCAACGGGGAGAGCGTGACAGCGAATCTGAGTGACTTCAAGTCGGTGTCGTGCGGTTCGATGGCGTCGAGCACGTCGAACAGTGTGCTCAAGGTCGAGAGCCGGACGACGACGCAACCCTCGTGCCCAGAACCGCAGGTTGCGGCGTACTTCGCGCTGCCCAGTCCGGTCGGGTACTGCCTGAGTCAGTCGTCGGGCACCTGACTCCGCCGACGCTGGGCGATGAACAGGTGTAGGCATTTGTGGCGGAATCCGCGACAAATGCCTACACCTTTTCGATGGCTCTACCGCGCGTTCGATCAGCTCGGCGATTCCTCACCGATCGCCGGGCCGAGCAGGTCGTCGGCGTCGGTGATGCGGTAGGCGTAGCCCTGCTCGGCCAGGAATCGCTGCCGGTGGGCGGCGTAGTCGGCGTCGAGGGTGTCACGGGAAACCACGGAGTAGAAATGTGCTTGTCCGCCATCGCGTTTGGGTCGCAGCAGGCGGCCGAGGCGCTGGGCCTCCTCCTGTCGTGAACCGAACGTTCCCGACACCTGGACCGCCACCGACGCCTCGGGCAGGTCGATGGAGAAGTTGGCCACCTTCGACACCACGAGCGTCGTGATCTCGCCGGTCCGGAACCGGTCGAACAGTGCCTCGCGCTCTTTGTTCTTCGTCGAACCCTGGATCACCGGGGCGTCGAGTTCGCGTCCGAGTTCTTCGAGCTGGTCGATGTAGGCGCCGATGATGAGCGTCTGAGAATCCTTGTGCCGAGCCAGGATTGACTTCACCACGTTGACCTTGGTGTGCGCGGTGGAGCACAGGCGATACTTGACGTCGTTCTCGGCGACGGCGTACTGCAGGCGCTCCTCGTCGGTCAGCGTCACGCGCACCTCGATGCACTCGGCCGGCGCGATCCAGCCCTGCGCCTCAATGTCCTTCCACGGTGCGTCGTAGCGTTTGGGCCCGATCAGGCTGAACACGTCACCCTCACGGCCGTCCTCGCGGACCAGGGTCGCGGTCAACCCGAGTCGGCGACGCGATTGCAGGTCGGCGGTCATCCGGAACACCGGCGCGGGCAGCAGATGCACCTCGTCGTAGATCACCAGGCCCCAGTCGCGGGAGTCGAAGAGGTCGAGATTCTTGTACTCGCCCTTCGACTTTCGCGTCATCACCTGATACGTCGCGATGGTGACCGGGCGGATCTCCTTGCGTTCACCGGAGTACTCGCCGATCTCCTCCTCGGTCAGCGACGTCCGCGCGATCAGCTCGCGTTTCCACTGCCGGCCGGCGACGGTGTTGGTGACCAGGATCAGCGTGGTGGCCTGCGCCTTGGCCATCGCCGCGGCGCCGACCATCGTCTTGCCCGCACCGCAGGGCAGCACCACGACGCCGGAGCCACCGGCCCAGAACGAGTCGGCGGCCAGTTCCTGATAGTCGCGCAGTTGCCAGTCGCCCTGCTCGAGTGAGATCGGGTGGGCCTCACCGTCGACGTATCCGGCGAGGTCCTCGGCCGGCCAGCCGACCTTCAGCAGGATCTGCTTGAGGCGACCACGCTCCGACGGGTGTACGACGACGGTGTCGTCGTCGAGCTGCGCTCCGAGCATCGGCGCGACCTTCTTGTTGCGCATCACCTCGACGAGTACCGCGCGGTCCAGGCTGACCAGGGTGAGGCCGTGCGCCGGGTTCTTGACCAATTGCAGCCGGCCGAAGCGGCCCATGGTGTCGACGATGTCCATCAGCAGCGGCTGCGGCACGGCGTAGCGGCTGTAGGTGACCAGCGCGTCGACGACCTGCTCGGCGTCGTGGCCGGCGGCCCGCGCATTCCACAGCGCCAGCGGCGTCACGCGATAGGTGTGCACGTGCTCGGGAGCACGTTCCAGCTCGGCGAACGGCGCGATCGCCGCCCGCGCGGCCCCTGCGTCGGGGTGATCCACCTCGAGCAGCAGGGTCTTGTCGGATTGCACGATCAGGGGTCCGTCGGTCATTCCATCCATTGTCCAGATCGGTGCGACATCCGTCGAGCTCGGGCGCTGGGGGCTCGACGGGCGGGCCACATGCCGTCGGGTATGGAGCTGCCACCGGACTATCTACCTAATACACCGGTGAAACTTCTCCGGTATTAGGTAGATAGTCCGGTGACAATCCTCAGCCCTTCACGCACACCACCTGACGCAGGTGCGCGACCACCTCGACGAGGTCGGTCTGCGCCGCGATCACCGACTCGATGTCCTTGTACGCCGCCGGGATCTCGTCGACGACGCCGGCGTCCTTACGGGACTCGACGCCGACGGTCTGGGCGACGAGGTCGTCGGCGGTGAACATCTTGCGTGCCTTGGACCGGCTCATCCGACGCCCCGCCCCGTGTGAGGCGGAGTAGAAGGACTGCGCCGAGCCCAGACCGCGCACCACATACGATCCGGTGCCCATCGATCCGGGGATCAACCCGAGGTCGCCGTCGCCGGCGCGGATCGCACCCTTACGGGTCACCAGCAGGTCGACGCCGTCGACGTGCTCGGTGGCGACGTAGTTGTGGTGGCAGCTGATCGGGTCGTCGAACAGCACCCGACGATCGGCGAAGGACTCGCGGATCGCCGCGCACACCAACGCAACCATCACCCGACGGTTGCGTGCGGCGTAGTCCTGTGCCCACTCCAGATCGCGTCGGTAGGCTTCCATTTCCGTTGTGCCGGAGATGAATACGGCCAGATCGCGATCGGGGAGATCCTGGTTGTGCGGCAACTTCGCGGCGATCGCCATGTGGCGCTCGGCGAGTTCTTTGCCGATGTTCCGAGACCCGGAATGCAGCATCAGCCACACCGCTCCGTCGTCGTCGAGGCAGACCTCGATGAAGTGGTTGCCACCGCCGAGTGAGCCCATCTGCTTGTGCGCCCGGGTCTCCAACTTGCTTACACCGCTGTGCAATTCGTTGAATCCCGACCAGAAGTCGCCCCACCCGCCGCCGACCTGCAGCCGGTGCAGGTTGACTGGCCGGTCGTGCGAGTGGAATCCCACCGGCACCGCCGACTCGATCGCGCTACGTATACCCGACAGGTCGTCGGGTAGGTCCTCGGCGACGAGGCTGGTACGCACCGCCGACATGCCACATCCGATGTCGACGCCGACCGCGGCCGGGCACACCGCATCGCGCATGGCGATCACCGATCCGACGGTGGCGCCCTTGCCGACGTGGACGTCGGGCATCACGCGGACCCCGTGCACCCACGGCAGTCGCGACACCCGGCGCAGCTGTTCGAGCGCCTCGTGCTCGATCGACTGCTCGTCGGCCCACAACAGGACCTTGGGTGTGCCCGACAGGGGTACGGGGAATGTGGTGGACATGATTCTTCCTGTGTTGCTTGGGGTTTACGGCCCCGGGGTTGGCGCCGCCGGATTCGACGGCGTGCATCACCGTAGCGGCACGGGCGGTCGATGGCGAGCCAATTACCGGGCGCCGTCGACGTGGGGGAGGGCGCCGTCAACGATGTGGAGGGCGCTGTCGAGGTGGGGGAGGGCGCTGTCGACGTGGGGGAGGGCGCCGTCGACGATGTGGAGGGCGCCGTCGACGGTGGGGAGGGCGCCGTCGACGTCAGCTTTCCAGCAACTCCACGCTGGTGATGCGATGCAACGAGAAGTGCTGTTCCTCGTCGTTGCCGTCGTCGATCGCCACCAACTGTCCGGCGCCGAGCAGCCGCGGCGTCACCACGTGCCGGCTCGCCGAGCCGTGGGCGTCGACGTAGCCGAGTTTGAGATGTCGCCCGGCTCGCAGCGCCAGCTGGATCAAGGCGGTCGCCGACTCCCCGCCGCCGACCGCGCGTACCGGCGCACCGCCGGACGAGTCGTTCGACGACGTGCCGCGACGCCCGGTGCCGACCGACGCCGCCCGATCACCCGAACGGAGCCGTGCGACAACCGATTTCAGCTGTTCTTCGGACGGAGTGGCCCGCCGCGGCGTCGGATGCCGTCGTTGTCGGGTCACCGACACCCGGCTGCCGCGTTGCCGTAGATCGACCAGAGTCCCGGAGGAGTCCTCACCGGCCGGGGCGAAGCCCGCCTCCCGCAGCCGGTCGATGACGTCGCGGACGTCGGCGGCGGAGACCGCGACGGTCGGTGCCAGGGCACGCAACGCGAGATGCTCGGCCGCTTCACTGCGCAGCACCGCGGCCATCGTCGCCGGATCCTCACACCGCACAAACGACGATGCGATACCCACCCGTAGCTGCCCGTGGCGCCGGGCGACGTCCTCCACCAGATACGTAAGTGACTGCGGCACAGGAGTACTGGAATGCGACGTGAAGAGGTTGAGCAACTCGCCGCTGCTGCGCCCGGCATCCAGGGCGCGTCGCACGCTTGCGTCGGACACCCGGTACACCGACGCCGCGCCACCGGATTCCAGGTCGGCCACCAGCTCCACCTGCTCGGCCAGCTCCGGCGTCATCGGGCCCGGCACCATCAAAGTCAAATCCGCCTGTGTCACAAAGTGATCCACCGGTTCCGGCAGGGCTGCGCGCATCGGTGCGAGGACCGCATCGGTGATCTCCGCGCCCGACCCGGAGTCCGCGTCGAGTGCGGCCCGGCCGATGCGGGTCATCGACCCGTGCGCCACAGCACCGAGTTCCTGTGCCTCCCTGAGTGTTTCACCCACCACGTGATTGGAGAACCGTCGCATGTGCCGCGGATGTTGCCACACGAGTGCGGCGGTGAGGTCGTCGACGGTCACTGGAACAGCAGGCGTTCCGTCGGCCAACATCGACAGGATGAGTCGACGCTGCGTCGGCGCGAAACCGTCGTGCAGATCCGCCGACAGCGCGGGGTAGGCGTTGCCGTCGCGATCGAGTTCGCCGATCTGCCAGGCGCGGCGCGGCATGTCCAGCCAGGCGCCGAAGAGCATCGCCCACTGTCGTTCCGGCGGCTGATGCAACCAGGAATCCGCGGTCGGTGTGGGCGCGTAGGCCTGCTCGCCGTTGTCACCCGGCGGCGGCGGGTCGGGGAAGCCGGCGTCGACGAGGCGCAGGTAGGCCAGCAATTCGACGATGAACGCGATCCGCGACTGCGCCAGCCCGGTGACCTTCGCGAGTCGTCGCAGTTCGCGGACGCCGAGCGCACCCGAGCGCAACACCGCCGCCGGTGTCCGCCCGAGCACGTCGATGACGGCGGTGGTGTGCCGGATCAGTTCGAGGGCCTCGCCGCCGGCCGCGGCGTCCACCGCGGCGATGGTGAACCGCTTCTTGGTGCCCGGTGCGTGCAGCGGTGGTCGTCGGAGATCGGCGGTCCGCAGTGGAGGCTGCGAGCGCAGTAACTGCGCGACCATCGGGGGCAGCTCGACGGTCTGATCGTCGACTCGGGCCAGTAGCCCTGCCGAAATCAGCTGCGGCACAGGCGCTTTCGGATCGGCATCGGGTGCGGCGTCGCGACTGCGACCCAACGCCGGTCCGGTCGACAGCGTCTGCAGCAATCCCGACTGCCGTTCGTCGAGGCCGTCGAGCTTCTTGCGTAGGTCGTCGGCGTCGAGTCCGGCGATCGGCCCGATGAGATGCGCCGCCCGCCACGGCAGCGCCGCCGGTGCGTGCGCGCCCGACCACAATGCGCCACGATCGCCCCACAGCAATCCGCGTCGGATGAGGTCGTCGACGCGGGCCGAGATCTCATCGGGATCGGCGCGGCCGGACAGGGCTTTGACGATGGCGGCGGCGTTCGTCGAGCAGACCGCGGTGGGGGAGTCGGGATCGACGCCGAAGGCGATCGCCTGCTCGAGCACCGCGACACCGAGCAGGTCGAGGTCTTCGCCGGCCAGCGTGATCGACGCCGCCGACAGCGCCCGCTGCGCGAGCACGCCGGTGCCCTGCGGCGGAGGTGATGCCAGATCGGGGCGCAGGCTGAGCAGCGTGATCAGCTCGTCGTCGGAACGAGCGGACAGGTCATCGGCCAGCGAAAGCCGACTCTTGTCCTCTGAGCTCATTCGATCGAGTTTAGTGGGCGGTTGGACGGTGTGACCCACAGCATGCGCGGCCGCGGAGTCGGTTCGCCCACACGTGCACTACGGAACCTGGGCACATGGCACAATATGCGCGTGGCTGAGAAGAAGAATCACTACGTGGACAACGGCTGGCCCAAGGATGAAGAGGGCGGCAGCGCACACGCCGTCTCGGAGTTCGCGGCCACCATCTCGGGTGCGCTTTCGCCGTTCGGTGACGTGGAGTTCCCGCTCCCCACCGACACGCTGCCCTACATCGTGCCCAAGACGCAGATCAACAGCTGACCTGCCCGGACACGTGTCCGACGGCCCTCCCGCCACCGGTGACGCCGATCGGCCCACCGGATTGACCCATCTCGACGAGACCGGCGCAGCCCGCATGGTCGACGTCGGGGACAAGTCGTCGACGCGCCGTCGTGCCGTCGCGGCAGGTACCTTCCGGACCACCGCCGAGGTCGTCGGGCTGCTCGTCGACGGCCGGCTCCCCAAGGGCGATGTCCTCGCGACCGCCCGTGTGGCCGGCATCATGGCCGCCAAACGCACCGATTCGCTCATCCCGCTCTGCCATCAACTGTCGCTGTCGTCGGTGTCCGTCGACTTCGAGGTCGGCACCGACACCATCGCCGTCACCGCCACCGTCACCACGTCGGGGCAGACCGGGGTTGAGATGGAAGCACTCACGGCCGTCGCCGTCACCGGCCTGACGCTGCACGACATGGTCAAGGCGCTGGATCGTCGGGCCAGCATGGACAACGTGCGATTGCTGGAGAAGACCGGCGGAAAGTCGGGAGAATGGCGTCGTGACTGACGCCGACCCCGACCACGCCTCCCCACGTTCACCGCGCACCGCCTGGGTGATCATCGCCTCCACGCGCGCGAGCCGCGGCATCTACCCCGATCGCACCGGGCCGATCATCTGCGACTGGCTCGTCGACCGCGGCTTCCGGGTCGACGAATGCGACGTGGTCGCCGACGGCGATCCGGTCGGCGGTGCGATCCGCGCCGGCATCTACGCCGACGCCGACGTCGTCATCACCTCCGGCGGCACCGGATTATCGCCGACCGACCGCACCCCCGAACAGACCCGACCGCTGCTCGACGTCGAAATCCCCGGGCTCGCCGACGCCATCCGTGCCGCCGGCCTGCCCAAGGTTCCGACCGCGGTGCTCTCCCGCGGCATCGTCGGCGTTGCCGGGACGACGCTGGTGGTGAATCTGCCCGGGTCGCCGGGCGGCGTTCGCGACGGCCTGTCGGTGCTCGACGGCGTTCTCGAGCACGCACTCGATCAGATTCGCGGTGGGGATCACCAGAGTGGGGATCACACGTGACGTCTTCCGGTGCGCGGGTGGTCCGCGCCGCCCTCGCCGGGGGACCCATCGACCTGGCCGAGCACGAGGCGCTCGTCGCCGATCCGGCGGCCGGAGCTGTCGTCGGATTCTGTGGTGCGGTGCGCGATCACGACGGCGGACGGTCGGTGACCGCGCTGCACTATTCGGCGCACCCGAGCGCCCCGGACGTGCTCGCCGGGGTTGTCGGCGACATCGCCGACGCGGCGACGGGCGTGCGTGCGGTCGCGGTGTCGCATCGGGTCGGGGATCTGGCGATCGGCGACGTCGCCTTCGTCGTCGCGGTGTCTGCTGATCATCGTCGGGCCGCATTCGAGACGTGCGCGCTGCTCGTCGACGAGGTCAAGGCGCGACTGCCGGTCTGGAAGCAGCAGTTCTTTCTCGACGGCTCCGACGAATGGGTCGGGTCGGCGTAGCTCGGGCCTCCCGGCCAGGGACGCGTTCGCTCGTGATCTGTTCGTTCGCTACTGATGCATCAATCGCGAACGACGACATCGCGAGCGAACGCGTGACTGAACGAACCACACCGCCGGGTATGGGTCCGGCCAATGGAAAAGGACCCCGCACGGGTGTTCACCGTCGTGCGGGGTCCTTCGACTGTGGGCCCGGGGTCGGGCGCGCGGTCAGTCCAGTCAGATCAGGGCTTGGGTAGCAGGCCCTTGTTCTGGTTGAACAGATCCAGTTGCTGCTGGTTGAGCTGGATGCCGGTGTTCTTGGCAGCCTCCCAGAGGTTCTTGACCTCGGGGCTCAGCTTGTACTGCTCGACGGCGCCGTCAAGCTGCTTCTTGACGTCGTCGGTGCTCTTGGCGGTCGGCGAGGTGCCCAGCCATTCCGGGGCTGCCGGAGCGGTCGGCAATGCCGGCAGCTCGAGGGTCTTCGGCACGTCGGCAGGTGCGGTGCGCGGGGTCGAGCCCGACAGTCCGGTGCCACACACCGGCCATGCGCCCTTGCCCTGCGATCCGAGCACGCGCTCGGCGACGACGATCTGCTGCTCGCGGGTGGCCTGGTCGGCGCTCGGTGCGAACTCGCCGCCACCGTGGCCGGCCCAGGTGCTCTGGCTGAACTGCAGCCCGCCCTGGTAGCCGTTGCCGGTGTTGATGGCCCAGTTGCCACCGGACTCGCACTGTGCGACCTGGTTCCACTCGGCGTCGGTCGCGGCCTGCGCGTTGCCGGTGCCCAGGAGGGCGGCTCCGCCGCCCAGCACGGCGCCGGTCAGGGCAACCTTGGCGAAAGTCTTGGTTGTCGTGTTGGTCGTCGGCTTGCGATGACGTCCGGACATGTAGCTTCCCTCTCTCCACGCGCCTACGAAGTCAGCTGTCGGGTTCGGGCGAGAGGTAGTGCCCGGTTCCGGTCGGTCACCGCTGTCGAAATGTCAGCAGCACCAGCGCCGGAACTTAACCCCAAGGAGATCTGCAGAACAGATTTCCGGTTCTCTTAGGGGAGATGGTGGGTCCCCCGTCCTCGCTCCTAGATTCGTGTCTAGGTCCATCCCGGGGCGGAGCGAGGCTCGGCGCGGCCCTCGGGACGTTATCGAATTGTTCTCTTGCTTGTGACCACCTGGTAGGTGGCTGCTACGTACAGTACGACGTCTGCGAGCCCGAATCACGCGCCTGCGCAAGGCATTTTCGGGTGCTGAACCGGGACTTTCGGCCCCAAATCGACGTCATCCCTGCTCACAGGGTTGACAGTCGGTTCGTATCCTTCTCGTTATCAACCCGTTATGTGACTAAGGTCACAGCCGCAACAGGCGTTTTAACCGCCGGCAAACGGCGGTAACACGTCGAGGGTCGCGCACGGCACCACGACGGCGGCTCGGTCGCACAGCGCGATCTCGTCGCGCAGGTACGAGCATCGGGGTAATACCGCCGCCAATCGCGGAGCTCGCGCAGCGAGAAGATCCTCGAGCTCGGCCAGCGTAGTGGTCGATGCGACGTCGACCAGGTCGGATTCGACGCCCGACGCGGCTCGCGCGGCGGCAAAGAAACGTACGGTGATCTGCGGCATCGCTCGCCTCAGCCGCCGATCGACGACATCGGCCGCTCGGGTGGGACGAATCCGGCCTCGTTGACCCCGTGACCCGACTTCTTGCGCCACATGTCAGCCCGCCACGCGCGCCCGATCGCCGCGTCGACCTCGTCGTCGGGCAGACCGCCCCGCAGGATCGGCATCAGCGACGTCTCGTCGTCGGCGAACAGGCAGTTGCGTAGGGCGCCATCGGCGGTGAGCCGGGTGCGGTCGCAGTCGCCGCAGAACGGCCGCGTCACCGATGCGATCACCCCGACCCGGCCGGTGCGTCCGGCGTGGGAGACGAGCCACGTGGCTGCCGGAGCGCTGCCGCGGGGGCGCGTGTCGGGAAGCAGCGTGACGTGTTGGCGCAGCGTCGCGAGGATCTCGTCGGCGGTGACCATCGACGCGCGGTCCCAGCGGTGCTCGGCGTCGAGCGGCATGTTCTCGATGATGCGCAGCTCGTAACCGTGCTCGACGCAGAATCGCAGCAGGTCGGGGAGGCGTTGCAGGTCACTGCGGTCGGGCAGTACCGCGTTGACCTTGATCGGGTCAAGGCCGGCGCGGCGGGCCGCGGCCAGGCCGTCGACGACGTCGGAGAGCCGGTCACGTCGGGTGAGCTGGGCGAAGCGCGCTGAGTCGACGGTGTCCAGGGAGACGTTGATCCGACGCAAACCGGCCGCCACCAGCGCGTCGACGCGTCGGGCGAGGCCGACGCCGTTGGTGGTGAGCGCGATCTCGGGGGCCGGGGTCAGCGACGACACCGCGGCGATGATCTCCTCCAGATCGCGTCGCAGCAGGGGTTCACCGCCAGTGAAGCGGATGCTGCGGATACCCAGGTCGCGGACGGCGACGGTGAGTACGCGGATGAACTCCTCGGTGCCCAGCACGCGGTCGGTGCCGAGCCAGTCCAGGCCGTCGGCCGGCATGCAGTAGGTGCAGCGCAGGTTGCAGCGGTCGGTCACCGAGACGCGCAGGTCCCGCGCCACCCGCCCGAACGTGTCACGCAGCGGACCCGTCGTGGGTGCCTCGGACACGTCGCTGTCCGCCCCGGCCGATCGGACCGGAATCGGGAACCCGAGCCGCACCATCGTCATGTGGTCACCACTGTCATGTGGTGTCCCGTCGCACTTCCAGAGCGCGAAAGGTGCTGGCGTGGAACACCAGTGGTTCGACGTCGGGGTGGCTGTCGAGCGCTTCGATCTTCAATAGCACCAGCGTGTGATCGCCGGCCGCGATCTCGTTGTAGAGACTGCACGAGAGGTGGGCCGCGGCGTCGGGAATGAACAGGGCGCCTCCGGCCGACGCGACCGGCTCGATGCCGTCGAATCGGTGTTCGGCCGCACCGGCGAGCTGTCGGCACACCGCCGACTGGTGATGGGCGAAGACGCTGACGCCGATCTCCCGGGCGTTACGCAGACGCGGCCAGGTGGTCGACGAGTTCTGCACGCACACCGACACCAGCGGCGGGTCGAGGGAGACGGTGGTGAAAGCGCTGGCGGCCATGCCGATCGGGGCGTCGCCGGCCGTACCCCGACAGCACACGCCCACCACGCCGGACGGAAAGCAGCTGTACGCGCGTTTGAGAGCCGCGGCGTCGGCGGCCGGTGCGAGGTCCTGCGTCAGGGGGATGTCGGTGGTCACGTGGGCTTCTTTTGTCGTCGCGTTCTGTGGGGTCACGGTGTTGGTAGGCACGGTGTCGATGGTCACCGAACCCGGCGCCCGGAGCGCAACGCAAAAATCACCGCGAGCAGAAGGCCGATGGGCGCACACATGGTCAGCAGGTACACGATGGTCGGAGCTGTGTCATCGGTCACTGCCGGTGTCACGAACAGCGCCACGATGGCCGCGAGCCCGACGAGGAACACCACGACGGCCACCAGCAGCAGTGGTGACGATGGACTCTTGCGCATGTCATCCACGGTAGAGCACAGTCCACGCGTGCGGTGCGCGGTCGTCCGGGTCCCGGCGCCGGTGGGGTGGATCGTGTCGCTTCGCGGGCGAGGGATGCCCGAGAAACCGGGTTCAGTCATCGACCGGTTGTTGGCTAGACTGTCACGACACGAGGCGCCTGAGCTCACCAATCGTGGGTGACGGCGCTTTTGTCGTGAATCGACAAGCTGCGTGAATCGAAACGCTGACAGATGAGGGTGAGTGCGGTGCCGACCGGCAAGGTGAAGTGGTACGACGCGGAGAAGGGCTTCGGCTTTCTCTCGCAGGACGACGGCGAGGACGTGTACGTCCGTTCGTCGGCGTTGCCCGAGGGCGTCGAGGGTCTCAAGCCCGGTCAGCGTGTGGAGTTCGGGATGGCAGCCGGGCGTCGTGGGCCTCAGGCGCTCACCGTGACGGTGCTCGACCCGGCACCCAGCGTCGCCAAGAACACCCGTGAAGCCGCGCGTGAGGCCGCCCGCAAAGAGGTCAAGCGGCACAGCCCCGACGAACTGCACGGCATGGTCGCCGACCTGATCACCCTGCTCGAGGGCAAGGTGCAGCCGGATCTCCGCAAGGGGCGCTACCCGGATCGCAAGACCGCGCAACGGATTTCAGAGGTCGTGCGGGCGGTCGCTCGCGAGCTCGACGCCTGAGCTCAACTGAGCCAACGCGCGGGGTCTCGATACAGCCCTCGCCTGGCGGCCCGGGCCACTCGACCAGCATGAAATCAGCGGGTGTGCGGTAGCTCGACCAGCATGAGAAGGCTCTACGCACCCTCGGGAAGTTTCACTCCCGGTGGCGTGGTGTCGGCCGCGAGATAGCCACGGGCGACGGCATTACTGCCGTCGGGTGCGGCGATCGCCGACAGCACCTGCACCTCGATGTTGATCAGGATCGCGTCGGGATGCGAGGTCAGCGACTGCGTGTAGGACTCGCCGACGCGATGGATCTCCTCGCTGGCCTCCGGTCCCCGGGGTGTCAGGTACTGGACAACCAGACGCCACGGAGTGTCAGCGATCCCTTCTGACACCGACAGCAGCACCGTCGAACCAACGGGCACAGGCACTTTCGGAATCCGAACCTGTGCGGGGTCGGCCGGGTCGCATTCGCGGAGGAACAGATCGCACCACCGTGCGGGCTCCACCCGAACCAGCTCATCGCCGATGGCGAGCTGGAGATACGGCTTGTCGTCGTGTGGTTTTCCGACCGTCAGGGCGGCGACGGTGCCGCCGACGGCCAAGACGAACACCAGCGCCACCACCGTGATGATGGTGAGCGCCTTCTTTTCTCCGGTACTGAACGACACTTACTGGGGTCCTGTCGGGTCCGTGGGGCTGTCGGTGGAAGGATGCGCGCGGGGCGCGGGTTGCGGTCGGGTGGGCGCGGCGCTCGGCGGTTGTGGGGCGGTGCGTCGACGGATCTCACTGACGTCGATGGCGACCGTCGGCTGCGCGTAATCCGGTCTGCGACCGCCGATTCCGGGCACCAACGACGTTCCGCGTGCGGTCAGCACGGTTTGCAGCAGGCCGATCGACATCATCACCGACACGACGGTGAAGCCGATCCACAGCGTCGTCGGCAGCAGCACGCCGAGCGACGCACCGAACACCCACGACAGCTGCAGCACCGTCTCCGAGCGGCCGAACGCCGACGCCCGCGACTCGTCGGGAAGGTCGGTTTGGATCGATGAATCCAGGCACACCTTGCCGATTGCGCTGGTACCCGAGGCGATGAACGCGGCGACGGTGGCCAGCGCGATGTTGCCGAAAATGGCCGTCAGGACCGCGCCGACGAAGCACGCGACCGTCGACCACACGATGATCTGCGGCGGATTCTTCAGCTCCATCCGGGTACCGATGCCGGTACCGATCGCGTTGCCGACGCCGGCCGCGGCACCGACCATGCCGAGCAACGCCAGCTGCATCCAGGCCGACGACCCGGTCTGTTGCGACTTGGCGTAGAACGCGATGTAGAGGGTCAGGAATCCGGTCAGGATGCGGATCGTCGCATTGCCCCACAATCCGGTGACCACCTTGCGGCCCAACGGTTGTCGCATCTTGGCGGCCAGCGCCTTGGCGCCTTCTTTGGCGCGGCTGCCCGGCGTCGAACCGGTTGCGTCGTTCTCGGGTGCGCGCGTTGCCGGCTCGCCGTGATAGGTCAGGGTGGTGGGGATCTCGCCTTCGGTGACCTCCACCCACGACGGGATGCGCATGCACAGGTAGGCGCCGTAAGCGGCGATAACCGCGAGCCACGCCATCGCGCCGGGGATGTGGAAGGGCAGGGCTTTGGCCAGCAGCAGTTCGAAGAGCGCCGCGACCGCACCGCCGATGATGGTGCCCGCCACCAGACCCCACATGGTCAACCGCGAATTCACCCGCGGCAGATCGATACTCGGCGGCACCACACGCGGGGTGACCGCCGATTTGAGCACGCCGAACGACTTGGACAGCACCAGCAACCCCAGCGCACACGGGTACAGGACCCACGGATCGTAGTGCAGCTGTTGGGTATCGGGATTCCAGTTGGTGTTGGACATGATCAGCAACGCGAGCACCACCCGCGCGCCGAAGGTCGCCGCCATCGCGATCCGACGACCATGCTGCAACCTGTCGAGCAGCGGCCCGATCAGCGGAGCGATCAACGCGAACGGCGCGATCGTCAGCATGAGGTACAGCGCCACATTGGCTTTGGACTCACCGGTGGCGGCCGCGAAGAACAACGTGTTCGCCAGCGCGACGGCCATCGCCGCGTCGACCGCGTAGTTCGCGATCACCGGCAGCGTCAGTGCGGTCAAGCCGGATTCGTCGGCACCGTCGGCGGTGGCGGCCTGCTGGATCTTCCCGATGCCGCGGCCACCGAGTTCGCGCCACCGTGCCGCGACGACCCGCGACACCGTGATCTTCTGGGTGACGGTCTCGTCGGCGATCGGATTGCTCGCGCCGGGCGAGCCCATCGCGCGGGTGCTGTGCAGCCGGTCGGTGTCGCCGGGCGCCGACTCGCCGTCGAGGGGTGGCAGGTGCGGATTGCGGGTGGGCGGCGGCAGGTAGGCGTTGCGGGCGCCGGTCGACCGGCTTCGGCCCGCGGAACCGTTCACCGGGTAGTTCGCGACGCCGGGATGCTCACCGATCGGCGCTCGTCGGGTGTTCGGTGTACCCCCGTCGTGCGGACCCCCGTCGTGCACACCCTGCCCCTGTGAACGGCCGTGCGCGCTGTCCAACGGCTCGGTCTCCGCGGCGTCCGGTCGGCGGCCACGTCGCCCGAAATGCGGAAAGGAGGGGTTCACGGGGTCAATTGTTCCCTATCGCCGAAGCCGCCGGTCCGTACGGCTCACCGCGCGACGCATCGTCACCGGTCGTCGACGTCCGGCGCCAATCCGTGGGGGTGATTCCGCCTGGGGCCCCCGATACGGCACACTGGAGCTGTGACTCTGGCATTTGACGGTGACCGGCTGTTGGCCGCGGCGACGCAGGCGCGTGACGCGCTGATCGCCGACGGTCAGACTCCCGGCACCCACGTGGAGAGCACCCGCGAGGGGGACTGGGCCGCGGCCCACTATTTCGAAGCCGACCTGCCCGGATATCGCGGGTGGCAGTGGTGCGTCGTGTTGGCGGGCTCGCCCGGCACCGAGGACATCACGGTCAGCGAGATCGTGCTGCTCCCCGGCGACGACGCGCTGCTCTCGCCGTCGTGGATTCCGTGGGCCGAGCGCATCGCGTCGGGTGACCTGGGCCCCGGTGACGTGCTGGCCGCGCCGGCCGACGATCCGCGGCTGGTCCCGAATCAGATCGACACCTCCGACGAGTTCCGCCTGGACTCCGAGGACATCGACCCCGACGACGTCGGGCAGGTGGTCGGCGAACTCGGACTCGGTCGTCGGCGGCTGCTGAGCCCGGACGGCCGGCTCGACGCAGCGGAGCGCTGGTACGACGGCGACTTCGGTCCGACGTCGGAGATGGCGCAGGCCGCCGCTTTCCCGTGCTGCTCCTGCGGCTTCTACATCCCGCTCTCCGGTGCGATGCGCGCCGCGTTCGGTGTCTGCGCCAACGAATACTCCGCCGACGGCCACGTGGTCTCCGCCGAGTACGGGTGCGGCGGACATTCCGACGTGAAGGTCGCCGGCGGCGAAGGATCGCCCGCCTATGACGCCTACGACGACGGTGCCGTCGAGATCGTGGCCCGCGAACCCGCACCGGCCGGCGCCGACGCGTCCTGACCCCGATTCGGGTGGGTACCGACCCTTTCGATCTTGCCCGGCTGCGTGCCGCCACCTTGTCGGCGTGGGCTTCCTCATCGACGCGGCTGCGGGAGGATCTGGCCACCGAGCGTGACCTGACGACGGTCGGCTACCGCGACCGCGTCTGCACCGAACTCATCGCCAACGCCGCCGACGCCGCATCCGATGCTGCCCTTGACGGCACCCCCGCCGACGGTGTGGTCGCGGTCTGGGTCGATGACGCCGGAGCGCTGCACGTCGCCAACACCGGAAGTCCGCTCACCGCAGCGGGTGTCGCCTCGTTGACCGCGCTGCGGGTGTCGGCAAAATCCGATCCCGGCCAGGTCGGGCGTTTCGGTGTCGGGTTCACCGCGACCGCCGCTGTCGCCGACCGCATCGAAATCCGTTCCGTCACAGGGTCGATCGTGTTCGACAAGGCGCTGACCGCCGATGCGCTGGTCGACGCCGGGATTGATCTGGCTGGTGGCGACTCTGCTGGCGGTGACGCGGTGCCGGTGCTGCGGCTGGCGTGGGCCACCGACGAGTTGCCCGCCGACGGCTACGTCACCGAGGTGGTGCTGCATCTGCGCGATGACGTCTCGGCTGACCGGTTGCTTGCTGATCTGGCGGGCGAGATGTCGGATCTGATGGTGGAACTGGTTGCTCTGCAACGGGTTACGGTGGCCGACGTCGAGTTCTCGGCGACTCGGGTGTCTGCGCCGGACGGTCTGGTGCGCACCACGATCACGCGTACCGCAGATGGTGCGACGACCGAATCGGTGTGGCTGGAGGCGGCCCACGCGGGGACCCGGTGGGTGGTCGAGATGTCGGCGTCGGGTCCGGTGCTGCGCGAGCGCGACGTCCTACGGGCGCCGACGCCCACCGACATCGAACTCACCTTGCCGGCGCGCTGCATCACCGACCTGCCACTCACCGCCGACCGTCGTCGACTCCATCCAGACGCGGCCATCGACGAAGCGGCGCAAGGCTATCCGGACCTCGTCGTCGGCCTCGAGTCGCGGTGGCGGCCACTGCTGGTGCCCGGCGCGGCGCTGACCGTCGGACCGGAGGACGCCCGGCTGACCGAGGCGGTGCTCGAGGCGTTGCGTGAGCGTGCCTGGGTGCCGGCGGCCGCCGACGGCGGTGGTGAGGATGGGTCCGTCGACGAGGATGCCGGGGCTGCGGTCCTGGTGCCGACTCGAGCCGTGCTGATCGCCGACCTGACCGACGAATTGGCGCAGGTACTCAGCCCGGTGATGGGTGATCTTGTGCACCAGGATGTTTCGGGTCCCGGTGATCGTGCCCGGCTGCGTCGGGTGGGCGTCGTCGAGATCGGGTGGGCGCAACTCGCGGAACGCCTCACCGGTCTGGACCGGGATCCGCAGTGGTGGCACGAGTTGTATGCGGCGCTGTCGCCGCTGATCACCTCACGGAATGACGCCGACGAGCTTGGCGCGCTACCGATCCCGCGGTCGGATGGGCGGATGAATGTCGGCGCGCGGGGGTTGTTCGTCGTCGATGCCGCGGATGTTGCACCCGGATGGATTCCCACCGTGCATGCCGATGCCTTCCACCCGCTCCTGGAACGGCTTGGTGTGGAACGGATCTCGGTGGAGCAGATTCTCGCCGACCCGGCGCTGCGGGCGTTGGTCGAGTCGTCGTCGGATGCCGACGACGATGAGCTGCGCGGACTGGCCGACGAGGTGATCGCTATCTTGGCTGCCGAACCCGATGTCGCAGTGCCGGATTGGCTGGGCACACTGCTCCTGCCCGACGCCGATGATGACTTCTCGCCGGCCGACGAACTCCTGCTGCCGGGTAGCCCGATGGCCGAGGTGCTCATCGACGATTCGCCGTTCGGTCGGGTCGACGCTGAGTTCGCGGCGCAGGCCGGTGTCGATGTCCTGCGACGCATCGGGGCGGTGTGGGGTTTCTCGGTGGTGACCGACGAGCTGCCCGTCGGGCCTGATCATGACCTCGCCGACGAGGAGCAGTGGTGGGATTCGCTGTCGCAGCCGCCGGAAGTGCTTGTGGCGGTGCGTGATCTGGACCTGGTCGACGAGGGTCGGTGGGTGGAGGCGTTGAGCTTGCTGGCGGCCGACGAAACGATCGCCCCGCTGCTGCTCGACCGTGACGGTTACACCGCGTGGTGGCTCCGGCATCATGCGACGATCGGCGGGCGGCGGCTCGGGCGGTACCGGCCGCCGTCGGATCTCACTTTTGCCGGGCTGATCGATCCGCTCGATCACCCCGTTGCCGACGACCTCGCCGGTGCGCTGGCCGGACCCGATGTGGAAGGCGCCGCCGACGCGACGATGATGCTTGATCACCTCGGCGACTCGGATCGCGAGGTGGCTCCCGGCGTCGCCGTGCGGGCGTATGCCGCGCTGGTCGACGCGGCCCGCGGTGAGCGTATCGATCCCGCCGATCTGCCGGTGCCGCACGGTATTCGGGCTGTCGACGGCGAGGTCCACGACCACGACGACGTCGTCGTGGTCGATCAGCCGTGGTACGTCCAGGTCTTGGCCGCGGCCCGGATGGTGCTCGCCGGACGCGTTGTGGAGCCCGCGACCGCCGCGGGGCTCGCCGACCTCCTCGACCTGCCCCTCGCCAGCGAGACCGTGACCTCGTCGGTCCTCGGAGAGGGCGACGCGTTCACCGCCGACTCGATGGACGCGGTGCTGTTCGCCGCATCGTCGGGACGCGATGTCGGGGCACCGATCGTCCGCGTGCACGACGAACTGTGCGTCGAAGTTCGTTGGGAAACAGGTGAAACAGAGGAGCATGCGGTCAGTTGGTGGGTCGACGACCGCGGCATCACCCACCTCTCCCGTTGACGGCGCCCTCCGTCTCGTCGACGGCGCCCTCGCTCGCGTCGACGGCGCCCACCCACCCATCGACGGCGCCCTCGCTCGCCTCGACGGCGCCCTCGCTCGCGTCGACGGCGCCCACCCACCCATCGACGGCGCCGCAGTCCGCCCGAGATTGACCCCTTTTGACCGATAGACACGTCTGTTTGTCGCGGTATGGAATCGACGGGTGCCGACTCCAGTTTTTCCCGTCCCGGACCAGCCGAACGCCAGCATTTCCGGCGACGGGCCAGACCTGGATGCGCCATACCCGGAGATGCCGTCATTGGCCAAGCCGTCCACGGCCAAGCGGTATCCGGAGATGCCCTACCCCGACATGCCGAATGGGTCCCGCCCGGCCGGCACATCGCGAGGACCCAGGCGGCCGATTCCACCATGGTTGCTGCCCGTCGTCGCATTGGTATGCGTGGTGGCACTCGTCGGTGGCGGCGTGTTCTGGTGGCTCAACCGACCCTCGGACACCGACGCTGAGCTGCTGCCGGGTCAGCTGACCGGTGCCTTTCCAACCGCACCGAGCGCTGCCTGGACGGTGCATGCTTCGGACTTCGGCGGCGGAATCTTCATATCGGTGCTCCCGGAGGCGTCGCAGTACCTCTCACTCGGCTTCATCAACGACGACGACAACGTGGTAGCGCTGGTCGGGCCGAAGCCGTTTGAATCCGGAAATGCCGACGGCACAAGGTCATTGGTCGGTATCGATACCCGGAGCGGCAAACACTGGGTACTGGATAAGCCGGTGAAGGCATGTGCCGACGCCATCGTCGATCACCGGACGGCGTGCTACGACACCACTACGGTGTACTTCGTTGACACGCAGAAAGGTCAGGTCATCGGGTCGACGCCGTTGGCGGAATCAGACAGGACATACGGCATCGCCTACAACGGTGACGCCGCCTACACCCGCAAATACGGCGATGGTGGATTGGTCATCACCAAGCTGACATCCTCGGGAACGCAATGGGCGAAGACCATTCCGTTGAGCGATGGCTTTCCCACCGGCGACTCGTCCCGTTTCACCGCCACCCGAGCGCTGGTGGGTAGCGGGAACGGCAATGTCGTCGTGGTATCCGCCGACGATGGCAGCGTCAAATTCAATCAAGGCGGTCCCGTTGGTATCGGGCGTTTGCCCGACGGATCGATGGCTGTGGAGACCGGGCACTTCGTGAACGGAAGTCCGACTCGCGGTCCGGCGATGCTGGTTCGGGCCGACGGCACCACGGCTCAACTTGGCACCAGTGTCTCCGTTCCGCGGCTGGCTGCTCCGAATCAGCGCAACGTCGTGCTCTCCGACGGCAACCTCGTCGATGTTGCGGCAGCGCCCAAATCGCGGTGGCCGCAACCGATCAGCGCTTCTGAATCGTTGCCGACGATCTCGCTGGCCGACGATCGCGAGTTCGTTCTGCATGACGACACGACGGTTCGCGCCGTCGACACCGCCACCGGGCAGGTGAAATGGACGGTGCCAACTGCCTCGACGTACAGTCTCAACAATCCGGGCGTCACCGACGGTGAGCGAATGATCGTGCGTGACGGGCAGGGCGGTGTGCGTGCCGTCGACTTGAGCACCGGAACCTCGGTGTGGACGCTGGATGCCGCTGCGCTGGGAAACGTCAGCCCGATCGCCGGGAACTCGCCATCGCCGGCGCAGCTGGCTGCCGGCGGCGACCATCTGGTCACCGTCACGCCGACCACCATCACCGGGTTCGCGCCCACCGGAGCTGCGGCGATCGTCCCCGGCTCGGTGCGTGCCCATTCCGGAAGCCATGAAGGTTCGGGCGGCGACAGTTACGTCACCCCGTGCGGTTCCGCGCCGGTGTTTACGCCACAGCGCTATCGGACCGAGTCCGGCGGACTCGTGGTCACCATGAAGGTGACGGCGACCTGTCCGAGCGGCGACGTACTTGCCGGGCCGCAAACCACCATCACCCTGCGCGACGGATCGTCGTTGGTTGCCGGCGGTGTTTTCGACTTCTCCCGCTCACCCGTTGGTGTTCCGCATGCAGAATCCGCCGCCGACGGGATCAGTATCGATCTCACTTTCCCGCCGGGCAGCTTCTCCCGGCTGCCCGACACCTTGGGCGCATCGTCGTCGAGTGGGTCGAGTGGGTCGTCGGGGACTTCGGGAACTGGTGGCCGTGAGATCCTCGTCGAATGCTCCAAGGGACCGACGACAGCGGGGTCCCCGACGCGGATTCCGGTGGCGTCGAGCACCGCATCCGCTCTGACGGCAACGACCCCGGCCGGCGCCGACCGTGGTGCTTCGGCCGGTGATGCGCTTCGTACCCAAGCAAATTCGGATCGCGCGTTCATCCTCGCGAACCTCAACAATCGGTGGGTCGCACAACTGAGCTCCAAACGCCCTGGACTGGTCGCCGAGGGAAGAACCTGGGACGACCAGGCCATTCTCGACGAGTTCCTTGCATCGCGGCTGCGATTCTCCGACGTTCGGCTGTTGTGGAGCGACGAATGGAGCGTCTTCAGCTACTCCGGTTGGTGGGTCACCGTCGCCGCCAACACCTTCCCCGGGCCCGACGACGCCAACACCTGGTGCCGCACACAGGGATTCGACCCCGATCATTGCTTCGCGAAGATGATCAGCACCTCGGCCGGACCCGAAGGTTCGACGCTGTACTGGCACTGATCATTTTCCTTCGTCCGTTCCGTTCGGCGGCGTTGTCTCCACGATCGGCATGGGTAGGCTGGTCCGAACCGCTTGTCCGACGTCGAAGGAGACCAGACAGTGCATGTCGACCCGTCGCGCCTCGACGCCGACATCACCGACTGGGTCGTCCAGCACCGCGGCAGTCCATGGGTCGGGCTGGCGCACGGCATCACCGTCCTTGGTAATGCGCTCACGCTGACCGTTGTCGCGGTGGTGGCGTTCGCGGTGCTCCTGGCTCGACGCCATACCGCCGAGGCGTTGCTGGTGGGCGCCGGCGCGCTTGTCGGATCGGCGGTGCCGGTCACCTTGAAACACATCTTCGAGCGGCAGCGACCACCCGTCGCCGATCGCCTGCTCGACATCGACACCTACTCGTTTCCGTCCGGGCACGCGCTGTCGAGCACAGTGGTCTACGGGCTGATCGCGGTCGCCGCCTACCGGCTGAGCCCATGGGTGCGGGCGCATCCGATGGCGCTGGTCGCAGCGGTGCTGCTGCCGCTCGCGATCGGCGTCACCCGCGTCGTGCTCGGTGTGCACTGGACCACCGACGTCCTCGCCGGCTGGGTGATCGGTGCGCTGTGGGTGGCGATGTGTTCAGCGCTGTGTCAACACTTTTCACCGATGCGACGAGCCGACCCCGACCGACGACTACCGTCGGAGTCATGGACTTCGCACCGTCGCAACGTTCCGCCGACCTGACCGAGCGGGTTCGGGCCTTCATGGTCGCCGAGATCGAACCGGTCGAACTGGATCTGCACCGAGAATTGGCCCGACGTCGGGCGGCCGGCGAGGACACCTGGGCTGCGCTGCCGGTGATCAAAGACCTGCAGGTCGCCGCCCGCAAGGCCGGCTTGTGGAACCTCTTCCTGCCCAAGGAACACGCCGGGCGGTACGCAGCGGACTTCGGCACCGACGGCGGCGAGGGTCTGACCAACATCGACTACGCGCCGGTCGCCGAGGCGATGGGCAGCTCATTCCTCGCGCCACTGGTGTTCAACTGCAACGCCCCCGACACCGGCAACATGGAGGTGCTGCTGCGCTACGGCTCCGACGAGCAACGCGCGCAATGGCTTGAGCCGCTGCTCGCCGGCGAGATTCGCAGCGCGTTCTGCATGACCGAACCCGAGGTCGCGTCGTCGGATGCCACCAACATGGCGGCCACCGCCATCGTCGACGGCGACGACGTCATCGTCAACGGCACCAAATGGTTCTCCACCGGCGTCGGCCATCCCGACTGCACAATCCTCATCTTCATGGGCCTCACCGACGCCACCGCCGACCGGCACAGCCGCCACACGATGGTGCTCGTCCCCGTCGACACACCGGGCGTCACCGTGGATCGGATGCTGACCACCATGGGCTACTACGACGAACCGCTCGGGCACGGCGAGGTTTCCTTCGACGATGTGCGGGTGCCCGCGTCGAACATCATCCTCGGGCCCGGGCGCGCGTACGAGATCGCGCAGGGACGGCTCGGGCCGGGCCGCGTGCACCACTGCATGCGGGCCATCGGCCTGGCCGAGAAGGCGCTGGAACTCGGTGTTCGACGGGCGTTGTCGCGCAACGCCTTCGGCAAGCCGATCGCCAAACTGGGTGGCAATCCGGAACGCATCGCCGACGCACGGATCGCCATCAATCGGTCGCGGCTCTTGGTACTGCATGCCGCATGGCTGCTCGATCAAGGTCTGTCCCGCGAGGCGATCAGCGCGGTCAGCGAGATCAAGGTGGAGGTTCCGGCCATGGCGGGCAACGTCATCGACCTCGCCATCCAACTGCACGGCGGTGCCGGGCTCACCGACGACTTCCCGCTCGCCGCGGCCTGGGTGGGTGCGCGGTCGTTGCGGCTGGCTGACGGACCCGACGAGGTGCACCGCGGGGTGGTTGCCCGCCTCGAGTTCGCCAAGTATCGGTGAGTAGGGGAGTATCGGTGAAAGGCAGATATCTCTGATGGCACAACAGGTTTCCGGCGTCCGCGATGTACGTGCGGAAGACGCATTCGACGTGGCGGTGGTCGCCGACTGGCTGCGCGATCACGCCGACGACCCGACCGGCCTCGACGGAGTTCCGGCGGTCCAGCAGTTCTCTGGCGGGGCGTCGAATCTCACCTATCTGCTTCGGTATGCGACGCGCGATCTGATCCTGCGTCGCGCTCCTCGCGGTACCAAAGCCCGTGGCGCGCACGACATGCGACGCGAGTTCCGCATCCAGTCCGCGTTGGCGCCGGTGCTGCCGTATGTCGCACCGATGGTCGCCTTCTGCGACGACGAGTCGGTGCTCGGCGCCGACTTCTACGTGATGGGCCGGATCGCCGGGGTGATCCCCTCGGCCGAATGGCCGGCCGACATCCCGCTGGACGCCGCGCAGGCAACCACCTTGTGCCACAACTTCATCGACGTGCTTGTCGAACTGCATTCGGTCGACCCCGAACAGGCCGGCCTCACCGACCTCGGCAAGGGATTCGGCTATGTCCGACGCCAGGTCGACGGCTGGTCCACCCGATTCCGCAACGCGCACACGCCCGACGTCCCCGACTTCGAGAACGTGATGCAGTGGCTCGACGCCAACCAGCCCGACGACGTCGCGAACTGCGTGATCCACAACGACTTCAAGTTCGACAACGTCGTCCTGGACTCCGACGACCCGACGCGAGTGATCGGCATCATCGACTGGGAGATGGCCACTCTCGGAGATCCTTTGATGGACGTCGCCGGGTCGATGGCCTACTGGATTCAGGCCGACGACCCTGACGCACGGCAGATGCTGCGCAGGGTCCCGACCAACCGTCCGGGGATGCTCAGTCGCGCGGAGTTCGTCGAACGGTATTGCGAGCTAATGGGTTTCGAGATGACTGCGGACCGGTGGCGCTGGTACGAAGTCTTCGGGCTGTTCCGCCTGGTGGTGATCGCTCAACAGATCTACTATCGCTACTACCACGGGCAGACCACCAACGAGGCGTTCAAGATGCTCGGGTTCGCGGTGAATATCGTTGCGCCGGAGATTGAATCGTTGGCGGTAGGGTAGGCGGACCTGCCGCGATTGATGACTTGTTAGATCCGCCTGCGGGGGCGAGCACTGGTTTGCACGCCCCTTACATTACTTACTGTAAGAACTGTAAGAACGGGATCGGGCTGGATCGGCGGGTGAGCCTTCCGCTGGTCGAGTAGGGCCCGGAGCGAGTGGCACCGTATCGAGACCACCCGTCACAAACCCGCCAGATACCCGTCGAGCTTGTCCGGCCGTACCAGCGACGGCAGCGCGAACCGTAACTGCGCGTTGATGTATCGCTCGAGGTTGAACTCCGGCGCGAAATGCCAGTGCTTGAGCGCCCATCCGTGGGCGAGCATCATCAGGTCGAAGACGGCGAGGTCGACGTCGACGGGGTTCATCAGCCCGGCGTCGATGCCCGCGGTGATGGCATCGCGCATCGGCGCCGACGTTTCGACCTCGAGTTCCTTGATGCGGTCTCGCCCGGCCGAGTCGAGGGTGCGGCTCTCGCGGTAGGTGAGGACAACGGCGTCGCGGTTCTCGTCGACGATGGTGGTGTACTGCCGGAAGCCGGCGATCAGTTGGGTCACCGGGTCGTCGCCGGCGAGATCCATCGCCGGTTGGAGTTGATCGCGGAACTTCTCCAGGATGTCGACGATCGCGGCGAGCAGGATGTCTTCTTTGCTGCCGAAATATTTGTAGAACAGTCCGACGCTGACCTGCGCCTCGTCGGCGAGGGCCTGCATGGACATCGAATGAAAACCGGTGCGGCCCATGACTGTGACGGCCGCGTCGAGGAGTTGGCGTCGTCGAGACGAGGCGCGCACCGCGCGGACGGCCTCCTCGACCGACTCATCGGTGGGAGTGCGTGCTGTTGCGGCTTTCGCCACGCCGGCCTCCTGACAGAAATGAACGACAATTCACCAGTCTAGCCGATCAGATTCCCAGATCCTTGGCGACGATCGTCTTCATGATCTCGGTGGTGCCGCCGTAGATGGTCTGAATGCGCGCGTCGATGAACGCCCGCGACACCGGATACTCCCGCATGTACCCGTAACCGCCGTGCAGTTGAAGGCAGCGGTCGGCGGTGCGGACCTGCAGTTCGGTCGTCCACCACTTGAGTTTCGCCGCGCGTGCCGCGGTGAGCTCGCCGCGCACATGCTCGGCGATGCAGTCGTCGAGGAAGGTGCGTGCGATATCCAATTCCGTTGCCAGCTCGGCCAACACGAACTGCGTGTTCTGAAACGACGAGATGGGTGAGCCGAAAGCCGTTCTCTCCCGGACATAGTCGAGGGTGCGGGCGAAGGTGCCCTCGGCCGCAGCGACCGCCCCGATGGACAGCGACAGCCGTTCCTGCGGAAGATTATGCACCAGTTGATAAAAGCCCTGGCCTTCGTCGCCGAGCCGATCGGCCACCGGCACCCGCATGTCGGTGAACGCCAGCTCGCTGGTGTCTTGGGCGTGCAGACCGATCTTGTCGAGCTTGCGGCCCCTTTCGAAGCCAGGCGTGTCGGCGTCGACGACAAGCAGGGTGAGTCCCTTGTGCTTGTCCGGCGAGGTGCGGACCGCGATGACGAACAGATCTCCGTTGCGGCCGTTGGAGATAAAGGTCTTGGACCCGTTGACGACGTAGTGATCGCCATCGAGTACCGCCGACGTCCGAATACCGGTCAGGTCGCTGCCCGCACCGGGTTCGGTCATCGCGATACCCAGCACCGTGTCTCCGGTGACCACGCCCGGCAACCAGCGAGCCTTCTGCTCGTCGGTGGTCATCTCGGTGAGATACGGCAGCACGACGTCGTTCTGGAGCGAGAAGGCGATGGCCTCGGCGGCCGCGCCGGTCCGGGCGACCTCGTCGATGGCGATGGCGTGATAGCGGAAATCGTCGACGCCAGGTCCGCCGTACTCCTCGCCGACCGGGAAGCCGATCAAGCCGCGTTTGCCGGCTTCGGTGAACAGTGAACGGTCCCACTGTCCGCGGTCTTCCCACTGTTCGTGCGACGGGGTGATCTGTTCGACGACGAAACGCCTTACGGTGTCGCGAAAGTGCTTGTGTTCGAGGTCATGTGAGAGGGAGGTCATTAGTTCTCCTGGGGTGTTGATGGAGGTCTCGATACCCGGCTCGCCTAGCGGCTCGCGGCACTCGACCAGCATTCACGCTGATTGAGTAGGTCCGGTGAGCGGAGCGAGTCGGACCGTATCGAAATCACGGCGGCGGACTAGCGAAAGGCGTTCTGGCCGGTGAAGGCCTGGCCGAGGACGAGCTGATGCATTTCCGGGGTGCCCTCGTAGGTGAGCACCGACTCCAGGTTCACCATGTGCCGGATCACTGGGTACTCCAGCGAGATTCCGTTGCCGCCCAGAATGGTTCGCGCGGTGCGGCAGATCTTGATGGCCTCGCGGGTGTTGTTGAGTTTGCCGAAGCTGACCTGATCGGGACGTAGCCCCACCGAATCCTTCAGCCGACCCAGATGCTGTGCCAACAGCTGGCCCTTCTGCAGTTCGAGTGCCATGTCGGCCAGCTTCGCCTGTGTCAGTTGGAATCCGGCGATTGGCTGCCCGAACTGGGTGCGCTGCGTCGAGTAGTCGAGTGCGGCCTGCCATGCGGTGCGCGCAGCGCCGATGGCACCCCAGATGATGCCGTAACGGGCCTCGGTGAGACTCGAGAGCGGTGCCTTGATCCCGCGTCCCTTGTGCAGGTCCGGGTTTCCGGGCATCAACGCATCGGCGGGCAGGCGTACGTTGTCCAGGACGATCTCGCCGGTCGTCGACGCCCGCAGCGACAGTTTGTGTTTGATCTCCGGTGTGCTGACACCGGGGGTGTCGGTGGGGACGATGAAGCCGCGGACCCCGACGCTACCGTCGTCGAGATCGGTCTGGGCCCAGACGACGGCCACATCGGCGATGGGGGAGTTGGTGATCCACATCTTGCGGCCGTCGAGAATCCAGTCATCACCGTCGCGTCGGGCGCGGGTTTTCATCGACGCCGGGTCGCTGCCGGCGTCGGGCTCGGTGAGGCCGAAGCAGCCGACCGTGGTGCCCTCGGCCATCGACGGCAACCACTGCTGCTTCTGCTCTTCGCTGCCGTTGTTGTAGATGGAGAACATCGCCAGCGACCCCTGCACCGACACCATCGAGCGGATGCCAGAGTCGCAGGCCTCGAGTTCGAGGCTGGCCAAACCATAATGGACAGAAGATGATCCGCCGCAGCCGTAGCCGTCGAGGTGCATCCCGAGGACGCCGAGGCGGCCGAACTCCTTGAATAGTTCACGGGCGGTCGGGATGCCGCCCTGCTCGAACCAGTCGGCGATGTGCGGGGTGACGTTCTCGGCGAGGAAACCGCGAACCGAATCACGCACGGCCAGTTCGTCGTCGGAGTATCCGAGGTCGAGGTTGAGCGGATCGATGGCGGAGAATGTGGGTGCGGTCATGGTGGCGGTGCTCACGGGGTGACTCCTTGGGTGGCGGTCAACGTCGACGGGGTGGTGAACGCGCCGGTCGCCATGTCGTCGGCGGCGGTGCGAGTGGCCTTGTAGTGCAGCTTCTTTCCGGTTGCCGATACCGGTAGCGACTCGACGAACCGGTACGCGCGGGGACGTTTGAAGTGGGAGAGCATCGGATGCTCCCGGCAGTAGTCGTCGAGGTCCTCTACGGAGACGGGATGCTCGGTTTCTGTGACGACGTAGGCGACGACGATCTGTCCCCAGCGCTCGTCGGGAACTCCGACGACCAGCGAATCGAGCACTGCCGGATGGCCATTGAGGGCTTCCTCGACCTGCACCGGGTGCACGTTCTCGCCGCCGGAGATCAGCATGTCGTCCTTGCGACCGACGATCGTGACGAACTCGTGGGTGTCCCAGGTGGCCAGATCGCCGATGTGCAGCCAGCTTCCGCGGTACTTGGCCTTCTCCTGGTCGAGCGAATCAAAGTACGCCGCAGCGCATTTGGGGGATCGGATGATCACCTCGCCGACCTCGTCGCCGTCGCGGGCCACGGTCTCGTAGGGAGAGGCGAGGTGGCCGTCGTCGTGGACTTTGACCACGCGGACGTCGTCGTCGATGCAGGCGCGTCCGGCGGTTCCGGCGTGGTCCGGCAGGTCGGTTGGCCGCAGGAAGGTGTTCCAGAAGCCCTCGGTGCTGCCGTAACCATTGAAGATCCGCGGGGTCAGAACCTCCTGATAGAGCAGTGCCGCTTCGCGTTCCAGCGGTGCACCCATGGTGACGATACCGTTGAGGCTGGACAGGTCACGCGGCTGACGACGCTGCTCGGCGGCCAGCATGGCGAGGTTGGTCGGTGCGCCGATGAGGAAGGTCAGGCTGTAACGTTCGACGTAGTCCAGCGTGAGCGCCGCGTCGAAGGTGCGCATCGGAACCAGTGACGATCCGAGGTAGAACGTCGGATTCGGCCCGGCGCAATACAATCCGCCGCGATGAAACCATGGAGTCATATTCAATGTGCGGTCTGCGGGCGTGAGCGGGAACGCCATGATGACATCGTGCGCGGAGAAGATCTCGATGGCGCTGTTCATCGGGACGGCCTTCGGCATGCCCGTGGTGCCGGACGTGTACAGCCGGGTGGTCTCGTCGAAAATGCCACGATCTGAGGCGCCGCGTCTTGCCGCGGGAGGTGTTGCGGTGCTGACCAACTCGTCGAAGCGCAGCGACGTGGGGCCCTCGATGAGGCTCCCGTTGCCGACTCCGACCAGGATCTCCGGTGTGTGCGATGCTCGGGCGATGGCGTCGGTGACCATCGGGGTGAGGTCGGTGTCGTAGACGTAGACCTTGGGGTGGCTGACGTCGAGGATCACCGCGGTCTCGCCGGCCGCGAGGCGGAAGTTGACCGGTGAGCCCACCGCGCCCGCCGCTTGGGTGGCCAGGTAGAGCTGGGCGAATTCGGGCCCGTTGAACAGCTGGTAGCCGACGACGTCGCCCGGTTGCACACCGCGTTCGGCGAGCCCGGCGGCGATCGCGTCGACCGACGCGCCGAGTTGCGCGTAGGTCCACGTGGTGTCGGTGATCGGATCGATCATCGCGGTGGCGTCGGCGTAGCGGGAGACGTTGCGGCGGAAGCCGTTCAGATAAGTGAATTCGTTCTCGAAGAAGGCCCGGTAGGCGTGGGCGTCGTAGACGTAGCTCATGACGAGATCTCCAGTGATCGTGCGGTCGGGTCAGCCGGCCATGGTGAGTCCGCCGCTGACGCTGATCACCTGTCCGGTGATGAACGACGCTGCGGGGGAGGCGAAGAACAGCACGGGCGCGGCGACCTCGTCGGGTCGGGCGAGACGACGGAACGGAATCGCCTTCACCAGAGCCTCTTTCAGCTTGTCCGGCTGAGCCTGGAAGAGCGGTGTGTCGGTGGGGCCGGGGCAGACCGCGTTGACGGTGATCTGGTGGCGGGCCATCTCGCGGGCCAGTGACTTGCTCAGCGCGATGACGCCACCTTTGGCGCCGGCGTAGATGGATTCGCCTGCGCTGCCGACACGCCCGGCATCCGACGCCAGGTTGATCACCCGACCACCCTGCCAGCCTTCGGTTTTCGACGCCTCGACCATTCCGGGCAGGAACGCACTGGCCATATGCACCGGGCCGAGGTAGTTGATGGCCACCACCTTCTCGGCGAATTCGGTTGTTGCGTTGAGGAACTGGTCGGTGCGGTCCCAGCCGGCGGCGTTGACGAGGATGTCCGGCACGCCGACCTCGGCGTTCACCGCGTCGCGCAGGGCGTCGACCTTGGCGCGGTCGGCGACGTCGACACTCATCGGGACGATGCGAGTGCTCTGTTCGGCGGTCCGCTTGGCGGCGTCGAGGTCGAGATCGGCGGCGACGACGGTGGTGCCCTGCGCGGCGAAGGCCAGTGCGATCGACTTACCGATGCCGGAGCCGGCGCCGGTGACGACGGCAACGCTGTTGGTGCTCATGGGTTCTCCTGGTCTGGTAGGTGGTGTGGCTCAGACGCCGACGTGCTGGTTGAACTGCGGGGCACGCTTCTCGGCGAAGGCGGTGGCGCCTTCGAGGCCCTCGGGGGAGTGGGTGAACAGGTCCAGCGCGCTCATCGCCATGTTGGACAGACCGGCCTGGTGGTCGGTGTCGGCGTTGAAGCTCTGCTTGAGGAATTTGATTGTGGTAGGTGACTTTTCGGCGATCTCGGCAGCGATCTTCTTCGCCTCGTCGAGCAGATCTGCCGCTGGGACAACCCAATTGACCAGGCCCCAGCGCTCGGCGGTCGCGGCGTCGTACTGGCGGCAGAGGTACCAGATCTCACGGGCCCGCTTCTCGCCGACGACGCGGGCGAGGAAGGCCGAGCCGAACCCGGCGTCGAAGGAGCCGACCTTGGGGCCGGACTGTCCGAAGCGTGCGGTGTCAGCGGCGATGGTGAGGTCGCACAGCACGTGCAGCACGTGGCCGCCGCCGATGGCCAGGCCGTTGACCGCGGCGATGACCGGTTTGGGGATGTCGCGGATGGTCTTGTGCAGGTTCCCGATCTCGAACATGCCGCTCTCGCTGGGGCCGTAGTCGCCGGTCTCGGCGCGTTGCTTGACGTCGCCGCCGGTGCAGAAGGCCTTCTCGCCGGCGCCGGTGAGGATCACCACCTGCACGCCCGGGTCGGCCCAGGCGAGGCGGAACGCGCCGATCATCTCCTCGACGGTCTTCGCCCGGAAGGCGTTGTAGCGCTGCGGGCGGTTCATCGTGATGATCGCGGTCGGTCCCTCGACGGTGTAGTCGATGTCCTCGAAGTCTGTGCTGGTGATGGCCATGGTGCGTGCTCCTCATCGAATCGGTTTCCGATGCGGCATGACTGCCGCTTCATAGTGAATGAACGTATATTCACCCGACTGGAGTGTCAAGGGTCACATGTCGGCAGTCGTTGACTACGCTGTGGCTAGCGAACGTGGTCCCACGACGTGAACTGTGGCGCTACACGGGCTGAGCAGCGGATTTCGGTGACACAACCTCGGTGCCGGCGCGATGCCGAATCAAGAGTCGTCGCGCCGATGCGCTCCTACCGAGGCTGGGTCACCCAAGGCCGCGCGCTGGCCGGATCGGGGATGCGGATCCGTGCCCAGCGACGCTCAGTCGAGCCCGCGCTGTGCCGTCGGGTCACCCCGGCGGGCGGCTGCGCGCTGGATGAGGAAGATCGTCGTGCCCAGAACGCCGACGGCGAGGCCGACGAGGCACACCGCGAGCGTGCGGTCGTCGCCCCAACCGGTCAGCCAGACGACGACGGCCGCCACCAGCCACGCGACCATGCCCACGGCGATTGCCGGTTCCGGTGCGCGAAGTGCGCGAGGCAAAGGGGGGATATCGGCTTCGTCGGGCACGGGATTCAGGGTAGCTTTCGGGTGTGCCCAGCGACTCGTCGAGTGAGCCAACACAATCAACTGCGGGACCAACGCGGCCTCGCGCCCAGTCAACTCCGGACAGCGCCCAGTCAGCGCCCGAAGGCGCCCAGCCGGCGAGCGCGGTCGACCGCTTTTTCAGCATCAGCAAACGCGGTTCGACGATCAGCCGCGAGATCCGCGGCGGCCTGGTCACGTTCTTCACGATGGCCTACATCGTCGTCCTGAACCCGATCATCATCGGCGGAATCCCCGGTGAACCCAAGAACGCCGACGTGCTGGGCAATGTGCTGCCGATCGCGCAGGTCGCCGCGGTCACCGCGCTGGTCGCCGGGGTCATGTCGATCATCTTCGGGCTCGTCGCGAATTATCCCTTCGCGATCGCCACCGGGCTGGGCATCAACAGCCTGCTCGCGGTGTCGATCGCGCCCGAGGTCACGTGGCCCGAGGCGATGGGCCTGGTGGTCATCGACGGCATCATCATCGTGCTACTGGCCGTCACCGGCTTCCGCACCGCGGTGTTCAATGCCGTTCCGCCAGAACTGAAAGCGTCGATCGCGGCCGGCATCGGGTGTTTCATCGCGTTCATCGGTTTCGTCGACGCCGGATTCGTCAAACGCATCCCCGACGCCGCGGGCACCGGCGTGCCCGTGCAACTCGGCACCGACAACTCGATCACCGCCGTCCCGACCCTGGTCTTCGTCGTCGGCGTGCTGCTGATGGGTGTGCTCGTGGTGCGAAAGGTGCCCGGCGGGTTGCTGATCGGCATCGTGGCCACCACGGTCGTCTCGATCATCCTCGAGTCGGTCCTGCATCTCGGCTCCGGCGCCGACAACCCGGACGGCTGGAGCCTGTCGGTGCCGACCATCCCTCATTCGGCCGGCGGCCTGCCCAACCTGAGCCTCGTCGGCGACGTCGACCTGTTCGGCGCCTTCACCCGTATCGGCGTGCTCGCCGCGTCGGTGCTGGTATTCGCGCTGGTGTTGTCGAACTTCTTCGACGCGATGGGCACGATGACCGGGCTCGGTAAGGAGGCCGGCCTCGCCGACGAGCGGGGCAACTTGCCGGGGATCGGTCGCGCGCTCGTCGTCGAGGGAACCGGTGCGATCGCCGGCGGTGTCGCGTCGTCGTCGTCGAACACGGTGTTCGTGGAATCGGCCTCGGGTATCGCCGAGGGCGCCCGCACCGGACTGGCCAACGTCGTCACCGGCGTGCTGTTCCTGCTCGCGATGTTCCTGACGCCGCTTTACGAGATCGTGCCGCTCGAGGCGGTCGCGCCGGCGCTCGTGGTTGTCGGTGCGATGATGATCGGGCAGGTGCGCAGCATCGACTTCACCCGCTTCGATTACGCCCTCCCCGCTTTCTTGACAATCGTCACAATGCCTTTCACGTACTCCATCGCCAACGGCATCGGCGTCGGGTTCATCAGTTGGGTGGTGATGGCCACCGCGCGAGGCAACGCCCGATCGGTTCATCCGCTGCTGTGGGGCGTGGCCGCCGTGTTTGTCGCATATTTCGCACGTGCACCCATTTCGGAACTGGTCGGATGACCACCGCTGGGCCCCAAATTAGGGACCTATGTCCCTTTTTCAAGTGACATATTCGTGCAGCATGTAACCCTTCGGGCCGCATCTGTTTTACGCTTGGCGAATGACAAGAACGATCGGAGACCAGCGGCTCTCGGGGGAGTTCTCACTGGCCGTGGTCCGGCTGGCGCGACGACTGCGCGGCCGCCGCGTCAGCAAGGTGGTATCGCTGACTCAGCTCTCGGCACTGTCGACTCTCCACCACGAGGGGCCGATGACGCCGGGAGCCCTCGCGCACGCCGAGCGTGTGCAACCACCGTCGATGACGCGCGTGATCGCCTCACTCGCCGACCTCGGCATGGTCAAGCGTGAACCGCACCCCACCGACGGCCGTCAGGCGATCATCATCCTGGCCCCGCGCGGCGAGGAAGTGATCCTGGCCGAGCTCGACGCCCGCCAGGAATGGCTCAGCGAACGCCTCGCCGAACTCACGCCGGAGGAACGCGACGTGGTCAGTGAGTCGATCACCATCATGAACAGGATCATCAACAACGCCGACGACTCTCGCTGAGGACGCTCCAACGGGTGCGTCAGAACATCGTCCCGGAGAACGGCGCCACCGTCGTCGAGAACGCGGTGTCGAGGGCGTCGAGAGTGGCTTCGCTGTCGGTCCATAGGCGACCGGCGTCGGCGAGTGCGCGTGCCCGCAGGCCGCCGAGGTAGATGCTTCCGAGATCGGAAAGCTCAAGGCGCACAGTCGGTTTCGACGACGATCGGGACACCTCGGCGACACCGTCACGCACCGACAATCCGAACGTGTCAGTGCTGTCACGTAATTGGTCGTGCACCTCGAGGACGACGTCGAGATCGCCACGGTAGGTACGCATTCGCAACGCGGCGGGCACGTCGAGGATGCGCAGCCAGACCATGTCGACAGCACCGGCGCCTTGCACCGCGCGGAAGTCGACGAGCTTGGCGCGCAGCGGGTCGTCGAGCGGAACCAGCGCCTGCACACCGGAAATGAGGTCGGTGGACAACATCACCCGCCACAGTTCGGTGTGCGCCTGCGGGGTCAGTGCGAACACTTCGCTGACGAGCAGTCGTTGACCGTTGTCGCCGCGCTCGAACCGGAAGGCCGCATACCCGTCGTCGTGCAACAGTCGGTGGACGGGTCCGGCGCTGCTCGAGCGCATCAGCGTCGTATCCGCGAGGAGTGGTGCCCAATACTCCGGAGTGCGGTGCACGGCGCCGGGATACGTTGCCGCCCAACGTCGGTGGATCTCCGGTAGGTGCTTGTCGACCTCGCCGCCGGTGGCAAACCAGGTCGACGGTTCGACGGGCGCCGGTGCTCGCAGGCGGGCTTTGGTGGTGGGTATCTCGATGCGGTCGGCATAGGTGGCCGGACCGAATCCGAAGCGCTCGTAGATCGTTGCCTCGGTGGCGTTGAGCATGGCGACGGGGAAGTGCTCGGATTCCCAGCGCGACACCAGTTCTGCCATCATGCCGCGCAGGATTCCGCGTCGACGATCGGTGGCCGCGACGGTGACACCGGTCAGACCGGGGGCCTCGACGACCCTTCCGCCGGGCACAGTGAGCCCGAGCCGGAAGAACATCGACGACCCGACGACCCGGCCGGGGGTGCTGCGCGATGCGTCGCGCACCAGCAGCAGGTCGTCGTCGTGGATGAGGCGTCGCAGGTCGGCGAGGTCGGTAGCCGAGATCGTCTCGGACTCCATGAACGTGCGTTCGTGCTGCTCGATGAACTCCGGCCAGTCCTCATCGCGGGCATAGGCCATCGTCATGCCGCTCGGGAGCTGCGGCGATGCCGATCGCGATGTCGATGTCATGGGTCAACGGTGACACGGGATGACATCGGCGCAAAGCGATTTTCCGGATCCGGCGAAACGGATCGGACTCAGAAGAACGTGCCCGAGAACGGCGCGACCGGCGTGGCGAAGGCGGCGTCGAAGGCGGCGAGCGTCTCCGGCGAGTCGGTCCACAGGCGTCCGGTGGCGGCGTAGGTGCGGGCGCGCACCCCGCCCAGATAGAGGCTCGCCAGGTCCGAGATGTCCAGGCGCACAGTCGGTGTGGCCGACGATGCGCCGGGTGCGACGATCCCGCCGCCGTTGCGTACCGACAGATCGAAAACACCGCCGTGTCCGCGGAACTTGTCGGTCACCTCGATCACTACGTCGAGATCGTGCTGATAGTGCCGCATACCAAGGGTTTTGGGGATGTCGAGAATGCGCAGCCACATCTTGTCGGACATGCCCGTGACGCGCACCGAGCGCAGGTCGGTGAGGGCGGCGGGCAGCGGATCGTCGGTGGGCACTGACGCCACCACCGAATGCATCAGGTCCAGACCGGTTAGTACCCGCCACAATTCGCGGTGTGCCTCGTCGGTGATCGCGCAGAACTCGGTGATCTCTCCGCGCACCGGGTCGTTGGTGTTGACCCGATAACACGCGTAGCCGTCGGCGTGCAGAATGTAGTGCAGCTGACTCGTTCCGGGTGGGCGCTGCGAATGTCGGTCCGCCAGAATGGGTTTCCACCATGCCGGACTTCGGTGCACGGCGCCGGGGCGGGTCGCGGTCCAGCGGGCGTGCAGATCCGGCACCAGTGCGCGCACCTCCTCGGACGTCGCGTACCGCACCGATGGGGCCTCGGGGTCGTCGGCGCGCATCCGTGCCCGCCCGAGGTCGACGCTGATCGACGTGGAAAAACACGCCGGCCCGAAACCGAAGCGCTGATAGATGGTGGCCTCGCTGGCTGTCAGGATCGCGAACGGTTGCCCCTCGGCCTCCCACTGGTCGAACAGGCTGGTGATCATCCGGCGCAGAATGCCGCGTCGACGATGAGTCGCCGCCACCGACACCCATGACAGGCCTGCGGCCTGGGCGACGTGCCCGCCGGGCACGGTCAGCGACATCCGGTAGAACATCGACACCCCGACCAGCGGCGCGCCGTCGACGCCGGGACGGCCGCCGAACTCCTCGTCGAAGACCAGGCGCACGTCGGAATCCTCGACCTTGCCCCGCAAGTCGGCCCGCTCGTCGTCGGGCAGCGGGTTACGCATCACGAACGCGCGCGCGTCGATGGCGAAGATCTGGTCCCAGTCGGCGTCGGACGCGGTACGGAGCGTGAGGCCCGAAGCGGTGTCGGAAGAGGTTGGGGTCACCCGAACAACGGTAGTCAACGGTCGACGGCCCGCGGCGCAATCGGTACACAACGGGCACCTCAGGGCGCGTGGTAGGGGCGGTTTGGCACACTTGCCGACGTGGAATGCGCAGTTCACGTCGTCGACATCGATGACCCCGACGATCCGCGGGTCGATGACTTCCGCGACCTCAGTTCAGCCGACCGTCGGCCTGATCTGGCAGCGCTACCCGGCGGCCGCGCCGGTAAGGCGTTGGTGATCGCCGAAGGTGTGCTGGTGGTGCAGCGGATGATCGCGTCGAGGTTCACCCCGCACGCCTTCCTCGGCGTCGACAAACGGCTCACCGAACTCGCCGACGACCTCACCGACGAGTCGCTGCGCGGCGTGCCGTTCTATCGCGCGAGTGCTGACGTGATGGCCGAGATCGTCGGCTTCCACCTCAACCGGGGAGTCCTCGGCGTCGCCCGGCGGCCGGAGGTGCAGTCGGTGGGCGACGTCGTCGCCGATGCGCGCACCGTCGTGGTGCTCGAAGGCGTCAATGACCACGAGAACATCGGCAGCATCTTCCGCAACGCGGTCGCGCTCGGCGTCGACGCCGTGCTCTTCGGTGCCGGCTGCGCCGACCCGCTCTACCGACGCTGCGTGCGCGTCTCCATGGGGCACGTGCTGCGTGTGCCGTTCGCCAGCTTCGACGCCTGGCCCGACGGGCTGTCAGTGTTGCACGACAACGACTTTCGGGTGGTATCGCTCACGCCGAGCTCCGACGCGGTGGCGCTCGCCGAGGCCGTCGACGCGGTGAAGGTAGCATTTCTCGTCGGCGCCGAGGGGCCCGGGTTGACCGAGATCGCGATGCGAGCCAGCGACGTGCGTGCCCGGATTCCGATGAGTCGCGGCACCGACTCACTCAATGTCGCGACCGCGGCCGCCATCGCGTTCTACGAACGGGTCCGATCAGGCACACTTGACGGGTGACAATCTCGACCGACGACGGTGAATCCACCCCGTGGACGCTCGGCCTGATGGTGACCGCGATCTTCGCCGTGTTCGCCACGTTGCTGGTGGTCGGCGTCTACTCGCTCATCGCAGCCATTAATCGGGGGCTGGGCGTCGGCGCGGTGGTGGTTGTCTGCGGTGGACTCGGCTGGACGCTCTGGGACCTGCGGGATCGGCCGGTGTGGCGATGGATCGTGTGGGGCTCGCTGATCGGACTGCTGGCCGGATTCGGATCGTCGTTGGCTCTGATGGCGTTGGGCCGCTGAGGGTTTAGGGAGTGCTGCTCAGCTGGAAGACGTCGTAGGCCGGTCGTCGGGGGTGTCGGGGTCTGCAGGGGCGTCGGGCCGGACCTCGGGCTCGCTCGACGGTTCGGTGGGCGCTGTCGGTGTTGGCTCGGGCGCTGTCGACGTGGGTTCGGGTGCTGTCGACGCCTCGTCGGGCGCCGTGGATGGTTCGGTGGGTGCTGTCGGTGTTGGCTCGGGCGCCGTCGACGTGGGTTCGGGCGCTGTCGGTGGTTCGTTGGGCGTGGGTGATTCGGTCGGCGGTTCCGACGCGGCCTGTTCTTTCTTCGCACCGAACCCGAAGTACCGCGCGAACCGTCCCCGCTTCTTCGGCGCGGCATCGGCCGGTTCGGGCGCTGTCGACGCGTCGACGGGCGCCGTCAGCGACTCGGCGGGCGCTGTCGACGCGTCGACGGGCGCCGTCAACGGGGCCGGGGGCGCTGTCGACGCCTCGGTGGGCGCCGTCGACGGGACCGGGCCCGGGATCGGGGGCATGGCCACCGGAACGGCCCGCGTCCGTGCCGAATTGCGTCGGTAGTCGTCGAGGTCGGCCTCGGTCACCTCATACCCGGCCGGGTGAATGGCGAACGCGGTGACCGGGATTCGGGACGGGTCGTAATCGGTGGCGGCCAGCGGATGGGTGTAGCGGAAACCGAGCCATTCGCGGTTGGCCTGCTCGGCGAGCTGCTGCGGATGAAATGGCAACGCGAGCGGCTCGGGAGCCACGCCCGGCGCGTAGCGGAGCGGATGATCGCCACCCCAGAACGGGCCCTCGAACACGAACGGCAACCCGATATCCTCGTACAGGTCAACAGGATTGGCCGCCAGCGACCGTCGAAGCTCGCCGTTCTCCCACCGGGCGAACACCCCGATCGACTCGGCCGGATTGGTGAATAACAGTGTGGTGGCCGGACTTTCGCGCATCGTTGCGATGGTCTTGGTCAACGACGACGGCTTGACGGTGGCGAACAGTGAGCAGGAAACCACGGCGAGCGACCCGTACGACCCGGCGTAGACGTGCGAGTCGTCGCTGGCCGCGGCACTCGCCAGGTCGGTGTCGGCCACCGGTACCAGCACGCTGTCGCCAAACAGGGTGGCGGCCAACCGCTTTGCGTCCTCGGTGTCGTTGATCAGGCCGATTTGCACGGCCATCGGGGGATCGTCGGTGTCGAGAAACCAGACGCTGACTGCTCGTGCCGACACGATGTCAGCTGTTGCCGTTGGAGCGCACGCCGAGGAGGACGTCCTCCCAGGCCGGGACGGCGGGCTTGCGCGACTTGCGACGTCGAGGCTGAGCAGCAGCAGCGGCGTCGGTACCGGTCTTGGCGTCGGCTGCGGTCGCGGCGATCTCGGTGGCGGCGATCTCCTCGGTCACCTCGGCTTCGCGGTCGGTCCGGCCGGCAGCGGGTGCCGGGCTCTGCGCCGACGGAACTGCCGGAGACGGGACTGTCGCAGGTGGTGCAGACGCCGCCGGCGTCGAAGGAGCGATTTCTGGTCCGATCTCATCGAAATCGAAAGGCGCGGTGCCACTTTCGTCGACGTCGAGGAAAGCTGGCATGTGCCGGGCGCGTTGCGCGCCGATCAGTTCGTCGGCGTTGACGGTGACCTCGTCGTGCCCGCCGGTGTGGGTCGTGGTCGCCAGCGGCGGTACCGCGACCGGCGTCAGGCGACGAGGCGTGAGGGTCTCCGGGTGTGTCAGTTGGTCGGCGTTGTCGTCGAGCGGATCGCTGGTGCCGCCATGGGCACCCGGATGAAAACGCCAGTGGGCGTAGTTGTCACTGCGACCGACCTTCCAGCCGACCTGCACCACCCAGTAGCCGTCCTCGCCCTTCCAGGCGTCCCACTCGGTGTCGTTGGCGCTGTGGCCGCGAATGCCGAGCGCCTCACTGACGATCTCCCCGAGGGTGGCGACGGCGGGGCCGTCCTCACGAATCGGGTGCGAGAGTGCGGCCAGCTCGGTCGCGCGAGTGCGTTCGAGGAGGACCGGATGAGCGAAGCGTTCGATCTTGTCGACGCCCACTCCGGCGATGGCTGCCACCTCCGCGACCGTCGCGCCGGCTCGGATTCGGGACTGGATCTCGCGGGGTCGGAGTACGCTTTCCATCTCGATCTCTATCTGTCCCAGTCGTGAGATGTCACCGCGAGCCGCAGCGCGTAGGCGCTCGTCGGCCGCGATCTGAAACTTCTCACCCGAACCCGGGTCCTGGCAGATGACACGGTTGCCGTCGGCGTCGACGCCGACAACCCGTAACTCACGCATCTGCTCCTCCTCCGTCCCCCCGGTGTGGGCATTGATGTGACGGTAAACCACCCGTCGGTACGAACCGCGTAGGACACGCGGCAAAACCGCAGTTCAGACAGGTTATGCGAGTGGCCCACGGGGTCCATGGTACTGAAGGCACTCAGGTGGCGTGTGTGATTTGTGTGGCCTGGGCCGATGCGTCGCGTGCCGGGACTGTGTGCCGAGGCCGGCGAATGGAAAAGCGCCCAGCTGCGAGGGACCGTTGACGCGGCGGTCATGGTCACGCGCTGCTGGGCGCTTTTCCTACCTGCTTGCGGTTGATCGGCGTTGAGATCCGCCGGCCGAACCTCTCAGAGCTTGTCGACGACGAAGTCGATGCACTGCGTCAGCTTGGTGACGTCCTCGGGATCGATGGCCGGGAACATACCGATGCGCAGCTGGTTGCGGCCCAGCTTGCGGTACGGCTCGGTGTCCACCACGCCATTGGCGCGCAGCGCCTTGGCGACGGCCGCGGCGTCGACGTCGTCGGAGAAGTCGATGGTGCCGACCACCTGGCTGCGCTGCGCCGGGTTCTCGACGAACGGTGTCGCGAACTCGCTGGCCTCGGCCCACTGGTAGAGCCGTGAGCTGGAGTCGGCGGTGCGCGAGACGCACCAGTCGAGGCCACCGTTGCCGAGCATCCACTGGATCTGGTTGTCCAGCAGCAGCAACGACGCCAACGCCGGGGTGTTGTAGGTCTGGTTCTTGCTGGAGTTGTCGACGGCGGTCGGCAGCGACAGGAACTCCGGGCACCAGCGGTCGGTCTCGGCGATGCGCGCGACGCGATCGAGCGCCTTGGGGCTCATCAGTGCGATCCACAGCCCGCCGTCGGAGGCGAAGCACTTCTGCGGCGCGAAGTAGTAGACGTCGGAATCGGCGACGTTCACCGGCAGACCACCGGCACCCGACGTCGCGTCGATCGCGATCAGCGCATCGTCGGAACCCTCGGGGCGGACCACCGGCACGGCGACGCCGGTCGACGTCTCGTTGTGGGCCCAGCCGATGAGGTCGACGCCACCGAAGTCGTCGACGGTGAGGGCCGCCGGATCGGGGGCGGTACCGGGGTCGGTGGAGATGACCGCAGGCGCGTCGAGGAACGGTGCCTTCTTGGCGACGGTGGCGAACTTGGAGCTGAACTCGCCGTAGGTCAGGTGCAGCGAACGGCGCTTGATCAGGCCGAATGCGGCGGCGTCCCAAAAAGCGGTGGTGCCGCCGTTGGACAGGACCACCTCGTAGCCCTCGGGCAGCGCGAACAGCTGCGAAAGGCCCTCGCGGATCGATCCGACGACATTCTTGACCGGCGCCTGCCGGTGGCTGGTGCCGAACACCGACGCGCCGGTGTCGACCAGCGACTGCAACTGCTCGGGCCGCACCTTCGACGGGCCGCAGCCGAAGCGCCCGTCGGAGGGCAGGAGATCGGCCGGCAGGGTGATCGGGGCAGTAGTGGTTCCGCTCATGCGCTCGATTCTAGGGTTGTGGGCTGGGACACCCTCGACGGCTACCCGAGTCTGTGGCGTGTGGGGTGTCAGCGCCGTTGTGCTGGTGCTCGTGAGGTGCGGTGGTGTGCGGTGTCAGTTCCGTACTCTTGGTCGCTTATTGCGACCAGATCTACGGAGTTATCGGCAGTGTCGTGCGGCGTCGGAGGCGGGCACGACGGGCACCGGATCGTCGGGCCCGGCCAGCCACGCTCTCGCAGCGCCGCGCCGATCTTGGGTGCCGTCTGACATGGGCGGTCGTACACCTGGCCCCAGCCAATGCGCAGCGTCATCTTCGACGCGCCCACCGCGGCATCGAGGTCGCGTTCAAGGTCCCGATCCCGATCCAGCGGATTGTCGTGGCCGACCCGGCCATCCAGCTCGACCACCAGATTCCACGCCGGATAGTCGACGTCGCGGAATCCGTGCCGCCCGACCGTCGTCGGCGCCTGACGCTGTGGCGTCGGAAGACCATGTGCGCGTTCGACATTCGTCAGGTATCCGTGTTCGAGGACCGAACACGTTCCGTCACGGACATCGCACAGTACGCCTTCGATGAAGGCGCGCATAGGCATTCGACGACGACGCCGCACCGCCGCCAGTAGCCGGTCGGCGGTGGTCTTATGGTCGGACACCGCGTCGGCCAGGCAGGCGATGACCCGAACCTTCGACGACGCGGCAGCCGCGACATCGAGGACCGCGTCCTCCAACCGCACACGTGGTGGGCTGGCGGTCCACCGCACAGTCTCGTCGAGATGCGATTGGTAATGCACGACGACGCCCGGGCGCCGCGTGACCCGACGCCCGCTGTCGACGGCAAGGTGAATCGGGTCGTCGACCTGGGGTTTGTCGGTGATCGCCGACGCGTGGCTCAATGCTGCGGGATACGCGTCGAGCACCGCACTCCACGCTCGCTGCTGCCACGTCAGCGGGCCGGTGTGGTGGACGTAGATTCCGGGATAGACCGGTGCCCATTCCCGACGACGGACCCGCTGCCGGACGTACTTCGTGGAGAAGCCATGTTCGAGGGCTTGCTGACGGGTGACCACGCCGTCCTGCAGCTTGAGGAGGGCTTTCAGGCCAGCCGCGTCGGGAGGCGCAGCGGGTTTGGCGTCGGAATCGGTGACGGTCATGATCTGCAGTGTGCCCGTCGAAATAGCCTGTGGGGCCTGGGATCTGGCCGCTGTGGACAACCTCGCGCCTAGTCCACAGGGGTTCGCCGGTTAACTCCGTAGCTTTGGTCGCATATAGCGACCAAGAGTACGGAGTTATGTCTCCTAAGGCGCAGGCCAGCCGGGGAACTGGGGTTGGTTGGGGAAATCGGCGGGGGTCAAGCCGCGGGGCTCGGGGTCGTCGTATGTGCCGAATGTGCGGTTGGCGTAGGCGGGGATCGTGCGGGCGATCTCGCGGGATTTCTGGTAGCAGAAGGTCTTGTCTTCGGGGCTAGTGCCTGGCACCGGAAGGCTGTACTCGTAGTTCACTTGCCAAGGTGCGAACGCGTCGTAACGGGGAGCTCGGTCGCCCTCTCCGGCGGGTGTGCCGTGGACCGGTGCATGTGCTCGACGGTCGACACTGCCAGCGGGCAGCGTGGCGTCGAACGAGGCGAGAAAGCTGACCAAGGACGAGTCGATTCCTCCGATGGGATGGTTGACCAGGCCCGCTCTGATGTCGCAAACGATGGCCGAGATGGTGTTGGCGCTGGATTCCATTCGGAGCACGTGAAAGTACTGCGTCCCCGACGTCGGCGGGATGCTTGGGTCTGGCCGCTCTTGGTATCCGATCTGCAATGTAGGTCTGCGTCTATTGGCGTCAGCGGTGGCCGCTATGGCACCGGGATAGTTGATGACCGATGGCACGCGAGTGATCGACTGGGCTTCGAAGGTCGCGCGCACTACCTCTGCAGGACGGGAGAGCAGGTCGATGCCGGGTTCGGCGGACCAGACGACGGTGAAGTCGCCGGCGTATTTGGTGGGGAATTGGTAGTCGGCGGGTGCTGGTGACGTGGGCGGTACGAAGGTTGGTTTTGCCGAGCTGACGGTTGGCTGATTCGTGGGCCCGGATGTACAGGCGGTGGCGACTAAGCCTGCGATGGCCAGTGCGGCAAGTTGTTTCGACTTCCGTGACTTGCTTCGAGACTGCTTCATGGCGCGGGCCAACCAGGGAACTGGGGTTGCTTGGGGAAGTCGGCAGGGGTCAAGCCGCGGGGTTCCGGGTCGTCGTGGGCGCCGAATGTTTGGTTGGCGTATGCGGGAATGGTGTGGGCGATGTCGGTCGCTTTCTGGTAGCAGAAGTTCTCGTCTTCGGGGAGCGTGCCTACTGGGGGCGTGGTGTAGTCGTAGGTCACTTGCCAGGGTGCGAATGCGTCGTAGCGGGGCGCGCGGTCCCCTTTTCCTGCGGGCGTGCCGTGGACGGGTGCATGTGCTCGACGGTCGACGCTCCCAGCGGGCAGCGTCGCGTGGAAACTGGCGAGAAAGCCGGCGATGATGCTGTAGGCGCTCGATTTGGGGTGATAGACCAAGCCGGATCTGAAATCGCATACGGTGGCTGAGATGGCGTTAGCGGTGGATTCCATTCGGAGCACGTGGAAGTAATTCGTCCCCGACGTTGGTGAGACACTCGTATCCACCCGCTCTTGATATCCGATCTGTAGTCCCGGCTTACGGGTGTTGGCTTCAGCCGTAGCTGCGATGGCCCCGGGATAGTTGATGACCGACGGCACCCGAGTGATCGAGTGGGCTTCGAAGGTGGCGCGCATGACTTCTGCAGGACGGGAAAACAAGTCGATGCCGGGCTCGGCGGACCAGACGACGGTGAAGTCGCCGGCGTATTTGGTGGGGAATTCGTAGTCCACAGGAGCTGGCGACGTTGGGGGAACGAAGGTCTGTTTTGGCGAACTGTACGTCGGCTGATTCGTGGGGGCGGATGTGCACGCTGATGCAATCAGGCCCGCGATAGCTAGGGCGGCAAGACGTTTCATTATCTTAATCCGTCCCTTATCCAGTTTTCGTAGGCGTCTTGTGTAGTGGGGTCATACCGCGAGTCGTCATTCTTTTCCCCGTCGTCTCGCCCCTGTTCGTAGAATGTGAGCGGTCTGTCCTGATTGACGCGTTCGAGATGTTCCGTGATCGCCTGATTCAACTCACTGGCGTTACCTTTTGACTCGCGCAGCAATTGCTCGATCGGCTTCAGTTGGCCGTGTTCATACCACTCGGGATGCTCGGTGGCCGGGTGGCTGCCCTGCAAAAAGGAGTAGGCCGAACCAAGCGATTGCCTGGCCGCATCCACTGAGCTGAAAACGTCGCTGCCGGAGGGGACATTGAAAGGAACGTCGCCAGCGGAAGTAGGGCCGTTCATCCAAGGCTTGACTGCATCGATGCCGCCGGACACTATCCCGCCACCAGGCAACATGCTCACTATTGCGCTTGCTGACTCCATGGTCTTCTGTGTGTTGTTAGCGGCTGAATTGGCGGCGTCGACAGCTTCTTTGGTGTCGACTTCGTGATCGAACTGGGCGCCGTAGATGCCTCCGCGGCCAAGCTCGCGGAGCGCGCCGCTTGTTTGTCCCAGCGTCTCGGCAAAACCCCTATGAGTTGCAGCAAACTGCGCGTTCTTGTTCGTCTGCTCGAGAACATCGGCCGCAAGTTTGGTCGCGGTGTTGGGCCCGCCGTCGGGATTGTCGAGGCTGCATCCGGGAGGTGCGTCGTCGCTGGCGATCAGCGCAAACAGTCGGATGCCTCGTGCCCGGAAGTCGTTAGTCGAGTCGTGATCTGCGAGATCCAGACCCTTGTGCCCGGTAATGTCGTTGTGGGCATCCGGGCTCGCCAAATAGTTCAAATACGGATGCGCCGCTTTCCGTAAGGCATCCGCGAACTCCGGGTTGATCTGTCCCACCGAGTCGCGGTCGTGGTTGATGTTCATCAGGTTGGCAAAATTGTTGTCGCCGTGGATGTTCTTCGTCGTCGTCGCGTAGTCGAACATTCCTGAGAACGCGCGGTCGGCCAACGCGGACTTTGTGGGGTCGCTGCTGTTACCGTCTTCGCCGATCCATTCGACCAAATGACCTATGCCCGTGCCATTGTCGCGCCATTCGTGACGTCCCAGCATGCTCAGGGTGTGGTCGCGGTCGTAACCATCGGGCAGCGCTCCGCCGTCGGCGAAGTGTCCCGTGAGGATCGCCGTCGATGCCTCGTGATTGCGGGCACCAACACCGAGCAGCTGCTCCATCGTGCCCTCATAGTGGGACCGGCTCTCTTCCGGCGTCATCCCGCCAAAACCGAACTCGGGCACGGCGACCCCAGCTTTGGGGTCGCTTCGGGCGGCAAGGTCGGCGGTCTTCCGAATCAATTCGGATCCGAACCGCTCGCCTGGCGGCATCTCCGCTGAGTTGTTCAGCAGCGCCGCCATGCGCATGGTGTTGCGAAACGGGAGCGGATTGGTCTGCGAGTCGCGCGCCGTCGCCCACTGCTGAGCCCACGCCGGCAGGCTCCCGAATCCGCCTGCCACCATGTTGTTTTCGCCATCGGAGAAGCCGACCTTCTCATTCGACAGCGCGAGAAATCCCTTACCCAACGACTCCGACCACGCCTTGCCCTCCGGCGTGCCCATGGCGTCGAACTTGTCTTTCAGCGCGAGCACGCCGTTCTCGTCGAGGTTGCCGAAGAACTGGTGCAGGTACTCCTGCGCGCCGACGGGCATATCCGTGACGGTCCCGCCGTCCAGCAGCGTCTTGATCTGCTCATCGGTCAGTCCGGCGGCCTTGAGATCCTCGCCGATCTGCCGCAACTCCGCCGGCGTCCACCCGTCCTTGCTCATGTCGGCGTCGCGTCGACCATCCTGAGCACTCAGCCCGAGCACCGCAGGCGTCAGCGACCCCAGCGCGGTCACCGCGGCGGTGATCTTCGCGGCGTGGGTCTGGCACATGGCGTGCGCGGCGTCGGCCCTGGCCTTCACATACGACGCCCACTCGTGCTCCTTCTGCGCGATCTCCTCCGGCGTCGAGTCGTCGTCCGCGGGTGGGTTGTAGTGCATCTTCCAGCTCGGATCGTGCTCACTGACCAGCGTGAAGTGCTTCGACGACGCGAGGTGCAGGGCGTTGTCGACGGCGGTGAGCGTCGGCCCGATCGCGGCGCCGGCCTTGCTGAGCGCCTTGTCGAGCGCGGAGACCTTGGCCGCGACGCGTTTCGCCCACGCGGATTCTTGACCGGCTCGTTCGGTCGCTGCCGTGCGTGCTTCTCCCGACCACTCCTTCTTCGGAAGGTCGTAGAGCCGATCCGCTGCGTCGGACTCGGTGATGATTGTGGTGGCCAGCGTGCCGATGCCGGCGACCTTGAGCTGCTCAGGCTTCCACCGATCCAAGGTCGCTTTGGTGGGTGTCATCGGTGGGGCACTCCGGTCGGGAGAGCGCCCATGGCGCGTAGCTTGGCGGCATTCGCCACGTCCACCTCGGTGGTCCCGGCCCGCACCGCCCGCACCACCGACGCCATCGTCTCCCACTGCCCGGACACCGCGGTGGTCGCCTTTCGCAACGACTCGGTCGCAGTGGCGGACGCGGTGACCAGCGGTGAATCCGGCATCGCCGCGGCGACCAGCGCGGTCACGTCCGGCCGTGGTGCACCGTCGATAGTCCTGGCCTTGCTCTCGGTGTCCGCAGCCAGTTTGTCCACCGCAGCCTTGTCGACGATGACATCGCTCACGTCGTTTCCTCCCGTTTTGTCCGACTGCCCGACTCACATGGAATCAGACATTTTCTTCGACGCAACGACTGGCCGATCGGTTCCCTCCGCTTCCGAAGACGTCGTCAATGGGGCGCCGTCTGTCGGGGAAGTGGGTATGGAGCGGGATTTCCGACGCTCGACAGGGGCCCGCCGGTCAGCTCCGTCGTTGTGGTCGTATATAGCGACCAGAACGACGGAGGTAGCAGCCCAACTCGCCGCAATCGCTCGGCCGGCGCCGCGTCGAAACTCCGAATTAGCTATCGCTAGAACAGATTTAAGCCAATTCTACTTGTGTTGACTTAGTCCGACCCCGTGCTAGTGTTTGCTCCGTTCTGTCGGGGAATGCCAATGCTTTGACCATGTGATGAAAGGTCTGTCTCGGTGAATTCCCGATCGCGTATCGCTCAGAGTCGTGTGTGGCGCAGCATCATTGCCGTCGCAATCTCCCTCGTGGCCGGTGCGACGCTGTCTGTCGGCGTCGCCTCCGCTGCCCCCGATCTCGGCAGCTCCAGCATCGACTTCGGAAGCCTCCTGCCGCACGGCTGCTCCGCGGACTTCAAGTCCGGTGATCGGCGCCTGGGCCCCAACCAGCTCGCCAACCAGGGACCCGTCGGCCGGCAGGTCGTCGGCTACAGCCGAACCGGTTCGCTCAGCACCGAGGCATTCCTCGCAAAGTACTGGGACGCAACGGCTTCCGGCGGCGCAGGTGGCTGGATCTACCCGCCGGCCGATGGCTACGTCACCGACAAGGACGGCAAGGCGATCAAGAGCATCGTCGAGCTCAAGGCCGGCGCCCAACTCGACCGCTACGGCAGCGAATACGGCTCATACCTCGCGCCCGCAGGTGCCGCCTATGGTCAGCGGTCCATCCCACCGACCAACCTGATCAGCACCCCGGCCGATTCCTGCAACTATCACCTGTACAAGGTCGCCAAGCCGTTCAAGGTCTACCAGGGCGGAATCGCGCCGTGGTTCGGTCAGCGCGGCGGCGGCCAGCAGGTCCAGCTCGATCCGACGCTCATCACCGGCGCCCCGACGCCGATCAACGTGCAGTGGCTGCTGACCGCCGGGTACCTGACCCGCGTGCTGCCGGCCTCCTGACAACGTGTGGCAGGCTGAAGTCATGTCTGTCATCGACGGCCCGATTGCCCACCGCCTCGACGAGATCGCCGAGGCGGTGGGCGCACAACCCGGGGACCTGCCCGCACGTTCGCCACGCGACGACGCGACGCCCTACGTCTGGCAGTCCGACGACAAGGCCCTGCACCTCACGATCGCTGAACGCGGACAGGTGCTTTCGGACGCGACCACGTCCGACGTCGACGAATTCCTTTATCAGTACGCGGAATTCGTCACGACAGCGGTGGCGCAACGGACCCATCCGCTCGTCGATGTGGGGGCCCGACGCGAGGCCTGGGCCGAGCAGTTTCGTCTGCTGAATCTGCTCGATGTGAACTGGGCGACGCGGTGGCGCACCGGAATTCACGATCTGCTTGTAGCTGCGGGCAATTCGGCCGACCTGGAGATGCTGCCGGCGGGGTAGGGGCGGTGATTTCGATACGCTCCCTCTCGCTTCGCTCGGGGGTGCTACTCAATCAGCGGTCGGGCTCGGGGGTGCTACGAAATCAGCGGCGGTCACAACCCAACCGGCACAACGTCATTCCAGCCTTCGACGTCCTCCGGGCGACGGGGGCTGGGCCCGGTGTAGATCGCTGCGGGACGGACCAGCTTGCCCAGCCGTTTCTGCTCGAGGATGTGCGCGCACCAGCCGGCGGTACGGCCGCAGGTGAACATCGCGGGCATCATGTGCGGTGGCACCTCGGCGAAGTCGAGAATCACCGCCGCCCAGAACTCGACGTTGGTCTCGATGGCGCGGTCGGGTCGTCGTTCGCGTAGTTCGGTGAGCGCGGCCTGCTCCAGCGCCGCGGCCACCTCGTAGCGCGGCACGCCCAATTCCATTGCGGTGCGCCGCAATACCCGCGCCCGCGGGTCCTCGGCGCGGTACACCCGATGCCCGAAGCCCATCAGTTTCTCCTTGCGATCGAGGATGCCGCGCACCAGCGCCCGCGCGTCACCGGTCTGCTCCACCTCCTCGATCATCGGCAGTACCCGTGCCGGCGCGCCGCCATGCAGCGGACCCGACATCGCTCCGATCGCCCCCGACAGCGCCGCCGCGACATCGGCCCCCGTCGAAGCGATCACCCGCGCGGTGAACGTCGAAGCATTCAGACCGTGCTCGGCGGCGCTGACCCAATAGGCGTCGATGGCGGCGATGTGCTTGGGGTCCGGTTCACCCTTCCAGCGGGTCATGAATCGTGCTGTGACGCTGGGGCATTCGTCGATGATGTGTTGCGGTACCGCAGGCTGGTGGATGCCGCGGGCGGATTGCGCGACATAGGACAATGCCATCACCGATGCACGCGCCAGGTTGTCGCGGGCGGTGGCGTCGTCGATGTCGAGCAGTGGCCGATAGCCCCAGATCGGCGCCAGCATCGCCAGCGCAGCCTGCACGTCGACGCGCACGTCGCCGGTGTGGATGGGCAGCGGGAACGGCTCGGCAGGCGGGAGTCCGTTGCCGAAGCGGCCGTCGACGAGCAACGCCCACACATCGGCGAAGGTCACGTTGTTCTCCACCAGGTCCTCGATGTCGACGCCGCGGTAGCGCAGGTTGCCGCCGTCTTTGTCGGGTTCGGCGATCTCGGTGGTGAATGCGACCACGCCCTCGAGTCCGGGGACGAAATCGTCGGGAATGCGGCTCGCCATGGCCATCACCTCACGTCAAGGATGTCACTGCGTTGATCGGGCTGCTGTGGTGTCGGGCTGCCGTGCCGATCGGGCTGGGAACAATTGTCGGCACTGCAGGAACCACTACAGGACTCTAGAGCACCACCCGACACGGCACATCGGGGAGTAACGTCAGCAAACGATGGACACAGAACCGATCGACCTGCCCAACATGCGGGTCGGCTATGGCGGCGGCATTCCACCCAATGTCGGGGTAGGGGACCGGGCGGCCGGCGCCGACGGTGTCCGCGAGAATCTAGACCCGTCGTGGCTGCGGGGTGACCCGCCCTGGCTCGACCTGTTCACGGTGTGGCTGCGCGAAGCGATCACCGCGAAGATCCCAGAACCCAACGCCATGGTCGTCGGCACGGTCGACGCCAACGGGCTGCCTGCCACCCGCACCGTGCTGTGCAAGGGCGCCGACGCCAACGGGATTGTCTTCTTCACCGGCTACGACTCCGACAAAGGGCACGACCTGGCCGCCCACCCGGTGGCCGCGGTGACGTTCCCGTGGATTGCGCTGGAACGTCAGGTGCACTTCCGTGGCCCGGTCACCAAGGTGAGTCCGGAAGAGACCGAAGCATATTGGCGTAATCGGCCCCGCGGCTCGCAGTTGTCGGGGTATGCCTCCGAACAGTCGCGAGCCATCGACTCGCGCAGCGATCTGGAGGCCAAAGCGGCTGCGGTCGCCGAGCAGTTCGGCGGCTTCGACGGCGACGAGCCGGTGCCCGTTCCGCCGACGTGGGGCGGGTATCGCATCGAACCGGTGTTCGTCGAATTCTGGCAGGGTCGCGCCAACCGGCTGCACAATCGGGTGCGGCTGACCATGATCGACGGCGTGTGGCAGACGCAGCGCCTGCAGCCCTGACCCGCACGCCGTCCGCGTGACGTCGTCGGGGATCGGCCCTACAGCGACCAGGCCCATAGCGACCGGCCCACAACCACCGGCCTGATTTGTTCGGCTAAGATTCTCCGGTGGCACGGCTCCTCGCGGACACCACTCCGCTCCGCAACAACGACTTCCGCCGCCTGTGGATCGCGAATATTGTCACGGTCATCGGCGCGCAGCTCACCGTTGCCGCGGTTCCCGCGCAGATCTACGCGATCACCGGCAGCTCGGCCTACGTCGGACTGACCGGAATCTTCGGCCTCGTGCCGTTGGTGGTCTTCGGTCTGTGGGGCGGCGCGCTCGCCGACGTGCTGGATCGTCGAATCCTGCTCGTCATCACCACCGTCGGCTTGATCGGCTGCTCGGCGCTGTTCTGGGCACAGTCGGCATCCGGGCTGAACAATGTGTGGATCATCTTGTCGCTGTTCGCGATTCAGCAAGCCTTCTTCGCGGTGAACCAGCCGACCCGCACCGCTGTGCTTCCGCGTCTGCTGCCGGATCGTGATCTGCCCGCGGCACTTTCGCTGAACATGACCGTCATGCAGGCCGGTGCCATCGCCGGACCGCTGGTGGGTGCCGCGTTGATCCCCGTCGTCGGGTATTCGTTGCTGTACCTGCTCGACACCCTCTTCCTCATCCCGACGCTGTGGGCGGTGGCGCGGCTGCCGTCGTTGCGACCCGAAAGCGACGACGCACCCACGGTGGCCGGCCTCCGATCGGTCATCGACGGCCTCAAATACCTTATGGCGCACAAGATTCTGATGGCGTCGTTCCTCGTCGACCTCATCGCGATGATCTTCGGTATGCCGCGCGCACTGTTCCCGCAGATGGCCCACGAGAACTTCGGCGGCGAGATCAGCGGCGGCTGGGCGTTCGGGCTGCTGTTCACCGCGATCTCGGTCGGCGCGGTGATCGGCGGCGTGTTCTCCGGGTGGGTGGCGCGCGTCAAGCGCCAGGGTCTCGCGGTGATCGTGTGCATCATTATCTGGGGCTTGGCGATCACCGGCACCGGCATCGCCGTCGGATTCGCCGACGGTTCACCACTGCCGATGCTGCCGGTCGCGTTGGTGCTGTTGATGATCGGCGGCGCCGCCGACATGGCGTCGGCCGCTTTCCGGCAATCGATCCTGCTCGCCGCGGCCACCGACGACGTCCGCGGCCGACTCCAAGGCGTGTTCATTGTCGTGGTCGCCGGCGGGCCACGGATCGCCGACGTCGTGCACGGCATGGCCGCGGTCTCCATCGGCGTGGCCGCCACCACCGCCGGCGGCGGCATCCTGACGGTGGTGTTCACCATCATCGCGGCCATCGCGATCCCGTCGTTCGTGCGGTACCGGATCGGTCAGCAGGCCTGAGTTCGGCGGGCGTCGGCCCCCCGCGTGGTTCTTCCGCGTCGGGTTCGGCGGTCCGGCACCTGCCGGACGCGGACGATCGAGTTCGACGCGGAAGAACCGTACGCGGATGTACCGTTCCGACGGCGTCGGCCGAGGTCAGCGAACCCGACGATTCGGTGCGACGATGGAAGCCATGACCGTCGACACCGGATTCCACGTGCCGATCATCGACATCAGCGCGTACACCACCGGCGGGTCGCCGGCCGACCGTGCCGTCGTCGCGGCCAAGGTCGACGACGCGGCGAGTTCGGTCGGGTTTATCCAGATCGTCGGGCACCAGATCCCGGACTCGGTGATCGGCGAGTTCACCACGGCGATGGACGATTTCTTCGCCCTGCCGCTGGAGCAGAAGAAGGCCTACCGCACGCCGCCGGAGATCAACCGCGGTTATGCGCCGCCGAAGTCGGAGTCGCTGTCACTGTCATTGGGCGTCGAATCCGCGTCTCGGATGAACGATTTCTTCGAGGCGTTCAACGTCGGCGTCGAAGCGCAGGAGTACCCGCACCTGCAGCTTCCCGACGACCACTACGCCACCAATACCTGGCCGGAGGTGGAGCTGTTCCAGGCGGCGGTGTCGGCGTACTTCGCCGAGGCGCGTCGCGTCGCCAACACCCTGACCCGCATCTTCGCCGACGCGCTCGATCTGCCCGCCGACTTCTTCGACGCCTACACCGACCACTCCCTCGACGTGCTGCGGATGAACAATTACGCCCTGCCGCCCGGCGAGATCGAGGTCGACGGCGACCTCACCGGCATGGGTGAACACACCGACTACGGCATCGTCACCGTGCTGTGGGCCGACCAGGTCAAAGGGCTGCAGGTGCTCGACCGCTTCGGCCAATGGCACGACGTCGCACCCGAAGACGGCGCACTGCTGATCAACCTCGGCGACCTGATGGCGCGCTGGACCAACGAACGCTGGACGTCGACGCTGCACCGGGTGAAGCCGCCCATCGTCGACGGCGCCATCGAACGCCGACGATCCGCCGCCTACTTCCACGACGGCAACATCGACGCGGTGATCTCCACGCTCCCGTCGTGTGTGGGTGCCGGCAGTCGGTACTCACCGATCACGGTTGGCGAGCACATCGGCGCCAAGCTTGCGGGATCGCGTGCGGGACAACTGAATCCGTACGCGCCACGGGAAGCGCAACGGGTTCGCCAAGCGCAGCAGCAACGACGGATCGGACAGCAGTAGTCCGCGTTGACAGCGCCCTCGCCGACGTTGACAGCGCCCTCGCCCACGTCGACAGCGCCCACCGTCGCATCGACAGCGCCCTCGCCCACGTCGACAGCGCCCTCGCCGACGTTGACAGCGCCCTCGCCCGCGTCGACGGCGCCCGGATCAGTCCTCGCTCACGCGCAGCGGATACGTCGCCCGCCGCGCCGCGTGCACCGGGCAGTAGTGCATCGGATTGTCGCGTTCGGATTCCGGCGGCAGGTTGCGCGACGGTGTTTCGACGAGCGGTGCATCGGCCGCCACCCGACCGGTCACCCGATCCCACGCATCACGCGGACGGGGATGTCGCAGAACACGTTTCGGCAGCAGTCGGTGCATCACCAGGTTCACGCCGCGGCCAAACAGTCGGAACAACCGCTCGTCGCGGGCCGTCCACGGCAGGTTCATCATCTCGCGTACCGGTTCGTCGTAGAAGCCGGTGGTCAGCCACAGGTAGAACCGTGCGATCGGTGGCGACGCATACTTGTGCCAGAAGCTCTTCGGTAGCCAGCCCATCCACGGCGGCGGTGGAAGTTCGCTGATGTCGAGGACGGTTCGCACCGCGGGATGATCGCGAAGTTCGTTGCGTACCATGTGATCCCAGTACTCGAGGAAGTCCTCATAGGTGTCGGGCACCGGGCGCATGCTCACCCCGTACATCGCGTACCACGCCTTGGACTCCTCGAAGAGTTGCCGCTTCTGGTCCTCGGTCAGCCACGGCCCCATGCGTTCACAGAGCCGGACGTTGCCGTACCAGAATGTCGCGTGCGCCCAGTAGAAGACGTCGGGATCGAGTGCGTGATAACGGGATCCGTCCGCCATCACGCCCTTGATGTTGCGGTGATAGTCGCGGACCTCGTGCCCGGTCGCCTGATCGCCGTCGAAGACGACGCCGCTGATCGGGTACAGCGAACGCATCAGGCGCTGCCAGCGTTCGCCGAAGAAGTCGGAGTGATCCCACACCGCCGCGCCGAGTTTGGGGTGCATGTTCTGCATCGACCCGGCCCACAAACCCTGCAGCATGCCGGTCCAGGTGCCCCAGATCTGCCACGTCAGCGAGTCGGGTCCCAGCGGTGCGAAGTCGCCGGCCCGGTTCGATGGTTCCCTTTTCAGCGCCGCACTGTCCGACTCCACACCGTCCGATGCCGGAACGTCCGACGCAACCTCATCCGCCGCAGCGGTATCTGAGGCGCCGCTGCCCGGCTTATGGTCGACCACCACATCACCCATGAGACAGAAGGCTAGTTTTGTCTCAATGGTCTGTCAATGCACGACGCCGCTCGGTGTCGTCGACGGCGTCTTGGCCGACGCTCAGCACGCTTATCTATCCTTGGAGGCATGACCGCACCGTTCGACCCCGCAGGTCAGTCGGGATTCACCACCACTCAGACGTCGCGCCCTGCCCGCCCCGATTCGATTTCGATCGCCTCCGAGCTGTGGATCGTGGTCATCCTCGGCCAGGTGATCGCCTTCTTGGCGCAGTACCCCACTTTCTCCGATGAAGCCCGACGTCGCGTCGCGGAGATGGGCAAGGATGCACCGCGTGAGCAGGTCGAGGTCTTGTCGTCGACGTCGCTGTTGATTGCCACTTTCGTGGTGTCGGCGGTCGGCTTGGCCCTGGTGTCCGGCATCGTCGTCTGGCTCACGCGCAGCGGGTACACGTGGGCGCGCGTGGTCCTCGCGGGCGCGGGCTTCTACCTGACGCTCACCATGATCATGGCCCTGATCAGGCCGATCTCACCGACCTGGGCGATGGTGCCGCTCTTGCTCAGTGGCGTGGCGGCGGTCGGTGCGTCGGTTCTGCTGATGCGACGCGACGCCGACAAATACTGTCGTGACATGGCCGTTTTCCGACGCGAGTCGAGGCCGACGTTCCAGTACGCCGCGCCGCAGGACTACGGCACGCCGGGCTATCCGTCCCACGCGTATCCGGGCCAGCAGCATCCGGGAGCCGGCTATCCCCATCCGCACTACCCACCACAGGGCGTCGGCCCGTCGTCGGACACGACGCCGGCGGTCAGTCCCGTACGATCACCCGGCGACGACAACCGTCGCGACCAACCCGAAGAAGGAAGTGGGTCCGGTGGCCAGTCCTGAATCAGCCGCACGACCGAAGAATCTCGAGTGGGCCTACCGCCTCTGGCTGATTTCGGCGGGGTTGCTCGTCGTGGTCGGGGTGTTGTTCGTGGTGCTCGGCGTGGTGATGAGCGGCCCGACGCTGAGCCCGGTGAGTATCGGCGTGATCGTCGTCGTGCTCGGTGTGGTCTACGGCTTGATGGGTAGCAAGGCGTATTCGGGCGACGCGCGGTGGCGGTCGTCGTTGGCAGCATTGACGCTGGTGGCGGTGATGTTGCTGGTGTTCGTCAGCTTGTTCGCCAACGCGTTGGCATTGGCGTTGTTGGCGGCCGTCGTCGGATTGTCCGGGTCGTTGCTGGCTTACCGGCCCGACTCGGAGGCGTGGTTTCAGGCGAGGCAACCCAAGGCATGACCCGACCCGACGACCCCGGCGAGGGCGCTGTCGACGGGGGCGAGGGCGCCGTCGATGCGACGGAGGGCGCTGTCGACGGGGGCGAGGGCGCCGTCGATGCGACGGAGGGCGCTGTCGACGGGGGTGAGGGCGCCGTCGATGCGACGGAGGGCGCTGTCGACGGGGCGGAGGGCGCTGTCGACGAAGAGGTGCGCGTCATCGACCCCGGCGAGACTCTCTACTACGAGCCCGGCGGCAGCTGGTGGGTCGTCGCGATCGGGCCGCTCCTGGTCGGGGCGGTGCTCGCCATGGAGATCGCCGGGCCCGGGCAGGTGCACTGGCCGATCATGCTGCTCTTCGGCGGCATCATCTTCTTCTTCTCCATCGTTCAGGTGATCGCTGCCCGTCGGCACGTGTCGGTGGAACTCACCGAGACCACACTTCGCCAGGGCGCCAAGCGAATTGCGCTCGACGACATCAAACGCGTCCACCCGGCCAACCACACCGGCGAGCATCAGAAGTGGGAGAGTGCGCGCGCCATCGGCGAGCTTGCCGGTGTGCCCCGACGTCGAAAAGGCGTGGGCCTCACCATGTCCGACGGCTCCCTCGCCCAGGCCTGGGCCCGCGACGTCGACCGGTTCCGCTCGGAGCTGAGCGAGGCACATCACGCCGTGAAGCTCGGGCTCGCGCCCCGGGGGCACTCCGAGGACTAGACCTCGATAGACAGATGCAGGCAATTGTCGCGGCTGGCGCGACAATTGCCTGCATCTGTTGCGAGGATCAGCCGTTCTCGATCATCGGCGCCGCCAGCAGCTTCTCCGGAATCCCGAAGGCGTCGACGAGATCACCGACGTGCGGCCGCAGTTCCTGGCACAGTTCGTTGACCCCGCGTCGAATCGCCTTGGCGCGCTCCACCGACACGTGCCGGTGCATCAGGAACCACGACAGGTCCTCCTCGAGGGCGGAGTAGACGAATAGGTCGCATACCTTCCCGAGAAGCTTTCGCGCAGAACGGGAATCGCAGTCGTTGATGGCCTGGATGAACGACTCCAGAACAAGGCGCTCCACTCGGGCCTGCCCGACCTTGAGCAGGTGATCCTGGGCATTGTTGAACACCTCGAAGGCGTCGTTGTCGTCGGACAATGCCTTGCGCAGCCGCTGCGCGCACGTGCGGACCAGGTGATCCTCGCGGTTGCGGAACAGCCGTATCTGGGTGCCGCGGTTGGTGAGGTTCGACTTCTCCGGATCCTCGTCCGACGACTCGAGCAGGGTCTGTACCACCTGCCGCGCCGCGGTCTTCTCCACGACGACGTCGCGAGCCATCCCGGCGATGAACTTCACCCATCCGCCGGCTGAAAGGCCCTGCACATCATCGGAATACGCTGACAGCAACTCCTTGGCCACCAGCTGGGTGAGCACGGTGTTGTCGCCTTCGAAGGTAGTGAACACGTCGATGTCGCCGCGCATGATCGACAGCTGGTTCTCGTCGAGATAACCTGCGCCACCACAGGCTTCACGACACACGTTGATGGTGTTCGACGCATGCCACGTGCCGTAGGCCTTCAAACCTGCTGCCATCGCCTCGAGTTCGCGTTGCCGCCCGGCGTCGCTGTCATCCGGCGAGGACGACTGCACGTCGTGCAACTCACCGGTCAGCTCATTCTGTGCCGCCGCGATGGCGTACGACTTCGCGATCAACGGCAACAACTTGCGTTGATGCGCCAGGTAGTCCATCACGACGATCTCATCGTCGGCGTCGGGAGCCTCGAACTGCTTGCGTACCAACGCATATCGCGTCGCGATGGTGAGCGCCTTGCGACCGGCCGCACCCGCGGTGGCGGCGACACTGATCCGGCCACGGATCAACGTGCCCAGCATGGTGAAGAATCGACGGTTCGGGTTCTCGATGGGGGAGGAGTACGTACCGTCCTCGGCCACGTCGGCGTAGCGATTGAGCAGGTTCTCCGCCGGAACGCGCACCTGATCGAAGATGATGCGGCCGTTGTCGACGCCGGCCAGTCCGCCCTTGTAACCGCAGTCGCTGGTTGTCACGCCCGGCAGGTCGTTGCCGTCGGCGTCGCGGATGGGAACCACAAAGCAGTGCACGCCGTGACTGACCGCTTCCTCGCCGGGTCCGGCGGTGATCAGCTGTGCGAAAACCGCTGCGGTGGTGGCATGTTCGGCCGCACCGCCGATGTAATCCTTGCGCGCCGACGGCGTCGGGGAATCGATCACGAACTCGCGGGAATCCCGATCGTAGGTGGCGGTGGTCTCCAACGCCTGCACGTTGGAACCGTGCCCGGTCTCGGTCATCGCGAAACAGCCGAGCAGATCGAGGTTGATGATGTCGGTGACGTAGCGGTCGTGATGCCTTGCGGTGCCGAGGTTTTCGATCGCGCCGCCGAACAGACCCCACTGCACGCCGGCCTTCACCATCAGCGACAGGTCGGCATATCCGAGCATCTCGATCGCGGTGATCGACGCCCCGACGTCACCGGTACCTCCGTGGTCGGCGCCGAAGCCGGCCGCCGAGAACCCCTGTCCCGCCAGCTCCCGCATCACCTCGAGCATCCGAGCCCGCGCCTGATCGAGAGTCAGCGACGGATCCGGCAGCAGGTCGGCGCGATCGGAATTCTCCCGGACCTGGTCGCGGGTGGAACGCCACCGACCGTCGAGAACGTATCGGAGATTGTCGACCAGCAGGCGCTGCTCATCGCCGGCCAGCTCGTCCGATGATGCGGACTCGGCATCGGACTGCGGTGTCACCGCATCCGAGTCGGCTCCGGGGTCAGACGGTGTGGATGGGGTTTCAGTTGTGGTGGACATGAGTCCACGTTACGGATTGAGCGACGCCCGCATACCGGAAACGGATTGACCTGCGGACATAATTCGCTCGTCGGCGGATCCGGCCCGCGTCTGTACGCCCGGCCCGCGCTGCACGCCCGGCCCGCGCGCACGCCGTCGACAACCGTCCGCACAGTCCACGAGCGCGACACAGCCTCGGTGTCTGCGGATAGCCGAGTCGATAATCGACGCCGACCACCGCATCTACCGAGGCTGTGTCAACTTCTCTGGAGCGCCAACTTCTCTGGAGCGCCGGGAGGCGCGACGCCGATCAGGCGCGGTGCTTGGCCCCGACCAGCTCGTCGTCGACGGCGCGGTGCTTGGCGTCGACCGCGGTCACGGTCTGGTGCCGGCCGCCCGGGATGAGCTCCTGCATGGTCTTGCCGTTGGTGTTGCTGCGCACCACGTTGGGTGCGGTACGCGGCTTGATCGCCTGCTCGATGCTCGCGCTGACCTGCTGGCCGAGCGCGGCGATCGGGTCGGCCGGCGCGGTCCGCTTGGTGATGTTGGTCTTGCTGACCGCGGGCGTCGCGGCCTTCGAGACAGCAGGCTTCACCGCAGACTGTGCCACCGAAGACTTGGCCACCGCAGACTTGGCAACAGCCGGCTTCACGACCGAAGACTTGGCGACGGCCGGCTTCAGGGCGGTGTTCGCCGCCACCGGCTTGACGACGGCCGGCTTCACCGCAGGCACCTTCGCCGACGACGCAGCAGGCGTCACCACGGTCGGTGCGACGACCTCGGGAGCAGCGGCTTGGGTCTTCTCCGCGGGCAGCGTGACGTCGAGCTGCGCCTTCTTCTTGGCCTTGACGGTCGGCGTGTCGGTCAGCGCGTGCTTGGCCTTCGACTCCAACGCGACGTGCTTGGGTGCCTTCGGGTGGAACGACTGGTTGATCTGATCGAGCAGCTCGTTGCCGGACTTGGGCACCGGGCCGTTGAAGACCTTCTGCAGGCCCTGGATGTTGTCGTTGATGTTCTTGTTGAGCACCTTGCCGACTTCACCCATGTTGTGGTTGAACTCGGCGACACTCTCCTGCAGCGCCTTCGGCGTCGTCGCCTTGTTGAACTCGTTGATCAGGTGCCGCTGATCCTTCGGGTCCAGACCGTTGCGGACCTCGATGTGATCCTCACGTGCGGTCTCGTCGTAGTCGGGGCGGTTGACCACCCAGTCGTGCTCGGTGCGGGCCTGACCGAAGTCGAAGAACGTGTAGTACTCGCCGAACAGGTACTGCTTGGGCAGTGAACCCGGGGCGCCGGTCGCGGTGCCGGCCCACTGGCACGGCAGGCAGAACGTGCCGTCGACGTTGGGGTTGAGGCCGATCCACATCGCCTTGCCCATGCGGTCGAATGCCTTGGCCCACTCGCCGGCGGTGGGGGCGCGCTGGACGCCGGTCGGCTTCTGCGTGAGCGTCTGCCAGATGGCCTTCTGCGGGCCGAACGGATCGAGCTTGTAGGTCTTGCCCGACCAGTCGGGCTGGATCTTGACGACGCGACCATTGGGCGTCACGTAGGTGTCGTGATCAGGGTCGATGGTGTTCTTGATCTCGGGGAAGGTGTACCCGTCGATCAGCTTCCAGGTGGGGACCGTGCCGTACTGGTCGAAGTAGAAGACGTCCGAGCAGGGGCCGGGGATGCCGGTGCAGTTCTCGGTCATCGGGGCGTTGGCCGCCAGGCTCAGCCACCACTGGTCGTAGTTGGCCTTGGCCACCAGCGGCACCGGCACCATGGCCAGCGTCATGCCCTCGAACTTCTGCTTGTCCTGCTGGTCGAAGCCGACGACATTGGTCGGGATGTAGAGCCACCAGTTGTCGGAGTTCTCGAACGCCTCGGCGGTCATGTTGAGCGCCTGGTACTCCACCGCCGGGATGTTCGCGACGACCTGCGCGATGTTCTCCGGGATGTAGGCGATCGAGTTCGGCGAGTACTTGCCGACCTGCTTCGGCTCGGCAGCGGTGTAGCCGATGTCGGTGAGGCCCGAGTCGGTGGTCTTGCCCTCGGCGGGTGCCTGGATCCGGGGTGCGACGGCGTACCCGCGCTTGACCGGGTAGGTCTTGCCGTTGGCGTCGGTGGTGTAGGTCCACTTACCTGCGGGAATCGCGGCGGCCGACTTGTCGGCGGCCAGCTTCACGTCGTGGCTGATCACCGTCGGCCGAGGCGTCACCGGTGCGGGAGCCGACAATGCCAACGGCGCTTGGGCTGCCAGCGTGGACATCACGCCGGCGCCGATCAGTGCCGCTCCGATCGCCGTTACCGGCCGCTTGGCTCCCCGAGCCTTGTCGTCCGACGTGGCGGTCTCGACATGCATGAATCGCTCCCCCTCAACCCAGCGCAACCTCAAACCCCGCGCATCTACCCGAACTCTTTGGACACAATAGCGTTACGGACTCACAAACAATAGCGTCACAAGCCAAAGTCGCGAGTCCCTCCGACGAACACCCGTGAGGCGCCGGACCGCCACTTCACCCCCTTACGGGGGTGGACCTCGGATGATTGTGGTCCATAACCTCGTCACACGCCAAACGTTGCGCGCGTCACGGGCGCACACTCTTCGATCCAGGAGCACGCCCATGTCCGGCCCCATGGTTACCGACAACCCCTTCACCGACCTCGACGCCGCGTTCGGCCGCATCGACTGTGGCAGCGCCAACCGCTCGGAGCTGACGCCGCTGCGCTTTCTGGAGCGGTCGTCGTCGGTGTTCGGCCGCCGCGAGGCGATCGTCTACGGGCAGCGTCGCTGGACCTACAGCGACTTCGCCGACGAGGTGCAGCGGCTCGCCCGCGCGTTGCGCACCCACATCTCCGACGGCGATCGCGTCGCCGTCCTGTCACCGAACATCCCCGAGATGCTGATCGCGCACTTCGCGGTACCGCTGGCCGGTGGAGTGCTCGTCGCGCTCAACTCACGCCTGGCCGGACCCGAACTGGTCTACATCCTCAACCACGCCGAGGCGACCACACTGTTCTTCGACGCCGAGTACCGGCACACCGTCGCCACCATCGTCGACGAGATCCCGGCGCTGGAGACGATCGTCGAGATCACCGACGCCGAGTTCGGCACGGTTCCGGGAGATGTTGGCGCGTCCGGGATTTCGGGGCTCGCGTCGTATCCGGATTATCTCGGGGCGCGCGGCGACGGCCCGGATCTGCCGTGGACCGTCGACGACGAGGACCGCGTCATCTCGATCAACTACACCTCCGGTACCACCGGAAAACCCAAGGGCGTCATGTACACCCACCGAGGCGCGTACCTCAACTCCTTCGGTGAGACGTTCCACAACCAGTTCACGTCGTCGACGCGCTACCTGTGGACGTTGCCGATGTTCCACTGCAACGGTTGGTGCACGCCGTGGGCGGTCACTCAGGCCTCCGGCGTGCACGTGTGCCTCCGGGCGGTGCGCGCCGACGCGGTGTGGGACGCCATCGACGACCTCGGCGTGACCCACATGTGTGGCGCACCGACGGTCTGCACCACGATCGCCGGTTCGCCACGCGCACATCGGGTTTCGACGCTGCGCATCACCACCGCCGGTGCGCCGCCATCGCCGACGATCATCGCCCACCTCGAGTCGCTCGGCATCACCGTCGTACACGTCTACGGGCTGACCGAGGTCTACGGTCCGTACACGATCTGCGAGTACCAGAAGGACTGGGACGAGCTGCCCGCGCCGGAGCGCGCCGCGAAACTCTCACGCCAGGGCGTGGGCATGGTGCAGGCCGAGACCGCCCGCGTCGTCGACTCCGAGATGCACGACGTACCCGCCGACGCGTCGACGATGGGGGAGATCGTGCTGCGCGGAAACAATGTGATGGCAGGCTATTTCAAGGATCCCGACGCCACCGCACGCGCCTTCGACGGCGGGTGGTTTCACACCGGTGACCTCGGCGTGATGCACCCCGACGGCTACATCCAGCTCCGCGACCGCGCCAAGGACATCATCATCTCCGGCGGTGAGAACATCTCCACCGTCGAGGTGGAACAGGCTCTGGTGAGCCATGATTCGGTGCTCGACGTCGCCGTCGTCGGGGTTCCCGACGAGAAGTGGGGTGAACGCCCACGCGCCTACGTCCTGCTGCAGCCGGGTGCAACGCTGTCCGGCGACGAGCTCGTCGCCTACGCCAAAACGTTGCTCGCCGGCTACAAGGTCCCGCGCGATATCGTCTTCGCCGACGACCTGCCCCGCACCGCCACCGGCAAGGTGCTCAAGTTCGAGCTGCGGCAGAAGGCGGCCACCGAGTAGTGGCTGAGTCGACGTGCTGCGGTGCGTCGCCTCAGCGCACGCTGTGACGATCGGAGAACGTCACCCACACCGCCCGCGCCGCCTCGTCGTGTGGATTCGACACCCGGTGCGGGGTGGTGGAATCAAAGGTGATCGAGTCGCTGCATCCCAATGTGTAACTGGCATCGCCGAGTTCGACGACGAGTGCGCCGGACAGCACGTAGCCGGTCTCGCGGCCGCGGTGTCGGATGAACTCCGTCGACTCCGAAACGCGTGCGCCCGGCGGGTAATCGACCACCAGCACTTCGGTGTGGGACTCGTCGGGCGGGGTGACCTGTTGCCACGTCACCCCGTCCTCGAGCGTCAGCTCCGAGTGCTGGCCGGCGCGCGCGACCCGCACCGACCCGATCTCCACCTGCTCCGCGCCGCCGAAAACCTGGTCGAGGGGAACATCGAGGAACTCGACGATGTCGTAGAGCCGCTTCATCGTCGGCTGGACCTTGCCGTTCTCGATCTGGCTCAGCGCACTCGCCGACACCCCGACCGCCGAAGCGACATCGTTGAGGGTCAGCGACCTCGCCTGACGGGCGGCGCGCAGCGCGACGCCGACATCGGCGGTCGGGCGGCGGGTGACGGGTCGTTTGTCCACGCATCCATTCAACCGGTTCGACGCCCTGTTCGAAGTGGCGAGCCCGCTCAGCGAGTCGGCGTCATCGACCTCCTCGTCTTGTCGAGGTAGTTCTGCCCGGAGGTGATCGCCGGGTAGTGCGGCTCCTCGCCCTCGGTGACGCACGTCGGGATCGCGCTGATCTCGGCATCGGGATCGGGTTGGTGGAAGAACGGAATCGACAGGCGACGCTGACCGATCGACGTCATCGGCGGATGTGCGACGCGGTGCAGCGTCGAGACCCACCTGTCATTGGTCCACCGGGCCATCAGGTCGCCGATATTGACGACGAAGGACCCGGGAATGTCGGGGACGGCCCGCCAGTGGCCGCCCTGCATCACCTGCAACCCGCTGGGCCGTTCGTCGCGGTAGAGGATCGTCAGGCTGCCGTAGTCGGTGTGTTCACCGAGGCGGACACTCCCGGGACGTGGTGGTGCGTCGGCCGGCGGATATCCGTTGGCGAACAACACCGAACAGTGGTGCCCGCACGAGGCGTCGAAATAGTTCTCGTCGACCCCGAGCCCGAGTGCGAAACCCCGCAGCAGCGTACTGGCCACGGATTCCAGTGCCCGGTAATAGTTTTCCCAGATCGCGCGGAGATCGTCGGGTGCGCTGGGCCAGATGTTGGCGTGATCGAAGATCCCGGTGCCATCGGCATCGAGTGGCCCGGCCGCGAAGTACTCGACGTGGTCGCGTTCGGAATAGACAGCGTCGCCGGCGCCGGACGCGGCCAGGGACCGTTCCCGGGAGGGGATGAACCCACGGCTGATGGCCGGATCAGGCTGTCGCCATTGCAATTTGGTCTGCGCATCGAGGGCGAAGAACGCCTCGGTGACGTCATGCATTGCCGAGATGAGCGCGTCGTCGACGCCGTGTCCGGTGATGACGAGGAATCCGACACGACGATTGGCATCGTCGATCTGCGACCCGATCTCACGTCTGCGGTGCAGATCACCGGTGCGAAGATCGGTGAGGTCGATGACGGGGATGTCGGCGACGGTCAGGGTGTCGACTGTGCTCTCGGGTTCGGCGGTGCGGTCGGGCTCGGCAGGGTTGTCGGGTTGGGTGGTGTTGTCGTTGAACATCATTGGTTGTCCTCTAGTTTGTCTCGGTAGTGATGCGTGGTTCGGTCGCGGTGACGGGGGTGAACATCTCCACACCCCAACCGGTGTCGAATGGGGTGGCGAACAGCGTGTCGCACCTCAGATGCGAGATCAGCCAGTCATCGCCCTGTCTGCCGAAATCGACGTGGTAGCGCAGACCGATCCACACCGGCATGGTCCCGCCCCGAATGGTGGACGGCTCGAAGCACAGCCAGTGACCGACGGCTTCGTCGGGATTCACCACCTCGATTCGGGGGTTGGTGAGGTAATGAACGGTGAACGGCTGGCGCTCGGGTACTGATGCGAACAGCTCGGCAATCGCCGGCCGGCCACGTGCGCAACCGAACTCGACGTTACGGCCCACTCCTTCCCACACGCCGTCGACGAGGAAGTGTGACGCGATCTCGGTGGCGTCCTTGGAGACGTCGCAGCTGTCGAGGTAGGCCGACATGCGGTCGGAGACCCGGTGGCGTGCGATGAGTTCGGTGAGTACATCCGTGGACGTCGATGTCATGGTGCTTCTCCTGACCTGGGAATCGGTTGGGCTGTGTTGTGTTGGGCGCGAGGGTCATCGGTGATCATGCCGATGGCCAACGAGATGCCGACGCGCACGGCGTCGACGAGGACGATGCCCGGCGGCGGGTCGATCTCGTCGGCCAACCCGGTCATCCCGCCGCAGCCGAGGACGACCGCACCGGAATGCCCGTCGGCAACCAAGGCCTTGACCTGTTGATCAATGGCCTCACGTGCCCGCTCACGGTCGTCGATCATGTCCGGTACGCCCATCTCGATGGCTCGGACCGCTCGGCATCGACCGTCGAATCCCAGGCAGCGCAACCGGTCTTCCACCAGAGGCACCGCCGCGGTGGTGCTGGTGACCACCGCATACCGCCGCCCGTGCAGCAACGCGCGGATGGGCCCCGCCTCGGTGATGTCGACCACTGGGCGTCGTGCGTACTCTCGGGCGGCCTCCGAACCGGGTTCGCCGAATCCGGCGAGGACGTATCCGTCGGAGGTGCTCGCCGTGGTTGCGACGGTGTCGAGGACTCCCGCCACACAGAGCGCGGCCTCGTACTCTCCGGTGAGTTCGGCCGGCCCGAACGTCGGCGACACCACCCGTACGTCGACGTCGGGAAACCATTGCTGCACATGGTGATCGATGACCGCGGTGCAGGCGTCGATGCGATTGGGATTGATGACGGTGATGATCACGCGACCGGCTCCGGCGCTGCCGGCTCGGTGCCGGGCACGGCGCTCGCCGAAGGGGCGGGTGTTGCCGGCGTCGCGCCACCGCGGTTGAGGGCGAGGTAGATTCCGCCGGCCAACACCATGCCGAGGATCCATGCGAACGGGGCGGCGGTGGCGAACGCCGGAACGAGCGCCAGCACTGCGCAGATCGCCGCGGACGGAACAAAAGCGATGAGTGCCTTGGGGTTCCATCCGTGCCAGTAGGTGTACGCGGCGTCGGGTGCGGCGCTGAACAGGGCGTCGACGTCGATGGTGCAGCGTCGGACCCGGTAGAAGTCGATCAGCAGAATCGCGACCAGCGGCCCGAGGAAGGCGGCGAGTGCGCCGAGGAAGTAGTTGACCACAACGGGATTGGAGTACAGGTTCCACGGTGTGACGACCACCGCGAGCACCGCGGCGATCAGACCGCCACGCGTGAAGTTGATCTTCGATGGCCAGACGTTGGCAAGATCGTATGCGGGAGAGACGAAGTTGGCGACGACGTTGATGCCGATGGTGGCGATCACGAAGCTCGCGGCACCTATCACGGTGACCGCCGGGTTGTCGATGGCGGCGACGATCTCGACCGGTTCGGTGAGGAGCTTGCCGAACACCACGACGCTACCGGCCGTGGTGATCACCGAAGCGATGGCGAAGAGGGTGAAGTTGACCGGCAGCCCGAGGATGTTGCCGAGCGTGTAAGCGCGTCGGCTGGTGGTGAATCGGGAGAAATCGGCGTAGTTCAGGACCAGGGTGAGGAAGGTGGCGACGGTCAGACTGATCGCAACGAGCATCTGATGTCCCTGCTCACCACCGGTCAGCGGCTTCAACGAGTCGGTGAGGCTGATCGACCAATTCGACTTGACGAGAAGGTATCCCGCGAGGCAGATCATCACGATCCACACCAGCGGGCCGGTGCACCAGTCCTGGATACGACGGATGAACTCCATGCCGCGGGTCAGCAGGGCGAGTTGGAGTCCCCACATGAACATGAACGCGATCCAGCCCAGCGTCGACAGCCCGAGAACCGAGTTGTGGGTGTAGCGATCCAGAGACGGCACCAGCTGCACGGTGAGCACGACCAGTGCCACCGACGCCAACCAGGTCTGGATGCCGTACCAGAAGATCGCCATGATGGCCCGAACGAGCGCGGGCAGGTTGGCGCCGAAGACTCCGAAGCTGGCACGGGCCAGCACCGGGAACGGCACGCCGGTGGTGTGGCCGGCCAGGCCCATGCGGTTCATGAACCAGCAGACGACTGAGATCCCGATGAGCAGCGATGCGAACACCTGCCATGGCGTCAGGCCGAGAACGAACAGCCCGGCGGCGAAGGTGTAGTTGCTGATCGCGTGGGTATCGGCCATCCACAGCGCGAAGATGCTGTAGACGCCCCATCGTCGGGTGGGGGTGGGCAGTAGGTCGCTGTTGGTGAGGCGAGGGTCCGTGTCGGTGGCGATCTCGGTCGTCGCATTCGGCTGGGATGTCACCGTCGGGTGTTCGGGGTGCATGTGAACTCCTGGCATTAAGTGGAACTTCAGAATTGAAGTGTCACTTAATTTGGCTGATCAATGTGACGCGCCGGTTTCGTCGCGTAACCGCCGGGCAAACTTCGACCAGTTCCGTCCCGACCCGTCGTCGGGTGATACTGAGTGCCATGTCCTCCATCGAGCAGAGCCGCGACGAGCGGGCCGACGCCGGCGATTTCCGCCTGCATGTCGTGGCCGAATCGATCCGGCTGTTCGCCGAGAACGGTTACGAATCCACGAGCGTCGAGGCCATCGCCGCAGCGGCGGGCGTCTCGCGTCGGACCTTCTTCCGGCAGTTCGGGTCCAAGGACGACGTCATCTTCGCTGACCACGAGGTGCTGCTCGCCCGGGTGTCGGACATGCTCGACGCCGACGACGGTGACCCGTGGATCGCGGTGTGCCGAGCCGCGGAAATGGTCTTCGACCACTTCCTGCGCACCCGCGACCTGGCCTCGCGTCGAATGCGGGTGGTCCAGGAGGTGCCCTCACTGCGCGACCGCGAACTGGTCACCACCTACCGCTACCAACGGATGTTCGAGGAGTTCCTGCGCGAGCGGATCACCGACGAATCCGCCGTGCACATCGTCGCCTTCGCCGCGGCGATCACGTCGGCGCACAACTACCTGCTGCGGTCGATGATCCGGGGCGACGCCGACGCCACGCCCGAACGACTGCACCGCAGCCTCGCCCGCATTCGATCGGCACTCGGTGCCACCGACCGGACCGAGGTCGCGGTGGTCACCTTCCGGGCTGGGACGTCGGTCGACGAGATCTCCCGCGCCGTGGCCGATCAGATCGGCGACCTCGGCAACCCGACGCCTCGCTGATCCCGGCCGTTACGTCACGACCGTCGCGTCGTGGATCGTCGGTGACCTGCCGGTGCTGAGTTCGCCGTCGAATCCAAGCAAGTTTGATGTCATCGAACTAACGGCTGGCGAAAATTTATTATCGCAAAGTACGCTGGGTCACCGGGGTGGGAGCGCGTTGATGTCGGAGGAAGATCGTGGGCCCACAAAGCCGTCCGGAGGGGGTGTCACCGGAGGGGGTGTCATCCGGTGATTCTTCATCGGGGCGACCGCCGGGGCCGGTGCGCGCAGCCTGGGAAGCGCCCGACGCGTACGACACGGTGGTCCGCTCGCTGGATGACAGTGGGGTCTCCACGCTGGTCAGGTTGTGTGTCGGCATCAGCATTCTGGTGGTCGCCGTCGCCGCGACCTTGCTGCTCGTCGTCGAAGGCGGGCCGCCGACGAACCTGCGGCGCGCCATCCTGATCACCGACAACATCGCGGCACTGGTCATCGCGGTGTCCTGGTTGGCGTCGCGGCAATGGCCGTCGCGCCGGACGTCGCTGATCAGGGTGATGCTGCTCGCGGTGCTCTTCGCGATCTCGCTGCTGGTCATCCATCAGCCGCTCGTCGGTCTGGTCGGGACCTGCTGCTATGCCGCGCTGGCCGCGTACGTGGCGCTGTTCCACAACACGCGGATGCTGGCCGCAGTGCTCGCCTTCTCGGGGGTGATCGTTGCGATCCTCTTTGTGCAGGTGATCATGCGCGGCGAGGGTCTGCTGGGGGCGTTCATCTGCTGCATCGCGGTGCTGAGCATCTTCACCGTGCCGTTCGGCCAGCAGATCGCCGTGCACGTCCTCAGCGACGACGTCGCCGAATCCGACCATGACCCGCTCACCCGCGCACTCAATCGTCGTGGCCTGGAACGCGGATTCACCGGCCTGGTCCGGAAGCTGCGCGGTGGCCAGGTGCCGCCGCATGTCGCCGTGCTGGTCCTCGACCTCGACGATTTCAAGAACATCAACGACACCTACGGCCATGGCGTCGGCGACGAGATCCTGCGCGACGTGGTCCGCGCCGTCCGTAACGTCGTCGCGCCCAAGGCGCTGGTCGCGCGGACGGGTGGAGAGGAGTTCGCGGTGGTCTCCGACGTCGGGGGCGACGACGAACTGCATCGACTGGGCGACGGTGTCCGCGATGCGGTGGCCACGTCGACGCCGAACTACCCGGTCCACGCGAGTGTCGGGGCGTGCATCGTGACCGCCTGGCCGGTGGCGACGACCGTCGACATGCTCGACACCGCGCTCGCGGCCGCCGACGCCGCGATGTACAAGGCCAAGCGTGCCGGCGGTAACCGCGTGGAGTGGGCGGTGGGCGGGCTCGAGTGATGTGGCACCGAGTGTCACATTCTCCGATTGTTGCGAGTATGATGGCACTCAGTGTCGCGCCGCTGTGTGGTGTCGCGACGTGTGATCACATGATCGCGACGCACGCGATGCGATCGGCGTGCACCCAACCTGACAGCAACTGATGAGGAGCCATCACCATGGGTTTCGGAAATCCTGACTTCGACGTCTTCCAGCTTCCCGAAGAGCACGTCGCGCTGCGTGAGGCCATCCGCGCGCTGAGCGAGAAGGAGATCCTTCCGTACGCCGCCGACGTCGACGAGAAGGCCCGCTTCCCGCAGGAAGCGCTCGACGCCCTCGTCGCGTCGGGCTTCAACGCCATCCACGTGCCCGAGGAATACGACGGTCAGGGCGCCGATTCGGTGGCCGCATGCATCGTCATCGAGGAAGTGGCCCGCGTGTGCGCGTCGTCGTCGTTGATCCCCGCGGTCAACAAGCTCGGCACCATGGGCCTGATCCTCAACGGCTCCGACGAGCTCAAGAAGCAGGTGCTTCCGTCGTTGGCCTCCGGTGAGGCGATGGCGTCGTACGCACTGTCCGAGCGCGAGGCCGGCTCCGACGCCGCGTCGATGAAGACCCGCGCCCGCAAGGACGGCAACAACTGGGTCATCAACGGCTCCAAGTGCTGGATCACCAACGGCGGCAAGTCTTCCTGGTACACGGTGATGGCCGTGACCGATCCGAGCAAAGGCGCGCACGGGATTTCGGCGTTCATGGTGCACGAGAGCGACCCCGGCTTCACCGTCGGACCGCTGGAGAAGAAGCTCGGCATCAAGGGATCACCCACTGCCGAACTGTATTTCGAGGAATGCACCATCCCCGAGGACCGCATCATCGGCGACGAGGGCACCGGCTTCAAGACCGCGCTGCAAACCCTCGACCACACCCGCCCGACCATCGGCGCCCAGGCCGTGGGAATCGCGCAGGGCGCACTCGACAATGCGATCGCATATGTCAAGGACCGCAAGCAGTTCGGTAAGTCGATCGCGTCGTTCCAGGGTGTGGAGTTCATGATCGCCGACATGGCGATGAAGGTCGAGGCCGCCCGCCTGATGGTCTACACCTCGGCCGCCCGCGCCGAGCGTGGCGAGAAGAACCTCGGCTTCATCAGCTCCGCGTCGAAGTGCTTTGCCTCCGACGTCGCGATGGAGGTCACCACCGACGCCGTGCAGCTCTTCGGCGGCGCCGGCTACACCCGCGACTTCCCGGTCGAGCGCATGATGCGCGACGCCAAGATCACCCAGATCTACGAGGGCACCAACCAGATTCAGCGCGTCGTGATGAGCCGGGCGCTGCTGCGCTGACGTTGGCGCGTCGGCGTTGACTGGGCGGACCTCCGCTCGGTGCACCGCCGCTCGGGCGCACCGCCTGACCGCAGACCCCGGCACAGAAACCCCACTTCTCGTCAGAAACACTCCGCGTGCGCAGTGTTTTTGGCGAGAGGTGGGGTTTCTGCGTTGCTGATCACGCGGCCGACCTCACCGACAGCTTCTTCTCCAGCCGCTGGATCAGCCGCGTGCGTCGTTGTGGTTGCTCGAGATCCTTCCAGTACCAGTGGCACATACGGTATCCGAGTTCGGTGAGCGCGTCGTCTTGCTCCTTCTCGGTGCGGTATCGCTTCGTGCCTTCCTCGCCGTCGTACTTTTTCATGCCGTCACAGAGCCCGATGACGCCGTGCTCTCGCCAGAAGAAGTCAACGCGCGCAATGAGATTGCCGAACTGGTCGAAGAACTCCACTTGCAGCTCCGGCATCGGCAATGCTGCGTCGACGAAAAGTACGAGGCTGCGCGACTCCAGCACCGACTCCGACGCTCCATTGAGAAGCGCGATGATTCGATGCGCCGCGGCCGCACCGGACATCCCGGCGATCATATCCAGTTCGTTCTGCAGGTCGTCGACGGTGCACAGCTTGTCGTGCAGAGCCGCATTCCCCACCACGACGGCGGCTTCGCGTGGTGCGCGTCGGGCCAGGTCGACGACGACCCGCGCCGGCGACACCACCAGCACCCCGTCGACCACCGTCGTCGACCGAGGCCGACGATCGGTGACGAGGTAGGTCGCCCCCGTCGACTTCGACCGCGATCTGCGTCCGGACACCGACATCGCCACACGACTGGTATCGAGGCCCCACACCGGTAGCCCGAGCACCGCGGCGGCCGACGCATCGGTGAGTGCCCGATCCGGCGGGTTGCGCCGGGCGTATGCCAACGACAGCGCACGATGCCGCTGTTCGTCGGTGTCGCCGAGGTGTTCGGAGGCGATCACGACGCCGTGGCCGAGTGAAGTGAGCACTCCGGCGCGAATAGCGCTGCGGATCTCGTGGTCGGCATAGCCATTGTCGATGAGTTCGGAACGGAACCTTGGCAGTGAGGTGTCGAGGAGTGAGGTGCCGAAGGGCGAGGTGTCAGAGAGTGATCCCATGCAAGATCAGACGTAGCGTCGGCGACCGCGGTTCCGCGCGACACAGAAACCCCACTTCTCGTCAGAAACACTCCGCGCGCGCAGTGTTTCTGACGAGAAGTGGGGTTTTTGTGCGGTGGCCTCGATACGGTCGGCTCGCTGGGCGAGCCGGACGTACTCGACCAGCGGAACAGCTCAGGCGTAGGCCTCCTGGAACACCAGCCGGGCGTTCTGCTTGGCGGCGGCGTCGCGGAAGTTCTTCATGGCGCGCGGCATGTGGAAGCCGTTGGTGACGATCAGCGCGCCGGTCGCGCCGAGGCCCTTGAGCATCCGGACGGTGAACTCGGCGTTCTGCACGGTGCTCGTCGACGCGTTCTCGTTGATCATCTGCCAGACCGGCACACCACGCTTGATCAGCCCGATGTTCATGAACTGCGCCTCGGACACCGGCAGCCACCAGGTGTCGCCGCCGGACACGATGACGCGGTTGAGCGGATGCTGCTTGGCCAGCGTCGCCGCGGCGTTCATCCGCTGCGTCAGGATCTGCGGCGTTTCCGCGAACGTGCCCATCTTGGCGCCGAGCACCACGATGTAGCGCGTCGGCGGGCTCTGCCACAGGAACAGGCTGTTCGGCGAGATGATCTGCGGGACGGTACCCAGCTCGACGCTGCCGAAGTTGACGTTGCCAGAACCCGTACTGCCGGTGTCGGCCTGTGCGGGGCCGGCTCCGATCGCGAGTGCGGCCAGCGCTGCCGTCGTGAGAGCGATGAGTCGTTTACGCATGCCCAGCAGTGTAGGGGACAAACCTCATAAGTTACATCCCGCAACTTGAATACCAGTGGTATCCACTGGTCACGGCGTGTCGCGACCCTGATGCGACGACCGGGTCAGCTCAAGCCACCGGCTGCTGCTGCGTGATGCAGTGGATGCCGCCGCCCCGCGCAAACAACGGCCGCGCGTCGACGCTGACCACCGTACGCCCGGGATAGGCCTCGCCGAGGATCTCCACGGCCACCGCATCGTTGGGGTCGTCGTAACTGCACGCGATCACCGCGTCGTTGATGACGAGGTGATTGATGTAGCTGTAGTCGACGAAGCCCTCGTCGTCGGTGAGGGTCTGCGGCGCCGGAACGTCGACGATGCGCCACGGCGTGCCGTCGACGTCGGTCGACTCGGCGAACACCGCCCGCACCACCGCCGACACCTCGTGATCGGGATGGCTCTTGTCACGTTGGTCGTGCACCAGCACCGTCCCGGGCGACGGGATGGCCGCGACGATGTCGACGTGCCCACGCGTGCCGAAGGTCTCGTTGTCGCGGGTCAGCCCATTGGGCAGCCACACCGCGTGCGACGACCCGATGGTCCGGGCCAGCTCGGCCTCCACCTGTTCCTTGGTCCACGACGAGTTGCGGCCCTCGCCGAGCTGCACCGACTCGGTCAGCAGCACGGTGCCGCGGCCGTCGACCTGAATTCCGCCGCCCTCGTTGACCATTGGCGAGTCGATGAGTTCAGCGCCGGACAGCTCCGCGATCAGCGTGCCGATGTGCTGGTCTTTGTCCCACTGCGCCCACGACGCCGCACCCCACCCGTTGAACACCCAGTTCACCGCGCCGAGCTTGCCGTTCTCGTCGAGCACAAAGGTGGGTCCGATGTCGCGTGCCCACGCATCGTTGAGCGGGGCCTCCACAAGCGAGATCTCCGACGACAGATGGCGTTTCGCGTGTGCGACCTCACCGGGATCGACGACGACGGTGACCGGCTCGTAGTCCAGGATCGCGTGTGCGACCGCCGCCCACGTGGCCCGTGCTTCCTCGTGTTCGGCCTCGGTGTCGCCGAGGCTGTAGCCCGGGGCGGGAAACGCCATCCAGACCCGTTCCTGCCGAACACCTTCGGCGGGCATCGTCCATGTCATGCGGGGATCCTCAGGTGAGTGCGATGTACTTGACGGACAGGTACTCCTCGATGCCCTCGGACCCGCCTTCGCGTCCGATGCCCGACTGCTTGACGCCGCCGAAAGGAGCTGCGGTGTCGGAGATCACGCCACGGTTGACCCCGACCATACCGGATTCGAGGCGCGACGCCACCCGCAGGCTGCGGTCCAGATCGCGGGTGTAAAAGTATGCGGCCAAACCATATTCGGTGGAGTTGGCGGCCTTGATCGCATCATCCTCGGAGTCGAAGGCGCTGATCACCGCGACCGGACCGAAGATCTCACCGCGGGTGACCGGCGCGTAGGCGTCGACCTGATCGAGGACGGTGGCCGGATAGAAGTAGCCCTTGCCCTCGGGGATCTTGCCGCCCAACCGAACTCGTGCTCCGTCGGCGATGGCGTCGTCGACGGTCTTCGCGACGCTGTCGCGCTGCTTGGCGCTCACCAGTGGTCCGAGGGCGACCCCGTCGTCGTAGCCGGCACCGATCTTCACCGCCGACATCTTCGCGGTCAGCTTCTCGGTGAACTCCTCGACGACGCTGGACTGCACCAGGAACCGGTTGGCTGCGGTGCACGCCTCGCCGCCGTTGCGCATCTTCGCGGAGAACGCGCCGTCGACGGCGGCGTCGAGGTCGGCGTCGTCGAAGACCAGGAACGGCGCATTCCCGCCGAGCTCCATTGACGTCCGCTGGACCCGTTCGGCGGCCTGCCCCATCAGGTTTCGGCCGACCGGCGTCGACCCGGTGAAGCTGATCTTCTTGATCCGGTCGTCGGAGATGAGGGCCGTCGAGACACCTCTGGCGTCAGTGGTCGGCAATACCGAGAGCACTCCGGCGGGCAGTCCGGCCTCGGCGAAGACCTCGGCGAGCGCCAGCATGGTCAGTGGCGTCTCATGTGCCGGTTTGACCAGCATCACGTTGCCCGCGGCCAGCGCCGGACCGATCTTACGGGTGCCCATCGCGAGCGGGAAGTTCCACGGCGTGATCGCCAGGCACGGGCCGACGGGCTTGTGGGTCACCAGGATTCGACCATTCCCGGCCGGCGCCTGGGTGAACCGGCCGCCGATCCGGACCGCCTCCTCGGCGAACCACCGCAGGAACTCGGTGCCGTACTTGGTTTCCGCGCGGCTGTCGGGCAGGGCGCGGCCCAGTTCCAGGGTCATCAGCATCGCGAAGTCGTTGGCGCGTGCGGTGAGCAATTCGAAGGCGTTGCGCAGGATCTCGCTGCGTTCGCGGGGTGCGGTGGCGGCCCAGTCGTCGGCGACGGCCGTCGCGAGGTCGAGGGCGCGCTGTGCGTCCTCGACACCCGCGTCGGCAACCTCGGCGAGTGCCTCCTCGGTGGACGGGTTGTCCACGGTGAAGGTCTTTCCCGACGACGCCGGCACCGACTCCCCGTTGATCCAGAGTCCGGTGGGGATGCCGTCGAGAATGGCTTGCGGATCGAGCACTTGGGTGGCGGTGTCGGCCATGTCGCGTACTTCCTGGTGAGAGTATGTCGGTGAGAAACGTTGCGGGGGAGAGATTTCGGGTCCGGTCAGGACTCGTGATGGCAATGCGACGACGGCGACGGCTCGACGTCGAGCGCCGGGTTGCGGTCGAAGAAGCCGAACGGCTTGAGCCAGAACGATACGATGTCGGCGGGCATCACCGGCCAGTCCTCCGGGCGGGTGATGTGGTGGATGCCGAAGGTGTACCAGACGACGACGTCGGTGTTCTCGATCGGACGATTCGCCTTGGTCCACTCCGGCAGACCGGTGTCGACGTAGGACTGGTTGACGAATTCGCCTGCCGGCCAACGCTCGTCGGGGCTATTCGGCGTCACCCAGAGGGTGTGGCCGATGACCTGTGCGCGCGCGAAGATCGGCGACGCCGGATCGAACATCGAGGGGATCGCGCCACTCGGCACCAGCTTGTAGGCCGGGTTGAGTCCGAGCCCGGTGGTCACGTTGGGGTTGACCACCTTCCACGCCCGCTGCGACGCGAAGTCCATGTCCTGCTTGCCTTCTTCTTCGGTGCGCAGCGGAGTGTTCTTCTGCACCAACGCCAATCCCAGCGGATTCTCTTCCGACATCGGTGCCACCGCGGTCTCCGAGGCCACCACGGTGTTGTCGGTGCCGTCGACGTCGAGGTCGAGGCGGGCGACGAGGAAGTGCTGGTGGAACGGCGCGTAGGTGCGGTTGTCGACGGTGGTGCCGTGCGGATACGACGTCGTCCCGGGCGGCAGCGGCGTGGTCACCATGATGCCGGTGGCACGCACCTCGCACTCGATGTTGCCGTCCTGATAGAACCGCCAGTACACCAGGTACTCGTAATTCGCCACGGTCACATGGAAACTCACCGTCAGACGACGCATGCGGCGCACCTCGGCACCGGCGTCGTGATCGACGTGCTTCCACAGGACGGCGTTGTCTTCCTCGTGGATGCAGATGGCGTTGACGATCTCATACGGTTCGCCGGCGCTGTTGTGCATCACCGCATTCAGGTAGCGGATCTCGCCGAGGCAGTCGCAGCCGAGCTCCAGCGACGTCGTCATGAAACCGAGTCCCCACTCGCCGATGTCGAAAGCCGTACGGCGGTAATGGTCTTCGCAGTTATCCCGGTAGGGAACCACCATCTCCGCGAACGATAACCGGTGTGCGATCGAACGTTCCCGTCCGGCGTCGGTGTAGGTGATCGCGTGCAGCGTCATGCCCTCGCGATAGTTGAAACCCACTCGCAGCGACCAGTTCTGCCAGGTCAGCTTGTTGCCCTCGAGGGTGAACGACGGCCCCTCGGGCTGGGTGATCTCCAGCGGTTTGAGTGGTGGCCGCTTGAACGTCTCACGGATGCGCTCGGGGATGTGGCGAGGCACGTACTCGCCCATCACCTCCGGCTGCTCGAAGCCGCCGGTGTCCTCGATCCGTAGCAGCTCCATGGTGTTGACGTCGATCACACAGTGCAGTCCGACAACGGGATTGGCGTACGGATTGGAGCCGTCGGAGTCGCGAATCCACGTGTCCGACCAGCCCAGCCGGCGTCCCCGGTATTCCTCGGGGATCACGGCGCCACCGTAGGTCCAGGTGTCCATGAACACCTTGTCCAGATCGGTGATCCCGCGTTGCGCCAACGCCGCCTGCACGTCGGGATGCGCCCGCAGCACGCGGTCGCATTCCTCGAACTCGTCGACGGTGAAGTTGGGCTGCACATCCGGGATGTGATCGAAAGAGACCACCGCATCCGACGTCAACGACACCAACGCCTTGAACGTGGTGTTCTCGCCACTGTTGAGGCACACCACGATTGCCGCGCGATCAGGAACGGTGCCATCGGCGGCATAGGCGGCCAGTGCGGCTTTCGACGGTTCGGCCAACTCGATCGAGGCATATCGCCAACCCGGTCCGACGCCCTGCTCGCGCCCCAGAATGGCCGCGACGCTCCGGAACTCGTCGGCGGTCAGCGGGTCGAGCGGATGCCAGAAATCCTGCGTGGCAGTCGAATCGGTGGTCGGGGTGCTGGGGGTCTCGGACATGGGGAGTGTCTCCTTGGGTTGCGCTGGCGGGGGCGTCGAATCGCGGGGTGTCGAATCGGTACGGGTCAGCCCGCGAGTCCTTGGGCGAGGATGTCGAGCCCCTCGAGTAGCAGCTCATCGCTGATGACCAGCGGCGGCAGCAGCCGCAGCACGTTCCCGTACGTACCGCAGGTCAGTGCCACCACGCCGTTCGAGAAGGCATATGCCGCAGCCTGCTTGGCCAGCTCGGGGTTGGGCTCGGTGGTGCCCGGCCGCACCAGTTCGACGGCGAGCATCGCGCCGCGGCCTCGGATATCGCCGATCACCGCATTGCCGTTGTCGGACAAGGTCTTCGCGACCTCTGTCAGCTTGCCGACGGCGAGCTTCTCGATGTGGCGCGCCCGCGACGGCAGGTCGAGGCGTTCCATTTCGTCCATCGCTGCCAGCGCCGCGGCGCAGGCCACCGGGTTGCCGCCGTAGGTGCCGCCGAGTCCGCCGGCGTGTACCGCGTCGAGCAGGTCGGCCCGGCCGGTGACCGCCGAAAGCGGCATGCCACCGGCGATACCCTTGGCCATCGTGATGAGGTCGGGGACCACGCCCTCCTGCTCACACGCGAACCATGTTCCGGTGCGGGCGAATCCGCTTTGCACCTCGTCGGCGATGAACACCACGCCGTTGGCGGTGCACCACTCGGCCAGCGTCGACAGGAAACCCGGTGCGGGAACGATGAATCCACCCTCGCCCTGGACGGGTTCGATGATGACCGCGGCCACCGCGTCGGCGCGCAGTTGCACCTCGATCTGCGAGATCACCCGCTGGGCAGCGGCTTTGCCGTCGTCGCCGAGGTGGTCGCGGTAGGGATAGCTCATCGGCATCCGATACACCTCGGGGGCGAACGGTCCGAAATTGTGCTTGTACGGCAACGACTTTGCCGTCAGCGCCATGGTCAGGTTGGTGCGACCGTGATAGGCGTGATCGAATGCGACGACCGCGTTGCGGCCGGTGGCCAGCCGCGCGATCTTGATAGCGTTCTCCACCGCCTCGGCGCCGGAGTTGAACAGCACACTGCGCTTTTCGTGATCGCCGGGCGTGAGGGCGTTGAGCCGCTCGCACACCGCGATGTAACCCTCGTAGGGCGTCACCATGAAGCAGGTGTGGGTGAAGTGGTGAGCCTGGGTGGCAACAGCGTCGGCGACCGCGCCGTTGCTCGCACCGACCGTCGTCACCGCGATGCCCGAGCCCAGGTCGATCAGCGAGTTGCCGTCGACGTCGACGATCACCCCGCCGTCGGCGTCGACGGCATAGACCGGCGCCGACGACCCCACGCCACCGGCGACCGCCGCGCTGCGTCGGGCGGCCAGCTCGGCCGAACGCGGTCCGGGCAGTTCGGTGACCAGGCGCCGTTCTTGCGGCAGTCGGTAGTCGATGGTGGGGGTGGTCGACGAGGCGGGGGCGGTGGTCTGTGTCATGGCAGATCCTCGGGAAGGCGGGGCGTATCTGTCATGAGTCTTCGCCTTCTGAGCCCGATACGTGCCTGACAAGATGTCCAACAGATGTGCGATCACACTCCATGTTGTCGAGGTCGTGGGTAGGCTTCGGGCATGACGACGGTCCGATGGCTGATGGCGCAGCGTCGATTGGCGCTGGCGCTGAAGTCCGGAGCTGCCGGCTTGGACCGGACGCTGGATTGTGCGGTCTCCTCTGAGCTGGTCAACGCCCATGAGTGGCTCTCCGGCGGCGAGGTGCTGCTGACCACCGGACTCCGCCTGCCCGCCGACCCCGACGCCCGCCGGGCCTACGTCACCAACCTCGCCGACGTCGGCGTCGCCGCCATCGGGTTCGGGGTGGGTCTGGGACTCGACGCCGTGCCCGAGGAGATGATCGACGCCGCCGAGCGCGTGGGCCTTCCGCTGTTCGAGGTGCCGCTGGAGATCCCGTTCTCGGCCATCGCGCGCACGGTGCTCGATCAGATCGCCGCCCAGCGATCGTCGCGCCTGGTGGCCGCCACCCGCGCGCAACCACGCATGACCCGGGCCGCGGCGGCCGGCGGGTCGGCGGCGGTGGTCACCGAGCTCGCCGAGGCCGTCGGGCAGTCGGTGGTGCTGCTCGACAACGCGCTCGACGTGGTCGCCGCGGCACCGCGGACCGCATCGAGTACCGACCTCGGACGCATCCGTGAGCTCGTCATCCGCGATCCGGCGTCGGCAGGGGCCGTGTGGGTGACCGACGACGCCACCATGACCGTCACCCGCGTGGGTGCCGCCGGGGCCACCTTCGGTCATCTCGGGGTGATCGGTAGTGAAGCGCTCGACGACGTCGCGAGAATGCTACTCGGACATGCGGTTTCGCTACTGGCGATCGAGCGGGCCAAGCCACGGCAGGTTCGACGAGACGTCACCGAGCTACACGCCGACACCCTGGCCGCCGCGCTCTCCGGTACAGTTCGTGGCGATGGCATACGGAGAATCCTCACCCGCGGAGCCGACCGATCAGGCCGGATTCGCTTGGCCGTCTTCGCTTTTCCCGACGATCACGGTGCCGCCACGGGTGCTCGGCAGCTCACTGAACTGCTCGAACAGCGATGGCGCGAGGTGTTCGTCCATCAGGATGGAACCGATGTGTCGGTGATGCTGCGTGGCAACGATTCCACCGACGTGGTCACCGGCTTGCTGACCATGATGAATGCGCACGGGCCCGTTGCCGGTGGGGTGGGGCCCGCCGTGGAACTCGATGCGCTGGAGGAGTCCGCCCGACAGGCTCGACTGGCGTGCCGTTCGGCGGCGGTCGGTCAGCTGGTGGATCTGGCGGTCAACCGATCGTTGTTGACGGTGGACCCGGTGCGGCAGGCGCTCGGCGATCTGTACCCGTACCGGCTGGCGCCGCTCCTCGACCATGACCGCGACCACGGCACCGATCTTCGCGCCACCCTGCTGGCCTTCTTGGAAGCCAACGGAAACTGGGGAGTGGCCGCGAATAGTCAAGGCGTGCACCGGCATACGTTGCGCCACCGGATCGAGCGCATCGAGGACCTGTTACGCGTCGACCTCGCTGATGCCCGCACCCGCGCCGAGCTGCTGCTGATCATGTTGGGGGCCAACGCATGAGGGGCAGTGTGTGAGGGCTGTGTGTGAGGGGCTGTGCGTGAGGGCGCGGTTGTCGATGTTGCTCGGCGTCGTCGTCGCGGTGTGCCTACTGGCGACCGCCTGCGACGCGGGACCCGCGACCGACGCCGCGTCGAGTAGTGCGGTGTCCGGTGGTTCGTCGTCGGCACCGGCCCGGCCGGTCGACTACGTCAATATCGGCGATAGTTTCAGCGCCGGAGCGGGATTGGGCAATACGGTGCCCGATTCCCACTTGTTCTGCCAGCGCTCGTCGTCGAACTTCGCCCACCTCGTCGCCTCGTCACGAGACCTGCAGCTCTCCGACGTCAGCTGCTCCGGCGCCGACACCATCGACCTCACCAACGATCAATACTTCGGAGTGCCAGGACAATTGCATGCCCTTGATGGTGTGCACCCCAAACTGGTCACCGTGATGATCGGCGGCAACAACGCCGGCGTGTTCGCCGACGTCATCAAGGATTGCGGTGACGTCGCATCCGACGACCCGACCGGCGCTCCGTGTACCGCGGCATACGGTGACAAGTTCACCGACCTGATCCAGACCGAGACCTTCCCGGCGTTGCGAGCGTCGTTGCGGGAGATCAAGAGTCAGGCCCGCGGTGCGGAGGTGCTGGCCATCGGATACCCATATCTGGTGCCGCGCAACGGTGGTTGCTATCCGATGGTCAAGATGGCGGCCGGGGACATCCCGCTGGTCCGGCAGATCGAACGAACCCTCAACGACTCGGTTCGCCGGGCCGCCAACGAAAGTGGCGTCGGCTTCATCGACATGGCCGCGCTGTCCAACGGACGCGACGCCTGTGCCTCGCCCGACGTCCGGTGGGTGGAACCGCAGATCGGCTCGACCACCGCCGCCACCCTGCACCCCAACGAACGCGGACAACAAGCCATGGCCGATCAGGTCCTGCAGCGTTTCCGCGGTTGAGCTGACATAGCCTCGGTGGCTGCGGGTTGTCGAGTCAATTGTGGCCGCCGGGTGTCTCTGCTACCGAGGCTGGGTCAAGATTCTCGTCATCGAAGTCGTCGACGCCCAGGTTCTCGCCGTCGAAGCTCTCGACATCAACGTCCTCGACGTCGAGGCTCTCGACCTCAAGGCTCTTGACAGGCGGCAGTGCCTTGAGGTGCGCCCGACGTCGAATGAGCGTGTCAATGGTCTCCTCAACCTCGTCCCACTGGTACATGATCCTGGCGTAGCTGAACCGAACCCTCTCGTACCCCAGTCGTGCGGCTATCTCGTCGCGGACGCGGTCCTTCTCTTGCTGTTCAGGGGACAGGTCGTGGAACTCCTTGGAATCCAACTCGATGATGAGACGGTTGCCGATGAGCAGGTCAACTTGCCCGAGCCCGGGAATCTCGACCTGGGAGCGCACTCTGATTCCTTTGGCACGCACCCGAATACGAAGGATCGACTCAGTCCCCGATTGCGATTTTCGGTCGCAGCGAGCGAGCAGTCGTCGAACGCGCCGAGGCGCCGCCGCGAAGATCCGCTCCAGCTCACACATGTCCAACAGTGCCTTGTTCAGGATTGAATCGCAGACCACGATGATGCCTTCGTCGTCGAGACATCTGAGGGCATGCGCCAGGGAGTCCGCGACGGTATCGACTGCCGGCCCCTCCGGGATCGGAGGCCCAAAGCGCCGGCAGTACGAATTCTGCTTTCTCGCGCGATGTCTGCCTTCGCACGCCCGGGCGTGCACCTTCTTGGTGTGCGGCGGAACCCACACTCCGTGCAGGTCGAGCGCGGTGACACAACTGGCCACCCCGCCGCTCGAAACAGCCTCGACAACAACACTTTTGGCGGAGCCGGCGGCGTACCACCCGCGGCGCAGAAGCCTGAGCTGACCGTCCGCGACGCCGCGTCGAAGGTCCTTACGGGTAAAGCCGACGGCGCGCATCTCCGCATACGACGCGACGCCGTGCGGGAAGTGTTCGAGAAAGTTCATGGCATCGAGGATGAGGCCATCTGACCGTCTCAGAAGCCTCGCCTACGACCCTGTGCATCACGAATCGCGTTGTCCACAGGCGAAGTGCGTTGGGAAGCGTGACACAGCCTCGGTAGGAGCCGAAGTCGGCGTCGACTATTGACGCGGCGACGCTGTGACACCGAGGTTGTGTCACCGCTCGAGCTTGGCCTCGATACGCCCCTCGCCTTGGCGGCTCGGGGCACTCGGCCGGCGGGTCGCCCCTCGCCTGGCGGCTCGGGGAACTCGACCAGCGCAGACCTACAACCGCGCGGCGGGCATCCCGGTGCGGACCCGCCACACTTCCGACCTCGCGAAGGCGACCTCGGGTGTGTCGGCGCCGCCGGATCGGGCCAGGGCGTTGGCGAGGTCGCTCGCCGCCTCCACCACCCACCGCTGCCGCCGACGGGCCGCGTGGTCGGGCAGCGACTTACGTAGGGCCCGGCGCTGTTTGGCGGTGCCGGCGATCGCGTCGAGTTCGGGCGGGGTGAGCACACCGATCGTCACCTCGGGTGCCAGGATCGCCCGCAGCAGCATCTGCTCGCGCACCACTACCAAGCGGTACACCATCACGGTGATCGTCACGAACAACGCCACCGCCAACAGCAGCACGATCAGGAACCACGCGCCGGGCACCGGGAACAGGGCCTGCAACGAGTTGAAGAACCAGTGCATCGCGATCGGCAACACCATCAACCCGATTCCACGTTTGACGTTGCGCGGCTCACCGGGGCGGCCCATCAGGTACACGACGCCGGCGCAGAAGATCGCCGTGTTGACGATGTGCCCCGACACTCCACTCACCATGCGCAACAACGCATTCTGCAACGCGAGCTCACCGGCGTTGAGCCCGAACTCGCTCGTCGCGACATTCATCGAGTACAGAATGTTCTCCAGCGTTTGAAAACCCAACCCGATGAATGCGCCGACGATGAAACCGTCGAACGCCGTGCGAATCACCTTGGGCGCCATGTAGATCAGCAGGACGATGCCGATGCCCTTGGCAACTTCTTCGGTGATCGGCGCGGACAGGCCGGCCGCCCAGTTCTGCGCGAACTTCTGGCCGAACACCTTGGCGTACAACGAGATCAGCGCAGTGTTGGCGTGGACCGCGATGGTCATCGTCGCGGCGAAGGCGCCCCACATCAGGGCGGTCACGATCAGCTTGCCCGGCACCGGCGAGTACCGGTCGATGGTGCGGGTGAACCACCACAGCACCAACCCGTAGATCAGCAGCAGCGCAATCGCGCCGCTGATCGCGGGTCCGAACACGCTCAGTGGCTGCCCGAGCATCGCGATGGCGGTGAGCACCCCGTAGCCGACGAGCACGATGTACACCCACCAGCAGAAGTTACGCGGTGCGATGAAATGGAAGCCCGCGCAACGACCCGACGCGGCAATCGCGGCAGCACGTGCCAGCCCCGGATCCGGTTGCGGCGCCTGGGGATATCCAACGGCGGTCATGACTTGTCTCCGGTGATGGTCATGCTCTGGATGATCTCCGCGAGGTCGGTGTTGGTCTGCGGGTCAGCAGTTTTCGGTGTCACCGCGACCACCTGCACGCCCACTCCGTTGGCCGACACGGCCGCGAGCACCCCGTCGGTACCGGCGCCGGCGTAACCGCCGACCACTCCTTGGTGCCCGTCGCGCGTGGTCACCGTCGACGTGCCTTCGGAGACGGTCGGGCCGGTGGGTGAGATGGCCTTCTCAAAACCGGTGATCTGTTGGAACAGTTGGGCAGACGTGCCGGTGAACGGGGCGCTCTGGATGGCGACGACGGTGTCGGCGTCGGTGAGCTTGGCCTCCTGCGGGTACCGGCCGCCGGCCAGCGGTGAACCCTCCCGCACACCGGATTCGACGTTCCATCCGGCCGGCGGACTCACCGTGACGCCGCCAGTCAGGGCGATCACCTCGCCGGGTTTGATCGGGTCGTCGTAGCTGACGCTCTGGTCGATCGCGGTCGGCACGGTCGCCATGACCAGCGCGATCACCGCGACGAGCAGACCGGGCCCGATGGTGCGGCGGTCGAGGCCGAATCGTCGTTTGTCGACCGGAATCCAGTCTTCCGGAGGCTGGAACGGCGCCGGACCCGACGACTCGTTCATCGGGACAGGACCGGCCACGCGACACCTCCAGATCGACTGGGGTTCACGATATGCGAGATCCCGATTGTCCAGTGGCGATTAGGCGTGAGTTCCCGCGAACTCAGCTGCTTCCGCGACCTCAGTCATGGTCGCGGGAAGCAGCTGAAGTCGCGGGAACCACAGCCCGACAGAAGCACCGGCGCCCACAACAGCCACGGTCCTACAGCCGGACGACGCTTCCCCGACGCCACACGACGAGCCCGGTGGCCAGCGCGGTGACCGCCACCATCAGACCCGCGGCGCCGAAGATCAGCGGCTCGGCGGATGACATCGCGGTCGGTCGGGGCATGTCGGCGGCCTGGTTGACCGTCTGGCCGGCCAGGGCCGGCTCCACCCGGACCGTCGAGTCGGTCAGCGCCGGGGCGGGACGCACCGGCGGCCGCTTCTTCTTCGACGACGTCCCTGCAGCCGACGTCCCCGCAGCCGAGGAATCCGCGCCAGCGCCACCCGAGCCGTCCCCGCGCGCGCCGTCGGCCGGGCCGGTCCCGGACTGCGAGGTGGTGTCATCGGCGTGGGTCGAACCGCCGGAGCCACCCCAGCTCTGTGACGGCGACGCGCTCGACGAGCCGGTGGGATCGGTCGTCGGCAGGATGTTGCCCGGAATCGGCCGAGTCGTGGCAGGTGTCTGAGTACCAGGTGTCTGGGTACCGGGCGTGGTGCCCGTCGGCTGGGTGACCGTCGGCGTCGCGGTGGCGGTCGGTTTCGGCGTCGCGGTAGCGGTGGCGGTGCCAGCAGGCGACTTGGTGCCCGTCGAACCGCTGGACGTCGACCCGCTGGACGAGGTACCACCGGACGTCGAGCCACCAGATGTGGTTCCTCCGGATGAGTGCGGCGTGGCGGTCGCGAGGCCTCCGACGGTCAGCACGGTTGCCGTCGCGGCGACGAGCATCGCGCACGTCACGGCGAAACGTGCGCCCCATCGGACGAGGTTCCATCGCTGCGTGTCGATGGTGCTCATTATTAAATCCCCCCACGTGGACGGTCCGCTGGCGCGAACCGGTTGTTCACCTTAATCAATCCACTCTCGGCAAACTATTCGTTGAGATCGTTCAATCCGCTAGCTTTTTGTGTCGTATGTCATACAAAAACGTATACGACCTCGGCGCGTCGCGACTGGTCGGAGGTGTCGGCAACGCTGAGAGCATCCTGAACGATTTGGGCGCCGTCGTCGCCTTTTGGAACACTGGGATTGTGACCCGTTCCGTGCCGTCCCGCTCATCAACTCCGTCGGGTATCGAGGCGGTTCCGCATTCCGCGGAGCTATTCGACCGGGCGTGCACCGTTATCCCGGGTGGCGTCAATTCGCCGGTCCGCGCGTTCTCCGCGGTCGGCGGTACCCCACGCTTCATCACCAGCGCGCGCGGCTGCCATCTCACCGACGCCGACGGCAACTCCTACGTCGACCTCGTGTCCTCCTGGGGGCCGATGATCCTCGGCCACGCGCACCCGGCCGTCGTCGACGCCGTGCAGCGCGCCGCGACCACCGGCCTCTCGTTCGGGGCGCCCACCGAGGCCGAGATCGAGCTCGCCGAGGAGATCATCGACCGCGTCGACCCCGTTCAACGCATCCGACTGGTCAACTCCGGCACCGAGGCCACCATGTCGGCCATCCGCCTGGCCCGCGGCTACACCGGCCGCTCCAAGATCATCAAGTTCTCCGGCTGCTACCACGGCCACGTCGACGCGCTGCTCGCCGACGCCGGGTCGGGCGTGGCCACCCTCGGCCTGCCCACCTCGCCGGGCGTCACCGGCGCATCGGCCCACGACACCGTCGTGCTGCCCTACAACGACCTCGATGCCGTCACCGCCGCCTTCGACGAGTACGGCCACGAGATCGCCGCGGTCATCACCGAGGCCGCCGCGGGCAACATGGGCGCCATCGCCCCGCGCCCCGGATTCAACGCCGGCCTGCGTGAACTCACCACCCGCCACGGTGCGCTGCTGATCATCGACGAGGTGATGACCGGATTCCGCGTCAGCCCCGCCGGCTGGTACGGCATCGAAGGCGTCGGCGGCGACCTCTACACCTTCGGCAAGGTGATGAGCGGTGGGTTGCCGGCCGCGGCCTTCGGCGGTCGCGCCGACGTGATGGGCCACCTCGCACCGAACGGCCCGGTCTATCAAGCGGGCACACTCAGCGGTAACCCGGTGGCCGTCGCCGCCGGACTGGCCACCCTGCGCAACGCCGACGCCGACGTCTACGCAGCCCTCGACGCCAACTCCGACCGCCTCGCCGACCTGCTCACCACGTCCCTGACCACCGCCGGTGTCAGCCACCGTGTGCAGAAGGCCGGCAGCCTGCTCAGTGTTTTCTTCACCACCACCCCCGACGTCGAGATCGTCGACTACGACGGCGTCAAGGCCACCGAGACCTGGCGTTTTGCCCCGTTCTTCCACGCTCTGCTCGAGCGCGGCGTGTATCCGCCGCCGAGCGCCTTCGAGGCCTGGTTTGTCTCCGCCGCCCTCGACGACGATGCTTTCAGTGTGATCGCGGATGCGTTGCCGGCTGCCGCTGCCGCCGCTGCGAGCGCATCAACCACAGCCAAAGCGGGGGAGAAGTCCTGATGCGAACCATCGTGCACATGATGCGACACGGTGAGGTCCACAATCCCGACGGCATCCTCTACGGGCGGCTGCCCGGCTTCCGGCTCTCTGACACCGGCCGGGCCCAGGCCCGCAAGGTCGCCGACACCCTCGCCGACCACGACATCGCCGCGGTCTTCGCGTCCCCGCTGCAGCGGGCGCAGGAAACCGCGACGCCCATCGCGGCCGCGCACGGGCTGTCGATCATCACCAACGACGAACTCATCGAGGCCGAGAACGTCTTCGAGGGACTCAAGGTCTCCGTCGGCGACGGCGCGCTCTCCAAGCCGCGGCACTGGCTCAAACTGCGTGACCCGTTCACGCCGTCGTGGGGCGAGCCCTACATCCAGCTCGCGCATCGCATGCTGGCCGCCGCCAACGCCGCGCGCGACGCGGCCCGCGGACACGAGGCCGTCTGCGTCAGCCATCAGCTGCCGGTCTACACCCTGCGCCGATTCCTCGAAGGCCAACGGCTCTGGCACGATCCGCGTCGTCGGCAGTGCTCGCTGGCGTCGTTGACCAGCCTGATCTACTCCGACGATGCGCTCGTCGACATCATCTATTCCGAACCCGCCGGATCGTCTGATCCGCTGGCAACGGGGGCGTGAGCGTCCGCAACGTGCACACTCATTCCGGCCGAAAGATCCAGGCGCGAAAACGTCAGGCGCGCAAGGTTTCTGTGCTCCTCGCGCTGCTCGCGTCGCTGATCGTGGTGGTCACCGGTTGTAGCACCGGCGACGACGCGGTCGCCCAGGGTGACACCTTCCAGTTCGTCTCGCCGGGTGGCCAGACCGTCATCACCTACCCGGTCGCCGACCGCAAGAAGGTCGCCGACCTCGCCGGCCCCGACCTGGTGACCGACAAGCCGATCTCGTTGTCGGACCCCGAATTCGCGGGCAAGGTCACCGTCGTCAACGTGTGGGGCAGTTGGTGCGGTCCGTGCCGCAGCGAGGCCGACGACCTCGAGCGGGTCGCCGAGAACACCAAGGACGTCGGCACCGCTTTCCTCGGCATCAATCTGCGCGACGACCGCGACTCGGCCAAGGATTTCGTCGCCGACCGCAAGGTGAGCTACCCGTCGATCTATGACTTCGACGGCGCCAGCCTCGCCGCGCTGACCACACCGACCGCCGTCGTCCCGACCACCGTCGTGCTCGATCGGCAGCATCGCCCGGCCGTGGTCTTCCTCAAAGCGGTTTCGGCCGACGAGCTCGACGCCGTCGTCCGCAAGGTCGCAGCGGAGGAACCGCACAGCGCATGATCGGTTCGGCCCCAACGACATACCCACTCGCGGCGATCGGAGACACCTTCGCCACGACGGTGTCCAGTGGGCCGCTGCTGCTCGCGCTGGCCGCGTGCGTACTCGCCGGGGTGGTCTCGTTCGCCTCGCCGTGCGTGGTGCCGCTGGTGCCCGGTTACCTGTCGTATCTGGCCGGACTCGTCGGCGCCGAAGCGCCCGCGGTGACCCCCGGCGAGCCCGCCAAACGCGGCCGACATCGGGTTGCGTTGGCGGCCGGACTGTTCGTCCTGGGCTTCACCGTGGTGTTCGTCGCGGCCACCGCGACGGTGCTCGGTATCACCACCACCTTCGTCGTCAATCGTGAAGTGCTGCAACGCATCGGCGGGGTGGTCACGATTCTGATGGGTTTGGTGTTCATCGGTCTGGTCCCGATGATGCAGCGCGACTTGCGATTCGAGCCGCGCCGCATCTCCAGCATCGTCGGCGCGCCGCTGCTCGGTGCGGTCTTCGCGCTCGGCTGGACGCCATGCCTCGGTCCGACGCTGGCCGCGGTCATCGCGACCGTCAGCGGCACCGAGGGTGCCACCGCCGCCAAGGGTGTCGCGCTCATCGTCGCCTACTGCGCCGGGCTCGGCATTCCTTTTGTGCTGCTGGCCTTCTCGTCGGCCTGGGCGCTGCGCAGTCTCGGCTGGCTACGGAACCACGCCCGCGCCATCCAGGTGTTCGGCGGCATCATGCTCATCTGTGTCGGCATCGCCCTGGTGACCGGACTGTGGGATCAGTTCATCGTCTGGGTGCGCGACGCCTTCATCACCGATACGGAGCTTCCGGTATGACCGGCACCCTGACCACACCGTCGTCGCAGCAGCCGACGAGACCAACCCAGCCGCACTGGGTCAAGCGTCGAATCCTGTGGCCGGCACGCAACTTGTGGCGGTCACTCACCTCGATGCGGACCGCGCTGATCCTGCTGTTCCTGCTGGCGCTGGCCGCCATCCCCGGCGCGCTACTACCGCAACGCCCACTCAACGAGCAGAAGACGCTGACCTACATCGCCGACCACGGCAGGCTCGGCGAGTTCATGGACAAGATCCAGCTCTTCGACGTCTTCTCCAGTGCCTGGTTCACCGCCATCTATGTGCTGCTGTTCGTCTCGCTGGTCGGGTGCCTGACCCCGCGGATGATCGAGCACGCGAAAAGCCTTCGCGCGCAGCCGGTACCGGTGCCGCGCAACCTGAGCCGCCTGCCGCGCCACGTCACCCACACCGTCGACGGCGACCCCGACGAGATCGCCGCCCGGATCAGCGGCAACCTCAAGGGCTGGCGTCGTGTGACGGTCACCAAGGATGATTCCTCCGTCGAGGTCTCCGCCGAGAAGGGTTATCTGCGCGAGTTCGGCAACCTGGTCTTCCACTTCGCGTTGCTGGCTCTGCTGGTGTCGATCGCGGTCGGCAAACTCTACGGCTACGAGGGCACCCGAAGTCTCGTCGCCGACGGCGAGCAGGGCCTGTGCAACACCTCCACCGCCGTCTTCGATTCGTTCCGCGCGGGCAGCCTCGTCGACGGAACCGACCTCGCGCCCTTCTGTTTCCGCGTCGACGACTTCAGCGCCACCTTCCTGCCCAACGGCCAGCCCGACATGTACACCGCGAAAGTGCGCTACCGAGAAGGCGTCTCAGGCGGCTCGAATCCGGCCGACTGGTCGCGCCGCGACATTCGCGTCAACGACCCGCTGCGGATCGCCGGCGACCGCGTCTACGTGCTCGGCAACGGCTACGCCCCGAAGTTCACCGTGACCTTTCCCAACGGTGAGAAGCGCACCCAGACAGTGCTTTTCATTCCCGACGAGATGTCCACGATGCTGTCGTCGGGTGCGGCCCGCTTCGACACCCCCGCCGGGCTCTACCCCGACGAGGACGAGCGTCGTAAACACCAGGTGGCCCTCGAGGGCTTGTTCGCTCCGACCGCGTCGTTCCAGGGCACCCTGCTGTCCTCGTCGTCGCCGGAGGCCAAGGACCCCTACGTCGCGATCCGCGTCTACCAGGGCGACACCGGCCTGGACACCGGCAAACCGCAGAACGTCTACGCCCTCGATCAGCAACTGATCCAGCAGGGCCGACTGCAGCAACGCGCCCAGGTCAACCTCGCGCAGGGCAAGAGTCACACCCTCGCCGACGGCACCATCGTCACCTTCGACGGCTACGACCGGTGGGTGTCGGTTCAGGTCAGCCACGATCCGGCGCAGCTGTGGGTGCTCGGCTCGGCGATCGCGATGCTGGCCGGACTGCTCGTCTCGCTGCTGGTGCGTCGACGTCGGATCTGGGCGCGGCTGACACCCGTCGAGTCCGACGGCCCGTCACGACGTACGGTAGTAGAGATCGCCGGCCTGGCCCGCACCGATCAAGCGGGATGGGGCGAAGGCTTCGAAGAACAGGCCGCCCGGCTACTGGACGCAGGCGGCTCGGGAAGGACACGGCTGTGAACAGTGGTTCGATCCACGTCGACGAGACGTTGGCCCGCTACTCCGACCTACTCTTCAGCACCGCCATCACGGTCTATGTGCTGGCGATGATCATGTTCCTCGCCGCGCTGGCCGGTGCCCGCAGCCGACGACTGGCCGCCGCCGAGTTGGTCACCGCGGGCGGCGGATCGGCACGCGAATCCACCGACGCCCGCGCACCGGGCCGCGTCGAGGGCCCGCCGCAGCGCACCCTGGGCGAGAAGGTCGCCAACATGGCCTACCCGGTGGTCTTCGTCGGACTGATCGCCCACCTGGCGTCGATCGTGCTGCGCGGCATGTCCACCGATCGTGTCCCGTGGGGCAACATGTACGAGTTCATCTCGATGACGTGTGCGGCCTGCGTGATCGCCGGTGTGGTGGTGCTGCGCAAGCCCGAACACCGCCCGCTGCTGACGTTCGTGCTGGTGCCGGTGACCCTGCTGATGTTCATCGCCGGACGCTGGCTCTACACCCAGGCCGCGCCCGTCGTGCCGGCGCTGAAGTCGTACTGGCTGGCCATCCATGTGTCGATCATCTCGATCTCGTCCGGCGTGTTGCTGGTCTCCGGCGTGGCGAGCGTGCTCTACCTGGTCAAGATGCGCTGGGGTCGCTTCGGCAGCGGCGACGACGCGGTGGCCGCCGACCCGGTTGCGTCGAGCAACGGATTCACCGCCGGGGTTCGACGAGTGGTCGACCGCATCCCGTCAGCGGAAACCCTGGACCGACTGGCCTACAAGTGCGTCGTGTTCGGCTTCCCGTTGTTCGGGCTCGGCGTGATCTGCGGCGCCATCTGGGCCGAGGCGGCCTGGGGCCGTTTCTGGGGCTGGGACCCCAAGGAGACCGTGTCGTTCATCGCGTGGGTCATCTACGCCGCGTACCTGCACGCCCGCGCCACAGCCGGCTGGCGCAACAGCGCTGCCGCGTGGATCAATGTCGCGGGCTTCGTCGCGCTGCTGTTCAACCTGTTCATCATCAACCTGGTGGTGTCCGGGCTGCACAGCTACGCCGGGCTGTAGAGCGGCTCACGCCGGCGGCTGTTTGCCGATCGCCTGCGCCTTGACCACCTTGAGCAGGTCGACGACGACGTCGATGGTCTGCGGATCCAGCGACGAGAGGTCGATGCCCGACAAGTGGGTGCCCGTCGACGCCATCAGGTCGACGTAGTCGCGCTGCTGCTGCGCCCGGTCGAGATCTTCGTCGGGATTGGCCAGGAAATACGTCACGCTGACCTCGAACGCCCGCGCGATGGCCTCCACCGTCCGGAACGACGGCGTGCGTGCCTTTCCGGTACGCAGCTGCGAGATGTAGGCATCACTCAGCGAATATCCGAGCGCATTCGCCTTTTCCGCGATTCGTTTACCTGTGTAACGAATCCCGTTGTCGTCGCGGGTGTGCTCGAACAGATGACCCAATTTGTCGGAGAAGCTGACGTCGTCGGAAGCCGCGTCCTGCCACTCGTGCGCTGTCACAGTGATGTCCGTCCCCCCAGAAATTTGTCATTCCACTGGAAAAACCATAACCCTACTCGTGAGTATGTTCGGAGGAGGGTTAGTTTCGGAGGTCGCGTCGGTCCTTGATTTATCGAGGATCGTCGTCGGAGCTATTGGAGCCTCCGTTGGTGCCACGTGATCGGCGATCGAGATCGTTGAGGAAGTCGGGATCGTCGTCAGGTCCCAGTGGGCCACGGGAGCGACTCGAGCGCACCGGCTCGTCGTCGTCGTTCATCAGCTGCGGCCCGAACGCGCGCCACAGCAGAAACCCGACAGCGAGCATTCCGACAACGGCGAACAGAAACGTCATGGCAACCTCCGGTACACCCCACAAGGGTACGGGAGCATCCTGAGAGTCGACGGTGCCTCGACCGAATCAGAGATGGTCAGTTGCGGCGATTGAGCAGTTCGACGACGTCGGACTCACGGAACCGACGATGCCCTCCCGGCGTGCGGATCGAACCCAGCAGTCCCGAGCTCGCCCACCGCGCGACGGTCTTGGGGTTGACGTTGAACATTGCGGCCACCTGACCCGGGGTCAGGGTGTGCTGGCTGGCCATTCCCGGTGTGATGACGCCGGGGTAGGTATCGCTGATGGTCATGTTCTCTCCCGCATCCGGTCTGGGGGTGTCCCCTTTTTGGGGACGCTGGATGTAGTGACATGAATACACGCAAACCGCCCGGGTACTCGAACAGTCAGGAAACGGTAAAGAAAGTGCAAAACGGACGAACCGCTACGCTTACGGGCGTGAATGAAGGCAAGGTCGGCGCTGGAGCCGTCGCGGTATCGATGCTGCTCTACACCGTCGCCAGGCTCGGCCTGGTGGCGGCGATCGCGGCCATCATCTTCGGCATCGGGTGGTTGGTGGGGGTGGATGTCCCACTGTTCGTCGCAGCCGTTTTCGGCGTGCTGATCGCCTTACCGCTGGGCATGTTCCTATTCAAGCCCTTGCGATTACGGCTCAACGGGCAGATCGCGGCACTGGATTCCGAGCGCCGCCAACGCCACGAGGACCTGCAGTCGCGGCTGAACGCCAACGACGACAACTGACGGCCGGCATGGACGTCACGCGCAGCATTGATCACCGTGCCGACCGGTCGTGGTCGGATAACGCCGTCCGGATCATCGAGGCCGACGCCCGGCGAAGCGCCGACACGCACCTGCTGCGGGTCGAACTCCCGGAGTGGTCGCGCTGGACCGTCGACGGTGAATCCGGGCCGGCCGAGACCGGCGTCGAGCTGTATCTGAAAGACGAGAGCACCCATCCGACCGGCTCGCTCAAGCATCGTCTGGCGCGCTCGTTGTTCCTCTACGCGTTGAGCAACGGCTGGGTCACCGAGGGCACCCCGGTGATCGAGGCGTCGTCGGGTTCCACCGCGGTCAGCGAAGCCTACTTCGCCCGCCTGATCGGTGTGCCGTTCATCGCGGTGATGGCCTCGGGGATCTCACCGTCGAAGACGGCGCTGATCGAACGGCAAGGTGGCCGTTGCCATTTCGTCGATCACCCCTCCGAGGTCTACGCCGAGGCGCTGCGTCTGGAAGCCGAACTCGGCGGGCATTTCATCGACCAGTTCACCATGGCCGAACGTGCCACCGACTGGCGCGGGAACAACAACATCGCCGAGTCGATCTTCGCCCAACTCGCCGACGAGGAACACCCCGTCCCGACGTGGATCGTGGTCGGCGCGGGTACCGGTGGAACGTCGGCGACGCTGGGTCGCTACCTGCGCTACCGACGACACCCCACCTGGCTGGCGGTGGTCGACCCGGACAACTCGGTGTTCCTGCCGGCCTACGAGACCGCCGACGGCACAGTCACTTCCGACGTCGGGTCACGCATCGAGGGGATCGGACGTCCGCGGGTGGAACCGTCGTTCGTCTCGCAGGTGATCGACCGGATGATCGGGGTGCCCGACGCCGCGTCGATCGCCACGGCGCGCTGTGTCAGCAACCGGCTCGGTCGGCTCGTCGGCGGCTCCACCGGCACCAACATGTGGGGTGCGCTGATGCTGGTGGCCGAGATGGTCGCCGAACGTCGAGCGGGCAGCGTCGTCACCCTGCTCTGCGACTCCGGGGACCGCTACACCAACACCTACTACGACGATTCCTGGCTCGAGGCAAGCGGTTTGGACCTCGCCGGCCCGACGTCGGTGCTCGACGAGTTCTTCGCCACCGGCAGGTGGACCGCGCCGACCTCGTAGCTGTTGCGGCCGGTTCCGACCACCGGGAACTCGTGATGCCCGGGTGGCATGGGCTTGCCGGGTTGGGTCGTCGGCGTTTCGGTGGCGTCGGTTTCGGCGGTCTGGGTTTCGGCGGTCTGGGATCCGGTCGTCTCGTCGTCGCTGAGGCCCAGTGCCGCAAGGCAATCCGCTCGGACGATCTCGTGGATCGCGCAGTGGTAGCCGGAGTGATCGCCGGTCTCCGAGCTGCGGATCGGTACTGACAGGCCGCGTCGCCGCAGCGCGGCGGCACCGCCCAGCGATTCGAACAACTCGTGGTCCTTCGGGCCGAACACCAACCGGACGTCGGCGCCGGTGCCGACGACGGCGTCGAGCATGACGTCGGGCATCTGGAACACCCGCGAGCGGCTGAGCACCGACCGCAGCCGGGGTGCGGTGACCCGTCCCGACAGTGGGACGGCCTGGCGGGCGATGAACGCGATCAACCGTTGGCGTTGCCGCTCGATCAGGCTGCGGCGCTCGTGGCCGTGCCGCCCCGGTGGGGTGGGAATGTCCAAGGCGGGACGCAGATCCCACCGGTTCGGGTTGACGATGACGGCCACCGATCGGGTGGCCGAACCACTGCGGCGCGCGGTGGTCATCGCCGCGTGCGCCGACATCCAGCTCCCGATGCAGATACCCACGTGGGCGATCACGGATGCCGACGACAGGTCGAGGTCGTCGACGATCCGTTTGCCTTCGCGCGCATACAATCTGTTGAACAGCGGCAGGAAGGTATCGGTGTGTTTGGTGGTGCCCGTTTCGCCGAGTCCTCGACGATCGAACCGGATCATCCGGCCGTGCCGGGCCGCGACCTCACCGGCGAGCTCATGGTAGAGCCGGGTGGGTCCGCCCCGAACATCATGTCCCACCGGGTGACTGACGAGAATCCGGTCGGCGGACTCGTGCTCGCCGAGCCGGGCGGTGTCCCAGACGACGAGACCGTAGGAGGTGGTGCGTACCCGCGTTTCGAGCGGATGACCGTCGGCGGCGAAACCGAGCACCGCGGCGTCGGTGACCTCCGGGCGCCACCGGGCGGTGTTGGGGGTGAACCCCGCCGCAACCCAGTCGACGATGTGGGCGATCTCGTTGGGGTAGTGGGTGAACCACGGGTCGACGGCGTTGATGAACGCGCCCTGATCGCCGATCCGGCGGACCGTGCCGCCGGCCGCGCTGATCTCGTCGGGCAGCGTCGGATTCATCTCGTCGTCGCCGAGCAGCGCGAAGATCCGTTCACCCGCGATAACGTTGTGGTCCAACATCATTCGTGACAGCTTCTTGGCCGCATCCCGATGCAGGCTCAGGCCGGCGAGCTCGGTGGTGTTCTCGTGCCCGGGCGCGATGTACGCCGGCCCCTGCGAGACCACCTGGTAGAGCATCTGCTGGGTCTTGACGAAGAATCCGCCGCTGACCACCGGGTCCCACAGCACCACCGACGTGGCGCTGGTGCGGACCGCATCGTTGGCCATCGCGAGCAGCGCGCCGGTCCGGTGCCCGATCACCGCGATGCCGACCGAACCCTCACATTGCTCACGCAGGAACGCCATCGCCGCGGTGATGCTCTCGTCCCAGGACCGAACGGCCTGCGGATCATTCTGTGCGCCACCGGATTCACCGGTACCGGCGTAGTCGAACCGCAGCACCAGCAGCCCCTGGGCGGCGAGTTGTTCGGCGAGCCGCTTGAAGCCGCGAACGGTGTGGTTGTACTCCTTGCCGACCGGTGCGCAGATCAGCACCGCACCACCGACCACGCCGTCGTCGGGTCCGGTGAGGACGCCGTAGAGCGGATCGAGGTGGTCGGTGACGATGTAGGTCGGAGTTGAGACGACCCTCATCGGAGTCAGATTCCGAGCGCCGAGCGGACGCTCGCCGGCCAGGTGGAGCTGTCGATACCGTGAATGGCGAACAGTGCCAACGTGATCCGGTCCATGCCGATACCGACGCACGCGCTGTGGACCACGCCGCCGTCGGCGGTGGACAGTCCGAACCCGACACCGAAGTGATCCTGATGGTTATTGCAGGACAGCAGCGCGGTGCCCTCGTCGAGGTCGCCGTAAAGACGCACCACCAGTTCGGTTTTCAGGTTCTCCTGCATCTGATTGTTGGCCAGCATCTCGCCGTGGCGACCGAAGAACGGGTCGTTGGCGGGGACGTCGTCGGCGACCAGGCCGAGTTGGTCGAAGATCTCCAGACCGGTGCGGATCCAGGTCTGCCGATGCTCGACGGCGCCTTCGGGCTCACCGACGTAGACGAATTCCTGCATCCGGAAGGCCTGCATGCGCAGCGGGTCGATGGACGGCTCGTGGCGGAAGCAGTAGCCGTGCACGTTGAACCGAGAACCGCCCTGCGGCAACGTGTCCGGCAGAGTCGCGTACAGCGGGTGGCAGGCGGCCGAGACCAGCATGGTGCCGGCTGCGGTGAGGTGGCCGTCCCAGGGCAGGCCCTCTTCCCGCTCGAGCAGCAGCTGGCTGTGCTCACGGGTGCTGCCGACGAAGGTCGAGATGGCACCGGTCAGGTGCGGAAACGACGCGATGTAGTCGGTCTTCTCGTAGGCGTCGCGGGGGAAGACCGGTGGGAACCGAAGGCGCCGAACGTTATCGGCGCCATGAGCGGCGGTACCGGCGGCCCACATCACCCGGTCGACGCCGTCGAAGGCCGCCTCGTACTCGGGTCCGCGTGCGTAGAGGCCGTCGAGTCCGGCCGGAACCAGATGTCCGGCGTCGATCAGCTGCTCGCGGAATCGTTTGTGGGCGACGGTGAGGTCGTCGACGAGTTGGTCGGTCATGAGTTCCCCCGAAGCGCCAGGACGAGGCGCGAATTGTTGGCTCGGATACGGTCATTGGACACCATCAGCGCTGGTCCGTACGCGTCGCGGAGCAGGCGTCCCATGGATGCCTCACTGTCCTGCCGGTATCCCTTGATGCCGGTGATGGTCAGTGCCGCGGCCACGACGTCGACGACAGCCGTCGACGCGGTGATCTTGAGGTTGTTCATCGCCACCGAGAATCCGATGGTTGCCTCGGATTCTCCACTGGCGAGGAACTTTTCGTAGCGGTTGATGCCGTCGGTGACCGCGGCCTCGAATCGCTGGTGGTCGACGAGTAGGTCGCCGAAGCGTGCCGCCTGCGGCGGGGTGGTGCCCGGCGAACGGCGGGCCGCCGCGCGAACCTCTTTGCCCGCCTTGGCAACTGCGGCGTCGGCGATGCCCAGCCAGCACGCCGCCCACAGGATGTGCGCCGAGGGCTGCATGGTGTGGTTGGACAGCGACGCGTAGTCCACCGGCATCACGTGCCCGGCGGCGGTGTCGAGGCTGAGCATGAATCCGGGGCTGCAGGTGCCGCGGAAGCCGAGGGTGTCCCACTCGGAGGTGCGGGTCAGGGTGACCTCGCTCATCGGTGCGACGACGAGGACCTGGTCGCTCGGCGGGCTGGTGACGTCGCGCCGGGCGGTGACGCAGATGTAGTCGGCGTAGTCGCCGTAGGAGATGACCGGCGCGTTCTTCTCCAGGTGGATGGTGTCGCCGTTGTACTCCACCGCGCAGGTCGACGACTGCAGGTCGCCGCCGGTGGTGATCTCGGTGGTGGCCGACGCGATCAGTCCCTCGGTGCGGGCGACCTCGCGGGTCAGCTCGGCCGTCGCGGGGGTGGTGGAGTGAAACCGCAGGCCCAGGGCCTGCGAGTGGTGCATCGCGTAGATCATGCCGCTCGAGGCGCAGGCCGCGCCGAGTGCGCGCGAGGTGGCGGCGAGTTCGGTGATCGACGCCTCGCGACCGCCGAGCGCGATGGGCAGCGACGCCGAGAGCAGGCCGGCCTGCTTCATCGCGTCGACCGCTTCGTGCGGAAAACGTGCCTGCCGGTCGACGTCGTCGGCAGCTGCCGCGGCGACGGCGACGACATGGTCGATATCGATACGTGTATCGGCGTCCAGAATAGACACGAAAAATGCCCCCCATTAGCGAAATATTTCGGCCGGGGATTCGTCGGAGAACCCGCCAACTCATTGAATCCACCCAGCCGCAGTTTCCCCCTGCTGGCCAAGTTTGTAGTGCACATGTACTCTAACGGCTGTTGTAAGAGATATGCAAGCGGTACGTTACGTTCCTAAATTACCGACGAGTCAGATACACCCGGAATTCACTGTGCGCCGGGCAGAAGGGGGAGTTCAATGGAGTCAACTATCCGAGAGGTGCTGGTCAAGCACGGCAAACTCGGCAAGGACGCGATGACCATCGGCACCGATGAGGACCTATTCGCATTGGGACTTACGTCTCATGCGAGCGTCACTGTGATGATTGCCCTTGAGGTTGCGTGCGACGTGGAATTCCCGGGCGAGTTGCTGACCAAGACCACCTTCTCTTCGATCAATAACATCGCCGACGCCATTGACGGATTACGCGCTGCCGCCTGAGTAGTTTCGTTTGCGAAGGAAATAGGGTCTTTCTTTCGTCGACTCGTTGACTATGCGCGCGGGTATGTTTTCTGGGCGTGGCGGGGAGTTTGATTGTGCGCCCGCGAGTGCGGGGTGAACTTGCCGACGTGGGTCGGTGCTGGTCGCGTTCGGATGCTGGGCCCGCGTTTGGGGCTTTTCGACGCGGTGCTGGTCGGGAGCCGTGGCACAGCCTCGGTAGGAGCGGCAGTCGGCGTCGACTAGTGACTCGACGATCCGCAGGCACCGAGGCTGTGTCACGCCGGTCGGCCGCTTCGTCCTTCGGCCTCGTCGTTGACAGTGCACGCCAGACCGTCGACTGTGCGCCCGCGAATGCGGGGTGGGTTTGCCGACGTGGGGTCGGTGCTGGTCGCGTTTGAAGCCTGGCGCCGCGTTTGGGGCTTTTCGACGCTGGGGTGGTCGGGAGCCGTGGCACAGCCTCGGTAGGAGCGGCAGTCGGCGTCTGCTATTGACTCGGTGGTCCGCAGGCACCGAGGCTGTGTCACGCCGGTCGGCCGCTTCGTCCTTCGGCCTCGTTGTTGACTGTGCACGCCAGACCGTCGACTGGGCACGGTCGACTACCATGCAGTCGTGGTTGCCGACGCAGATCCAGCTCCCGCCGATCCACCTCGTGGTCACCCACCTGTTCCCCCTCCCGCGCGGTCGCCGCTGGTCGAGGCCGTCGATCTCGTCCGCGAGTACCGGATGGGCCAAGAACGGGTCCGGGCGCTCGACGGCCTGAACCTGACCCTCGCCGGCGGCCAGTTCGTCTCCATCGTCGGCCCGTCCGGCGCCGGCAAAAGCACCCTGCTGCACATCCTCGGCGCCCTCGACACCCCGACGTCGGGCACCATCAGCGTCGGCGGCGTCGACCTCACCACCCTCGACGACGACGCGGCGTCGGCCTTCCGACGCACCCGCGTGGGTTTCGTCTTCCAGTTCTTCAACCTTGTCCCGACGCTCTCGGCCTGGGAAAACGTCGCGCTGCCAAGGCTTCTCGACAACAAGTCGTTGCGTCACGCCAAGCCACGCGCTGTTGAGCTGCTCGACCGCGTCGGGCTCGGCTCGCGCGTCGACCACCGGCCGTCGGAGTTGTCCGGCGGGCAGATGCAGCGCGTCGCGATCGCCCGCTCGCTCATCATGGAACCTTCGATCCTGCTCGCCGACGAACCGACCGGCAACCTCGACTCCAAGACCGGCGACGACGTCCTCGAACTTCTCGGCGAGGTCGCCCACGACGAACCGGACCGCCTCGTGGTGATGGTCACCCACGACGCCCACGCCGCAGCCGTCGCCGATCAGACGATCACCGTGCGCGACGGAAAGATCGCCGGGTGAAAGGGCTCCTTGCCGGCCTCAACCGCATCCGCGTGCTCAACCTGCGCGAGATCCGCACCCACCGGTTACGAGTCCTGACATCACTTTTCGTGGTCGTCGTGGCGTCGGCGCTGCTGATCGCGGTACTCGGCACCTACGGTTCACTCACCGAATCGGTGCGCGCCTTCAACGCCGCCATCTCCGGCAGCGCCGACCTCGAGGTCGCCGCCATCGCCGACTCCGGCGTCGACGAGGCCGTGGTCACCGACATCCGACGTGACGTCCCCGCCGCCAAAACCGTTGTCCCACTGATCCGTGGGCCGCTGACGATCAACGGCCGAACCATCACCCTGCTGGGCTCGGACTTTCGGATCACCGCGCTGTCGGATCAGCTCAAGCAAGCGGTCTCCGCCGGCGGAGGTGGCCCCGGCTTCACCGAGAGCGACATCGACGACGGCGTGATCGTGGGCGCGGCAACGGGATTCCGCAAAGGTCAGCGCATCGACGTCAACGGCACCACCGTTCGGGTGGTCGACGTCGCCGACGATGCCGACGCCGCCGTCCTGTCCGGCGGCAACTTCATCTTCGCCTATCTCGGTCTCGCGCAACGACTTGCCGGACGCGACGGCCGGGTCGACTCCGCACTCATCGTCGCCCGCCCGGGTACCGACCTGACCGCGCTGCGCACCGACGTGCAGCGGGTCGTCGACGGCCGGGCCGTCGTCGTCGACCCCGATTTCCGTGCCGCACAAGCCGAAACGGCCAGCAGTGTGACCCGTGATTCGACGCTGCTCGTCTCGTTGATCTCACTGGTGATCGCCGCGTTCCTGGTGTTCAACACGATGAACATGGCGGTGGCGTCGCGTCGACAGTCGTTGGCGATGATCCGCGCGTTGGGCGCCAAACGCATTCATCTCGTCAGCGACATGCTGGGCGAGGCGGCGCTGTTCGGGCTGGTCGGCGGCCTGCTCGGCGTGCCTGTCGGCATCCTGGCCGGGCAGTGGGCCATCGGCCGCCTGCCGCGCGACGAGTCGAACGCCGCCGGACCGCTGATCACCTACCACCTGCCGCTGTATGCGCCGATCCTCGCGGTGATCGCCTGCGTCATCGCGTGTGTGGCGGCGACGTCCCTGGCGGCACGGTCGGTGTTCGCGGTGTCGCCGGTGGAGGCGATGACCACCGGCGAGGTCGCCGACGCCGCACCACGCCGCGGCAAGCTGATCGTCGCGGCCGCCGTCGGGGGAGTGGCACTGGTGATCGCGTCGTGGTTCATGGCCACCCGCATACCCGACCGGCCAGCCATCATCGCCGGCGCGGTATTCGCCGTCGGTGTGCTGTTCATCTGCTTCGCCCTGACCAATCCGCTTGTGCGACTGGTGTTCTGGGTGTCAAAGGTGTTCGGTGGGCCGGGCCGGCTGGCGTCGGTCAACACCGACCGCGCTCCTCGTCGGGCCTGGGCGACGTTGATGACCGTCGCGGTCGCCGTGACCGTCGGCATGGGAACCTCCGGCGCGCTCGACAACCTGGTGTCGTCGATTTCCACCTCACTCGACGGACTCGGTGCACCGAACTTCTACGTGTCATCGACCACCAAATACGAAGTGCCGCTTGGCCCTGTCCTGCCGGACCCGGTGGAGGCGCAGGTGCGTGCCGTCCCGGGCGTAAACGACGTGATCGGCGGACAATGGATGAACGTCAACGTCGGCGCCGATCAGGTTCTGCTGCAAGGACTTCTGCCCGGTTCCACTGCGCCGTTCCTGCGCAAGGCCACCCCCGAGGCGTCGCGCCAGGTGCTGGCCGGCGACGGAATCCTTTTATCCAACATCCTCGCCCGCACCTTGGACGTGACCACCGGCGACACGCTGCGGCTGGCCACCCCGAGCGGCTACCGCGACGTGGTGGTCCGCGACACCGTCGACTACGTCGCCCTGAACTCCGGGACCGCGGCCATCGCGTCGAGCCGGATCGCCGAATGGTTCGGCCGCCCCGGCAACACTTACCTGCAGGTTCTCACCGCACCCGACGCCAACCCTGACGCCGTCCGGCGTGACCTCGAACGGATCGCCGCAGCCAATCCGTCGCCGGGAGGCAAAGTGCTGCACGTCTATTCGGGTGCCGAGGCGCTCGCGGCGACGCAGGCGCAGGCCGAGGCGTCGGGTTCGTTCACCGTCGCGATCCAGTGGATCGTCGCCGTCGCCGCGGCCATCGCGTTGCTGAATACGTTGTTGCTGTCGGTGATCGAGCGTCGTCGAGAACTCGGGGTGCTGCGCGCGATGGGCGCGTCCCGACGATTCGTCTCGCGCATGGTGCTCGCCGAAGCCGCCGGCATCGCGGTCGTCGGCTCGGCTCTCGGCCTCATCATGGGATCGGGCCTGCACTTCCTGGCCGACAAAATCCTTACCGCCACAACGTCAATCGACGTTCAGTACTCGCCGCGCCCGTCGACCCTGCTGTTCGTCTCAGTGGCCTTCGTGCTCTGCATCGTCGGGTCGCTGTTCCCGGCCGCGCGGGCAGCCCGGATGAACATCAGCGAGTCGATCCTCAGCGAGTGAGTTCTGAATGAGCGGCGGCTGACGCCCCCGACAGCCGCGCGTTGACCCGGCTGGTGACGTCGTCGAGGGTGATGTGACCGTCTTCGACGGCCCGCACCAGCAGTTCGATCTTGGTGTAGGCGGGCCGGCCGGCCTCGCGGTACTTGTCGCGGATGCGCCGCAGGTGGGTATTGACCGTCGACGGTCTGATGAATAGTTCCGACGCCGCGCGCTCCTTGGTCTCGCAGCACAGCCACCGCAGCAGCACCTCGATCTCGCGGTCGCTGAGCCGCGGCCGGTGCATCCGGCTCGACATGGTCGTCCCCTCGGCGTCGTCCCTCTCGATGCCGCTTGTGCCCGACCCGCCAGGCGACATCTATCTGACGCTAGGGCAGTTCGACGTCGAAAACGATCGGTCGAAAAGGGGAATCCAGGCGTCCCCAGCGAACCCAGAGAAAAATGTTGTCAAGAAATGTTGACAACGGGCTGGACGTCAACATAACCTGACACCATGCACGACGACCATACGCCAACCGAGGCGGGCCCGGACGATATTGCCGGGGCCGCTGCCAGTGACGATCCCGCCGAGGGTCTCGCCGCGGTCCGCGCCCTGCGGACCCTGGCCGACCGACTCGAAGAGGTTCACGTGGCCAACGCTCGGCGAAACGGATGGAGCTGGCAGGCGATCGCAGAGGTCCTGCAGATCAGCCGCCAGGCCGTGCATCAAAAACATTCACATCGAGAGCCCGGAGGCGAGAGCCGATGACCATGTCACGGGCAAGAAGGAGAAAGACCATGTTTGAGCGATTCACACGCGAAGACAAAATACTGGTGAGCTTTGCGATGCAGGAGGCGGGCGACCTCGGTCACCGCCAACTCGGCAACGATCACCTGATTCTGGGCATGCTCTGCAATGCCCGCAGCCCGCTGTTCGGCGTGCTCGGTGAGCAGGGGCTGACCCTGGCCACCGCACGCGACGCCGTGCGCGCCTACCATGCCGAACGCGATGTCGCCGATCCCGAGGCCGACGCCGACTATGCCCAGGAGTCCGCGCAACAGCGCTACTCCGAGGATCGAGAAGCGTTGCGCAGCATCGGAATCGACCTCGACACGCTCCGCGAAGCGGTTCGCACGCGCTTCGGCGACGACCTCACCGAGGGGTGGGGTGAACGCGATCGTCCGTCCGGTCGCGGACGTGGTCGGGGACGCGGTCGGGGGCATCACCCCGGACGCGGTCATGGCCACGGCCCGCATCGTCGTGGCGGACGCCGCGGCGAGGGCTGCGGCCCATTTGGTGACGGCCCCGTTGAGGGCGGTCCCGGTTTCGGGCCTGGCGGTTTCGGGCCTGGCGGTTTCGGTCCCGGTGGACCTGGCGGCTTCGGCCCTGGTGGTCCCGGTTTCGGGCCGGGCGGACCCGGTTTTGGTCCCGGTGGACCCGGCGGCTTCGGCCCTGGTGGTCCCGGCGGACCCGAGGGATTCGACGGTCCGTGGGAGCCCGGCCGCGGTCGGCGCGGTCCGCGTGGTCGTGGTTCGCGGCCCCGCTTTGCTGGCGTCACCCGCGACGCGTTGGTCGCTGGTCTGGCAATTGCCAAGCAGCGCAACGATTCCCGGTTCCGCCCCGAGTACCTGCTGCTGGGCATCCTCGACGTCGGTGACGCGGCGTCGCGGGCGGTGATCGAATCGGCCACCACCGTCGACAACCTGAAGGCCGCGGTCCTCGCATCGCTGCCCGACGTCGAAGTGCCCGAAACGGGTGCCGAGGTCTAAAGGCTGAGTTTTGGAAGCCGAGGTCTAGAAAATCTGCGGCACAAACTCGGTGGCACGGCGTCGCGGCGTCAATTATCTCGTCCGCGTCGCTGTGCCACCGAGGCTGTGTCGTGCGCCCGGGGGCCACTGCGGGAGTCGTGGTGCCTGATAGGGGTGTCGAGGTCTAGAAGGCCGAGGTCTAGAAACGCCGAGGTCTCGAAAACTCTTGACACAGACTCGGTGGGAGAGTCACGGGACGTCAACTATGTCGTTTGTGTCGCTGTGTCACCGAGGCTGTGTCACCCCGCCCTTGGGTCGGTATATAGAGACGGGCCTGTGGCCTCGAATTGCTCTGCGGCACTTGCTGATCGAGAAGCCTGCGGGCGCGTGGGCGAGCCGACCTACTCGACCGGCAAGCCGACCTACTCGACCAGCGAGCCGAGTGCTAGCGACCCGCGGCGCCGAGTACTTTGCGACTCGCGCCTGATGTCGAAGTGCCTGAAACGGGCGACGAGGTCTCGAAAACTGTGGCACAAACTCGGTGGCACGGCGTCGGGGCGTCAATTATCTCGTCCGCCTCGCTGTGCTACCGAGGCTGTGTCACGCGAGCGAGCCGAATTACTTCTCGCACCCGAGAATCGCCGCTTTGGTGAGTCCGGCGTACTGGTAGAGCGTGGTGTAGGTCCAGCGTCGGATGGACTTCCCGTAATCGCGGGGGACGGCAGCCAACTCGACGTCGCCGTCGAAGCACTGCCCGAAAATGTACCGGGCGCGCACCAAGTGATAGCGCCAGCTGATCACGATCACCGATTTCCAGCCGCGTTCCTTGGCTATCTTCTGGGTGAACATCGCCTCGCCACGGGTCGTCGACGGCACCGGCGGGAAGCAGATCACCTCGAGGCCGGGCTGCGGTCCGCAGATCCGGTTCATCAGGTCCGTCGACCACTTGGTGCGGGCGTGGTAGGGCAGGTCGGGGTTGGAGATCAGCACCGTCTTCGACGTCGAATAGCCTTCGCGAGCCAGTTGCAGTCCGTAATCCTCGCGGCCGTCGTGTTCGCCGCCGAGCACGATGATGGCATCGGCCGGTCGTAACGGTTGGGTGGAGTGGTCTCGGTAGAACAGGTTGTACGCCACGACGCCGGCCACTAGGGCGCCGATCGTCATCACCACAATCACCCCGAAGAAGACGTTGCGGACCCTGCGTCGACGACGGCTGGACTGAGGCGACACGAATCTTTCCTACCGCACCAATCTGTGAGCGGCGTGTGGAGGAGTGCTTAGTCGCGCAAAATGTGACGATGCCCATGCCGGGTGTACGCCGAACGGGGTACTGGGTTTCGATACGCGGCCTCGCTGTGCTCGGACGCTACTCAACCCGCCGGAACGTGCGCTCGGACGCTACCCAACCCGCGGGAACCCCACCTCGCTCAACCCGCAGAAGGGTCCGACCCGGCAGTATCGGTGCTGGTGGTGCCATCTGAATCCGACGTCGACGACGGTGCTGACGCGGGCTCGGGCACCGAGGCCACCGGCTTGTCCGGCACCGCTCCGGCCGGCGCATCCGACGGCGCTGACCCCAAAGGCGCAGATCCCGACGGCGCCGACCCCGAAGGCGTCGCAGGGGTGTCCGCCGACCCCGACCCCGCACTCGATCCCGCGGCAGCACTCGGAGCCGCCGCACCCGGACCCGACGCAGCAGAACTCGGCGCAGCAGAACTCGGCGCAACAGGACCCGGTACAGCAGAACTCGGCGCAACAGAACCCGGAACCGTAGATCTAGGTACCGCAGACGGCGCGGCCTTCGACAACGCAGCCGACTTGTCCGGCGCGGTCAGCACCGTCGGGGCAGCGGAGTCCGACAGGTTCACCGACAGTTCCGAGACCGCCTTCTCGACGTTGGCGGTCGGCGAGCCACCCACCTTGGCGAGCGTGCCCTTCGTCAGCGCGGCCTTCACCAGCGCGGCCTCCCGACTGCCGTTGCCGGTGGAACCGTAGACAAAGCTGACCGGCAGATTCAGCGCAGCGACGGTCCGGTTGAGCATCAGCGCCGAGAGATAAGTGACCGGGTTGAGCGAACTGCCCGCCGAGATGATGATGGTCTGCCCGTTGGTCTTTGCCTCACCGATGCGCTTCGACGGATCGTGCGCCGCCCAGCGGCTGTTGGGGTCAAAGGGGTTGCCCCACAAGTCATTGAACCCGTTGACGATGCCGTGCCGCAGCGCCAGCATCGTCGGGATCAACGCGTATCCGAGCGAGCTGTCGGTCTGGTAGAAGCCGCCGATGGAGTTGGCCACGGTGAACAGTTTCGGATTGTCGAGCGCGAGAGTGATTGCCTGCGCACCTGATTCGCCGAGTCCGACGATCGCGTTGCCGGTCGGCGCGACGTCGAAGGTGGTGTCGAGGTAGGCGGGCAGCTCGGTGCCGATGAACGTCGCCCACTGCGGGTTGTACGTGCCGCCGGTCTGGTTCCAGAACGTGCCGCCGTCGAGGCCGCGCGGCGGCGACTTCCAGTCGCTCACCCAGCCGGATTCGGCGTACTCGACCGACACCAGCGTGTACTCCGGCCCGTACTGTGCCGAGATCAACTCGCGCTGCTTGAAATCGTCGGCGCCGACGATGTAGATCGCCTGCGTCTTCTTCCCGGGAACCGGGGTGCCGGGCCGGATGGTCACCGTCGCCGTCGACTTCATCGTTGCCGACGGCACAGTGCAGCTGAGCGAACCTTTGCCGGCGTCTTGGCACTCCGACGGGAACGCCGAGGCCTCACCGGCGAGCGTCGCCCCGACACCGCCGGCGAACAACGTTCCCGCGCCGATGGCCGCCGCGGCCACCGCACGTCGAATCCAGGCAGCACGCATGACGAATCTCCCACCCCTACTGTGACAACAAACGAATGTGTGCCCCGACGGCGTTCTCGATCAAGAACCACAGCTCCACAAAATAGTAAGCGCCAGCGTGTGCTCTCCGCAGCAATTTGGACAGTCGACCATAATGTGGAAGTGCGCACACCCGACCTATTTCACGCGTTGGTTTTGCTGAACCTGCTTTTTGTGTCCGGTGCGTGGTCGCTGGCTCGGCCGAGTATTCGGTCGTCGATTGTGCTCACTGTTGTGGGACTGGCGTGGTTGATCTGGAACAAGCCGCTCGAAGGTCAATCGCTGTTCTCGGTCACCGTGCGGCACGGCGTCACCGAATCCGACCTGCTGTCGGTGGCGGCATTCGTGATCGCCGCGGCGGGCCTGGTGCGTGCGTGGCAGCGCAGTCGTCGGATAGAACTCGGCCGACGCTACAAGATCAGCCTGCGCTGACCAGCGTCGATCACCACCGAAGTGACGATCCGAAACCTGATGAGCTGAAACCTGATGATCTGAAACCTACTGCTGCGTCGGCAATCCGAAGGCGCTGAGCACGGTTTTGGTCCAGAGCTGCTGGCCGGCGGCGTTGGGATTGATGTCGTCGGACATCACCCCGGCCAACTGCGTTCCGCCGGTGGGGAACGACGAATAGACGTCGATCACCTGAATGCCTTGGCTGTCCATATCGGCGGCGTATCCCGAGAGCTGATTCGACGAGCCCGACTTCGAGGGATTCTGCTTGATAACCGCGATATCGGCGTTGGGATACTTCTTTTTCAGTGCGGTGATCAACGGCCGGATCTGCGGGGCGAGCGGTTGCGACTGATCCTCGGTGTGGCCGAAATTGAGCAGAATGAGATCCGGGGTCACCTCGGGGCGGATCAGTTGCGACAGATTCTTCTGCGTGTACGCGGCGTCGGCGTCGGCGGCGCTGCCATTCCAGAATCCGATCGCGCCGTTCTTGCCTTCACCGAGTCCGACGATCGGTCCGTACGCGTTGGTGTCGGCATTCCAGTACTTGGTGGCCACCGGCCGATCGAGAGATTTGCTGATCGCGGTACCCAGTGCCGGGGCCCAGCCGTCGGTGGCCGCGCCCGTCGAATCACCCAGCAGAACGATGGTTTTCGGTGTGCTCGGATTGGCTTTGGCCTCGTCGATGAATTTCACCGTGGCCGGGATCTGTGCGGGTGCGGCACTGGTCGTGGTGGCCGCTACCGGCGCCGACGACGGGTCACTGGCCCCGCTGGTGCGATTCCCCGAGATCACGAGTCCGGTCACAAGCACGATCACCCCGACGATCATGACGATCCACGCCCACACCGGCGCCGACGCCCACACCCGCTTCAGCAGATTGCCCATTCCTGGCACAACTCCCAATCTTCGAATCTCCCCCTAGCGTTCACACCATAACGTGATCGCTTCAGCAATCGCTCTGCAACCGTCGTCCGACCAGACGATCTGCCACCCAATTCGCCAGTACAGGACCGGGGTCCAGAGCATGCCCCTGGCCCTCTCGTCGAACCCGGGTCAGCGTGTCGCCGACCGCGCACCCGTCACCGAGCGTCTGCTCCATGACGTCGACGGGGATGATCGCGTCGTCGCTGCCGTAGATGGCCAGAATCGGCACCGACGTCTTGGTGCGCGGCAGCGAAAAGCGTGTGAGCAGCGATTCGAGGAGTTGCCCGGCACCCGGGTTGACCGCGGTGAACATCGACGCGTCGGGCTGGCCCATCTGCGCAGCCAACGCCGTCTTGCCCCCTGAGCAGGAGATCAGGGTGGTGCGCTGCTGCTCGGCGACGCCGTTGAGGTAGTCGCCGGGGTGAATTGACGAGTCGGTCTGCGCGGCACCGGAGACGACGATCGGATAGAGGTAGCGCTGCGCGGTGGTCAGCTCGCCCTTCTGGGCACGTTGCACCAGGTAGGTGGCGTCCAGGACGGGCGCGACGGCGACCGCGCCGATCAACTGCCCACTGCCCAGGCGTCCGGCGCCACCGCCGTAGGCCGCGACCTCCTCGGCCGTCGACCATGCCGCCGCACCACCCTGCGACGCTCCCGATACCAGCCAGCGGTCGCTGATCGTCGGTTCCAGTGAGCGTGCCGCCCGTACCGAGTCGATGACGTTGTAGGCGGCGGTGCGCGGCTCGAGATAAGGGTGCGGCGCCTTCTCGTCGGTCCGTACGCCCAGGCCCTGATAGTCGGTGGTCACCACGGCATATCCGCCGTTCAGGAACGAATTGACGGCGCGCAGGTCGCCGAACATGTCGGGCTGATCCGACGGCGCGCAGTCACGGGTGATGCCGGTGGTGCCGTGCGCATAGGCGATCAGCGGCCACCCGCCGGCCGGCCAACTGCCCGGCGGCACGAAGACCGCGCCGGTCACCGTCGTCGACGAGCCGTCGACGCCCGAGGTGGACCGATACGTCATCCGGGTGACCCGGGTGCCCGCAGGCAGTCGCGACCGCCAGGCGTCCAGGGCCGACGTGGTGGCCACCACCTGGCCGCGTTCCTGCTGGGCCGTCTGCGACGCAGAGGGCGCCGACGTGGGGTAGGCGAGCGTCCGGCCGGCCGTCGCGCCAGAATCGCCGCACGACGCCATGACGACGACGCACAGCGCCACCGCTGCCGACGGCAACCACGACCGTCGGCCCCCGACCGTCCGAAAACCCACACGGAGAATCTAGTCGAGGTCCACCCGTCAGTGATCTCGAAGACCCCTTGTTGCGGGCTGCGGCGGTGTGCACGATTCTGTTCGGGTGGGTCTGATCACGAAGGACCGAGAGTCGAGGGCCGGTCCTCGCGCGGACGCCGACGCCGTGACCGTCCCGGATTCCGGCGTGTCCGAGGGCCGGGCATCGCGGTCGCTGCTCGGTGGCGCAGCGAGCCGACGCGGCGCGCAACCGCCTGCGCCGCTTCAGGATCCGAACAGCGTGGCGGCCCCGGCCGACAACGAGATCTATGAGTACCTCGGCCCGCAGATGCGCTGGATTCAGCTGTTCTTATTGGTCGCGTTCGTCCTCGCGGCGTGGTCGTTGATCGCCTTCTCCACCGCGCAGCCGATGCTCTGGCCGGCACTGATCGTGCTCGCCTTCAATGTGGCGGCCACCATATTCTCGTTGGCCACCGGGATGAACAAACGGCGCATCGATTGGCGTACCCACCAGAATCGGGTGGCGTCCTGGGTGCCGGTCGGCCCACACCCCCGCATCGACGTCTTTCTGCCCACCTGCGGCGAAAGCCTGGACATCCTGCGCAACACTTACCGACACGTGCTGGCGCTGGACTGGCCCGGTGGCATCGATATCTTCGTTCTCGACGACGCCGCCCGCACCGAGGTCCGGGACCTGGCCCGCGAGTTCGGCTTCCACTATGAGGTTCGACGCAACCGCGGTCACCTCCGCAAGGCCGGCAACCTGCGGCATGCCTTCATGATCAGCAACGGCGATTTCATCACCATCTTCGACGCCGACTTCTGCCCGCACCCCGATTTCCTGATGCATCTGATCCCGTACTTCGACGACCCCGACGTCGCGATCGTGCAGAGCCCGCAGACCTTCGCCACCACCGAGTCGATGAATTGGATTCAGCGGACCGCGGGCGCCACCCAGGAGTTTTTCTACCGCTGGGTGCAACCGTCGCGAGACCGGATCGGTGCGGCGAACTGCGTCGGCACTTCGGCGGTGTATCGGCGCTCGGCGTTGCGTGAGGTCGGCGGTTTCGCGCCCATCGAACACAGCGAAGACCTCCATACCGGAAGGTATGTTCAGCAGGCGGGGTACTCGATCGCCTACGTCCCGGTGGTGCTCTCACGCGGGTTGTGCCCGTCGGATCTCGCGGCCTTCCTCAATCAGCAGTACCGCTGGTGCATGGGGTCGCTGTCGCGGGTGGACAAGTCGCACCTGAAAAAGGTTCGACGCGCGACGCTGGGGCAGTTGCTGGCCACCCTCGCCGGCATCTTCTACTACGTCACGACCGCGATGAACGTCTTCCTGCTGTTCGTCCCCGGCATCATCATGGCCGCCTTCTATCCCGAGGACGTGCGGCCCTGGCAGTTGGTGCCGTTCCTGTTCGGCCTATGGGTCTACGTGGTGCTGTTCCCGCTGGTGTCACGGACCAGGTGGCGCTTCGAGGTGCTGCGCGTGCAGATGGCCTACAGCTTCGCCCACGCGGTGGCCATCTGGCATCGGCTGATCGGACGCGACGTCGGGTGGGTGCCCACCAGCGTCGTCGGCCGCAGTAATCGCCTGGCGCGCAGCATCAGTGTGCTGGGCACCCTCGCCCTCGGTGGCTCGTTGATCGCGTTCTGGGTGGCCATCATCCGCGACGTCATGCACTTCGGGTTGTGGAACTTCTTCATGATGGTCGGGTTCGTCATGGCCTACACCTACCTCGCCATCCCGCTGCTCTACTCGTTCCTCAAGGTGCTGTTCTATCGGTCGAAAAAGGCTGGTGCAGAACAGGAGTCGGCATCGGGTGCTGAGCCGGTTGCCGAGTCGGCGACCGAGAAGTTCGCCGCGACCGCCCTCGGGTCGGTTGCCGGTGGACTGGTCGTGGCCGGGCCGGCGGAAGTCAGTGCGCCCGTTGCGGATACGTCGTTGTCGGTGGCGGCGTCGGCTCCGGTGGCGTCGGCTCAGCTCGCGATCGAGACCATCGACGCGCCGGTGCCGCTGCAGACCGATTCGCGCCCGAGTGCCCCCAACTGGAATCGCATCACCGGCTGGGAAGTGCTGGGCTACACCGGCGCGATCATCTTCATCGGCGCGCTGGCGCTGGGCTGGTTCGACATCATGTTGCCATGGCAGACGTGACGTCGAAGGGGGTTGCGGCGGGCTCACTGTCGGCGCCGGAGATCACGCCCCGACCGCTCGGCAACCACGAGGTCGAGACCGACCGGTTCCCGGCCATCGCCACCATCGCGCAGGACTCGACGACCGCTCAGCCGCCCGTCGGCATCGACCCCACCAAGCGTCGGTTCTTCACCGACATCGCCGGTCTGCGTGGCATCGCGGTCCTGACGGTGGTGCTTTTCCACGCACGTGTCCCCTTCATCGACGGCGGGTTCATCGGCGTCGACATCTTCTTCGTCATCTCCGGTTTCCTCATCACCCGAATCCTGCTGCGCGAGTTCGAGAAAACCGGCACCCTCTCGTTCAAGGGCTTCTACGCCCGGCGCTGCCGGCGCATCATCCCCGCCGCGGCGCTGGTCATCGTGGTCTCCATCATCGGTGCCGCCCTCACCATGCCGCTGCTCAAGGTGTTCAAGCAGGCCATCGACTTGCTCGCTGCCGCAGCCAATCTCGCCAACTGGCACTTCATCGCACAGAAGGCCGACTATCTGGCCGGTGCCATCGACGGCAGTCTGGCGACGCATTTCTGGTCGTTGTCGATCGAGGAACAGCTCTACTTCGTGTGGCCGCTGACCATCTTCCTGGCCGCCATCCTGGTCTCCAGAACCGCTCTGCGACGGTGGCTTTCGATGCGGGTGTCGGTGGGGATCGTGGTGGCCGCGGTCACCGCGGTGTCGCTGTACTGGGCGATCGTGCTGACCCCGACCGACCCGGCGCTGGCGTACATGGCCACCTACACGCGCGTGTGGCAGTTCGGCGCCGGCGCGATGATCGCGATCATCGAGCCGTTGCTGCGGACCACCGGCGTGATGCGGAAGGTGCTGGGCCCGTTCGGTTTCCTGCTGGGCTGGGCCGGGCTCGCCGGCATCGTGGCGTCGTGCGTGGTGATCAACGCGCACACGCCGTACCCGGGGACCGCCGCGATGCTCCCGACGTTCGCCGCGACCGCGGTGATCGCCGCCGGGCAGATCACCGGCACCGGATTGCCGTTCGTCGGTTGGGTTCTGGGGCTGCTGCCGCTGCGATTCCTGGGGCGCGTCTCCTACGCCTGGTACCTGTGGCACTGGCCGGCGATCGTGCTGTTTCAGTCCAAAACCGGCATCACCACCTGGCCTGCGCTGCTGGCGGTGTCGGGGGTGGCGTTGCTGATCGCGACGGCGTCGACGCTGTTCTTCGAAGAACCGATCATCAACAACGCTGAGCTCAAACGCAATTCGTCGGCGTCGATCTCGGTGGGCCTGACCGGTGTGGTGCTCGCTCTGACCGTCACCATCATCGCCGGTGTAGTGTCGGTGAACACCGCCAGCCGCGATACCGTCGCCAACGCGTCGCTGACGTACCAGTCGGTGTTCGGCGTGGAGCGCGCCACCATGGCGGGTCCGGTGGTGCCCAATCCTTTTCAGGCCTACGACGACCGGCCCAAGCCGCACGAATGCCTGATCCCGGTGGGTGATCTGACGGCCACGCGCGACTGCACTTTCGGTCAGGCCGACGGGATTCCGGTGGTGTTGTTCGGTGACAGTCATGCCGACCAGTGGTCGGAGGCGGTCCGCAGCATCGGCGCCACCCACGGCTGGCGGGTGCACCAGCTGACCAAGGCGGCGTGCCCGGCGCAGAATCTCGCGCCGCAACCGCGACTTCCCGACCCGTACAACAAGTCCGACTGCATCGAGTGGCGCCAGAACGCGTTGCGCGAGATCGAGCAGATCAAGCCGAAGATCATCATCGTCTCGTCGTTGTCGACCTATGTGCCCGACTACGACAAAGTCGAGCAGGCCTGGAACGACACCCTCACCGCTCTACGCAGTACCGGTGCGCGCCTGGTGTACATCGCCGACACCCCGTACCCGGGTTTCCAGATCGCCGACTGCATGTCGGGGGCGCTCGACAACTGGCACAAGTGCGACTTCGGCCTCAACGGCTTCACCCGCAACGAGCCGATCCTCGACCAGAAAGCCCGCGGCGAAGCTCCCGACATCACCACCATCAGCGTCAATAAGCTTCTCTGCGATGGCAATACGTGCTTCCCGGCCCGCAACAAGATCTTGTTCTACCGCGACGACTCGCACCTGACCGCGACCGCCGCCCGCGTCCTGGAACCCGCGCTGACCAAAGAACTCGACGAAGCCCGGTTCGACTACACCGCTCGTTGACGGCGCCCTCCCTCGCGTTGACGGCGCCCTCGTTCGCGTTGGTGGCGCCCTCGCCCTCGTTGGTGGCGCCCTCCCTCGCGTTGACGGCGCCCTCCCTCGCGTCGACGGCGCCCTCGTTCGCGTCGACGGCGCCCTCGCCCTCGTTGGTGGCGCCCTCGCCCTCGTTGACGGCGCCCTCGCTTGCGTTGACGGCGCCCTCGTTCGCGTCGACGGCGCCCTCGGTCTCGGCCTACAGCGCAGCCACTCCGGCACGGAACGCGGCAAGGCTCTGCGGGCTGGTGTTGAACCGCCAGTCGCGTTCCTTGTCCATCTGGAACCACACGAATCCCTCGATGCGCGGGTCCTTCTTGACGGCAGCGCAGAAGTCGCGAATCCACGCCGCTTTCGGCTCGGGTGTCGGGCCCTCCGCGCAGGCAACCTCGGTGATCAACACCTTCTTCGACGCGTCGAGCGCCTCGAGCGCATTGAGGCTGTCGGCGAACAGATCTGGCGGTGACTGCCAATGATGTCCAGGCACATCACCCCAGTTGTAACCGTCGAGTCCGATGACGTCGACGACGTCGCGGCCGGGAAAGGCGTCGACGAACGGGTTGGTTCCGAGCGTCACCACATTGGGCGCCCAGACGAACCGAACCTGATCGGCACCCGCGTCGGAGATCACCTGCCGGACGTGACGCCAGGCGGCGACGTAATCGGCGGCGGTGTTGCCATTGAGCCCGACGGCCCACGGGTACCACGTTCCGTTCATCTCCTGCGCGAACCGGAACAGCAGCGGCTTGCCCCATCGGGCCAGCGTCGAACCCCACCGTTGCAGGTCACCGTCGAAAACGCCCGACGCCACCCGGCTCAGCGCGTACAGCGGTTGTTCGATGCCGCCGGTCGGATTCCACGGTTCGAGCGTGAGCAGCGGGGTCGCACCGGCGTCGACGATGGCGTCGAACTCGCCGATCGGCGCCGAGTCGCCCAGCGCCGCGAACCGGTGCAGGTATCGCGGTTGCGAGCCGGCCAGGTCGGCGAGCTGACTGATCGGCGACGATGTACCCTCCGCCGCCGGAAGAACTGCCGGAATGAAAGCACCCCAACGCTTTTGCGTGCCGGCCGGCGGTTGTGGGGTGTCGGCGTCGCCACAGGCGGTGACCCCCAGCGCGGTTGCAGCCACCGCGGACGCACCGAGTCCGACGAACCGCAGCACGTCGCGTCGTCCGAGCGTCGGGGAAGGCATGGGGTCAGTTTAAGGGGGTGGCATTGGCCTTGATACACCCGTCGGGCGGCGGCTCGGGCCTCGAAACGAGGCGCTGTCGATGGTGCCAAGGGCGCTGTCGACGATCGCGAGGGCGCTGTCGATGGTGCCAAGGGCGCTGTCGACGACAAGGCGGGCGCTGTCGATGGTGCCAAGGGCGCTGTCGATGGTGCCGAGGGCGCTGTCGACGATGCCGAGGGCGCTGTCGATGGTGCGGAGGGCGCTGTCGATGGTGCGGAGGGCGCTGTCGATGGTGCGGAGGGCGCTGTCGAGGAGGGGGAGGGCGCCGTCGACGATCGCGAGGGCGCCGTCGACGCCGGTGACGATCCGGTGGCGAGAAGGTTGCCGATTCGACGCCGGATACCAGAAACGCAACGATTGGCACTCAGAATGCTCCCGACAATTCGGGCAGCTGATATGAATCGTGGTGGAGGAGCACATCACTCGGGGCCGTGGAAGGTGTCGTCAATGCAGAAGCTTCATCCCAATCGTCGTGTGGCCAGGTCATTTTTGACCACGCTGCTCGCGTTCACAGTCGGAATCGGTGCCGTGATCGGCGCGACCGTACTCACGCCAACCGCGCGCGCCGCGACGCTTGTGTGGTCTGATGAATTCACCGGTTCGTCAGGTGCTTCACCGTCGACGTCGAAGTGGAACTGGGAGACCGGCGGTGGCGGTTGGGGCAACAACGAATGGCAGACCTACACCAATTCCCGGAGCAACTCGTATCTGAATGGCAACGGCCAGTTGGTGATTGCCGCCCGCTACAACGGGACCTCGTTGACCTCCGCGCGAATGAACACCCTCGGTAAGTTCGCCCTCACCGACGGCACCTTGTCGGCCCGGATCAAACTGCCTGCCGGACAAGGCTTATTGCCGGCATTCTGGTTGGTGGGCACCAACATCAACAGCGTCGGGTGGCCGCGTGCCGGCGAGATCGACGTCATCGAAACACCCAACAACGGGTGGCGCTACAACTCAAACCTGCACGGCCCCACCAACGATGGCAGTCACTGGCAGTCGCCCCGCAGCGGGCCCGCCCCGGTCGACCTAACCGCCGGATATCACACCTACACACTCACCAAGCGGCAGAACAGAATTGACATGAACATCGACGGCCAGTCCGTCGGAAACTGGACGCCGAGCCAGTTGTCGGCCGATCAGCAGTGGGTGTTCAACAAGCCGTTCTACGTGTTGTTCACGCTCGCGGTCGGCGGCAACTGGCCGGGCGACCCCGACCTCACCACACCCAACCCGTCGTACATGTTGGTCGATTGGATTCGCGCCTATAGCCTGTAGCGTGTGGGCCCTCTGCTGATCAGGTCGTGCGGTGCCGATCGGCGAGGGCCGGTGTGTTCGGGCTTTGCGTAGACCCTCCGATGGCGATTCTCTTGACTAATCAGACATAGGGCGCAATTCGTCTGATCAGCGTCCGATTCAAGGAAAGTCAACTCTATGGAAACGTCGTCGGTGGGTTTCGATCTGTACGAATGGCGAGTTGGTGCCGCTACGTTGGGCCAATCTTGACTATCCAATTACTTATCGTTGGGTAGGGCGGCAGAAACGTTGGTCGGGGTTGCCGTTTGCTGTGGGTGATATCTGCGCCGAGGGCCGATGAGGTGGCGCGAGTAGATATGTTGTCTGACAACAGTTTTTGATCGAATGACCGGAAACTCCACACCTACTGATACTCGCATCGCGAATCGGGCAAATAGCTCGCGACACGGACAGTCCTCACGATCTTCGGCGTCCAGCCTCGGACCCCTGGGACACTTTTTACTTCGCTTTTGACCAACACCCGTTGTTTCACTTTGTGATCGAATTCATAGGGGTCCTCGTGGGTGTCCAATGAGGTGTTTCATCGCGGCTTCCTCAAATGGCGCACAGAACACCCATTAAGTAACGTTTGTTGTGTGAAAGTCTTGGTTGTCTGTACAGGCAACATGTGCAGGTCACCGATCGCGGAACGAATGCTTGCTGGAACAGCGGCCACTCGGGGTGTGGGGATTGAGGTGTCAAGCGTCGGTACGCGCTGCGTCGATGGCCGACGTATGCACCCCTACTCGGAGGCTGTGCTGGCGAAGGCCGGGTTCGATGTGTCGGGCTTTGTCACGTGCTCCCTCAAGCGGCAACACGTGGAGGAGGCCGACCTGGTCCTCGGGCTGGAACGCGAACACCGAGACTATTGCCGACTACTCGTGCCCGAACGAGCCGACCGCATGTTCACCCTCATCGAGTTCGCACTGCTGTCAAAGGATCAAGGTGGTGTCACCGTGGAAGATATTGGGCGACAACGTAACCAACTCAACATGAACTCCGAGTTCATGGATGTCCCGGACCCCGTGAACCGCTCCCAGCGTGCGTTTCAACGAACCCAGCGACGGATTGGGCCGCTGGTCGAATCGTTGGTGACATGGGCGGAGCAGCAGCAATCTCAGGGCACTGCTCAACCGTGCTGATGCCGCTAGCCGGCCGGTTGTGGCTGCGCCGCTTGGGGTTGTGCGGGAGTCGGTGCGGGCCGGGTTTTCCAGAGTGGTGTGCCGAGCTCTTTGATGACCGCGAAGTCGATGCCCGGCACGTCCGGGTTGAGCGCGGCCAGCGCCGACGACGGGTAAATCCGACTAGCCCCGTCGACGACGCGCGTGTTCGGCTGCCCCGTGAAGACGGTGTTCTGCAGCCGCCCGGCCTGCACGAGGTAGGTGTACATGCATGCCGTGGTGGTGGTGGTCCGCCAGCCGACTTTCTCGGTCAGCGCAGCCGGGATCGCATCACCCAGATCCTTCAGCACGCCAACAGCTTTCAGGCACTGCGCGTGTTGGGTGGCCTGGTTCACGGCGGGTTGGGTGTCGTCGGAGAAGGATGCGAGCACAGTCGCCCGACCCGAACTCTTCGCTGCCACACACGAATTGGCGCGGACGAACCGGTAGGTTTGCGCTTCCGGGTCGTCGACGTCGGCGGCACCGGTGAGGTAGAGCTCGTTGGCTGCCGCGTTGAGCACCAGCAGGCTGAACGTGGTGGTTGCGCTGGTGGCCCGACACCCGCGCGGACCCTGGGCGACCATCGACACGTCGGTCCAGGTGCCGGGGTCGAGTCCCAGCTTGGTGAGGGCGTCGCGGGTCATCGCCGTGCACGGCTCGAACGATGTGCCGTCGTTGCGTCCGTGTACGCGGCCGGGCACCGGGGCCGGGCTGGTGAACGTCGGGGGTGCGGCGATGGTCGCATCGCCGGGTGAGGTGTCGGGCTTCTGTCCGCAGCCGCCCAGCGCTAGTGCCGCGACGACGGCGAGAACGGCTGTGACCAGCACCGCCCGGGCACCGCCCCCGGCCTGGTCTACGCGGCGTCGACGCACGTGGATTCCCCCCACCCCTAGGCCGTCTCCCACCTGCGACGGCACGTCAGTAGAACATATACGTCGCCCGCGTCCGCCGAGAAGACCGTCTGTCGGTGCAGGGACGTCACCGGGAGTGCGCACTGTGCGACCAGCAGTCCGATTTCTGGTCCGTTTCATCCCACAGTGCACGGCGCGCGCTGCCTCGTGCCGCTATGTAGGTCCATTCGATGACACAGCCTCGGTGGCTGCGGATGGTCGAGGAGATTATCGATCCCGCGACGCTCAGCTACCGAGGCTGTGTCAGCAGTCCCGGGTGCCTACACCTCGAACTGCACTCGCGATACCTGGTCGCAGACGTCGACGATCATCGACCGGTAGTGGTTGTGCTCAGGATCGGCGTCGTAGGCGCGGTAGGCGTCGGCGTCGACCCAGTCGTTGGTGATCGCGAAACTCCAACCGCCGCTGCGTAATCCGGCGTCGACGCCGACGTGGTTGGCGACCAGCCCGGGTAGTTGCAGGGCGGCGATACCGGCGAGGCCGTCGTCGAGTTGCCGACGATCGCGCTCGGCGTCGGCACCGTCGGCGGGACGCAGCCGTCCGGTCACCACGTTGCGAATCATGAGCTCGACGGTACTGCGGTTGATACGGCCTGACACAAGATCGGTCAGAGCGGATCGACGATGAGATAGTTGTCGCCGCCGGCCACAGCTACCGAGGCTGTGCCAGCAATTTCCGGTACCGAACCGCACGAACGCACTCGACCGGTTTTGCCACTCACGCCAAGTGTTTCTCGCCGCGGACCCACCGGGGCTAGAGTGCGGATTGTCCGTATTGTTCAAGAGAGAAAGTCCGGGCGGGAAATGGCGGAGGCTCTATCGGCCGCGAAGAAACGTCAGGCGTTGATTCGCGAGGCGGCGGTCACGGTGCTGTCCGAAACCGGGACGCTGACGCACCGCGCCGTCGACAAGGCCGCGGGCATTCCGGCCGGCTCGGTCAACCATTACGCACCCACCCGCGACAAGCTGTATCGCCTGGTCATCGAGTACATCGTCGACGTCGTCAGCGAAGCCGGACAGAAGGCCTACGCACCGCTCGCCGGCATCGCGCACCCGACGCCGGAGGACGTCGTCGACGCCACCCTCAACTTCATGTGCTCGCTCGCCAGCGAGCGACCCGAGATCGCGGTCGCGCGCACCATGTTCGTCGGACGCTCGCAGGCCGACGACGAGATCCGCATCGCCTTGCGGCAGTCACGGCAGAAACACGTCGACTTCACCGCCGAGGTCCTGCGCTCGATGGGGGACACGGCCGACCCGGTGAGCGCGGCGATGATCGTCGCGGTCGTCGACGGGCTGGTCTACCAGCAGGTGCTCCTGGCCGACCCGCCGTTCACCCGCGACGAACTCCACGAAATATTGACGCGGCTCTACGGCGTCCGACGCCGACCTGGTGACGCAGCCGGCCAAGCGACACAGTCAGACCCACCCAAGCCCGACCACCCACCACAGACGTAGGCATTTGTCGCGTCACCCGCGACAAATGCATGCACCTACCTGGCCACCCCAACCTCCGACGCCCCAACCTCCGACGCCCCAACCTCCGACGCCCGGGTGTCAGCAGTCTGGCCCTCCGGCAGCTCTGATTCGACAACCGGCCCCGGCGATCGATACGTCACGGCGAGGAACGTGCACAGCCACAGAATGATCGACGTCGACGAGATCCCGGTGGTGATCGACGAGAAGAACTGGATCGCCACCAGCACGATCAGCAGCGACGCCACCGCGGGGTTGATGGTGCGGTCGTGGCGGATGCGGTTGATCGCCAACCACAGCAGCACCCCGAAGAACAGCAGGGCCAGCGGGATGCCGAATCCGACCGCGTAACCCAGCAGCGCCGACTCAGGACTCGAGTTGGACCCGAAGTGCGACTTCATGAACGGCTTGAGGTTGTCGATGCCGATGCCGAACGGAAAGAACTTGCGCCACATGGGAACCAGGTTCTCCCAGGCGTCGTTGCGCACCTCCGACGATCCGTTGTCGTTGCCGATGCGTTCGACGATCCGGCCGAAGACGTCGAAGTAGGTGAGCACCGCGAACCCGATCACCACACCGATTCCGGTGGTCAGTCGTCGACGACCCGATCCGGAACCGACGAGCACCAGGTACAGCAGGCCGACGACGGCGGCCACCAGACCGATGCGCGACTGCGTGAGCGCCACACCGGCGAACATGATGACGACCGCCAGCACCTGCACCCAACCGCGCCGGATGATCGCCACCAACGGAATCGCGGCGGCGATGAGCAGCGCGAGGTTGAGTGGGTGGTCGGTGATGCCCAGCTGGCGGTCGGCCCTGCTGATCACACCCCACCAGAACTGTCGTTGGTAGCGGCTCTCGAACGGCTGTTGTAGCAAGCCGAGCGAAATCATCAGTGCCAGAAGGCTTTGCACGCAGGCGACGGCCACCACTCCCAGCGCCACGACGCGGGAGAAGCCGTCGTATCTGCTGGCCGCGTCGCAACACAGCACGAACAGGCCGATGGGCGCGACGATGTAGTTCAGGAAGAAGCTCAGCGCCGTCGCGGGAGTCTTGGTGACCACCAACTCGGTCACCGCGACTCCGGCCACGAACACCGCGAGAACCAGCATCGTGCCGGCCGGGATGAACGGAAACAGCTCCGGTTTGCTCGACGGCATGTGGCGGGCAGGGACGACAGTCCACACGGCCAACATCGTCAGCGTCATCATCGTGCACACGTGCAACGAGATCGGGCCCACCCGCACCGCACCCACCACGAACGGCAGGAACGCGTACCCGAGCAGGATCGCGGCGAGCCCGATCCGTGGCTCCACGTACGACAGCACCGCGACGATCACCACGGCCGCGATGGCAACGATCACCGGCAACTCCTGATTCGACTCATAGGCCTCGACGCATGGGTCTCGACTCACAACTGACATGGCTGCAACAGGTCCGAACCCACAACCAATGCGTGTTTATTCGCGCTTTTCCGCAAGATGGCGCGATCCGAATCGCGCATTTTCTCAGCGCTACGCTGAACAGTACCGAAATACCTACGACGGTTCTAGGGTTGGGCGGAAATTGATTTCCCTCAATCCGCGGTCGTCGCCATGGAGCATGAAATATGTTGCTGTACAGCGTATATCGACGATTCAGGCCACCCCGATGCCACACGGCAATCGGCGTGGGGGTGTGAGTAAAGAGAAATTCACAACTATTTGTTGTGTCCCGGAGTTAGACGCATCGTCGATTCTGTATCTATTTCTCGCCGCGATGTGCATTCGCTACTTAGCTATGTGTAAGGTTGCAGATGGAAGTAGGGTCCTTCCCTTGAACGACACCAGCGCGGCATCACCGAAGCGCTGTCTGACACGAGCACGACCACATGACCCGGGGGGCCTACACACGAGAGTGAGGCTCGCAGAGTTGGTATTCCTCCTGCAGCACGGGAAGAAGCCCGATGGGCACCAGCCCCGTGATGGGCACAAACCCACTGTCGCAATCATCGGAACACGTGGCTACCCAAGCTTTTACGGCGGATTCGAGACCCTCGTACGGCATCTCGCGCCGTACCTGGCCGACGCCGGATGGAACGTCGAGGTGTATTCGCGAGACGACGCCATCAGCACGATGAAGACCGTGACACCCGGCGTCCGCTCGGTGTTCACCCCCGGTCTGGAATACAAGTCGTTGAGCACCATCTCCTATGGGCTGACCGCGGCCGCGCACTCGGCGGCCACCAAACCCGATGTGGCACTTGTGATGAACGTCGCCAACGGGTTCTGGCTGCCGATGCTCAAGGCACGCGGCATTCCCACGGTCGTCAACGTCGACGGCCTGGAATGGGAGCGTGACAAGTGGGGCTCGCTGGCGAAATCGGTCTTTCGGGCCGGCGCCTCGATGACCGCACGCTGGGCCGACACCCTCATCTGCGACGCGGAGGAGATCGCCCGGTACTGGCGCGACGAGTTCGATCGGGACTCGGTCTTCATTCCCTACGGCGGAGAGCCGCCGTGCTCGCACCGGGTGCTCGACAAAGTACAGGAAGGCGAGTTCGTGCTGTTCGTGGCACGGCTGGTGCCGGAGAACACCGTCGACGAATTCCTTTGTGCCGCAGAAGAGCTGGCGCGTGAACGGGACGTGGTCATCGTCGGGTCGTCGGGCTACGAAGGTCCGGTGGAGACGCAGGTCCGGCGGATTTCGGAGTCCTACGGTCGTATTCATTGGCTCGGCCAGGTCAGCGACGACGATCTGTTGTTCTCGCTGTGGTCCAAGTCCGGTGTCTACTTCCATGGTCACAGCGTCGGCGGCACCAACCCGGCGCTGGTGCAGGCCATGGCGTGCGGTGCCCCGACAGTCGCCCGTGACACCCCGTACAACCGTGAGGTCCTGGGCGATTCGGGATACTTCGTGGCACCCACCGCGGAATCCATCGTCGACGGTGTCCGCGCCGTGCTCGGCAGCGACGAACGCCGGTCGCGGATGTCGCAACAAGCCGTGCAGCGTCAGCATCACCGCTATACCTGGGACATCGTCTGCGGTCTGTACGAGCAGCCACTACGTCAGGCCGTACCCGGGGCGGTACGAGCGGACACCGATGCGTGATCGTCGTCGACGGGGTTGTGAATACCGCGTTTTCGACAACGCATTGTGTAGGACATAGGCCTGTTAAATGCCCGCTTTATCTGATTGAATTGAATTACCGATTGGTATTCGCGAAGAAATCACTGCGAATCTGAGCCGCTTCGCGATGCGCCAATTGCATTGCACAACACATATATTCGCCGAACCTTGCTCGGCATCATCCCGTGTGCGCGGACGATCACCGTCTGCACTGCTCGACGAGCAACTGTAGATCTCCCGCCCGGGTGAACAACAACGACGTTGATCACGCACACCTATGACCTGCGACGAAAAGCGCGAAGGAAAATGAGTGTCCATCAATAGAAGCCACGTTGCGGCGGTGTCCGGCTCCGGTCGGGGGAGTCGGACACCGCGTCTTCGTCTGGCCGGGAAAGCCGCGCAGTCCCACAGTTGGGTACGGCCGTACCGGAACATGTTGCGCGTCTCCGACGCGGTCATCGTCACGGCCTCGGTGGCTGTGGCTCAGGTGGTCCGCTTCGGCAGCGACGACGCACTGACCCCCAACGGCGGAAGCCAGTTTCCGGCACTGGTGGTGTCGCTGTGTCTGATCGGCGCGTGGCTGTTGGCGTTGCAGGCCTTCCACACGCTCGATCGCCGCATGCTCGGATCGGGGCCGCAGGAGTACAGCCGGGTCATCACCGCGTGCCTGTCGGTCTTCGGGTTGTGGGCCATGGTGGACCTGCTGTTCAAACTCGATGTGGCCCGCGGCTTTCTGATGCTCGCGCTGCCCATCGGCACTGTGGCGCTGGTGTTGTCGCGGTGGCTGTGGCGCAAAAGACTGATCCGACAACGCATCGCGTCGAAGAACCTTGAACGTGTACTGGTGGTGGGCGGACGGAACTCGGCCGCTCCGGTGATCAGCCGGCTCGCCGCCAATCCCGAACTCGGCTACGCCGTCACCGGTGTCTGCCTCCCGTTCCTCGCCCGCGACGCCGGCCCGACGATGCCCGTCGACGGCCACGACATCCCGATCCTGGGTACCTTCGACGACATCGTCGACGCGGTGTGCCGCAGCGGGGCGACCACCGTGGCGATCACCTCGGCGGAAACCCTGGGCCACAAGGCGATGCAGGACCTCTCGTGGGAGCTCGAGGCCACCGACGTCGACATGCTCGTCGCACCCGGCGTCAACGACGTCGCCGGACCCCGGATGACGATGCGGCCGGCGGCCGGATTGCCGTTGCTGCACATCGACAAACCGCAGTACGAAGGTGCCATCCGCCTGCGCAAGTGGGTTCTGGACAGACTCGGTGCTGCCGTCATCGCAGTGTGCGCCGCGCCGGTGCTGCTCGCGGTGGCCATCGCCATCAAACTCGACTCCCGCGGCCCGGTGTTCTACCGCGGCACCCGAGTCGGGTTGAACAACAAGCACTTCCGGATGTGGAAGTTCCGCACCATGGTCGACGACGCCGACGCGCAGAAGGCGGCGCTACGACACCTCGACCAGGGCGCCGGGGTGATGTTCAAGATGCGTGAGGATCCCCGCATCACCCGGGTGGGAAAGATCCTGCGGCACTACAGCATCGACGAGGTACCGCAAGTCATCAACGTGCTGCGCGGTCACATGAGCCTGGTGGGTCCGCGGCCGCCGCTGCCCGACGAGGTGGAGAAGTACGACGGGCGGGTGTCGCGTCGGATGCTGGTCAAACCAGGCATGACCGGCCTCTGGCAGGTCTCCGGACGATCCGACCTGACCTGGGAGGAATCGGTCCGCCTGGATCTGTCGTACGTGGAGAACTGGTCGCTCTTCGGTGACCTGATCATCCTGTGGCGGACCATCCGCGTGGTGGCGACCAAGAACGGTGCGTACTGATCGCCCATGGCCTCTTCCCCGAATACCGCCATGCGGCATACTCCCGTGCGTCGGATCAGCGTCGTGATGCTGGTGCTGACGCTCGTCGGAGGCTGTGGAACGTTGTGGCACAAGCGCACCGAGGTCACCTTCGACGTCGGCGGCGAGGCCGGCTACGGCATCTCCAACAGCTCGGCGGGACTTTCGATCGAGTCCTCCGCGCTCGCCGACGGGGCGTCGAAGTTACTGGTACGCAAGCTGACCAAGCTGCTCGCCGGATTCCAGGGCACCCCGGTCATCCGGATCGCCGGCAACGCCTCCGACGAGATGTTCTGGACCGCGACCAACGAGCGCATGCCCGCCGGCTCCGACGGCGCACCGTACGCCTTCCGGGTGACCCCGACATCCCTGGAACGCCTCAACGACGTCGTCACCACACTCGGCTGGCGGGTGGTACTCGGCGTGAACCTCAGGGCCGACGATCCGCGCCGCGCCGCGTCGATGGCCGGCGCGGCCGCAAAGATCCTGGGCCGCAACCTGGTCGGCATCGAGATCGGCAACGAACCGACCGTCTACTACACCTCACGCAGCGAGATCGACGAGTATCCCGACAAGATCCGACGCTTCCGCGAACAGATCGCCGCGCAGGCCCCCGACGTCGCGGTGCAGGGCCCCGACGTCTCCGCGCTTCGCCATGACTTCCTGTGGCGCACTGCGGCACAGCGCCTCGACGGCCAACCGATGTTCTCGACGTTCGCGGCGCACTTCTACGGCGCCGACGGCTGCAAGGACGCCAACGTGGCGCCCGGGGATGTGTTCTCGCCGTTCGCCGACGAGCGTCGGGCCACCGCCCTGCGTGACATCACCCGGTCCGCGGCCTTCTCCGGCTCGTCGAGAACTGTGATCTCGGAAGCGAACTCGATCAACTGCGGCGGGCGACGCGGCATCAGCGACGGCATCGAAGGCGGGCTGTGGGCGCTGGACTTCGCCCTCGACGCGGCCACCGAGGGCGTCTCGTCGGTCTACTTCCACGGCGGTCTCACCGACTGCCTGGCCTACTCGCCGATCTGCCTGCGCGACAACGGGTCGGTCCGCGCCCAAGGCGTGTATTACGCGCTGACCGCCATCAACAGTCTCGGGGACGGACTGTCCATCAAACGCCTCTCAACCGCCACCGCCGACGACGCCACCACGATGCACGCCTACGTGATGCGCCGCGACAACGCCATGGTGCTGGCCCTGGTCAACACCGATGCCGACACCGACGACAAGCCGGCGCGCGTCAACGTCGGCATGCCGTCGGGGACCTTCACCACCACCGCCGACGTGCAGATGCGAGAACCAGACGGCGGCAACGAGTCCGGCCACTCCTACCTGACAGCCAGTCCACCCGGCGCCGACACCATGTGCCGCGACGAGAAAGTCGTCGGCTCGCGACCCAAGGCGGCGTCGACTTACGAGCTGGCCCCGATGACCGCGCGACTGGTCTACCTCTGCAAGGCCGCCTGACATGACACCCACACACGCACACACCACACACCGACACACCACACGAGACATGACAAGCAGGAGGTTTCTGGGATGAACATCGTCGTCTTCGGGCTCGGCTACCTGGGCGCCACACACGCGGCATGCATGGCTGAACTGGGCCATGACGTGCTTGGCGTGGAACTCGACGACGCCCGTCGGGAATCGCTGGCCGCCGGGCATCTCCCGTTCTACGAGCCGGAGCTTCCCGAGCTGCTGACCAAGCACATCGACAGCGGAAAACTCCGCGTCACCGACTCCTACCAAGAGGCCGCCGACTGGGGCGACGTGCACTTCATCGCCGTCGGAACCCCGCAGCGCAGAGGCGAATACGCCGCCGACCTCAAGTACGTCAACGCCGTCGTCGACGGCCTGGTCCCGCTGCTGCAGCGTGACACCGTCATCTTCGGCAAGTCGACGGTGCCGGTCGGCACCTGTGTGCGTCTGCAGGACCGGATCAGCGAACTCGCCAAACCCGATGTGCGCGTTCACCTCGGCTGGAACCCGGAGTTCCTGCGCGAAGGTCACGCGGTGGTCGACACGCTACGACCCGACCGCCTCGTCCTCGGGGTAGAAGAGCACGGGGTCGAAGAGCACAGCAGCGGCACTCACGACGGCACCGAGCCCGGACCGGCCGAGCGTGCTGCCCGCAAGATTTACGCGCCACTGATCAGCGACGGTGTGCCGTTCATCGTGATGAGTCCGGCCAGCGCCGAGATCGTCAAGGTCGCGGCCAATTCGTTTCTGGCCACCAAGATCTCATTCATCAACGCGATCGCCGAGATCTGCGAGGCCGCCGGAGCCGAGGGGGGGGGGGTGTGGGCCCCGCCCCCGCCCCCCCGCCCCCCCACGACCGCATCGGCCGCAAGTTCCTCAACGCCGGACTGGGCTTCGGCGGCGGTTGCCTGCCCAAGGACATCCGGGCGTTCATGGCCCGCGCCGGTGAACTCGGTGCGTCCGAGGCACTCTCGATTCTGCGGGAGGTGGACAACATCAACCTGCGACGCCGCAACCGCATCGTCGACGTCGCCAAAACCGCCTGCGGTGGCAGCGTCTTGAGCAAACGTATCGCAGTGCTCGGGGCCGCGTTCAAACCCGACTCCGACGACGTGCGTGATTCGCCGGCGCTCAACGTCGCCGGACAACTGCAGCTGCAGGGCGCCTCGGTCAGCATCTACGACCCCAAGGCCATCGACAACTCCCGCGCGCTGTTCCCGACGCTCTACTACGAGGACAGTGTGCTCGGTGCCGTCCGTAACGCCGATCTGGTGATGGTGCTGACCGAATGGCGCGAGTTCGTCGAGCTTGACCCCCAACAGATCTCGTCGGTGACCAGCAAGAAGGCCATCGTCGACGGACGGCTCTGCCTGGACCGCGCCAAATGGACCAACGCCGGATGGGCGGTGTTCAAGTGAGACGACGACTCGGCGGGCTCAAGTTCGCCGCGCAACGCGGCAAGACGACGCTACAACTGAAGGCGCGCAACAGGTTCTCCCACGATCAGATCGGCAGCTCGGAGTCGGATGCCCCGCTGATCAGCCTCACCACCTACGGCACCAGGGTGCTCACGGTGCATCTGGCGATCGAGTCGATCGTGCGGGGGAGCGTGCCACCGTGGCGGATCATCCTGTGGGTGGAGCGCCGCGACCTCGACATCGGCATCCCGAAATCCCTGCAACGCCTCAAGGATCGGGGTCTGGAGATCCGGCCGGTCGACGGACTCGGCCCGCACTCCAAGTACTTTCACGCCCTACGCATCGCCGACTTCACCGGCCGCGCGCTGGTCACCGCCGACGACGACGTCATCTACCCGGAGACGTGGCTGCACGGTCTCCTCGCCGCGCACGAGGCGGACCCCGACGCGGTGGTGTGCTACCGCGCCCGTCGAATGACGCTGGATACCAACGGAACCGAGACCGAGATCGGCCGCTACGAAACGTGGCCGCTGGTACAGGATGCGCGACGCTCACCCCGCAATTTCGTGACCGGCGTCTCCGGGGCGGTGTATCCCAAGCAGTTCATCAAGGCACTCATCTCGCGCGGCACCGACTTCGCCGAGCAGGCGCCCCGCGCCGACGACGTGTGGCTGAGCCAGACCGCGCTGCACAACGGCATCGACATCCGGGTCGTCGACGGGCGTTCGGTGGACTTCACCAGCATCCGCGGCGCACAGTCGGTGGGCCTCAAGCACTCCAACGTCGCCAACGCCGCCAACGACCAGCAGGTCCGCGCCACCTACACCGACGACGACATCCGCGCTCTGCGTGAGCGTCCGGAGGTGGTCCCGCGACGATGACCCCGCAGACGACGCGCACCGACGCAGACACCACCGACGCAGACACCACCGACGGGACCCCGGCCGCCGGGACTCCGAGCGCGGCCACCACGAGCCGCCGGGTGGGGATCGCGACGGTGGCCAATCTGATGCCGTTGTTCGCGTCGTTGGTGACCGCGCCGATCCTGGCGCGCGCGTTGGGCGTCGACGGCCGCGGCATGCTGGCCGCCGCCACCGCACCGCTGCTGCTGGCCACGGCCGCGCTGACCCTCGGAATGCCCGAGGCGGTCACCTATTTCGTCGCCAAACGCATCCGACGCGGACGTACCCTGCTGATCGGGGTGGTCGCGGTCAGCATCATCGGCCCGATCGGTTCGGTGGCGATCTGGTTCGCGTCACCGGCGCTCGCGCCCGGCCACCCGAGCGTGCAGCACCTGATCGGCATCGTCGGGCTGTTCCTCACACCGTCGTTGCTGGCGTTGATCTTTCGGGGCTATGCCCGCGCGGTGCAGGCGTGGTCGTTGATCGCGGTCGAGCAGGCGGTCTCGAGTGCGGTGCGGGTATTGGCGTTGTTGGCCCTGCTGTTCAGCGATGCCCTGACGGTTCAAACCGCTGCCATCATCACCGCGGTCGGCACGTTCATCGGGGCGGTGGTCTACCTGGTGTTCCTGCGCCACACCTGGGACGACGCCACCCCGGCCGGCGAGATCATGGGTGCGCGTGCGCACGCGTCGGCGATGTCGCGGTTCAGCCTCGGCACCTGGGTCGGTTCGGCCGCCGGGATCGTGCTCGCCCGACTCGATCAGGTGCTGTTCCTACCACTTTCGGATGCGCGGCAGCTCGGCATCTACGCCGTGGCGGTCAGTCTCGCCGACATGGTCCGCACCTTCAACAACGCCGTCCGTGACGTGGTGTTCTCCACCCAGTCTGGCCACGTCGATGACGCCTCGCTCTACCTGGCGTCGCGGGTGTCGACGGTGGTAACCATCGGAGTCGGTTGTGCCGCAGTCGTCGTCAGCCTGGTCGCGGTGCCGTTGGTGTTCGGCAGTGCGTTCGCCGCGTCGACGTCGGTGCTCGCGGTGATCCTGGTCGGCACCATGATCGGCAATCCGGGTTCGATTGCGGCAGCCGGTATCTCGGCGCGCGGCAAACCCATTCTGCGCAGCCTGGCCATCGCGACGTCGGTGGTCCTCAACATCGTGCTGGTGTTCGCGTTGGTACCGCGGATGGGTGCGATGGGTGCGGCGATCGCGTCTTCGGTGGCCAACGGCCTGTGCGGGCTGTTCGTGGTGTACCTCGCCCATCGCGTCTTCGGTTTGGCGCCTTCGGGTTTCCTTCGTCTCCGCGTATCCGACGCCGCACTCGTCGTCGAACAGCTACGCGCCGTACTGCGACGGTTCACGCCCCGCCCAGGGAAGGAACAACGGTCATGACAGACACACGCCCGTGGTTGATCGCGATCGCCACCTATCACCGCAACGAGGGGCTGGCGCGGTTGCTGGATTCGCTTGTCGAGCAGGCGGGTTCGGTGGGGGCCGACGTGCTCGTCGTCGACAACGATGGCGCCGGCGGTGCCAAGCTGGTGGCTGTCGATCATCCGGCCTGCACCGAGTACGTGGTGGAACCGACGCCCGGCATCGCCGCCGCGCGCAACGCCGCGCTGGACCGATTCGACGAACGGTACCGGGGCATCATCTTTGTCGACGACGACGAGTGGGTTGCCGAGGACTGGCTGTCGCAGCTGACGTCGTATCAGTCGGAGACGGCCGCCGATGTGGTTCAGGGGCCGGTTATTTCGCTCCTGCCGGCGGGCGCGCCGACGTGGATTCGGGCCGGTGGCTTCTTCCAGCGTCCGCGGGTGGACACCGGCACCGAACTGATGTCGGCGCCCACCAACAACACGCTGCTCACCCGCGATGCGTGGGTGCAGGCCGGCAGACCGCGATTCGACGCCGCGTTCAGCGAAACCGGCGGCAGCGACTGGGATCTGTTCTGGGGGCTGCGCCGCAGCGGTGCCCGACTGCGCTACTGCAACGAGGCCGTGGTGTTCGAGGACGTGCAGACCGAACGGATGCGCTTCGCCTGGCTGGCCCGGCGCGCCATGCGCAGCGGGATCGTCCACTCCCGGGTCCGCACCAAGTACGACGACCGGCCGCTGCTCGCCGTGCTGCGCGGCGGCGCCCGGGCCGTGCGTTACGTTCCGCCGCTGTTGGCAGGTGTCATCACCCGACGAACCGTCGACGCAAAGCCGTTCAACGCCATCATGTTCGAACTCGGCAAGCTCCTCGGCCTGGCGGGCTACCGAACGTATGAGTACCAGCGCCCTCCCGACGACCCGTCAGCTGCCGGCGTTCAACCAATCCGGGCGATCAACCAACTCCCGACCAACCGACCAGAGGTGTAGACGATGAAACAGTGGACTGACAACCGGGGCAACCGGCCCGGCATGATCGCCTTTCCGATGCACGGGCAGCACAAGCTGACCAGTGAGGGCTACCGCACCCGCGACGGCCACCTGATCCAATGGCTGGGACGCCTGCTGGAAGAGGCGGGGCCGGTGAGTGTGGTGTCGCGGCCGGAGCCGATCATCGCGCCGGGTCGGGCGGCGTTCGCCGAGAGCTCCTTGGCGTACAACACGATTGCCTATCCCACCCGCACCAAGCGGTTGCCGCTGAGTCTGGATCGGCAGCGGTGGTGGGTCACCTCGCTGGGCGCCTACCCGCCCATCCCCGACGCTCTGCGCGGCTGTGACGCGATTGTGTGGAATCCGTTCGTCTCGTTGAGCGCGAGCTGGGAAAGTCTTTCGCAGAGTCCGCGGCGGATCGTCGTTGACCTGCTTGATGATTGGTCACTGCACTACGCTTTCCGCGGTATCTCGACGCAGGTCGAGGAAGCCTACCGGCGGCTGTTTGCCCGCGCCGATCACGTGATGGCCAACTCCGAGGACACCGCCGATCTCGCGAAACGTTTCGGGCGCAAAGACGTTGAGCTGATCCTCAACGGCTGCGACCCGGAGATCTTCCGCACCGAGAACGCCGCCACCGGGCCGACGACGATCGGCTATGTCGGCAAGATCGGCAAGCGGCTGGATCTGGATCTGATGGTCAAGACCATCACCTCGCTGCCCAACGCGCAGTTCACCTTTGCCGGACCGATCATGGACCGCGAGTACCGCCAACCGCTGGAATCACTGCCGAATGTGACTCTGCTCGGCGACGTGCACTATTCGGACGTACCGGATCTGTTGACCACCTTTGACGTCGGGTGGGTGCCGCACCGGGTGGGGCCCGGTGAGGTGGGCGGCGACGTGATCAAGACCTACGAATACCGGGCGGCCGGGTTGCCGGTGGTGTCGACGTCGGTCCTCGGTGCGCGCAGCCGTCGCCTCGACGAGCACGTGTACGTCTCCGACGCCCGCGACCACGCCGATCTCATCAGGCTGCTCGCCGACGACGGGCCGCGCGTACCACGACGTTTGGCGGATCTACCCGAGTCGGTGACGTGGAAGTTCAAGGCGAATCAGATCTTGGACATGTTGTCCCGCGGCACCACAATCAGTCTGGAGGCACGATGACCGTCGTCCTGGTAGCAGCACCGTTGATGGCCCGCAGCGGTGTGTACAACTCGCTGTTCGACCTCGTCGAATGTGCTCGCGAAGCCGGCCTGCCCTGGGAGGGTCGTGTCGGGGTGCGTCCCGATGCGCCTGGCCCGCAACGCCACAACGAGTTCGTCACCGAACAGACCGTCGTCAAGCACGGGTTGAGCGTCATCCCGGAGGTGTACGGGCTGATGAAGCCGTTCACCTGTGCCGGCAGCGACTCGTTCGTCATCACCATGATCACCCAATCCGACGTCGCCGCAGCACTTCACGGTGTCGGGTCGCGACGCAGGCGTGACTCATGGGTGGCCTACATCCGTGGATTGCCGTGGCCGGCCGAAGGTGAACAGTCCCGGATTCGACGACTGGCACTCAAAGCACTCGAGGCCGCCAGCCTGAAGGTCTCCCGAGAGGTGTGGGCGTCGACTCCGGTTCTGGCAGAGGATATTTCCCCGACGGTGTCGTCGACGGTGATCCCGGCCGGCATCAGGTCGATCCCGCGCAGCAACTTCGGGCAGCTCGCCGACGGTGAGATCGTGTGGGCGGGGAGGCTCGACGTCGACAAAGACCCGCAGCTGTTCGTCGACGCGTGCACCGAGGTGGGTCGGCGTGGCGTTCTCTACGGCGACGGCCCGTTGAAGTCTGCGTTGGAGGATCGTGTCTCGTGGTGGGCCGAGCTGGCCGGGTGGGCCGATATGACGCAGGTGTGGCCGACGAGCTCGCTGTACCTGGGTACCTCCAAGCGGGAGGCGTTCGGCCGTAGTGCGGTGGAAGCCGCGTTGGCCGGCGTGCCGATGGTGATCGGAAGAGATTACGGCGCAGCCGAATACCTGATCACCGATCCGCAGTTGGCGAGCATCTGCATCGTCGCCAGCCGGCGTCCGGCGGACTGGGCCGAGTCGATTCAGACGGTGCTGTCTGATCCCGGGTTGATGCGTGCGATTTCTGACCATGTGCATGAGAACGCGCAAGCTCTCACGGTCGAGGCGTCGGTGAATGCTGTTCAGGCACGGCTCAATACGCTCGGCGACGATCAACGACTGACTGCGTGAATCGGTAGGAGAACAAATGAAGAACGACACTGTCAACAAGTACTATCGCGGGTTGCGTGAATCCGTCCGCGACATCGCCCGAGTTCTGTGGCGGGGCTGGTGGGTTGTCCTCGGGTGCGGGTTGCTGCTCGGCGCCGCCGGGTTGACCTACAGCCTGCTGCAGACGCCGCAGTACCGGTCCACCGCGACGTTGTACGTCACGTCGGGTACCGAGGAGAACGTGCAGTCGGCCTACCAGGGTTCGCTGGCATCGCAGCAGCGCGTCGAATCCTATGCGCGCCTGGCGAAGTCGAATGCAGTGCTCCGGGAGGGAATCCGGCGTTCCGGTTCGTCGATGACGTTGGAGGAGGCACGTGAGGCGGTCACCGCCAACGGTTCTCCCGAGGCGGTGCTGTTGACGATCAGTGCCGTCGACGACAATCCGCAGTCAGCCGCTGCGTTGGTGAACGGTATCGCCGGCGGCATGACGTCGTATGTGAACACCCTCGAGCAGCCGTCGGGTGGGGGCCGTCCGCTGGCCAAGCTGACCGTGGTCACCGAGGGTGAGGCCGTCGACGCGCCGGTGGCACCCAGGACGGTGCGCAACACCGGGCTCGGTCTGGTGCTCGGATTGCTGCTCGGTGGGGCGATCGTGATCGCCCGCGACCGGTTTGATCTGCGGGTGCGGTCGGTGTCCGACGTCGAATCCAGCACGGGCGAGCACATTCTCAGCGTGGTGCCCGATGATACGCAGCTCGCCACCGACGGCGGGTTGGCCAGTTTCGGTGCCGGTGGCGGTACCACTGCGGAGTCGTACCGCAAGCTGCGGACCAATCTGGGATTCGCCAACATCGACCATCCGGCACGCAAGATCGTCGTCTCCAGCGCCACGCCCGGCGACGGCAAGACGACGACGGCGCTGAATTTGGCTGTGTCGCTGGCGGAGTCGGGTGCCAAGGTGGTGCTCGTCGACGCTGACCTGCGCCGGCCGACGGTGGCGTCGCGGCTGAAACTGTCGAATGCGGTGGGGTTGACGAGCGCCTTGCGCGGTGATGTCACGATCGCGGATGCGGCGCAGCCGTCGGCGGTCGCCGGACTCGACGTCATCACCAGTGGTGGAATCCCGCCGAATCCGTCGGAGTTGTTGGGGTCCAACAGAACCGGCCAGTTCTTCGCCGACCTCTCGGCAATCTATGACTACGTGGTGGTCGATTCGCCGCCGGTGCTCCCGGTGACCGACTCGATCGAGCTGGCCAATTGGATGGACGGCGTGATCGTGGTGCTGCGGTCGGGTAAGTCCCGCATCCCTGATCTCGAGCGGGTGGTGGAGCAGCTGAAGATGGCTCGCGCGCAGATCCTCGGCATGGTTCTCAACGGCGCCAAGCAACTTGACGCCGCCTACGGTTACGGCTACTACCAGTACGACACCGTCGAGCCGACCGAGGCGCCCGTGGTTCCGGTTGAGCAGCCGAAACATGCTCAGGCGCAGGCGTAACCGCGCTGGTTGGGTATGGAGATGAGCGAGCGTCTACCTGCTGATCGGGCAGCGTCCCTATCCGCTGATCGAGTAGCACCCCCCGAGCGAAGAGAGGAGGGAGCGTATCGAGATCACCCCGCACCGACCGCCAACCGCCTCGACTGGGCCGATGTGGCCAAGGCAATCTCGATTCTGCTTGTGGTCCTACTGCACGCGGTCGAGGAACTCACGTACGTGGAGGTAGAGGTTGGTGTCGTCGACGAGGCGATGCCCGTGCTGGGCACGATGCGAATGCCGTTGTTCTTCGCAGCGTCGGGAATCTTTGCGGTGCGATGGGTTTCCACACGTACCTGGCGTGACCTGCTCAACCACAAGATCGCCCTGCTTGTCTGGGTCTTCCTGATCTGGCAGCCGGTGGTGCTGGCATACAAGTTGGCCGAGATGGCGTGGCTGCCCAATCAGCCCGACAACTCGGTGACCGGTCAGCTGGCCAAGTTCGTCGCCGCGCCTATCCGTCCCAATGGGGAATTGTGGTTCCTTTGGGCGCTCGCGGTGTTCTTTGTGGTCAGCAAACTGCTGTGGACGCTGCCAACGTGGTTCAAAGTGGGTGTACCAGCGATGGTTTCGGCGTTGTGGTTTGCCTTCGCCGACGACGTGATCCCGTCGAGCGTGCTGCGGGCCGGCGGCGACGGACTCTCCGGTGTGTGCGCCTACTTCTTCTTTTTCATCGCCGCAGCCGCTTTCGCGGCTCAGATCAAGTCCGGGTTCTCCAACCTGCGGTGGTATCTGGCGGTCAGTATCGTCGCGGCCTGGGTTGGTGTTGAGGTCGTCCTTCAGTTCGTCGAGGTGAGCTTCGTCGGGCTGAGTGTGCTTGTCCGGATACTGGCCGTCGCAGCGGGTTTCGCCGCAGCCACCATGCTCGTCAGGTTTCGGCCGCTGGCATGGCTCGGCGCCAACACCCTGCAGGTATACGTCGGCCACATGGTGCTCATCGTCGTCGCAGTGCTCGCGATTCATGCGACGGGCCTCGATACGTCGGATTGGGCATGGATTCTCATCCCCGCGGTATTCGCTTGGGGCGTCCTCGGCTCGTTGGTGCTTCACCGAGCGGCGTTGCGAGCTCCGGGCGGACGCTACCTTTACAAACAGCCGCCGTGGTTCCGGCTGAGGGCACGCGAGAGCGTGCGCTACTCGCCTCCGGGGTAGCGCACGCGTACAGAGAGGTCACCGATGGTGCTGTAATCAGCCACTGCCGGTGCGCGCCATGGCGCAACCGACAATGCGACTGGGGTCCTTTAAGCGCCTACATCCAACGGGCGGTGTCCGCATCGGTGTCGTCGTTGGTGATCTTCCAGCTGCCGAATACGTTTCAGGTAGGTACTCTTCGGCCTCGGGGGTCGTGTTGTGCCGGTGCGAGTTCGGCTGTCCGCGAGGTGATGTCGATGCCCGACCTGGCTGACCACGATCGCAAAACCAGCGTCCGGAATGTCAACTCTCGGCGATTTTCCACCAGCAATCGTCGGCTACTCGTCACCCGGGTAGCGGTTCATGTCGGTGGTGAGTTGTTCAGTGGTGTGAACCGTGTCCAGAGTCTGGCGTATCGGACATAACGATTGCAACAATGTGTCGGGTGGTTGGGGGACAGGCGAACTGGTGCGCTGTTGGCAGCCGCGGCGCGCGCTGAGATTGATGACCCCGACGCTGTTCGCTTGCCAAGGGTGTCGGTTGGCCTGCATTGTTGAAACAGAGGAAAAGGGCTTTCTGACGCCGATCTCGTGCGAGCCGCTGAGTCAGTTTCCAAGAACGACATTTTCAGACCGCGATTTTCCACGGGCCACGCAAGCATTGTCAGCTTCCATCGCCGACGTGACCCAGAGAAGGGGATCAGATCAACGCGAACGAGCGAGACCCAGAGGATGTCCGTCGCGAATTGGGCAGCAACGACGGGCCCGTCGAGGAGGAACTCGAGGAGAGTTTCGACGAGGTGGTGACCGAAGGTGCCGAACGATTGAACCGCACGGTTCGCGCCGTACTGATCACCGGATTGTTCGGTGGGCTCGAAGTGGGCCTGGGTGTGATGGCGATGCTCGCCGTGCTGCACGAGACCGGCAACCATCTGCTCGCCGGACTCGCGTTCAGTATCGGTTCATCGCGATCTACCTGGCACACAGCGAACTGTTCACCGAGGATTTCCTGATGCCCATCGCCGCGGTCGTGGCTCGACGCGGTTCTGTACTGCAACTGGTCAAGCTGTGGAGCGGAACGCTGTTGGCGAATCTGGTGGGCGGCTGGATCATCATGTGGTTGATCACCCGGTCGTTTCCTGAATGGAATCAGACGCTGTCGGAATCTGCGCACCATTTTGTCGACGCGCCGTTGTCACTGCAGAGCATCTGCCTGGCGGTGCTCGGTGGAAGCACGATGACTTTGCTGACGCGGATGCAGCAGGGCACTACGTCGGATCCGGCCAAGATCGCCGCTGCGGTGGGCGCGGCATTCTTGCTCGCCGGACTGCAGCTGTTTCATTCGGTTCTGGATTCGCTGCTGGTGTTCGGGGCGATCCAGGTCGGTGCCGACGTGAGCTACACGGACTGGCTGTCGTGGTTCTGGTACACCGTCGCGTTCAACATGATCGGTGGCATTGTGCTGGTCACCGCATTGCGGTTGTTTCGCACGAAGGAACTGGTGCAGGAGCGCCGGGACTCGCCGAAGTCTGGTGGATAGCACTGTCAGCCGCGACAAATGCCTGCATCTGCAGTCACGCTGTCGCTGTCACGTGAATTCGGCGAATAGTGCTCGCATTTCATCAGTTCCGTAACCGTTGGCGAAGCCAATGGGCGTTTGGCCGTGCTTGTCGGGCTGGTGGGGATCACACCCGGCTTCGAGAAACACGCGCGCCAACTCCGCCGACTTGCCCCGCCAGAGAGCCAACATGAGCGCTGAGTTGCCGCCATTGTCCTCGGCGTGCACATCAGCGCCTGCTGAAATGAGAAGCCTCACAATGGCTTCGGAGTTCGAATATTGCGCAGCCATCAGGAGTGGGGTCAACCCGTTTTGGTCGCGCGCTTCAACATCTGCACCTCCGGCGAGCAGCCGCTTGGCCTGTTCGTAGTCTTTCCCATTGCTTGCGGCGGCATAGTGCAGGGCAGTTCGTCCGGCACGATCACGCGCGTCGACGTCATTGCTCGTGGTTACTGCCGCTTTCGCGGCTTCCGCGCCGGGCACTAGGCCACTGAGCATCTGAGCGTTCGCCCGGAATGCGTTGCGATAGTTCGTGATAATGCTCTCGCCGGCCACTCGCAGTCGCGTCAACTCGTCGTGCGATGTTTTCGCGGCCGCGGTCCACTCGGACACCTTGACCGCGAACGCGTCTGCCCCGGCACCCTTCCAGCTACTGGCAAGACCATGGGCGATTGCAGCGATGTCCTTCTCCGCGCCTTCCATGGCTTTCTCGAAGTCGGCCATCTGGCTCACCACCGTGTCGAATTGGTCGAGATCAATCCGATGTCGTCGAGTCATAGATCAAGCTCCATATTGACCATCGTCTTGCCCCAGATCGCTGGCGTTGTCGTCGTCGGTGCCCAGATGCGTTTGAAGGGCATCAGCCACAACGTGACTCATGACCTCAAGCTGAACCGAGAGTTTTTGCGCCTGGTCATGCCAATCGCGAAACTCCGGACCCCATTTATCGGCCGACCGCCCGATCCAGTAGTCAATGAGCGTCTCAAACTCCCGTTGCAGTACTTCCGACCGCTTCTGGAGCGACTGCGAGAGATCACTCAGTCGCGCCGCGGCATGATGGAGAGCCGCCGGGTCGACCTCGGCGCTTGAACTTGCATCATCGTCGCCACCTGGGGTTATCGCAGCCATATACTAGGCACTTCCCATCTCTCATCACGTCGTCAGTCGCAACAGGTGAGGCGCTCGGTTGACCATCGCAGAACTCACCCTCTCTTCTACGACGCAGCGTGACCGAGGATGGTTCCGTATGCGTATCCCCCCGCCAAAAGCTACCAATGGTCGATGATGATGGTCGGCAACAACATTCGGGTCCTCGGAACCTTCGACGACGTCCTCGGTGCGGTGCAGCGCTATAGGGCGTCGACGGTCGCCGTGAGTTTGGCCGGCGCCATCGGCCACACTGCCATGCAAAATCTGTCCTGGGGCCTGGAGGGACTCGACGTGGACATGCTGGTGGCGCCGGGCGTCGCCGACCTGCGCCCGCCGACGGTGGCGTCGCGGCTGAAACTGTCGAATGCGGTGGGGTTGACGAGCGCCCTGCGCGGTGATGTCACGACCGCGGATGCGGCAGCCGTCGTCGGTCGGCGGACTCGATGTCATCACCAGCGGTGGAATCCCACCGAATCCTTCGGAGTTGTTGGTTTCCAACAGAACCGGTCAGTTCTTTGCCGATCTGTCGGCGATCTATGACTACGTGGTGGTCGATTCGCCGCCGGTGCTGACGGTGACCGACTCGATCGAGCTGGCCAATTGGATGGACGGCGTGATCGTGGTGCTGCGGTCGGGCAAGTCCCGCATACCCGATCTCAAGCGAGTGGTGGAGCAACTGAAGATGGCTCGCGCGCAGATCCTCGGCCTGGTCCTCAACGGTGCCAAACGACTCGACGCCGCCTACGGCTACTACCAGTACGACACCGTCGAGCCGACCGAGGCGCCCGTGGTTCCGGTTGAGCAGCCGAAACATGCTCAGGCGCAGGCTAACCAGAGGTGTCGGCTACTCGTCACCGGGGTAGCGCACGCATGGTGACACCACCCTGATTAATGTCCGATCCCCGTCCAGGCGCGGTACGACAGGGTCAAATGGTGCTTTGGGGAAGACCTGAGCGAGGTAGCCGGCGTCGTTTTCGAGATCGTGTACGCGTGCCTCGGCGGGTGTCGCCGACGAGGTGGTGTTTGGTGTGATGCTGCCGGAGCGTTCCCGAAACCCGTACTGGCTCTTAAGTACTGCTACTCGCGCATTGATGGATTCTGACTCGTCTGGGTCGGCCGAGACGCCGAGTGAGAGTATCCAAGGTGGGCCCGGGCGTGGCTTGAGTCCGGTGCCGACCGCGCCACAGCCCTGCTTGTAAATCGAGCCATACTCAGCGTGTTCGCCAAACATCTCAACGTACTTCCACTCGGGCATCAGGACGCGCATGTAGCGATTCATGTCGGTGGTGAGTTGGTCAGTGGTGGTGTCGACGTAGTGGTCCCGGAAGTTGTTGATGATGCCGCAGCCGGAGACGACGAGTACAGGGCGCAACCAACAATGGCGAGTAGGTTCGCAGTGCGGTTCATTCGAGCCTCAAGGCGGTCTCTCCCAGCATTAGTGGCAGAGCGGCTGTGTCGCAGTGGCCGTGATCTCCGCCGGATGGATTCCGAATACTGCAGGAAACTGCCCCGGTGTCGTCATGATCACGCGCCCCTCGTCATTGATGAACCGTGCCCAGAGTCTGGCGTATCGGACATATCGATTGCAACAATCTGTCGGGTGGTTGGCTGACGGGCCAGTGGTTCGGCGGTCGCTCGGGTGAGGACCGCCCCGGGAACAGCTCGCGTCACCACGCCACGCATGCGGGTTGTGTGCACACCGTCGCGGTGATGTGACTACCGGTCTGCTTCATGCCGTGATGTGACGCATTTGCAGCATCGGCTGGGTCCATTGGCACATCCGACGCGAAGGGGGTGTTGGTCGGTGGCGCCGAACAGGAAGCTACCCGTTAGCGGGGGTAAGTATCTGCTCGTCAAAGTCGTTGGCTCCGGGGCATTCTCGGGACTATTGGACGTTCCCCCGAATGGGCTACAGACAGTGCGGTGTCCGGCAGTCAGGATTAGTGTTCGCGTGTCATCTCTCTTTAGCGATGTGGAGTCAGCATGAGTGTGTCCCGGCCGTGGCTCGTTGTGGCGAAAGCGGCGGGGAGTGCCGCAGTCATCGTCGCTTCATGCGCATTGAGCCAGGGGGCTGCCGATGCTGCTCCCGCTGACGGAACGACGTCGGGCACATCGTCTTCTAGTGCGGGTACGTCATCCTCGGATGGTGCAGGAGGTGACTCGACTGCACCGGGCACCGCGACGTCGGATTCGACGCTTGAGGTGACCACACCATCCGGTTCGGATGGAGGCGAAGCGGAAGGATCGTCATCCGGTGCGGGTACCGGGACCGCATCGGGATCAGCCGGTGGCAGTACCGCGGCTACAGGTACGGGTTCGCCGACGGAAAGCTCGTCGGCTGGGACGCCGTCGACGAGTTCGGGTTCCGCTACAGGGGCGGGCGGCGCAACTACCGCCGAGCAGTCGCCAGCTACGCAACCTGAGACCTCGGCTCCGACGCCGACGACCACCAGCGTCCCGGCGCCCGAAACGGGCGCGGCACCGACGGCGAATGCGGCAACTCCCACAACCGCTGGTGCTACAACTGCTGATTCGACCGCACCAGGGTTGGTGACGCCTCAACAGAGCCCGACGACCGACGATTCGACGCCCGAGAGTTCGACGAGCGGTCAACCCGCACCGGCTGGCGGTGCCGTTCCGTCGTCGAAGTCGGTGCCTGTCATATCGGAGCCGACAGTCACGATCACTGAGACCGGGTCGTCGGACGGTGACAGACCTCTCAGCGATGCCCCGGCGGATACGGATTCGTCTGGGACGTCAGCGTTGATGCAGGTGGCGGCTGCGGTGTTGACGGGCAATGTGTTCGACTCGGGCACCCCTGTGCCGTTACCCGCCGATGGTCTGAATCTCGCGGCGATCTATTACGGCTATGTGCGGCAACGTGATCCGAATTCAGTATTCATTCCGGGCACTGTCGAGGGTGCCACAGCGACTGACGTGTATCACTATTCCAGCGCGGATGGTGGGGCGGTGACCGGAGCCACGCCGCCAGCCGCTGTCCCGGGGCTCGGTGAAGGCGTATCGGCGATCGACGCAAATACTTTGCTGTACACCAATACTCGCGACACTGAAGTAGCTGTGGTCGTTACGTCGGCCACCTCGGGCGGGTCGTCGATGTGGATGCAGGTACTGCAGCCGGGCGATGCGCTGCGTATCGCGACCGCGGATGCCGATACGAGTGAAATCACGGTCTACGCCCCGTATGCGGATCAGGCGCGACGTGTCGTTGACACCACCTATGTCACCGCTTCGTCCGACGGATCGGGCTCTGTCGCATCGCATACCGGCGCCTATTCCATCGCGACCAACACCGCACCGTATGTGGCCGTGGTCGCCCCGGTGGTGGCGGATTCGTCGACGGGAGCTGTGCGGGGTGGTTTTGGGTTTGTGGATCCTGATGGTGATGCGACGTCGGTGACGTATTCGGGGATGACGCCGTCGGGTCCGAGTCAGTTCACCACGGCCAGTGGTGGTGTGATTGATTACAACTTCATCACGGGTGCCTACGTTTACACTCCGACGGCGGCTGCGCGGCATGCTGCTGCGCAGACCGATGCCCCGGATAGTGCGCGTGGGGACACGGTGACGTTCACGATCGTCGACAGCGCCGGATCTACCACCACGCAGAGCGTGGTGATCCCGATTGTGCCGGCCGACAGGGCCCCGTACTTGGCAGTGGCCACCCCTGAGGTCGCGAATCCGTCGACGGGGGCTGTGGCCGGTGGATTTGGTTTTATCGATCTTGATGGTGATGCGACGTCGGTGACGTATTCGGGGATGACGCCGACGGGTCCGAGTCAGTTCACCACGGCCAGTGGTGGTGTCATCGATTACAACTTCATCACGGGTGCCTACGTTTACACTCCGACGGCGGCCGCTCGGCATGCGGCAGCGCAGACCGATGCCCCGGATAGTGCGCGTGGGGACACAGTGGTGTTCACGATCGTCGACAGCGCCGGATCTACCACCACGCAGAGTGCGGTGATCCCGATCGTGCCGGCGAACGCTGCACCGTACGTGGCGGTGGCTGCTCCGGTGACGAATGCGGTGACCGGTGTTGTGTCCGGTGGTTTTGGGTTTATCGATCCTGATGGTGATGCGACGTCGGTGACGTATTCGGGGATGACGCCGACGGGTCCGAGTCAGTTCACCACGGCCAGTGGTGGTGTGATCGACTATGACTTCGCTACCGGCGCATACACATACACGCCGTCGGTGGCTGCTCGTCGGGCGGCTGCGCAGGTCGGTGCCCCCGAGGCGGCTCGTTCTGACACGGTTACCTTCACTATCACCGATAGTGCCGGAGCCACCACCACTCAGAGTGTGGTGATTCCCATCGTCGCAGCCGCCGCACCAGTGCAGCGTAGCGTCAACCTCGGTGATGCGCTGCCCGGCACTGTTGTAACGAGTCAGGATGGCAGCCGCATCTACGTCGGCAGCGGATTCGACGCGGCACCCACCGTCACGGTCATCAGCGCAGACACCACGAAGATCATTGCGCTCGGCCCCGATACCCCTTACACGGGCACCATCGGTGTGGCCCTGAGCCCTGACGGTCAGAAACTTTATGCCACAAGCTATTACAATGGCAGCAAGGTTCAGCCGGCCGTTCACGTCATCGACACCAACACGGGTACCGAAATCGCCAGCATTGCGATCGGTGATGCCTACGACCCCAGCGTGCCCGGCTCGGCGTACCCGCTGGGGTTGTCCTCGGTCACCGTCAGTCCGGACGGCTCACGTGTCTACGCGTCGACGACGGTGGACTCGGGAACCACGACCCGGACCGCCATCACAGTCATTGATGCCCAAACGAATTCGGTCATCGGTTCCACCGTGGTCGGTGGCGCTGACGACGTGGTCATCACCGGACTGACGACGAGCGACGATGGTAAGCACGTTTTCGCCAGCGCCTATCTTTCCGACGATGACGCAGGCGGCAACGGTCAGGTGAAAGGCGCAGTCTACGACCTCGATTCGGCGACGCTGGCCGTGAACTCGACGACCGTCATCGACACCGCCGATCGTCAAGAAGTCATCACCGGAATCGCGGCAAGCCCAGTCGACGACAACCTTTACGCCACTGCCTATTTGGCCTCCAACACCTCAGCGATCGGTGACGTCACCGGCGCCATCTACGTCATCGATCGGGCCACCGGGACGGTGACGAAGACACTATCCACCGCAGATCTACCCACCGGAGTCGTGGTCAGCGCTGACGGAAAGACCGTCTACGTCAGTGCTGTGAATCTGCCCGGCGATGACGCATACACCGTCGTCGACGTTCTCGATGACAACACAGCACTCGGCGCGGTCCACGTGATTGATACTGCGACAGGCACAATCACGCGTTCGTTCACCGTGGACGCGTTCCAGATTCCCGGGCCCAACGCAAATATCGCGTTGAGTGCCGACGGCAGCAAAGTGATCGTCAGCGGACTATCACTGGCCGACGGCGATACCCACGGCACCGTCACCATGCTCGACGCAGCCACCGGCGAACTGCTTCCGGAAGCCAATAGTGGTGAACCAGCAACGACCATCAATGCGGTATCCGCGAATAGCGCTCTGGCCGAGCGTATCTCCGCGGACTTCGATGGCGTTGGCGCAGTATCTGGAAACTCTGGCCTTCTGATTGCCAATGGAACCGCGAGCCATCGTGACGCCGGACTGCTGGTGGGTGATGGATTCAACTACTCCGCCGGAACCTGCACGACAAGCGCGTCGTGTGACGGTGGTGATTCGGCCCTGTTTGGCGATGGTGGCGATGGTTTCAATAGTGGTCGTGGTGGTGACGCGGCACTGGTCGGTGATGGTGGCGATGGTGGTTCCGGGCGGGCCGGTGCGGCAGGCGGAGAAGGCGGCACTGGTGGGCGCCTGACAGGTAATGGCGGAGCGGGCGGAGCGGGCGGTGATGCTGCCGCTATCGGCGCGACTGGTGGAGCCGGTGGTCGTGGCGGCGACGCGGGTGGAGCTGGCAACGGAGGAAAGGGCGGTGCCGGAGGCGCCGGCGGGTCCGGTACGAGCGGAGCGAATGCGACCGTCGCTGGTGGTGCGGGTAGCGCGGGCGGAACGGGCGGCGCTGGTGGTGCTGGCGGATCCGGTGGTCTTGGCGGCCTGAACTCCGGCAACGGCGGTGCCGGCGGTGTCGGTGGGCACGGCGGTACCGGCGGTACCGGCGGAAACGGTGCGGCCGGTGCGGCCGGCGTTTTGGGAATCAACTCGGGCGCAGGTACTAGCGGCGGAGCCGGTGGGAATGGCGGTACTGGCGGCACCGGTGGCGTCGGCGGCAACGCAGGTAGCGTGCGGGCGAGCACAGGAGCCTACGGCGTCAACGGCGACGGCGGGACCGGCGGTACTGGTGGCACCGCTGGCGCCACCGGCGCCGGTGGCAACGGTGCTGCGGGCGCCTGGGGCTTCGTTGGTTCGGGTGGTCGAGATGGCGCCGGCGGTGATGGCGGCGCATCCAGTGACACCTCAACCCACGGCGGAAGCGGTGGCTACGGAGGCGCCAGCGGTTTCGGCGGTACTGGTGGACAAACGGGTGCCGACGGAGCAAGCGGCGGCTACAGCACCAGCATCAACCGCGGCGGCAATGGCGGACGCGGCGCTACCGCGGACAGGCAGCATCTCCAAGGAGGCAACGGCGGCTACGGCGGCACCGCAACCAGCAACAGTGGCGGCGCGATCGGCGGATCGGGCGGCAACGGCGGCCAAGGCGCAGGCCAAGGCGCAGGAACCGGCGGCTCAGGTGGCAACGCCTTCGCGCTGGGGCAATCAGCCGACGCAATAGGCGGTGCCGGTGGTCGCGGAGGTAGTGATGTTGCCGGTGGCTACGGCGGAATGGGTGGTGCCGGCGGTGAGGCGTATGTGGGTGCGGAGTATTTCCCGGGGTACGCACAGGACGCTCACGGCAATTCTGTTCTGAACGTCTCGTCGTCGCGCGGGACGGCGTTCGGTGGTGTCGGTGGTGTTGGCGGTGATGGTACGACGGATGACGGTTGGACTACTGCCGGTGGTTCTGGTGGTGCTGGTGGTTCGGCGTACAACTATGGCCTTGGGGTGGTGCGGCCCGGTGTGGGTGGTGCCGGTGGTCTGGGTACGCAGGGTGCTGGTGGTGCCGGCGGATCTGGTGGTTCGG
>JAEYMI010000012.1 GCA_023461275.1 Actinomycetes bacterium | reverse complement strand
GCCGGGCGGCGGTAGCCGGGGCAGCGGTGGCGGGGCGGCAGCGGCCGGGGCGGCGGCGGCCTGGGCGGCAGCATCCCGAGCCGGGCCTCAGGCGCGCCTTAGCGGAGTGCCCGACCCCACGCACGACGAAGCCCCCGACCAAACTTGGCCGGGGGCTTCGACTTTCAGAGTTCTTCGACTATCAGACCGCTCCGACTGTCAGGCCGGGCAGACGTCGCATCAGGCGATCAGGCCTGTGCAGCCTCCGCGAAGTTGCGGGTGACCGCCGGGTCGACCGGGATGCCCGGGCCGGTGGTGGTCGAGACGGTGACCTTCTTGATGTAGCGTCCCTTGGCCGCGGTCGGCTTGGCGCGCATGATCTCGTCGTAGGCTGCGCCGTAGTTCTCCGCCAGCTTGGCAGCGTCGAACGATGCCTTACCGATGACGAAGTGCAGGTTGGCTGCCTTGTCGACGCGGAAGTTGATCTTGCCGCCCTTGATGTCGTTGACGGCCTTGGTGACGTCGGGGGTCACGGTGCCGGTCTTCGGGTTCGGCATCAGACCACGCGGGCCCAGGACACGCGCGATGCGGCCGACCTTGGCCATCTGGTCCGGGGTGGCGATCGCGGCGTCGAATTCCAGCCAGCCGCCCTGGATCTTCTCGATCAGGTCCTCGGCGCCGACCTCGTCGGCTCCGGCTGCGGTGGCCTCGGCGGCCTTGTCGCCGGTCGCGAACACGATGACGCGGGCGGTCTTACCGGTGCCGTGCGGCAGGTTGACGGTGCCGCGGACCATCTGGTCGGCCTTGCGGGGGTCGACGCCCAGACGGATCGCGACCTCAACGGTGGCGTCGGTCTTCGTCGACGATGTTTCCTTGGCCAGCTCAGCAGCCTCCAGCGGGCTGTAGAGCTTGTCCTTGTCGACCTTCTCGGCCGCGGCCTGGTAGGCCTTGCTCTTCTTGCTCATTGCTCTGTTCTTTCTCCGTGTGATGAATCGGGTTGGTGGTTAGTGGGCCGAGCCGGCCCTCCCACGCTTTCGTTTGGCGGCGATCAGCCTTCGACGGTGATACCCATCGAGCGGGCGGTGCCGGCGATGATCTTCGCGGCCTGCTCGACGTCGTTGGCGTTGAGGTCTTCGGCCTTGGTCTTGGCGATCTCGCGGACCTGGTCCATCGAGACCTTGCCGACCTTCTTGACGTGCGGCTCGCCGGAGCCCTTCTGCAGGCCGGCGGCCTTGAGGAGGAGCTTGGCTGCGGGCGGGGTCTTCAACTTGAAGTCGAACGACCGATCTTCGTAAACGAAGATCTCCACCGGCACGACGTTGCCGCGCTGCGACTCGGTCGCGGCGTTGTACGCCTTGCAGAACTCCATGATGTTCACGCCGTGCTGACCAAGCGCCGGACCCACGGGCGGGGCCGGGTTGGCGGCGCCTGCCTGGATCTGGAGCTTGATGATCCCGGCGAGCTTCTTCTTCTTGGGAGGCATCTCTAGTTTCCTTGGATTGTTTCTTGCAATTTCGCGCCCGCTGGAGACGCGAAAGTCTTGTTGTCCCGGCTCGGGCCTAGATCTTTTCGACCTGGTTGAAGCCGAGTTCCACCGGCGTCTCGCGACCGAAGATCGACACGAGCACCTTGACCTTGCGCTGTTCGGCGCTGACCTCGCTGATGGTGGCGGGCAGCGTCGCGAACGGGCCGTCCATGACGGTGACCGACTCGCCGACCTCGAAGTCGACCTCGATGACCGAGGTGGCAGCGGCAGCCGCGGCCTCGACACTGCCGTCGGCCGAACCCTTCGACGCGGCCTTCTTGCTCTCGGTGCGCGGCATCAGGAACTGCAGCACCTCGTTGAGGCTCAGCGGCGACGGCTTGCTGGTCATGCCGACGAATCCGGTGACACCGGGGGTGTTGCGGACCGCGCCCCACGACTCGTCGTTGAGGTCCATGCGCACCAGGATGTAGCCGGGCAGCACCTTGCGGTTGACCTTCTTCTGCTGGCCGTTCTTGATCTCGGTGACCTCTTCGGTCGGGACCTCGACCTGGAAGATGTAGTCGCCGACATCGAGGTTCTGGACGCGGGTCTCGAGGTTGGTCTTCACCTTGTTCTCGTAACCGGCGTAGCTGTGGATCACGTACCAGTCGCCCGGCGCACGCCGCAGTTGCTTGCGCAGCTCTTCGACCGGATCGACCTCGGCCTCCTCGGCAGCGGCTTCGTCGGCCACAGCTTCGTCGACGGCAACCTCATCAGCTGCGGCCTCATCAGCGGCAACCTCGGCGTCAGCAGCATCGGCCTCGTCAGCAACCTCGACGTCGGCAGCGTCAACCGCGTCGGCGTCGTCGGATTCGACGACGGCGACCTCTTCGGCCGCTCCGTCGCTGAATACGGCTTCGTCGACCTCGGTGGTCGCTTCGAACTCGTTATCGGGGGTGCTCACTGCAGCCCAGCTCCTCTTTCGGTGTCGGGGTGGCCTCGCGGTGTTCGGCCGAAGCGACTCGCGATGAGTCGGTCAGCTGAACAACCAGAGGACGCCCTTGGCGAAGGCCACGTCGATGCCGGCGATGAAAGCGGTCATGAGGATGACGAACACGAGCACGACGATCGTGTAGGTGATCATCTCCCGGCGCGTCGGCCAGATGACCTTCTTCAGTTCGGCGACGACCTGCGTGAGGAAAACCCAGATCCGAACGAACGGGTTCCGGCTCTCCTCGGCAGGTGCCTTCTTCTTGCGTTCCTTGACGGCGACGGCCGAACCGGAGTCCGTCTCGTCGTCGATGGTCGGGGCATCCGCTGACGCACGACGACGGCCGGATCGCTTTCCGGTCGGGCGGAGTTCGCCCGCGTCGTCGGACCCGTCGGTGTCGAACTCCTCCGCCGCATCAGCGTCGGTGGAGCTCAGTGCTTCCTTGGCACGGCTGGCCCGGTCTCGCTTACTCACCTTCGAGTCCTCTCGTCTGCGTATGCCCTCACCAGGGCAGGGGCGACAGGACTTGAACCTGCAACCTGCGGTTTTGGAGACCGCTGCTCTGCCAGTTGAGCTACGCCCCTTTGCGACCACGAGGGCCGCACTCTGAACTGCATCCCGACTCGATTGCGGCTAGCACGAGTGATTACGGCTAACACAATCTCGCCTAACACAACCAACGCGCCACCCTAAGGGCAGCGCGCAAGTCAAGATTCAATCCAGACACTTCAGTGTAGATCACGCCGTGGACGTAACCCAAAACGCATCCACAACCGCCTGCCGACCACCATACGCGCACGTCAGGACGGCCTGACCCAATCGGATCAGATGACCTCCGCCAAGATCGCCATCGCCTCGGCGTAGCGCTGCGGGCCGCATGCCCCGAAGTTGAGCCGGATGAACGGTGCCGTCGGCTCGGTGGGAAACCATTCGCGGCCCGGCGAGATGGCCACACCTTTGGTCAGCGCGCGGGCCACGACGTCGTCGGGGTCCATCGGCGTGCCGTCGGCGGAGACGTCGGGCAGGCGCACCCACAGGTTCAGTCCGCCCGGTGGTACCCGCGGGATGCTCACGCCGGCGTCGCGCAGCGCGCCCGAGCTCACCGCGTCGACGAGGTGATCGCGACGCGACGCCAGTTCCCGACGCAGCCGGTGCAGGTGGGTGCGCCACGCCGGGCGGGACACCACGTCGAGCGCGGCGAGCTGCAGAATCGGCGAAACGTACAGGTCGGAGACGGTCAACGCGTTCTCGATGCGGGTGCGCGCCGGTCCGCGGGCGATGATCGTGGCCACCCGCACGGTCAGCGACATCGACTTGGTGAGCGACCGGATGTAGACGACGTGACCGTCACGGTCGGCGCCGACCAGCGGGCGTGATTCGACGTCGAATCCGAAGTCATGCGCCCAATCGTCTTCGACGACGAACGCGCCGTGCGCCGCGGCGACATCGAGCACCGCGCTGCGTTGCTGAGCGGTCCAGACGTCGCCGGTCGGGTTGGCGAAATTGGGTTGGGCATAGAACAGCCGCGCGCCGGAGGTGGCGAAGGCGTCGTCGAGGTCGGCGGCGCTCGGCGCGCCGTCGGTGCGCGGCACCGGCACGATGACCAGCCCGGTCTGCCGGGCCGCGGCGATGGCACCCCAGTACGTCGGCGACTCCATCACCACCGCGTCGCCGGGTGCGGCGAGCGCACGGAACGCCGCCGCCAGCGCCGCCTGCCCACCGGAGGTGATCATCGCGTCGGATTCGCGGATGCCGTCGGCGCCGAGCTCGTCGACGAACCATCGCCGCAGCTCAGGAAGGCCCGCGGTGGGTGGTCGACGGGTGGCGTCGTCACGTTTGGCGGCGCGGGTGAGGGCCGTGCGAACGAGGTCGGTCGGCATCAGGTCGTCGTCGGGGTAGCCGCTGTGCATCGCGATGGTGTCGCGCGGGATGTCGCGCATGCTCGAGCCGATCGGCGTAGTGCCCACCCGGTCCGGACCGAGTGCGGCGGTCTGCCACGACAGGTCGGGCAACCGGTCCGACGACGAGCGCCGCCGCACGAAAGTGCCTTGGCCAGGGCGGGTTTCGACGACGCCGTCGGCGACGAGCTGCGCCAGTGCGCGTTGCACGGTGACCGGTCCGGCGCCGAAGCGGGCGGCGAGTTGTCGGGTCGACGGCAGTCGCGCGCCCGGACCGGCATCGGTGGCGACGGAACGGAGGTGACGCGCGATGCGGTCACTGCTATCGTCAGACATGAAAGATAATAGTAGCGCTATCGGAGTAGCGCGCACACCGCTATCCCCCGCCCCGCTATCCCCCACCTCGCCCGCACGGGCCGGGATGACCTGGGGCCTGCTCGGCGTGCTCGCGTTCTCGTTCACCCTGCCGTTCACGCGGATCGCGGTCGGCGATGCGACGTCGACCGGCCTGGATCCGCTGTTCGTCGGGGCTGGACGGGCCGTGGTGGCTGCCGCGTTGGCGGCGCTGGTGCTGCTGGCTTTTCGTGTCCCCTTCCCCGACGCCGGGCAATGGCTGCGACTGGTCCCGGTGTCGGCGGGCGTGGTGGCCGGATTCCCGATCCTGACGTCAATAGCTATGCGGCACACCACCGCCGGGCATGGCGCGGTGATCATCGGCCTGTTGCCGGCGGCGACCGCGGTGGTGGCGGTGATGCTGACCCGCGAGCGGCCGTCGTCGAGGTTCTGGGTGGGCGTCGGCGTCGGCGTGATCGCGACGGTGGCGTTCTCGGTGGCCGCGCACGGGTCGGTGGCCGGCGGCGGCCGCAGCGACGTGTACCTGATTGCGGCGGTGGTACTCGGTGCGGTCGGGTACGCGCAGGGCGGTCGGATGTCGCGTGAGCTCGGCTCGTGGCAGACCATCTGCTGGGCACTGATTCTCGCGCTGCCGGTGATGGCGCTACTGGCCGCGCGGTCGTATCACCTGCACCCGCCCGTCGACATCTCCGCGCACCAGTGGTCGGCGTTCGCCTACGTGAGCGTGATCAGCATGTTCCTCGGCTTCTTCGCCTGGTACCGCGGGCTGGCCATCGGGCCGATGACGACAGTCAGTCAGGTGCAGCTGGTCCAGCCGGTGCTGAGCATGCTGTGGGCGGTGCTGCTGCTCGGCGAGCACCTCACGACCACGCTGGTCGTCGGCGCGGTAGCGATCGTCGGGGCGACGGCGTTCACCGTGCGCAGCCGGGTCAGTGTTCGTGGTGAGAAGAGCGCGCCGGCGAAGGCCCCGCTGGCCGCTCACCCGCCAGCCGACCAGCCGATGGCCAACCACCCGCTGGGCCGGCGGCTCAATACCGGAGTATCTCCCTGATACCGGAGGAACTTCCCCGATGTATTAGGGAGATTGTCCGGTATTAGGGAGATGTCCGGCGGCTTGGCCGGGTCGGCGGTCAGCTGTGCCCAGCCGGGTCAGCGTTCGTGGCGACCAGGTGTTCCGACCGGTGCCGACGCCACCTCGGCCGGATGTGCGTCGTGATGCGGTTCGACGCCGATCGCTTCGTCGATGAGGTCGTCGTCGGCGGTGATGTCGACATGGCGTCGAACGGCGATCGCGTACAGCGCCAGGCCGAGCACCAGCCACACGGTCAGCACGACGATCGGATGCGTGATGTGGTGTCCGCCAAAGAAACCCACGTTGCGCAGCAATGTGCCCAACGATCCCGGCGGCAGTAGTTGGCCGAACGCACCCCACGGCTTGGGCAGTAGATCCGGCGAACTCGTCAAGCCCGACAACGGGTTTCCGAGCAACACGAGAATGATCGCGGCGAGCGCGAGGCCCGCACCGCCGAGCAGGCTGCGTAGTCCGATGACGGTGAACGCGGTGGCCGCGAGACCGAGGATGCCGGCCAGCCAGAGGTAGCCGAAGTTGGCGTCGAAGGTACCGGTTACGTAGCGCAGCAACACAATCAGCGTGGCGCTGGCGACCACCGCGAACCCGATCGTCGCCAGGACAAGGGTGCGCGGGCGGCGCAGCATCATCATCAGCACGACGCCACCGATCCAGCCGCCGAGCGCGAGTGGCAGCGCACCGGCGGAGAGTCCGACGCCCTTGGGGTCGCCCGAGCCGAAGCCGCGCACGTCGACGGTGGTGTACGGCTGATGCATCGAGGTGGCCATACCCTGCGCGACGCCTTGGATCAGGGTCGCGACCGACGGGCCGGCAGCGGTCGCCACCAGCGCGGTAACGCCTTGTGGCCCAACGACTATCGCGCCGTCGACGTCGCGTTGCAGGATCTGCTCGCGGGCCTGGGTCTCGTCGGCGACGACGTGCACATCGAAGGCGCCGGGCTGGCGGGCGTCCAGGGCGCCGACGATCCGGTCGGCCGTCGTGGCCGGTGCGACCACCGCGAGCGGCAGGTCGTCGGGCTTGGAGTGGACGCCGGGTAGCGCGAACGCCAGGAGCAGGATCGACACCAGCGCTGTCAATCCGACGACGAGGACCACCGCCTTGCCGTCCTCGGTCTGCATGAGCTTCTTCATCTGATCCCCTCAGAAGTGGTCTCTAAGATACTTAACGTTTCTTACTTGAGAGAATGCTAGCCTCGTCGGATTAGATACGCAACGTTTCTTTTATGGGCGGGCCGTGCACGGCACAGATGAGGAGGACTTCGGTGACAGCGAGCCGACGACGCGGCGTCGAACTCGATCACGCGATCTTCGACGCGGTGCTGGCCGAACTCGGCGCGAACGGATACACCGGCCTGACCTTCGAGGGCGTGGCCCGGCGAGCGGGAACGAGCAAGCCGGTGCTCTATCGGCGCTGGTCAACGAAGGTGCAGATGGTGATCGCAGCGATCATGAGCATCAGCGCGCAGGAAATCGTCGCGGTCGACGCCGGGTCGTTGCGCGACGATCTGATCGCCACCATCACCGCGGTGCTGCAGCGCCTCCAGACCACCGGCCGCGACGTCGTGCTCGGCCTGCTCAGCGACGCCGTCGCCGAACCGAAGCCCGGCGCGCTGGCGATCCTGCAGACCAAGGGCGCGCAGCTGACCGGCATCATCGTCGAGCGTGCGCGTGACCGCGGAGAAATCGGCGTCGGCCAGGTCCCGACCCTGGTGATGGCGCTACCGTTCGACCTGGCGCGCTACCGATTCCTCGTCGACGGCAGTCTCGACGACGCCGCGATCAGCGAAGTCGTCACGCAGGCGGCCGTACCGCTGCTGCGGCACTACGCCGGATCGGCGTGACGGCGGCTGTGCCTGGGGCGACATTTCGGTCTCGACGGCGTGCCGTCAGGCGAACTGCACGTGCGCTTGTGCGCGTCCGAAGATCTTGCGGTCGCCCTGCTTGGCGATGATAGCGATCACACCGCGCTTGGTCTCCGGGTCCAGCGACTTGATCTTGCCGGTGAAGTCGACCTCGGCGTAGCCGTCGGCCGGCACGTAGACCGGGCTGGTGAAGCGGACGTTGTACTCGAAGATCGACGCCGGGTCCTTGACGAAGTTGCTGATGAAACTCGCGCCGAGACCCATCGTCTGCATGCCGTGCGCGACGACGTCGTCGAGTCCGATGACCTTGGCGACGTCGTCGGAGAAGTGGATCGGGTTGGGGTCGCCGGCCACGCCCGCGTAGTTGACCAGGTTGCCGCGGGTCAGCGTCTTGGTCATCGGCGGCAGTTCCTGCCCGACCTCGATGGTGTCGAACGCGATCGCGCCCCACGCCTTCGGGTCGGTCTGCGGATCCGGGTTGCTGTACCGCTCGAACGGGCCGTGCACGGTCTTGGGATGCGTCGGCTCCCGGTCGACCTTCATCATCACGTGCTCGAGCTTGTCGAGGACCTCGGGATCGACTTCCATCGACGGACGCGCGACGAGGCTGGTCCAGGTGGTCATCACCGGCTCGTCGCGCTGGTTCCAGATGATGTTCTTGCTGACCAAGACGTCGGTGCCGGCGATCTGGCGGAAGGAGTCGAGCGAGACGTCGCAGATCAGGCGATCGCCGACGATGATCGGCTGGTGGAAGACCAGGCGCTGGTCGGTCTGCATGATCTGCCACAGGTCGTAGCCGGTGACGATGTCCTCGAAGAGTCGACGCTGGGCGATGATGCCCAGGACCGACACGAACGTCGGCGCCGCGAGCAGACCCGCATGGCCCATCTGCTTGGAAACGTCCTCATCCCAGTGCACCGGATTGTCGTCCTGCACCGCGCGGGCGTGCTTGCGGATCTCTTCGCGCCCGACCTCGTAATAGTCGTCGACGGTGTAGTTGAACCCCACCATCTCCTTGGTGTGGGCGGCGATCTCTTCCGGAGTGATCTGGATCTTCTCGCCCTCCTTCAATGCTTGGAGGCGGTCTTGGACATCAGAATCACTGGCGGAAGACATTCGATTGCCACTCCTTAGCTGCCACCTATTGTGATGGCTCGACTCGTGGCATTCCGGGACTGGCGGCATGTCACGGGATAGGAAAGTTGGGGGATTGTTTCCAAGTATGACAAATGCGGGCCACCTCGCCGATGAGGCAGCCCGCACCCGTCTGTCATCTCACGCCCGCGGGCGTGTGATCAGCGTGTTTCTTTGTGCGCCTGATGCTTGCCGCAGTTCGGGCAGAACTTCTTGATCTCGAGACGATCGGGATCGTTACGACGATTCTTCTTGGTGATGTAGTTACGGTGCTTGCACACCTCGCACGCCAAGGTGATCTTGGGGCGGACATCTGTTGAGGAGGCCACTGCTCTTGCCTTCTTTCGGGTGGTTCGTGGTTGGGCCGGTGAGTCGCTTTCGGCTCGAGGACCCCTCGCTCGGTTCCGTTGGCGGAGCCGATGTGTAGCGGTGGAGGGACTCGATCCCTCGACCTCACGATTATGAGTCGTGCGCTCTAACCAGCTGAGCTACACCGCCCTGTGCACCTCGAGATCGTACGAACTCGGGAGTCCAGCGAGCCCCCTGACGGAATCGAACCGTCGACCTTTTCCTTACCATGGAAACGCTCTGCCGACTGAGCTAAGGGGGCGTGCCCGGCGCGGATTTTCACCCGGCGCGAGAGCCTTAACGAGGTTACACATCGCGACCGACCTGAGCCAAATCGCTGTTGCTCACCCCGCGAAGCAGACCGGCCCCGACCCTGTTTTGCCAGGTCGAGACCGATTGTGCTTCTGGTGGCAGATGCAGGATTCGAACCTGCGTAGCTTTCGCGACGGATTTACAGTCCGCTCCCATTGGCCGCTCGGGCAATCTGCCGTGCTGTCGATTCGCGGGCGGTAAAGCCGCGAGAACAACGCCGTGAAGAATACAACGAACCTGGTGCACCGGCGCAAACCGGCTGGTCAGGGGCGTCTCGTTCGCGAGGCCCTCCCCCACGTCGACGGCGCCCTCCCTCCCGTCGACAGCGCCCAGCCTCCCGTCGACAGCGCCCATCCCCACGTCGAGAGCGCCCTCGGTCCCGTCGAGAGCGCCCTCCCCGACGTCGGCGGCGCCCATCCCCACGTCGAGAGCGCCCTCCCTCCCGTCGACGGCGCCCTCGGTCCCGTCGAGAGCGCCCTCGCGGACCGTCGAACCGGGATGGTTACCCTGGTCACCATGGCTGATTCATCGTTCGACGTCGTGAGCAAGATCGACCGTCAAGAGGTCGACAACGCCCTCAACCAGGCCGCCAAAGAGCTGTCGCAGCGCTACGACTTCCGTGGCACCAACACCGGCATCGACTGGTCCGGCGAGGAAACCATAGTGATCACCTCCGACGCCGAGGAACGCGCATTGGCCGGCCTCGAGGTGTTCAAGGAGAAGCTGATCCGACGCGACATCTCGCTCAAGGCCTTCGACGCCGGTGAGCCGTCGGCGTCGGGCAAGCAGTTCAAGATCTCGGGCAACCTTGTGCAGGGCATCGACTCCGAGCATGCGAAGAAGATCTCCAAGAAGATCCGCGACGAGGGACCCAAGGGCGTCAAGGCGCAGATCCAGGGCGACGAGCTACGCGTCTCCAGCAAGAAGCGCGACGACCTGCAAGCCGTGATCTCCCTGCTCAAAGGCGAGGATTTCGGGATCGCGCTGCAGTTCGTCAACTACCGGTAGGGCCCGAAGGCGCTGTCGACGAGAAGGTGGGCGCCGTCGACGCGAGCCAGGGCGCTGTCGACGCGAGCCAGGGCGCTGTCGGTGCGCGCGAGGGGGCCGTCGACGCGACGTAGGGCGCCGTCGACGCGAGGATGGGCGCCGTCGACGCGACGTAGGGCGCTGACGAGTTAGTTCCCGACCCCTCGTCGAGCCATTTCCTGCAACCGCGCGATGCGGTCCTCGGTGGGCGGGTGCGTGGAGAACAACTTCTTGGCGTCGGCGGCGCGGAACGGGTTGGCGATCATAAGGTGCGCCTCGGATTCCAGCCGCGGCTCGGGCGGTAGCGGCGCCTGCTCGATGCCACCGGAGATCTTGGCCAGCGCCGACGCGAGGGCGAGCGGGTCGTTGGTGAGTTCGGCGCCGGACTCGTCGGCCTGATACTCGCGTGACCGGGAGACGGCCATCTGGATCACCGTCGCCGCCATCGGACCCAGCAGCGAGATCAGCAGGATGCCGATGAATCCGGGGCCACCGTTCTGCCGGTTGCCGCCGAACAGCATCGCGAACTGCGCGATGCCGGTGATAACCGCGGCCATCGCGCCGGCGACCGACGAGATCAGGATGTCGCGGTTGTACACGTGCGACAGCTCGTGGCCCAGCACGGCCCGCAGCTCACGTTCGTTGAGCAGCCGCAGAATGCCCGCGGTGCAGCACACCGCCGCGTTCTTGGGGTTACGGCCGGTCGCGAACGCATTCGGCGACTCCGTCGGACTGATGTAGAGCGCCGGCATCGGCTGGCGGGCCTGCGTCGCGAGCTCGCGCACAATCCGGTACAGCACCGGCGCCTCCACCTCGGTGACCGGCTGCGCATGCATCGACCGCAGCGCCATCTTGGCGGAGTTGAAGTACACGTAGGCGTTGGTGCCGACGGCCATCAAGATGGCGAAACCCAGGATGGCCGGGCTGCGGAACATCGCGCCGATGCCGATGATGATCGCCGACATCAAACCCAACAGCGCCGCCGTCTTCAGGCCGTTGAAATGCATGCGTCCTCGCTCGTTCTCAGTAGTCGAGAGCCCAAACGGGCTCTTCATCTTCTCAAACGAACCAGTCGTCTCAGGAGTTTCCGACGATCTGCTGCCGTCGAGGCCTGAGTACCGACGGGCTCGTCGTCGAACGCGGCGCAGTCCCGTCGTCGCACACGCACCACACCGTCGACCTGCCTTCCTAGCGTGATGCACACGGAATGCACCGAACCACCAGAAGCCCAGTCAAGGAGCCACGACGATGTTCGCCGAATTCAGCTGCACGTCACCGACATGTCCGGCGTCGACGAATCCGCTGATGTCGCCGACCTGCTCAATTACTCTGGGACAGTGACGATTCCGTGATTCCCCCGACCCTCGGGTAAATCACCGGAGTATCTACCTAATACCGGAGAAGTGTCTCCGGCATTAGGTAGATACTCCGGTGTTTGGGTCGGGGTTCGGCGTTCGGTCGGGGTCGGCCGATCGTCGGCGACGCTAGCCGGTCCGATCGATGGTGTAGCGCACCAGCGACGAGAGCGCGTGATGCGCCGGCCCGTCGGGCAGTTGGTCGAGTTCGGCGTCGGCCTGCGCCGCGAACTCGCGCAGCTTCGCGTGTGCCAACTCCATTCCGGCCGAGCCGGACAGCAGGGTGAGCGCCTCGTGCACCTCGGCGTCGTCGGTGAGCGCCCGCGCGCTGCCGTCGGCGTCGAGGAGCAACGTCCGCAACCGGTCCGACGTCTCGTCGTCGCCACGCAGCGCGTAGAGAACGGGCAGGGTATGCACACCCTCACGCAGGTCGGTTCCAGGCGTTTTGCCCGAATCCGTTGTGACCGAGCTGATGTCGATGATGTCGTCGGACACCTGGAAGGCGGTGCCGATCACGTCGCCGATGCGGGCAAGACGCTCGACGTCTTCGGGCTTGGCGTCGGCGGCGCGCGCCCCGAACCGGCCGGCCGCCGCGATCAGCGACCCGGTCTTCTCCCACACCACCTTCAGGTAGTGCTCGATCGGGTCGTCGCCGGGCTTGGCTCCGATGGTTTCGCGCATCTGGCCGGTGACCAGTTCGGCGAAGGTGTCGGCGATGATCAGCACCGCTTCGGGACCCAGCGTCGAGACCAGGCGTGAGGCGCGGGCGAACAGGTAGTCGCCGGACAGGATCGCGACGCTGTTGGTCCAGCGCGCGTTGGCGCTCTGCGCGCCGCGTCGTAGCTGCGCCTCGTCCATCACGTCGTCGTGGTAGAGCGTGGCGAGGTGGATCATCTCGACCACCGTCGCCGAGGTGATCACGTCCCGCGATCCGGGATCGGCGCCGAACTGGGCCGCCAAGATCGCGAACATCGGCCGGAAACGTTTGCCGCCGGCCTTGGCCAGATGGGTCGCGGCCTCGGTCATGACCTCGTCGCCTGCGCCGAGTTCGGCCATCAACAGGTCTTCGACCTGCGCCAAAGACGTCCGGATCACGCCGCCGAACTCGTCGGAACCAAGGTCCAGACCCGCGATGGTGGATTTCACGTCTCCGAGCCTAACCGTCGATGGGCAACCGGGCGCAGGGCAGGCCGGACCATCGGTGCCCGTGTCGGGAGCAGACATACTGTTGGGGTGACCACAGATCTCCCATCACGCGCCGACGTCCTGGTGGTGGGCGCCGGTCCGGGTGGTTCGGCGGCAGCCGCGCACGCGGCGTCGGCCGGACGTGACGTGGTATTGCTCGACGCCGCCACCTTCCCGCGCGACAAGACGTGCGGCGACGGCCTCACCCCGCGCGCCATCGCCGAACTCGACGCCCTGGGTCTCGGCGGATTCCTCGCCGAACGGCCCCGGATCGACGGGCTCGCCCTGCACGGCTGGGGTGCCCGACAACTGGTGCCATGGCCGTCGGGACGATTCCCGGCGTATGGCAGCGCGGTCACCCGGATGGAGCTCGACGACGAGATCCGCGCGCTGGCAGTGTCACGTGGCGCGCGAATGGTACAGGGCGCCAAGGCCGTCGACGTCTCCATGAGCGGCGATCGGGTCGACGAGGTGGTGGTCGCGCACGGCGCCGAGGTGGTTCGAATTCGCTGCGACGAGGTGATCGTCGCCGACGGTGTGCGCTCAGCGCTGGGCAAGACGCTGGGCCGAGAGTGGCACCGCGACACCGCATATGGCGTCGCCGCGCGGGCGTACGTCGAATCCGGACGGGCCGACGATCACTGGATGGGTTCGCACCTGGAACTGCGCGGACCCGACGGTGAACTGCTGCCCGGCTACGGTTGGGTGTTTCCGCTCGGGTCTGATGCCGGCGATTCGGGGCTGCTCAATGTGGGCGTCGGGGCGTTGGCGACGGCCAAGCGACCGGCACATATGGCGTTGCGGCCGATCCTCGAACACTATGCGACGATGGTCGCCGACGATTGGTTGACAACCGGTGCGCCGCAACGTGTTACGTCGGCTTTGTTGCCGATGGGCGGCGCGGTCAGCGGCGTCGCCGGAGCCAACTGGATGCTCATCGGCGATGCCGCGGCATGCGTCAATCCGCTTAACGGCGAAGGCATCGACTATGCGCTGGAAACCGGTCGGCTCGCGGTGGAACTGCTCGTCGACGGCAGCACCGACCACACGTCGCGCTGGCGTGACATCCTCGACGACCACTACGGCCTGGCGTTCTCCGCCGCCCGACGCCTCGCCGGGCTGCTGACCTTCCCGCAGACCGTGCCCCTGCTGGGTCGGCCCGGCATCCGGTCTCAGCGGTTGATGTCGCTGGTGGTGCGGGTGATGGGCAATCTGATCACCCCCGACGACGCCGACCTCGTCGCCCGCGCCTGGCGGACCGCCGGTCGGGCGTCGACGAAGCTCGATCACCGGCCGCCGTTCCGCTGACGTCCACAGCGCCCTCCATCCCATCGACGGCGCCCTCCCGGCGTCGACGGCGCCCTCGCACGCGGCGACAGCGCCCTCGCACGCGTCGACGGCGCCCAAAATGCTGGTCGAGTAGCCACCGAGCGAAGCGAGGCAGCGTATCGAGACCCGCTGCGCCGCAGGTGATCTCGATATGCTCCGTGCTCGCTCCGCTCGCTCGGAGCTACTCAATCAACATAAGGTGGGCGCCGTCAATGCTGCGGCGGGCGCCGTCAATGCTGCGGCGGGCGCCATCGACGACGAGGTGGGCGCCGTCAACGACCGGGAGGGCGCCATCGACGACGAGGCGGGCGCCATCGACGACCGGGAGGGCGCCATCGACGCAGGGGCGGGCGCCGTCGAGTGAGATCTACACGCGCACACCGGAATGCACGGCGGCGATCCCGCCGGTGAGGTTCTGCCAGCGCACCGAGGTGAAGCCCGCGTCGCGGATCAGGTCGCCGAGGGCGAACTGGTCGGGCCACGCCCGAATCGACTCTGCCAGATAGACATACGCGTCGGGATTGCTCGACACCTTGGTCGCCACCGCGGGCAGCGCCTTCATCAGGTACTCCATGTAGACGGTGCGGAACGGGCGCAGCGTCGGCGTCGAGAATTCGCAAATTGCCAGGCGGCCACCGGGTTTGAGCACTCGCCGCAGCTCCGACAGCGCCAGCGGGACGTCGTTGACGTTGCGCAGACCGAAGGAAATGGTTGCGGCGTCGAAGGATTCGTCGGCGAACGGCAGCGACAGCGCATCGGCCGCGACCTTCGGCACCGGTCGTTGGGCGCCGGCCTTGAGCATGCCGAGCGAGAAGTCGGCGGCCACGCAGTGCGCCCCCGACGACGCCAGCTCGACGGTGGAGACCGCGGTGCCGGCGGCGAGGTCGAGCACCACGTCGCTCGGGGTCAACCGCAGCGCCTTGCGGGTGGTCTTCCGCCAGCCGCGGTCTTGACCAAACGAGAGGACGGTGTTGGTGATGTCGTAGCGTTTGGCGACGCCGTCGAACATGGCCGCGACCTCGGACGGCTTCTTGTCGAGGGTCGCCCGGCTCGAACCGCTTTCCGGCAGCACTGTCATACCGACACGCTACCGCCCGACGCTCGGCCCCGGCCAGCAGACCTGGCTGGTAAGACCTAGCCGGCCAGCGAGACCCGCGTCGACGGTTCGATCACGTCGCGGTAGTGCCCGAGCAGCTGGTCGCACACCGCGGGCCAGGTGCGCGTGCGGACCGCCGCCAGCGCTGCCCGGCCGAACGACTCACGCAGCGCCGCGTCCCGCAGCACGTCGACGACGCCGGGCAGGCGGTCGCTGAACTCGTTGGGCGCCAACAGGTATCCGGTACGGCAGTGCGCCACCAAATCCTTCGGCCCGCCGGCGTCGGGGCCGATGACCGGCACTCCGCTGGCCATCGCTTCTTGGATCGCCTGGCAGAACGTCTCATGCTCGCCGGCGTGCGCGAAGACGTCGATTGAGGCGTACGCGCGGGCCAATTCGGCGCCGCGCAGCTCGCCGGTGAAGACCGCGCCGGGCAGCACCCGCGCCAGCCGATCCCGCTCGGGACCACCGCCGACGATCACCAGCTGCACCGCCGGATCGCCGGCCACCGACGCCAACCGCTCGACGTGCTTCTCCGGCGCCAGCCGTCCGACGAAACCGAGGACAAGCTTCTCGCGCCCGCCGCACCACTGCGCCCGCAGCGCCTCGTCGCGATTCGACGGCGAGAACTGCTCGAGGTCGACTCCCCTACCCCACCGGTACAGGCGTGGAATACCTTGTGCGGCAAGCGCTGTCAGTGTCTCAGAGGACGGCGCTAGGGTGCGGTCGCAGACCTCGTGCACGCGTCGGGTGTAGCGCCAGGCCAGCCGCGACGTCCCCGACAATCCGTAGCTCTTCGCGAAACCCGCGACGTCGGTCTGGAAGACCGCGACCGTCGGCAGGCCAAGTCGCTTGGCGGCGAACGCCCCGGCGCCGCCCACCACGAACGGCGATGCCAGGTGCACCACGTCGGGCGCGTAGTCGCGCAGCGTGCGGTACATCATCGGCGTCGGCACGCCCACCGGCAGCGACGACACCTTTGGCACCCGCACCGACGGCACCAGATGAACCGGCGTGCGTCGACCGATCATGCGGGGCGCCCGCTGCGAGCCGAGCGGGGTGTCGGGTGCGATCACCACGGCTTCGTGCCCGGTGCGTTCCAGGTGGTCGACAACTCGGAGAACCGAGTTGACGACGCCGTTGACCTGCGGCACAAAGCTCTCGCTGACGATGGCTACGCGCATGGTGTCAGTGTCGGCAACGCCGTTGTCGGGGATCCGGTCGACACGTAATCGTCAGACGACGATCAGATGAACTCACGACGAGTCAGACCCTGTGATTACCCTGCACAGCATGGTCGAATCGCCGACGATCCTGCTCCTGAGCCGCTGGCTCGACGCCGTGCCCGCGTTCGTCGACACCTATGTGAGGCCTCGTCTGAGCAGCCCGGATACGCCTGTGAGGTTCGGGTTCATCCCGACGGCGTCGTCGATCTACCCCGAGCACCCGTGGGTCGAACTCGACCGCGCCACCCTGCAGGGTTTCGGCTACGCCGTGGTCGATATCCCGCTCGACGACCTCACCACTGCTGAATCGCTAAGCCGGATCGACGACGTCGACGCGGTGTTCGTCTCCGGCGGCAACGTCTTTCACCTGCTACATGTGCTGCGCGGTACCGGACTCGACGCTGAGCTGACCGACCGCGTGCGCGCCGGGCTGCCCTATCTGGGTGCCAGCGCGGGCGCGTGCGTCATCGGCCCCGACATCGCACCCCTGGCACTGCTCGACGACCCGACCGAAACGCAACCCCTCACGTCGACGGAAGGCCTCGGGCTCGTCGACGCCATACCCGTCCCGCACGCGGACGGGGTGGTGTGCGGCACCGCGGCCATCGAGGAGATCCGAAACCGGTACGCGGACAGCCATAACCTGGTGTTTCTCGACGACGACCAGGCGCTCGAGGTGGTCGGCACGCGCCGAACCGTGGTCAGGTCCGGCTGAGAGTGTCGGCCGCGGCGCCGGATTTGCGACGCAGCATTCGACGATTCAGCTCGGCCAACCCGATCATCACCGCGCCGACGACGATCCACCCGAGCACCGCCACCGACAACGCCGGAATGATCGCGAGTACCGCAGAACGTCCGGCCGGGCGAGCGAGATCGGGGTTGGTGGCGTCGTATTCGACACTGATCCGTTGCCCCTGGGTGAGCTCGGTGGGATACAGAAGTCCCAGGCGGGGGCTGTGGAAGGTGCCATTGGCGGTCTGGAAGCTGACCGCGGCGTGCAGGCGGTCGGCGTTGACGACGTCGGCCATCACGATCGCCTTGTTGGCGTCGATCTGCAGATCGTTGCGTAAACAGCCCGCGACCAGCACAAATGCCATCACCGAGACCACCGACCCGACCACCAGCAGCCCGATCTGGACGCGCCGCAGGATGACCGGATTCATGTGGGTCAGGATAGCCGCGCGGCGATCGCCTGATGCAGCCCCCGCAGCCGCGCGCGGTCGGTGGTGACCTCGATGACCTCGATCCCGCCGTCGGGTGCGTCCTCGTCGAGCACCGACGGCAGGTCGGCGAGCCGGACCCGACGATGCGGCATGTGCACGCCGGCGCATAGCGAGGCCAGGTCGGTGTGGTGCGGCGTCCCGAACACCCGCTCGTAGGCGCCGGCGTACGGACCGGTCTCGAAACGCGGGTCGCCCTGCTCGAGCAGCGCGAAGATGCCCCCGCCGTCGTCGTTGGCGACGACGATCCGCAGCGATCGCGGACGCGGCTCCGACGGCCCGATGACCAGGCCGGTCACGTCGTGGATGAACGTCAGATCACCCATCAGGGCGACGGTCCGCGAGCCCGGATTGTCGCGATCGGTGGCCAGCGCCGCGCCGATCGCCGTCGAATTGGTGCCGTCGATGCCGGCGACGCCACGATTGGACAGCACCCGCACCCCGTCGGCCACCCGACCGGCGAGCGCCACGTCGCGCACCGGGTTGCTGGCCCCCACCACGAGCTGGTCGCCGGGCCGCATCGCCGACGACACCGCCCGCGCCACGTGCAATCCGGTCACTTCAGATGTGTCGTCCGCGTCGAGTTCGACCTCCACCGCACCCAGCACGCGCTGCTGCGCCGCGGCGCACTCCTTGAGCCATTCCTCACGCGGTTGCCCGGTGGGTTCGACGCGGGTTCCGGTGGCGTAGACGTTGCCGGAGACGTCGGGCCAGCGCGGGCCGGTGGTCACCGCGTAGACGCGGACGGCTGGGTCGGCGAGCAGCCGCGACACCTCGCGGTGCAGCGTCGGGCGTCCGCAGATGATCGCCTGCTGCGGACGTAGTGATCGCAATGCCCACGGGTGCAGCGGTGTATCCGCATGTGGCGCAGTCGGTTCGGCGATGGTTGGGATGCCGGCGAGTTCCGGTCGCAGGCCCGCGCCATGCCCGGATACGACGACGGTGTCCAGCGAAAGGTCAACGGGCACCGCGATGTCGAGCTTGCCCACCGGCGCCTGCGTCCAGGGCAGGCCGTCGGGACGGCCGACGAACCGGGCATCGAAGTCGTCGAATCCGGTTGCAGTGGTGCCACTTTGGGTGTCGACGACGTCGGGGACCAGCGGTTCGCGGAGCGGGATGTCGAACTGGACGGGTCCGGCGTTTCCGGTGCGGGCGCCGCGCGCGGCGGCCAGCACACGCCCGACGGCCGAGCGCCATTGACTGTTGGTATCGAGGTCCTGCTCGGCCAGGCCGAGGCTGATGGTGGCACGCACCTGCGTGCCGAAGATGCCGAACTGTTCGACGGTCTGGTTGGCGCCGGATCCGAGCAGTTCGTACGGTCGGTTGGCGCTGACCACCACCAGCGGCACCCGCGCGTAGTTGGCTTCGAACACCGCCGGACTCATATTGGCCACCGCGGTGCCGCTGGTCATCACGATCGGCACCGGCCGCCCGCTCGACACCGCCAGCCCGACCGCCAGGAAGCCCGCCGACCGCTCGTCGATCCGCACGTGCAGCCGCAACCGGCCCGCTGAATCGGCCGCATACAGGGCAAACGCGAGCGGTGCGTTCCGCGAGCCGGGACACAGCACCGCCTCGGTCACCCCGCCACGGATCATCTCGTCGACGATCACCCGGGCCTGCAGCGTCGAAGGGTTCATCTCCTCAGCGTAGTCAGACCGCCGTGTTCTCCGTCGACAGCGCCCACCTCCCCGTCGACGGCGCCCATCCCACCATCGACAGCGCCCTCGGCCGCATCGACAGCGCCCTCACTTCCACCGACGGCGCCCTCGCCAGCATCGACAGCGCCCTGGTTCCCGTCGACAGCACCCGGCCGGACGTCGAACGTAGGGTTTCTGGTCCGCCGAATTATGTTGCCGTACTGTCGATTCGACCGATGATTGGGTCGGCCGTACGATGAACACCGAGCCGAGGAGGCAACTCATGGGGTTCTACGACGACCGCATCCTGCCACACATCATCGACACCACGTGCGGCTCGTCGATGATCAACCCGCTACGTCAGCGGGTGTGCGACGGACTCACCGGGAATGTCGTTGAAATCGGGTTCGGCTCCGGGCGCAACATCGGGTTCTATCCCGGCGCGGTCGCGTCCGTTACCGCCGTCGAACCGTCGGATACTGCGTGGCACATCGCAGCTGAACGCGTCGCAACATCAACCGTCCCCATCGAACGCAGCGGACTCGACGGTCAGCGGCTTCCGTTCTCCGACAACACCTTCGACGCAGCGCTGGTGACGTTCACGTTGTGCACCATCCCCGACGTCTCCGCCGCCCTGACCGAACTGGCCCGCGTCATCCGACCTGGCCGAACCGTACATTTCCTCGAACACGGCAGCGCCCCCGACGATTCGGTCCGCCGCTGGCAACGGCGCCTCGAGCCGTTCCAGAAACGCGTCGCCGGCGGCTGCCACCTCACCCGCGACGTCCCAACCCTGCTCGCCGACGCCGGGTACGACGTCGTCGAACTCGACCAGTTCTATCAGCCCGGCGCACCCAAGGCATTCGCCGCGGTGAGTCTCGGCGTGGCCACAGTGCCGGGCTGACACCCGCGGCCATCGTCGGCCCGCGCACAGAAACCCCCGTTCTCGTTAGAAACACTGCGCGTGCGCAGTGTTTCTAACGAGATTGGGTGTTTCTGTTCTGGCGAATTCCTTTGCGCCGCTTACCAACTGCTGGTCGAGTACCGCGAGGAACGAGCGGTGTATCGAGTCCCCTGCCGCCGCCCGACCGGTTTTGTCAGACCCCCTTGCTAGTCTGGTGGCAGTTCGAACTCGATGATGCTTACTTTCAGTGTTGACGCGTGAATGATGATGCGGCCCAACCCAACACACACCCTTCTGTGGGGTGGTTCTCTGAAAGTGGTGTCAGGTGTTCACCTTCTCCGACCCGGCCGTCGACGACACAGTCGTGTCGTCGATGCCGCGTGACGAGGTGGCCACCACCGCCGCGACGATGTTGCGCGAGGCTCGTGCCCGAGAGGCCCGCACCGTCCTGCTCGCAACCCGTCTGGCGTTGGACACCTACGACGATGTCATCAACGGCGTGTACGGAGTCACATCCAGCCATTCGCACACCAAAGCCGACAAGGTCGCCACCGGAGAAGTCTCCCTACAACTCGGAGTCTCACGCACCAAAGCCGGCGAATGGATCAAACTCGGCGAATCCCTCGCCGCGTATCCAAAAGTCCGCCACGCCTACCTCGCCGGCCACTACTCCACCAGTCGGGTACGAGACATCGTGCGCGCCCTCGACGTCGCACCACCCAGCCTCAAAAACCAGACCAGCCCCACCACCGCCGACACTGAGGCAGACCCCAACGCCGACGCCAACGACGGTGCGGTTGAGGGCGACCAGGCCGGCGACGCGAGCAGCGACGAGACCGTCACCGACGAAGAGGCAACCACCGACGACGCGGACGCCGATAACGATGCTGTCATCACCGATGACGCACCCACCGAGCCCGAGGTGGATCTCGAAGATCTGATGATCGACCTCGCCAACCGGCCCACCACCGACCCGGTGCTGCGCGATCAGCTCGAAGAACTCGTCATCACCCTGGACCCCGATGCTGCTGAAGAATCACGCCAGGAATTCAGTGAGCGGTGGCAGAACGTGAAGTTCACGACCGACAGCAACGGGCACATGTCGATCGACATCGAGATGTCAGCCGCCCAGGGTGTGCACCTGCAGAACCGCATCCGCGACCTCATCGCCACCCGCGTCTGCAAACATGACCGCCGCCCCATCGGCACGAAGCGCGTTGTGGCGTTGGGTGAGATCACCGGTTTCCCCGGCGCCCGGCTGGTGTGCCAGTGCGGCATCCCCGGCTGCCCCGCGACCCCACCTCCGCCGGATCCCGAGGACCCGCAGGCACCCGACGACACCAACGGCCCCGACACCGGCGGACCGGATGCCGGCGGCCCAGACACCGACGGACCCGATGGCAACGACGGACCCGATGGCACCGAGGGGCCCGATAGTGGCGATGGCGGCGAGGCGCCCGAGGCGTCCGAGACCGTTGATGGACCCGCCGACGGACCCCAGACTCCGGAACCGACCGAGCCGCAACCAGACTCACCTGAGCCCGCAGCGGGCCCTGCTGCGCCGCAGCCGCAGCCGAGTCGCGACGTAGAGCCCGAGTCCGCCGAGCCCGCGGCGCCGACCGAGCCCGAACCGACCGGACTGACGGTCACCGTCGACCCGACCGGCACCCAGCTCCCGAGGTTGCGTGGCTATGGGGCGATCACCCCTGCCTTCGCCGCTCAGCTGCACCGGCAGCACCTGGCGACCATCGTCCTGCGCGAACCCCGACCGCCAGACCCGCCACCCGATCCGTCTCGCCCACGCGGCGCACCACCACCCGGCGCGCTCACGTACCAACCGAGTCGACGCCTGCGGGAGGAGATCTACGCGACCGATCATTACTGCCGGTATCCGTACTGCGACAGACCCGCCGAACTATGCGAGCTCGACCACCTGCAGCCGTTCGACCAGAAGCATCCGGTCGACGGTGGCTGGACCGTGCGCGAAAACCTGATCCCACTGTGCACCCCGGATCATCACCGCAAACACTTCGGACTCTGGCTACCCCGCATGGGCGAGAACCGCACCGTCATCTGGCGCAACCCGACCACCGGCCAAACCATCACCACCTGGCCGCGGTAGCGCACCCCGCTGGCCCTGCCCCAAGTCAGCGCGTCCGAGAAACCACCCGGATCAGCCAGTCGAGTACGTGCTGCCAAGTGGTCGCCGCGTTGGACTGACCCTGCCGGATCGCCGCGACGATCGAGGCAACCGCCTGCCGGATCACCGAGGCGAATGTCGGTTTGGGCGCCTGTTGGGTCACCTGCACGGTGACCGTCTTGGAGGTCGTAGCACCACGCCGATCGGTCGCGGTGACCGTGAACTCGTCGTTGAAGCTCTCCTTCGCACGCTTCGCCGCATCCGGGGTGTACGTGAACGTCCCGTCACCGTTGTCGGTGACGGTGCCGTGTAGCGCGGTCCCGTGCGTCACGGTGACGCTGTCGCCGTCGTCGGGATCAGACGCGCTGGCGGTGACCACCACGGCACCGGTCGACGTCGACGCCGCCCCTTGCGACACGGTCAACGTCGGAGCGGTATTGGGCGCGACGTACTTGGCCACCTCCACCGTGACGGCCTGCACCGCGGTACCGCCATGTCCGTCGTCGACGGTGACCGACAGCGTCTCGGTGTAGGCACCGGTCGCCGCATAGGCGAGATCCGGTGTGTAGGTGAAGGTTCCGTCACCATTGCGAGCAACCGCGCCATGCTGCGGCGCGCCGACCGAGTACGTGACCGTGTCGGCATCGGCATCGGAGGTGACGACGGTGTAGGTCACCGCGCCTGCCGAGTCGGGTTGTCCCGGGGTCATCGACACCACCTGCGGCGCAGTATTCGCGGCAGTGATGGTGACCGTCACCGGCACATCCACAAGACCACCATGACCATCCGACGCCGTCACGACGAACACATCACTCGACGGCCCACCGGCCGCGGCGGCGTGCTCCACACCCGCATTCGGCGAATACGTATACGTGCCATCAGAATTGACAACCACCGTACCCAATGCCGGCCCAACTCCCGGAGTCGACGACGCGGCATAAGTCAGCACATCGGCGTCACCATCGGTGGCCACCACCGAACCGATATATCCACCCGACACCGGCGTCGACGGACCGACCGGCGCAGCATTGACCGGTGTGATCGTGACCGTCACCGGAACAACCGCGGTACCACCATGCCCATCCGAGACCGACACCGCGAACGTGTCGGTTGTGGCTCCACCGGCTGCTGCAGCATGTGCCACACCAGCATTCGGCATGTACACGTAGCCCCCATCAGCACCGACTGTCACCGTGCCGCGCGACGGCCCGGTGGTCACCGAGTAACTCAACACATCACCATCAGCATCCGACGACCCCACCGAGCCCGAATATCCGCCCGCCACAGCAGTATTCGACGGCACGGCATTGCGCGGCGTAATCGACACCGTCACCGGCACATCCACCCGGCCACCATGCCCGTCAGATGCAGTCACGACGAACACATCACTCGACGGCCCACCTGCCGCGGCTGCGTGCTCTACACCGGTCTTCGGCGAATACGTATACGTGCCATCAGAATTCACGACTACCGTCCCCAAGGCCGGGCCAGTTCCCGGAGTCGACGACGCGGCGTAGCTGAGCACGTCGCCATCGACATCGGTTGCCGTCACAGTGCCGTGGTAGCCGCCGCTGACTCCGCCGGCAGGTCCGACCGGTGCGCGGTTGGTCGCGGCTATCGTGACTGTGACCGGCACATCCACTGTCCCACCATGCCCGTCGTTGGCCCGGACGGTGAACGAATCCGTCAGCGTCGCACCGGGTCCGGTGGCCGTGGTCGGGGTGTAGGTGTAGGTACCGTCCGTCGCGACGCTCACCGAACCCTTTGTCGGAGCGGTGATCACCTGGTAGCTCAGCGAGTCAACGTCTCCATCGGTGACCCCGAGGGCTCCCGTCGCCGCGCCACTGACCTGGGTCGGGCCGGTAGGAACGGCATTGACCGGTTTCAAAGTGACGTACACCGTCGCTTGACCCGAACCGGACGAGGCGTCCCTGCCTTCAATGACGAAGGCGTCCAACGCGGGACCGCCGCCCGCTGCGGCATGCTCGACACCGGCGTTCGGGACATAGACATACGCTCCGGTGACCGGATCTACGGTTGCTGTTCCGTACTGCGGTTGCGAGAGAACCTGATACGTCACCGAGTCGCCCTCGGCGTCGTAGCTCGAGACCGCACCTGTGTACGAACCAGACGTGCCAGCGGACACCGTCGGACCGGAATTTCCCTGCGCCGCGGTAATTGCTCGTACGTCGACGACATACCTAGGCGTGTCCCAGACTTCGCGGGTACCGGCGACACCATAGAACACCGGTTTTCCGTTCGCATCGCGCGGACCCTGGATCAGCACCGGGCTACCGTAGGTATCCACACCCGACAACCGCACCTGCTGGCCGGGCGCGAGTGTCTCCAAAGACACCGGAGTTGGGTAGTAAATGACCCCGTTGTAGGTGCCATATCGGAGCAGTCCCAGAGTCCGTTCTCCGTTGTTGGTGATGATCAGGTCACCGGTGTCCTGGTCGACTGCGACATCAGCACCGGAATCGGCCATCGTGCCGACGGTGATGTTCTGAGGTAGACGACTCGAGAAATTCAGGCCGTCAGCATCGCCGGGATTCCAGTAATTATCCGCGGTATCAACGTCTTTCCACGACCTCGGTTCGATCCGCGCGATACCCGACGGACCTGCCACGACCTGTGTGAGATCCTGCACGTAGAACGGGACTTCAGCAGAGTCGGTGGCTGCCACCGCCAGTAGCCCGTATAGGCGGGCCTTGCCATCGTCGGCACCACCGCGGACCCGTTGTCCCTGCACAGCCACGTACATCTGCTGCTGGCCGCTGACGGAGAAGTCGTGCAGTTCCCCCGGCTCGATGGTGACGAGACCCTGATTCATCGATCCTCCGCCACCGGTTGGTGACGGTGTAAACGTGCTGGTGAGAACACCGATCTGACGATCGCTGCCGTTGTGGATGGTTACGGTTCCACCGCTGACGGTGTAGTAGACGTCGTCGACGGCGCCGTCCGCACCGACCGCCGAGGTTGGGTAATACTGGCTTCGGCTTCCGTTCGACCCAATCGGATCATCGGCATCGAAGTAGTTGTCATTCGGGTCGGGATTGATCCACCCGTGCGGCCTGATCGGCGGCTGCCCACTGACCGGGGTGCTCGTCACCGCACCGTTCACTACGGTCAAACTGCCCAGGAGGGGGACACCTCCATCGGCGGTGTATGGCTTCTCAACCCAATAGAATGCCGCATCGCTTACTGGCACAACCACATTGCCGCCCGCCGAGACGACATAGAGCCCTGCACCCACCGGTCGGGATGTCTGTTGGTTGCCGGCGAGAATCCCAACTTCGGATGCGGTGTCGTTGAAGAAGGTGATTGTCGACTTATCCTCGGACACTTGGTAAGTGACGCCTGCGGGCGATTCGAATCGAACCTGGAGGTTCGTCTGTTGGGACACGTCATCCGACGGGTCGAAATATCGATTGCCCGGGTCTACGCCGGCCCACAGCTTCAAGACACCGTTCTCGATGAGTGAGACGTTGTCGTTGGTCACCTTGTTGGAGTACGCAGTCCCCTGATTCACGCCCACGACGCCGTACACGACCGGCGTTCCGCCCGACGCCGGTGTGACACCGTCGGCCCCGACACGCTGACCCTGCACAGTGAACACGCGCGCACGATCGGTGCCGAACGAAGCGTTTCCTCCCGCGCCGATAACTGTCAATCCCGTTCCAGTGGAATCAGATTCGTAGAGCGCGATCGGGGCTGCGCCATTGTTACTGACGGTCACCGACGTGCCGTCTTCAGACTGCAGGTAGCTGATTCCGGAGTTTTTGGGATCAGCGTGGATCACCGGGCCACCCTGGAGGTCACCGGCATAGTTGATCCCGGTGAAATCGCTGTCGCCATTGTTGGCGAAATAGTTACCGGGGTCGGTATCGGTCCCCGTCACCACCGCATCGACCGCGACCGATCGCGCAGCGGCCATGAAAACGGGGCGTGTGACCGTTTCGTCGGCGGGCGCGGAGTACGTATCCGATTCCGCTGCAACAGCATTCACCGAAGCAACATCATCGACGACCGCAGCAGTATCATCAACCGTCACCACCGACCGCGCGAGGAACTCCTGGACCACCGGGTCGGTGAGCTCGAGTTCGTCTGCCGTCGAAGACCATTCGTGCTTGCCGAGGGACAGTTCGGCGACGGTCTCATCGGGCACATAGAGTTGCCCGCCGGGGCCGACGAGGCCGAGGTAGTCCTCGCCGTCGCCGCGCGCACGCCGGTTGAGTACCGCAACTGCCACCGCGGACTGATTGAGCAGGATGATCCCGTGCTTGCTCGGCCCACTGACCAGTTGGTAGAAGACGTTGTCGTGACTGAGATCCGGGATCAGCGCACCGAGGACGTCGCCGACGGCCGACACCGGGTCGGCGATCGTCTCGACCACGGTGCTCGCCACCTCACCGAGCACTGAACCCGACTCGGCGGGGTGCGTCGAATCCTTACTCGGCGTCGACGACGATCCACCCGGTGACCCCGGCACCGCACCGGGCCCGGTGACCGGCGCCGCGCCGGTTGCCGCTTCCGAGGGGATCGACACCGCACCGCCACCTGGCGCTGCCGACGGAACAGCGCCAGGCGTCGTCGGAGCCACCACAGCCGACGTTCCCGGTGCCGCCTCCGGCGTCGTGGGTGCCGCGGGTGCCGCGGTGGTCGGCGCCGGCTCCTGCGCCGACGGAGCAGTTTCCGCCAGGCTGGGAGCGGCAGAGGTTCCGGCCGGTTCCTGCGGCGCAGGCGCAGGGGCCGGGTCCACGGACACCGAACCACCCGACGACTCGGCACCCGAAACGCCGGCGCCCGAAGACCCCGTGCCCGAAGCACCTGCGCCGGAGGAGCTTTCCGATTCGCCACCACCCGACGAGGCGGCCGGCGAAGCATCCGAACCGCCACCCGCAGCAGCCGAGTCCGGAGCCGAGGCACCACCGGCGTCGGTCGTCGAACCGGATCCACCGACGGCAGCCGATCCCGAACCCGCACCGGATGAACTGCTCGTGCCCGATGAACTCGCAGACCCCGACGACCCGGAACCAGCCCCGTCGTCGGCCACCGCAGTGGCCACCGGCCCCGCCGCGAGCAGTGCCGCGGCGATTCCCGAGGAGGCCACCACCCTGCGCGTCAAATTCAGCTTCTTCACCGACGACTTCGTCATAGAGCTCCCCTAAGCGATCACGGCACAGTGCGCGAGATGAGTTACGCAATCCTTTCAGGCACTTCTCAGGAACGACGTAACCCTTTTGGGGGAATGACTGTCATCTGTTCGGGCGAAAAAGCCCGTCCACCAACCCAACACCCACCCACTCAGCAACCCTTCGCCACGCGCAATACCCTGAACACAATGCGTCGCTGGATTCTGTTGATCGCCCTCACCGCGGGTGCGACGTATCTGCTGACCGCCCTCGACGTCGACGCGTCTGCCTTGTTCGCCGGCCTCGTCGTCGCCGGCATCCTCGCGATCCTCGGCTGGGCACCCACCGCTCGCAACGTTCCTCCGCGTCGAACTCGACGTTCCGGCACCAGCACGCCGGCTGTCAGCATGGTGGTGAGACATCTGCTGGCAGCGGTGCGGGGATTCGGAGTAGTTGTGATGAATGAACCGCAGACCTGGCGTACTCCGGGAGGGCGGACCTGTTACA
>JAEYMI010000011.1 GCA_023461275.1 Actinomycetes bacterium | reverse complement strand
GCCTTGAGGCCGGCCGCGCGGCCGGGCCCGGAGGCCGGCCCGCCGGCTGGTGAGGGCGCGTCTGGCAACTCCGACGATGCCATCGTGCTGCGTGATCGGGCGATCCTGGAAGTGTTGTACGCCAGTGGAATTCGCGTCGGCGAGTTGTGCGGACTCGACCTCACCGATGTCGACCTGGACCGCAGGGTGCTGCGGGTGGTCGGAAAGGGCAACAAGCAGCGCACGGTGCCGTTCGGAGAACCAGCCGCACAAGCACTTTCGCGATGGCTGACAGTGGGGCGAGCTGCGCTGGCCACCGCAAAGTCCGGTAACGCGGTGCTGCTCGGCGCCCGTGGGGGACGTCTGGACCAGCGGATGGCCCGGACGGTGGTACACCGCGCCGTCGATGCTGCGGGTGGACCCTCGATGGGACCGCACGGGTTGCGACACAGTGCCGCAACCCATCTGCTCGAGGGTGGTGCCGACTTGCGGGTGGTGCAGGAGCTTCTCGGGCATTCGTCGCTGGCGACCACACAGATCTATACCCATGTCAGCGTGGAGCGGCTGCGCGCGGTGCATCGGCAGGCCCATCCCCGGGCTTGAGGTTCGGCGGGCTTGAGCCCCAGCGGTTTGAGGCGAACCCGTACCGCGCCGAGCAGTGCCAGCGGATCGAGATAGACCGCGTCGTGACCGCTGCCGCGACGGGCGCCCCAGTGCAGGCACGCCGCGACCTGGCAGCCGTCGTGGCCGGCTTCGACGGTGCCGAGGACCGAACCGCGGCGTACCCGATCGCCGATACGGACCGAGGCACGGACCGGCTCGTAGGTGGTCACCAGCCCGTCGGCATGGGCGAGGGAGACAACGGGGCGACCGGCCACCGACCCGACGAATCGCACCGTTCCCGCGCCGGCCGCGAGTACCGGTGTCCCCGCCGCGGCCGCCAGATCGACTCCGCGGTGGCCGGGCTGCCATCGCTGCTCGGGTACGTCGAATCCGCGCACCACGGTCGGTTTCGGTGACAGCGGAGCGGCAAAACCGGAGCCGGCTGCTCCCGCCGACGCGGGCAACGCGCACACCAGCAGAGCGATGAGCAGCAGTTCCAGACTCATGCGGACCACCCACCGCCCGATGGAGAGTCGGCGTGAAACGAGTGTCATACCCATTCAGACGTATCGTCGGCCCGATCGGCTCCCATCGAACACCAGAATGTGCTCGGTCGATTTTGGTTTTGACCAGGTGACCGGCGTAAAGTGGCCGACGCACTCCATCAGTTCTGCTGTGGAGTGACTTCGCGCGCTCGCGAGTGCGGCCGGATCGAGTCATCGAGTCCCGGTCGCCACCATCCGGTGGGCGGTCTCGGATCACCCGAGTTCCACCGGTGCGGACGCCAGGACCGACACCACCCGGTGCCGGTATCAACTGCACACAAAGGAATGACTCATGGCTGTCGTAACCATGAAGCAGCTGCTCGACAGCGGCGCACACTTCGGGCATCAGACCCGCCGTTGGAACCCGAAGATGAAGCGTTTCATCTTCACCGACCGCAACGGCATCTACATCATCGACTTGCAGCAGACGCTGACCTACATCGACAAGGCCTACGAGTTCGTCAAGGAGACCGTCGCCCACGGCGGCACCATCCTGTTCGTCGGCACCAAGAAGCAGGCCCAGGAGTCCATCGCCGCAGAGGCGACCCGCGTCGGTATGCCGTACGTGAATCAGCGCTGGCTCGGTGGCATGCTCACCAACTTCTCGACCGTTCACAAGCGCCTGCAGCGCCTGAAGGAACTCGAGACCATGGAGCAGACCGGTGGTTTCGAAGGTCGCACCAAGAAGGAAATCCTCATGCTCACGCGTGAGAAGAACAAGCTGGAGCGCACCCTCGGTGGTATCCGGGATATGGCCAAGGTGCCATCTGCCATTTGGGTGGTGGACACCAACAAGGAGCACATTGCTGTCGGTGAGGCACGCAAGCTCAACATCCCGGTGATCGCCATCCTCGACACCAACTGCGACCCCGACGTCGTCGACTACCCGATCCCGGGCAACGACGACGCCATCCGCAGCGCAGCTCTGCTCACCCGCGTGGTGGCTTCGGCTGTTGCCGAGGGCGTCCAGGCCCGCGCAGGAGTGTCGTCCGACGACTCCAAGCCGGAGGCCGGTGGCGGTGAACCGCTCGCCGAGTGGGAGCAGGAACTCCTCACGCAGGCTTCCGCACCCGCGGAGGCAGGCACGACCGCCGCTCAGTAGAGCGTCCGGGTCGAACCCGTTCGGACAACTTTCCCAAAAGGAGGCTCGCCAACGATGGCGAACTACACCGCAGCCGATGTGAAGCGACTTCGTGAGCTCACCGGCTCTGGAATGCTGGACTGCAAGAAAGCCCTCGAGAACAACGACGGTGACTTCGACAAGGCTGTCGAAGAACTGCGTATCAAGGGCGCCAAGGACGTCGGCAAGCGCGCCGAGCGGTCCACCGCAGAGGGTCTCGTCGCCGCCAAGGAAGGCGTGATGATCGAGCTCAACTCGGAGACCGACTTCGTCGCCAAGAACGCCGAGTTCCAGGAACTCGCCGATCAGGTGCTCGACGCCGCGATCGCCGCGAAGACCTCCGACGTCGACGAGCTCAAGGCCGCGGCACTCGGTGACGGAACCGTCGCCGACGCCGTCGCCGCGCTCTCGGCCAAGATCGGCGAGAAGCTCGAACTGCGTCGCGTGGTGTCCTACGACGGACCGGTCGCGGTGTACCTGCACAAGCGGGCGTCGGATCTTCCGCCGGCCGTGGGCGTGCTGGTGTCCTACACCGGCGAGGGCGAGACTGCGGCCGAGGCCGCTCGTGGAGCCGCCATGCAGGTTGCTGCACTCAAGGCCCGCTACGCCACCTCCGAGGAGGTTCCCGAGGACGTCGTCGCCAACGAGCGTCGTATCGCCGAGGAAACCGCCAAGGCCGAGGGCAAGCCGGAGCAGGCGCTGCCGAAGATCGTCGAAGGCCGCGTCAAGGGCTTCTTCAAGGACGTCGTACTGCTCGACCAGGCGTCGGTGCAGGACTCCAAGAAGACCGTCAAGGCACTGCTCGACGAGGCCGGCGTGACCATCAAGGGCTTCAGCCGTTTTGAGGTCGGCCAGTCCTGACGCTTCAGCGTTGGTAAGAACCACCAAGAATCCCGCACGACCCGCCGGTCGTGTGGGATTCTTGTCTTGTGGGGACCAAAGGTGTTCTGCCCCAGTGAGGTTCGACGCCGACAGGTTCGACGCCGGGTAATCCGGATCAGCGGCGGCGCAGAAGCAGCGCCAAGGCGCCGATGATCAGTCCGACGGCGGCCAGCGCCCACAACGTCACCTGGAATGCACCGAGGAAACTTCGCGCGGCGACCGCACGACCGGCGGTTCGTAGCTCGCCGGAGGCCTGTTCGGCCAGACGCGCGGCGATTCCGGTTTGCCGTGTCGTCGAGGCGGCGCAGCCCGGTGCGGGACTCTCGGGATGGGCTGACGTCAGCTGCTTCTCGGCGCACGTGGCGAATCGGTTCGCGACGGTATCGCGGAACATCGGATCGACCGGTGACTGCTGCAAAGCGACGACGAGTTCTGCGCGGGTGTCGGCGACCGCGGAGCCGGCCTGCGCACCGACCTGACCGAAGAAGAAGATTGTCACGATCGCCAGTCCGATCGACGCACCGATCTGCTGCACGGTGGGTACACACCCCGACGCGGACCCGACGTTCTCCGGCGATGTGTCGGACAGGATCGCGGTCTGCAGCGGTGCGACGAAGAATCCGGTTCCGATGCCGCCGACGATCAGTGGTGCCAGTACGGCCGGAATCGAGAGTTCACCCGACTGTGGCTGTAGTGCGAAACCCAACCACGCCAGTCCGGCCGATGTCGTCGTCACCCCGGCGGACAACGTCAACGCCGGCCCGATGCGTGACACCAGCAGGGGTGAGAGGACCGACCCGACCGCTGCGCCGAGAGCGAATGGCAATGCGAGAAGTCCTGTTCGCAAAGCCGAGTAGCCGAGGCCGAACTGCACGGTGACCGACACGGTGAAGAAGAACCCGGCGAACACACTGAAGAACAGCAACGACAACAGGAGCCCCACGGAGAAGCTGCGGGAGGCGAACAGATCCAATCGCAGCAGCGGCGCACCACCGCCGGCCAACAAACGACGTTCGACGACGACGAATGCGGCGAGCAGTACCGCACCCGCGCCGAGCATGATCCACAGTCGCGTCGGCCAGTCCTGCTCACGCCCAACGGCCAAGGGGTAGAGAAGCAGGAACAGGCCACCGGAGGAGAGTGCGACGCCGAGGGCGTCGAAGCGTCGGCGGTGGGTCTCACGCAGTTGCGGTAGGCGACTCCAGGCCAGTACGCAGGCGAGTACGCCGAGCGGCACGTTGACGAAGAAGATGGTCCGCCATCCCCAGCCGAGGACGTTCGCGGTCACCAGCACCCCGCCGATCACCGGCCCGAGCATGGCCGCCAGCCCCGCCACGGCGCCATAGATCCCGAACACCAGGCCGTGACGAGACTTGGGGAACAAGGCCGCGATCAACGCCAGTGTTTGCGCCGACATCAGCGCCGCGCTCATACCTTGTACGCCGCGGAAGACGATCAGTTCCACCGGCGACTGCGCCAGACCGCACAGGGTGGAGGTGACGACGAACGCGATCATCGCGACGATGAAGATGCGTCGCCGGCCCAACCGGCCACCGAGTGTCGCCGCGGTGAGCAGCGTGCAGGCGAACGCCAGCGTATAGACGCTGAGAACGAGAACCTGCTGCGAGGTCGAGGCGCCGAGATCGATTGTCAGATCCGGCAGCGCGATATTGACGATCGTGGTGTCCAGCATCTGCATGAACAGCCCGACCAGACACCCGGTGAGGGCGAGCCAGGCGGAACGATCGGTGGGCGGTGTTCTTCTGAGTGCCACCACATCCGATCGCACCTGCCAGGCGCCAACGGTCATGTGAGAGCGGCGACGACCGGCTCGTACTCTCCCTTGTCGGCAACCGCAGTCATGATCTCGATCAACTTGTCGGTGTAGAGCTTGATCGATTCGGCCGCGATCTCGGTGTCCGGGTAGAGGAAGGTCATCTGCGTCGTGTCGTTGAAGCGGTTGATCCAGAGGAAGACCTCTTCGCTGCTTCCGCGGCTGCCATAGAGGGATCCGTTGATGGCGTCGAACATCTCGACGCCGGGGAGCTTACGGACGTCGACGTAGGAGATCATCGGTACCGACCAGCCGGGTGCGATGTCGATGCCATCGTTGGGCTCCACCAATTCCAGCACGCGGTGCAGCGAGACGTCGGTCAGATCCTTGCCCTCGGCGTAGCTGTCGGCGGCCTGCGCGGCGGCCGACGAGAACGTCGTGTCACGGTCGACGACCAGCGGAATCGGGATGAGGCTGGTGAACCAGCCGACCGAATTGAGCTCCGGTCCCGACTCGCGGGTGCTCTTCGGGGTCATGCCGAGGTAGCGACGCTCGCCGGTGAGTTCGCTGTAGGCCAGCGCGGCCACCGCCATCAGGCCGGCGGTCATGTTGGAGCCGTTCGCGCGGCAGACGTCCTCGAACCGCTGCATCGAGTCCTCGTCGAAGACCGAGGCGCTCCTGAGCCCGCTGCGGTTGTGGGTGTCGGCCGCGTTGTCCAGCGGCAGCGGGAATCGCGGCAGTCGACCGCCCTGCTCGGAGAGCAGCTCGATCCACCGCTCGACGTGCGGCGATTGTCGGGTCAGCTGGCGTGAGACCGAGCGTTCCCGCTCGCAGTAGTCGAGGTAGCTGCCGACGGGTGCGAGCGGGTTGTTCAGACCGAACGTGGCGTTCATGTAGAGGGTCATCAGGTCGACGATCGTCATCGCCTGCGACATGCCGTCGGTGTTGAGGTGGTCGACGCCGGCGTAGAAGGTGAATCCGCCGTCCCACTCGATGGCGCCGAAACTGAAGCAGTCCCACTCAAATGGGCCGGGAGTGTGGGCCTGCGCGTGCTCGCGGATGTCGGCCGCGGTGTCCAGGTGGCCGAAATCGCGGTAGGTGACGTCGATGTCGTCGACATCCATCATGTGACGAGCGATTGTCCCGTCGGCCTCCACGGAGAACCACGAACGGAAGGTGTCGTGACGACGGAGGAACGCGGCCACCGCCGTCGACATCGCGTCGCGGTTGAGTGGAACCTGAAAGTCGAAGGACACCAAGCACAGTCGCGACGGGCGGTACCCTGCCGACGCGTTGCGCCGAGCCGAGCGTAGATACTCTTCCTGCTGATGAGAAGGGGGAACCTCATGAATGGGAGCCTGCCGCGCGGCCGCGACCGCGTCGGGCGATGCATTCCAGGTGACCGCATTTCCGGGTCGAGGATTCCAATCCTCAATGAGTCCAAAGCTGACCATCTCACACCTCGTTTCGTTGACGGAACGGGCGACGGCCGGATTGAATGCGGCCCCCCACAGAGTGTGCGACTACGTTATCGCTACTCGCCTTCGGTCAATTCTGACGCACACCGTACTACAGTCGAAAGGCGTTATCTGTCAAAAGCTTAACCTGGACAATAGACCAACTATGGGACATTGGCCAAGTGGTGAACGTCAAAGTGGACATTGGCCATGACGTGCGGCACACTGCCTTGGTCGGGGCACGTTTTCAATCTGGGTCGCGGTCCGGCGGCAAGGGGGCGTTCACGTTGGGGTTCTGTTCAATCGATTCACTTTCGACGACCATGCGTGGTGTCGGAAAGCGGCGTCTGCAAGGGGCAATCGCCCTGGCCAGTGTGGCCGTGGTGTCCGCGCTACTTCCGGCGGTGGCCAAGGCGGAGCCATCCGGCGCCAAAGTTGTTGCTGAACATGCAGTTTCGTCCCGACTGATCGATCTGTCGGTGTGGTCACCCGCGATGCGTTCGAGGGTGCCGGTGAAGGTTCTCGCGGCTCGAGGCGGGGCGCCCGCGCCCACGCTGTATCTGCTCAACGGGGCGGCCGGCGGTGAGGGTGGCAGTAGCTGGTTCGATCAGACCGACATCGCGACGTTCTTTGCCAACGAGAATGTGAATGTTGTCGTACCCATGGGAGGGGCGGCAAGTTACTTTACTGACTGGCTTCATCTAGATCCTAAATTGGGCCGCCAGAAATGGGCCACATTCCTCACCGACGAACTTCCTACTGTCGTTGATAAGCGTTTAAATACCAACAGTCGTAATGCGATAGCCGGCATTTCGATGGCGGGCACCTCGGTGTTCCAATTGTCCTTACGGGCACCGCGCCTTTACCGAGCGCTCGGTTCTTTCAGTGGCTGCGCGCAGACCAGCGATCCCGCCGGGCAAGCCGTCGTGCGGCTCGTGGTCGAGGGCCGCGGTGGTGGGAACGTCACCAACATGTGGGGACCGCCTTCGAATCCTCAATGGGCAGAAAACGATCCGTATCTGCACGTCGACGAGTTCCGCGGCAAGTCGATCTACGTCTCGAACGGCACGGGTGGTCCCGGCCGCTACGACACGCTCACTGGTCCTGGTATCGATGGCAATCCGTCGAAGCTGTTTGACCAGCTCGCGGTCGGCGCTGTGATCGAGACCGCGACCTTGGAATGCACTCGCAACCTGCAGCGGCGGATGGCCGAGCGGGGAGTCCCCGCGACGTTCCACCTGTATCAGGGCGGCACGCACTCATGGGCCTACTGGCAGGACGAACTCCATCGGGCGTGGCCACAGTTCCGGTCCGCGCTGACGTCATGAACCAGCGTCGGCCGCTCGGCAGGCGGGCAGCGCATCCGGTGAGCGGCGACGCGGAGAACCGGGCGCCGGGCGAGCGGATTCCGACCGACGACTCGACGACGATCTCGCAGATGCAAGGTGCGGGAACCTGGCTGGAGTCCAACACGTGGGATAGACCGTCGTGGACCGTCGACGAACTGGTGGCCGCCAAAGCCGGCCGGTCGATCTCGGTGGTGCTACCGGCGCTCAACGAGGAACAGACCGTCGCCGGCGTGATCGCCAGCATCGCCCCGCTGGTCGGCACCCTGGTGGACGAGATCGTGGTTGTCGACTCGGGATCCACCGACGACACGATCGCCCGCGCGAAGGCTGCCGGTGCCAGGGTGCAGACCCGAGAGTCGGTCCTGCCGTACATCCCTGTCGTCGACGGCAAGGGGGAGGTGCTGTGGCGGTCGCTGGCGACGGCGGTGGGGGACATCGTTGTCTTCGTCGACAGTGATCTGGTTGATCCGTCGCCGGACTACGTTCCGCGTCTGGTCGGACCGTTACTGACCGACCCGGATGTGCAACTGGTCAAGGGCTACTACCGTCGGCCGCTGCTGGGGCCGGGCGGAGTCGATCCGACCGGGGGCGGCCGGGTGACCGAACTGTCGGTGCGGCCGCTGCTGGCGGCATTGTTGCCCGAGTTGGCGGCGGTGATCCAGCCGCTGGCCGGTGAGTACGCCGCGACGCGGGAACTGCTCACCTCGATTCCGTTCGCCTCGGGTTACGGCGTGGAGATCGCGATCGTGATCGACACCTACCGCCGGCTCGGGATCGATGCGATCGGCCAGGTGAACCTGGGTACCCGAATTCACCGTAACCGCGATCTGGCCGAACTCGGCCCCATGGCCAGGCAGATCGTGGCCACCATGCTCGGTCGGCTCGGCATCGAGGACTGCGGCGGACCGCTCACCCAGTTCGCACTCGACGACGACGGAATCAACCTGCGTCGCACGTATCCCGTACTCGATGATCGGCCGTCGATGACGTCCGTTGTCGATAGTGCGCTGACGGTCGCCGACTCGTCGCGCTGAGCCAGACCCGCGTCCAACGTCTCTCCTGCCGAGCGGCGAAGTACGATGTCAGGCGAACCGACGAGTGAGGACGTGGATGAGCGAGGACCCGGAAACCGGCGGCGAGCGACATGGTTATCACCGTGTGCTGTTGAAGCTCGGTGGGGAGATGTTCGGCGGAGGTCAGGTCGGCCTGGACCCCGATGTGGTGGCCACCGTTGCCGACCAGATCGCCGAGGTGGTGGAGACCGGCGTTCAGGTCGCAGTCGTCATCGGCGGCGGAAACTTCTTCCGCGGGGCCGAACTGCAGCAGCGTGGCCTCGACCGCTCGCGCTCGGACTACATGGGCATGCTCGGCACCGTGATGAATTGCCTGGCGCTGCAGGACTTCTTGGAGAAGCGTGGCGTCAGCACCCGCGTGCAGACGGCGATCTCCATGGGGCAGGTGGCCGAGCCCTACATCCCGCTGCGTGCCCAACGGCATCTGGAGAAGGGACGCGTGGTGATCTTCGGTGCGGGCATGGGTATGCCGTACTTCTCGACCGACACCACCGCGGCCCAGCGTGCTCTGGAGATCAAAGCCGAAGTGGTGCTGATGGCCAAGGGCGTCGACGGGGTTTACAGTGCCGATCCGCGCACCAACCCCGACGCCACGCTCTACCGTGAGGTCACCCACCGCGAGGTGCTCGACAAGGAACTCAAGGTCGCCGATGCGACCGCGTTCAGTCTCTGTATGGACAACAAGATGCCGATGCTGGTGTTCAACCTGCTCGAGCGTGGCAACATCGCGCGTGCGGTGGCCGGTGAGCGCATCGGCACCCTGGTGGCGACCTGATGACCGTGATCGGCCCAGTGTGGATGCGGCCGGGCAGCACCGGCACCCGACGAGTAACGAAGGACTGCACCAGATGATCGACGACGCCCTCTTCGATGCGGAAGAGAAGATGGAGAAGGCGGTCAGCGTCGCCAAGGATGACATGGGTTCGGTCCGTACCGGCCGTGCCAATCCCGCGATGTTCAACCGGATCAACATCGACTACTACGGTGCGATGACCCCGGTGACACAGGTGGCCGGGATCACCACGCCCGAAGCGCGGCTGGTGGTCATCAAGCCGTATGAGGCCTCCATCCTGGGTGCGATCGAGACCGCGATCCGCAATTCCGACCTCGGCGTGAACCCGACCAACGACGGCTCGCTGATCCGGGTCGCCATCCCGCAACTGACCGAGGATCGTCGCAAAGAGCTGGTCAAGCAGGTGAAGGCCAAGGGCGAGGATGCCAAGGTCGCCATCCGCAACATCCGTCGCAAGGCGGTCGACGAGCTCAAGCGCATCCAGAAGGATGGCGAGGCCGGCGAGGACGAGGTGGTGCGGGCCGAGAAAGAGCTCGACAAGACGACGTCGGGCTACGTGACGCAGATCGACGAGCTGGTGAAACACAAAGAGAACGAATTGCTCGAGGTGTGAGCACCGCCGAGAAGAAGCCGTCGCGGGCCGGGCGGGACCTGCCCGCGGCTCTCGCCGTTGGGTTCTCCCTGGGCATCGCGATCATTCTCATCCTGCTTTTCCTGCCGAAGCTCTGGTATGTCGTCGTGGCGGTTGCCTTTGCGATCGCGACCTGGGAGGTCACCAAGCGCCTGCGCGACGGCGGATACGACGTCGCGTTGTGGCCGCTGCTGGTGGGCGGGCAGGCGATCATCTGGTCGAGCTGGCCGTGGCACACCACCGGCGTCCTGGTCGCGTTCGTCGGCACCCTCCTGGTGCTGATGGTGTGGATGTTGTTGGCGCAGGGGATCAATCACGCACCCGAGAATTATCTGCGCAACCTCGCGGCGAGCGTGTTGGTGCTCGCGTGGTTGCCGCTGCTCGCGTCGTTCGGCGCCCAGATGGTCGTGCAGGATCACGGTGCGGCGCGGGTGGCGACGCTGATGGTGGTGGTGGTCTGCTCCGACGTCGGCGGTTATGCGGCCGGTGTGCTGTTCGGCAAACATCCGATGGCACCGGCCATCAGTCCCAAGAAGTCGTGGGAGGGGATGGTCGGCTCGCTGGTCGTCGGCACCGCGGGCGCGATCGGCTGCGTGGTGTGGTTGCTCGACGGGCAATGGTGGGTCGGGGCGATCCTGGGTCCGGTGCTGGTCATCTGCGCAACGCTCGGCGACCTGGTGGAGTCGCAGGTCAAACGGGATCTGGGCATCAAGGACATGGGCACCCTGCTACCCGGGCACGGCGGGATCATGGACCGGCTCGATTCCCTGTTGCCGTCGGCGTTCATCGTCTGGGCGGTGCTGACAGCCTTGCTGTGAGTCGTCGTCGGTGAATCGGTCGGGCGCAACGCCCGGCTCGAGACGAACCGACTACTTGGGGCCGATTTTCTTGGCCTTCTTCAACGCGCGTCCCTGTTGCCAGATGCGCACGCCACCGGCCAGCGCGACGATCAGGGCGCCGGCGATCGCGGCGATCAGCAGACTCACGCCGAGCGGCAGATTGACCTCCCAGACGAACAACTTGATGGTCTGCGATGTCAGGTTCTGCAGAATGAACACCAGTAGCAGGATCAGGATGATCGCGCCGATCACCAAGCTGACGAAGGTTGCGCTCGCCCGAGTGTGCTCAACCTCTTTGACCTTGGTCCGCAACTCATTGCGCTCGGCGATCAGCGACGCGCGTTCGGCGTCACGCTTCGAGGTCTCCGGTGTCGGGGTCGGCAATGGTGCCGACGAAGAGCTGTCGCCGATGGACTGCGGATCCGGTGTCGTCATGCACCCATCATGACATGCAACAATGGCGACATGCCCTCATTGCCACTCGTGTTCGACGCGCCCAAACGCGGGCTGCCGCCGAAGCACTTCGTCGACCTCGACGCCGAGGGTCGGATCGCCGCGCTCGCCGAGATCGGTTTGCCGAAGTTCCGGGCGGATCAGCTTGCGCGACAGTACTTCGGACGGCTGACCGGCGACGTCGAGGAGATGACCGACCTGCCGTCGGCGTCGCGCGAGAAGGTCGGCGAGGCGCTCTTCCCGTCGCTGTTGACCCCGGTCCGCCACATTTCCTGCGACGACGGCAATACCCGCAAGACGCTTTGGCGTCTGCACGACGGCACCCTGCTCGAGAGCGTGTTGATGCGCTACCCCGACCGCAACACGCTGTGCATCTCCAGCCAGGCCGGGTGCGGGATGGCCTGCCCGTTCTGCGCGACCGGCCAGGGCGGTCTCGACCGCAACCTCTCGACCGCGGAGATCGTCGATCAGGTGCGTGCGGCCTCGCGCGCCCTGCGTGACGGCGAGTTCGGGGAGCCCGGTCGGCTCTCGAACGTGGTGTTCATGGGGATGGGGGAGCCGCTGGCCAACTACAAGCGGGTGGTCTCCGCGGTCCGGCAGATCACCGCCGCGGTACCTGATGGGTTGGGAATCTCAGCACGATCGGTGACGGTATCGACCGTCGGGCTGGCCCCGTCGATCCGACGGCTCGCTGACGAAGGGATGCCGGTCACGCTCGCGGTATCGCTGCACACCCCCGACGACGAGTTGCGTGACACGCTCGTGCCGGTGAATAACCGGTGGTCGGTCGCCGAGGTCCTCGACGCCGCGCGGTACTACGCCGACACCACCGGCCGTCGAGTATCGATCGAGTACGCCCTGATCCGCGATGTCAACGACCAGCCGTGGCGCGCAGATATGTTGGGGGCCAAGCTGATCGCCGCGTTGGGATCGCGCGTGCACGTGAATCTGATTCCACTCAATCCGACGCCGGGATCAGAATGGGACGCCAGTCCCAAACCGGTGGAGCGGGAGTTTGTGCGGCGCGTACAGGCGCACGGTGTGTCCTGCACGGTCCGGGATACGCGCGGACAGGAGATCGCGGCGGCGTGCGGTCAGCTGGCCGCAGAGGAACGCTAGTCGACCGTCTGTTCATCGAATCGCGTGTTCATTGATCTGGTGAAGGGCGTCTCGGGGCGCGCCTTTCGCCACGAGCCATCGATACGACTGCGACATCGATACGACTGCGGAGAAAGAGACAAATTGCTATTTTAGTCTCATGAGTCCGATTACGGCCCAGCGTGAGAGTTCAGCGACACGTCCGCCGCTGCGATTTCACTCGGCCGAGCGACGAGGCCGACGAATCGGTCGCCTCCTGAAGTTCTCCATGCGCCTGCGCGAGCCGTCTATCGCCGAACTCGACGTCATCGGTCAGCGCATGATGAAGCGTGATGAACCGGCCGCCGCCCTGGTCCGAGCGATGCGCGCGCCCCGGGGCTCATCCGAACGGGTGAGCATGCAGCAGTTCCGCGACGCGCTCGACGAAGTTCCCATCGATGCGCCCCCGGCCCTGCGCGAGTTCTTCGACACCGTCGAGAACACGCCCGAGTGGGTTGATCACGACCTCCTCGAGCGAGGTGCCGGTGTGTACCGAAGGCTGGGACAGAACGCCAACGATGTCCTGCTACAGCTGTCGCTGATCGGAGGCTATCGGTTCGGCGGGCCTCCCGATCTGCTGGTCGCCACCGGAGGTCTCACCGGATCGACGGTCATGCGCAGGCTCGGCGAAACCCAGGCATGGGGGATCGAGGTCGGACGCCGTGGCGGCATGCAGCGTCGGGGCGAAGGCTGGAAACTCACTGTTCACGTCCGACTGATGCACGCACTGGTCAACCACTCTTTCGAGAACAACGGTAGGTGGGATGTCGCGCAGCACGGCCTACCGATCAACCAAGCCGACTTGGCCGGAACCCTCAGCCTGTTCAGCGGGACACTCCTGATGGGTGTGCGGGCGCTCGGAGTGCCTGTCAGTCGCGAGGACTCTCGCGCGCTGATGCATCTGTGGAAGTACGTGGGGTGGCTGGTCGGTGTCGACGAGGACTGGCTATTCGACGAGGAAGTGGAACAGCATCAGTTCAGCTACGCGGTGCTGCTGGCGCAGGGTGACGTCACCGACGCCGGAGCGCAGCTCACGACAGCGCTGGTCAATTCGCAAAAAGATCTGAACTACAAGTGGTTTCCCGCTGCGTCGGCAACCTACACCCGGCTCCGGCTGCTCAGTATGCTGCAGGCGTTTCTCGGCCCTCGAGGGATGCGAGATCTGGGACAGCGACAGGCACTACCGTGGGCGATCGGTTGCGCGTGGCTGCGCAACACGGTGAACTACCGCATTATCGGCAAAACCCCGGTCGGCGAACGCTACCTCGAGTTTCTCGGTGCCAAAGCCGTTGAGCGCGCCCACTTTCGCCATTTCGGTGACAGTCGACCGCAGCTCGGAGCCCTCGAGAACCGCTAGTGGGGCGCGGTCAGCTCCAGCGGCCGCGGGAGGCCAGCAGCTTCCAGACCACCGCGATCAGAATGACCACGGCCAGGGAGATGAGGTAGATGTCCTCGATGTGGCCGATGTGGTTGCCCTTGAGCATGCCCAGCAGGAACAGGATCGACACGATCGCGCCGGCAATGTAGGTTCCGCGCTTCTGGTGGTGCCACCCGAACCGGGCCGACGGTGCGTCGGAGGGCTCGCGGCGCCAACCGGTGTCGATCTCGCTGGAATGCTCGGTGTTGTGCGAGACCTCGGTGCTTGCCACGGTGACTCCTCTGTGCGGGCGCCAGTACTGACGACGAACGGTAGTAGTTCGGCAATAGCATAACCGGCACTGCCGCTGAGGGTGACAACCCGGGCCCGCTGACACCGTCGTGCGTCGCGCTGCGTCGGCGTATCGGTGACAGAATGCGCTCATGCTTGAGTCGACGCACCGAACCCTGGCCGACTACCGATCCGAGAACTACCCGCGCGACATGGTCGGATATGGTGCGCATCCGCCGGATCCGCAGTGGCCGGGCGGGGCGAAGGTCGCGGTGCAGTTCGTCCTGAACTACGAGGAGGGCTCGGAGAACAACGTCCTCGAAAACGACCGTGGCAGTGAGACTTTCCTTTCCGAGATGGTCGGCGCGCAGGCCTTTCCCAATCGTCATATGAGCATGGAGTCGCTCTATGAGTACGGCTCGCGAGCCGGGGTCTGGCGCATCCTGCGGGCATTCGAACGACGTGGCCTGCCGCTGACGATCTTCGCCGTCGCGCAGGCGATGGCCCGCAATCCCGAGGCCGCCGCGGCTTTCATCGAGCGAGGCGATGAGATCGCCTGTCACGGGTACCGCTGGTTGAGCTATCAAATGGTCGACTCGCATGTCGAGCGTGAGCACATGGTCGCCGCCATCGAACTGCTCACCGAGATCACCGGCACCCGACCGCAGGGCTGGTACACCGGCCGCGACTCACCGAACACGCGCCGGCTCGTCGTCGAGCAGGGTGGGTTCGCCTACGACTCCGACAGCTACGCCGATGACCTGCCGTACTGGGTGAAGGTCCCCGGTGCCGGCGGCACCGTCGATCACCTGGTGGTGCCCTACACGCTCGATACCAACGACATGCGGTTCGCCTCACCGGGCGGATTCCCATCCGGTGAACAGTTCTTCGCCCACCTGCGGGATGCCTTCGACGTCCTCTACGCAGAAGGTGTGGCGGGCTCGCCGAAGATGCTCTCGGTAGGCCTGCACTGCCGCATCGTCGGCCGGCCCGCGCGCCTGGCCAGCCTCGAACGATTCCTCGATCACGTGCAATCCCACGACGACGTGTGGATCGCCCGGCGCATCGACATCGCCGAGCACTGGCGGACGGTGCATCCGGCGACCTGAGCATCCGGCCACCTGAGCCCGTGGGTGACCCCTGAGTCGATGGGTGACAATAAGCGGGTGACCACCCGTGTACTCATCCTCGGCTCGACCGGTTCGATCGGCGTTCAGGCGCTCGAGGTCATCGCCGAACACACCGATCGTTTCGAGGTCGTCGGGCTCGGGGCCGGCGGCGCCAACCCCGATGTCCTGCGCAAGCAGGCCGCGGCGTTCTCGGTACCGGCCGCTGCGGTGGCCGTCGTCGATGAAGCCGCCGCCGCGACGCTGCGGGAGGACATCGGACCCGGCGTGATCGGTGGACCCGACGCCATGTGCGAGCTCATCGCCGCCGCCCCGGCGGACGTGATCCTCAACGCCGTCGTCGGGTCGAGGGGACTGGCCCCGACCTTGGCGGCGCTGGCCACCGGATCGCGACTTGCCTTGGCCAACAAGGAGTCTCTGGTCGCCGGTGGTGCATTGGTGCTGGCCGCCGCCGCACCAGGGCAGATCGTGCCGGTCGACTCCGAGCACTCCGCGATCGCGCAGTGCCTGCGGGCCGGCAGCGCCGCCGAGGTCGACCGACTGGTACTCACGGCGTCGGGCGGACCATTCCGCGGCTGGACCCGCGAACAACTCGAGAACGTGACGCCCGAGCAGGCCGGCCGTCATCCGACGTGGTCGATGGGCCCGATGATCACCCTGAACTCGGCGACGCTGGTGAACAAGGCGCTCGAGGTGATCGAGGCGCACCTGCTGTTCGGCGTCGACTACGACCAAATCGATGTCACGGTTCATCCGCAGTCCATCGTGCATTCCATGGTCACCTTCGTCGACGGGGCGACCATCGCCAAGGCGTCTCCACCGTCGATGAAGCTGCCCATCGCGCTGGCGCTGGGCTGGCCAGACCGCGTGCCCGGATCGTCGACGGCCTGTGACTTCTCCACCGCGTCGGCATGGACCTTCGAACCGGTCGACGACGAGGTGTTCCCGGCGATCGGCATCGCCCGGGATGCGGGCCGAGCCGGGGGGAGTATGACCGCGGTGTACAACGCCGCCAACGAGGCCGCCGCCGACGGCTTCTTCGCCGGCCGGATCCGGTTTCCCGAGATCGTCGAGATCATCGCCGATGTGCTTTCCGCGGCAGATCAATGGCGTGGTGAGCCCGGTACTGTGGAGGAGGTCTTTGCCGCTGACCAGTGGGCCAGGGAGGCGGCGGCTCGGCGGGTCGTCGAACGCCAGAAGGCATGATCAAGGGTCGAACGGAGTCGGGTAAGTGAGTTTCGTCATCGGCGTGGTGCTGTTCGCGCTGGCGCTGTTGTTGTCGGTGGCATGGCATGAGTGCGGGCACATGTGGGCCGCGCAGGCCACCGGGATGAAGGTGCGACGCTACTTCGTCGGCTTCGGTCCAACGGTGTGGTCGACCCGCCGCGGCGAAACCGAGTACGGCTTCAAAGCGCTGCCGCTGGGCGGCTTCTGCGACATCGCAGGCATGACCCCGCACGAGGAACTCGTCGGCGACGAACATCAGCGGGCGATGTACCTGCAGAAACCGTGGAAACGCCTGGTCGTGCTGCTCGCCGGACCGGCGCAGAACTTCATCCTCGGCTTCGTCCTGGTCTATGTGCTCGCGGTCGCCTGGGGGCTGCCGGTGCTCAACCCGGCGCCCACACCCGCCACAGTCGCATCGACCATCTGCGTACCGACCTCGGTGAACGCCAACGGCGAGCCGATCGGGGAGTGCACCGGTACCGGACCAGCGGCCGCGGCCGGGCTACGCGCCGGCGACACCATCGTGGCGGTCAATGGAACACCGGTGTCCAAGGCCGCAGACCTCACCCCGATTGTTCAGAAGAGCACCGGTCCGCTGGACTTCACCATTGAGCGCGACGGTCAGCAGTCGCACGTCGTCGTGACGCCGCAGCAGGTGAGCGCCCAGCGCACCGACGCCAACGGCACCAGCCAGACATCGACGATCAATATGGTCGGCATCCGGTATCCGCAGGTGGAGACGATCACGCAGTACAACGCGCTGACCGCGATCCCCGGGTCGGTGGTGTTCACCGGCGATCTGTTCCGGGCGACGTGGGATGCGTTGCTCTCGCTGCCCAGCAAGATCGGCGCATTGTGGACGGCGGTCACCGGCGGCGAACGTGCCGTGGACACCCCGGTCAGCGTGTACGGGGCCTCGGTGATGGGCGGTCAGGCCGCCGAACGCGGGGCGTGGAGCATGTTCCTTGCCCTGCTGATCAGCGTCAACTTCTTCCTGGGACTGTTCAACCTGGTGCCGCTACTACCCTTGGATGGTGGGCACATGGCGATCGTCGGTTACGAGAAGGGCCGCGACATGGTGCGCCGCTTGTTCGGGAAGGCGGCAGCCGGTCCGGTCGACTACCTGAAGCTGATGCCGGTCACGTACGCGGTGGTCATCGTTCTCGGCGGTTTCATGGTCCTCACGCTCACCGCCGACATCGTCAACCCCATCAAGATCTTCTGATTCACCAACCGGCACACCCGACAGTCCACCCAGCAGCCCACCGAACACTTGAGGTGAATGAACATGAACGCCCCTGACAGCGGCGCCGTCGCCATCGGGCTCGGCATGCCGGCCGCTCCGCCGCCGGTGCTCGCCCCCCGGCGAAAGACGCGCCAGATCCAGGTCGGATCGGTCGGGGTCGGCAGCGACCACCCGATCTCGGTCCAGTCGATGACCACCACCAAGACCCACGACATCAACGCGACCCTGCAGCAGATCGCCGAACTGACCGCGTCGGGCTGCGACATGGTGCGGGTGGCCTGCCCGCGCAACGAGGACGCCGAGGCGCTGCCGATCATCGCCAAGAAGTCCAAGATCCCGGTGATCGCCGACATCCACTTCCAGCCGAAATACATCTTCGCCGCCATCGATGCCGGATGTGCCGCGGTGCGCGTGAACCCGGGCAACATCAAAGAGTTCGACGGCCGCGTCAAAGAGGTCGCCAAGGCGGCCGGTGACGCGGGCATCCCGATCCGGATCGGCGTCAACGCCGGGTCGCTGGACAAGCGGATCATGCAGAAATACGGGAAGGCGACACCCGAAGCGCTGGTCGAATCGGCGCTGTGGGAGGCCGGGCTGTTCGAGGAGCACGGTTTCGGCGACATCAAGATCTCGGTCAAACACAACGACCCGGTGATCATGGTGGAGGCCTACCGCCAGCTCGCCGAGGCGTGTGACTATCCGCTGCACCTCGGTGTGACCGAGGCGGGACCGGCATTTCAGGGCACCATCAAGTCGTCGGTCGCCTTCGGTGCGCTGCTCTCGCAGGGCATCGGCGACACCATCCGCGTGTCACTGTCGGCGCCACCTGCCGAAGAGGTCAAGGTCGGCGACCAGATCCTGCAGTCGCTGAACCTGCGTCCGCGCAAGCTGGAAATCGTGTCGTGCCCGTCGTGTGGCCGTGCCCAGGTCGACGTCTACAAACTCGCCGACGCAGTCTCCGCCGGACTCGAAGGTATGGAGGTGCCGCTGCGGGTGGCCGTCATGGGGTGCGTCGTCAACGGGCCGGGTGAGGCACGTGAAGCCGACCTCGGTGTGGCCTCGGGCAACGGCAAGGGCCAGATCTTCGTCAAGGGTGAAGTCATCAAGACCGTCCCGGAAGCCGAAATCGTGGAGACCTTGATCGAGGAAGCGCTGCGCATCGCTGGTGAATCGGGGGACACTGGTGGTGACGCAGAGGTGGGTCCGCCGGTCGTCACCGTGGGATAATCCACACCGCGGGGGGCGATTGGCTGATGATGAGATCGGTCAACCGGGATAGTCGACCCGCACTCTGACGAGGTGAGAGGAAGCGGTGGTGCTGAAGCTACTGGGCGACCGTCCACTGGGCGCGCGCGACAGCGCCGTGGTCGAGCGTGTGCTGAGTGGCGATCCGGTCGGCATGTGCATGGTCGCCGCTCGCTTCGAAACCCACGGAATCAATCCGCGCCTCCTCGGGGGCGAGATGTGGACCGCGGACAACCCGGCCACCTCACTGTGTTTTTCCGGCGCGAATTTGATTCCGCTGACCGGCTCCCGCTACGACATGGAGGTTTTCGCCGACCGCGCCGTGGGCACGCCGCGTGCCTGTTCGTCGATCGTCGGGCGAGCGGAAATGGTGATGCCGCTCTGGGAGCGGGCCGAACCGTCATGGGGTCCGGCGCGTGAGGTGCGTCCCGAGCAACCGCTACTGGCATTGCCGTCGGCGCCGTTGGTCTCACCGGACGCCCGGGTGCGGCTGGTCACCCTCGATGACCTCGATGCCTACCTGCCCGCTGCCATCGACATGTTCATCGGCGAGGTCGGAGTCGATCCGTGCGCCGGAGACGGCGGCCGATCCTATCGCCGGCGCCTGGCGTCGCTGATCTCCGCACACCGTGTGTTCGCCCGCTTCGACGACGGCGAAGTGGTCTTCAAGGCCGAGATCGGTTCGCTCTCACGCCGAGTCGGACAGATTCAGGGTGTCTGGGTGGCCCCGCGCCGACGCGGCGAGGGGATCGGGGCCCGCGGCACCGCGGCGGTAGCGGCGGCGATCATCGCCGAGGGGCGAATCCCGAGCCTCTACGTCAACAGCTTCAACCTGCCCGCCCGGGAGATCTACCGTCGAATCGGCTTCACCGAGGTCGGCACGTTTGCGACCGTGCTGGTCGACTGACGAATCTCACCGGGATCAAGCCGCGGCCCGGTGCGCGTCGCTCGGCGGTGCGGCGAGTTCTGCCGCCTAGACTTGCACCCGATGTTACTGAGACGGCGAATGATCAGCGTGGCGAGTGTGTCCGTCTGCGCGGTCATGGGGGTGGGGGCCGTCGGTTGTTCAACGGCCGACGACGGTCCGCGGCACGCGGTGGAACGATTCGGCGACGCGATAGGTGCACACGATCTCGCCGCCGCCGCGAAGCTCACCGACAATCCGTTGCATGCGCGCACCGACCTCGATAACGCGTGGTCTGGCCTTGTCGCGCAGGGGGTTTCGATCGATGCCGGCAAGGTCGCGGTCACCGGGGATACCGCGGAAGCCGACGTCACCTACCGGTGGAAGCTGCCACGCGGCCGGGAGTGGGACTACCCGGCAACGATCCGGTTGGCCCGTTCGGACACCGGCTGGGCGGTGCGGTGGTCGTCGACCGACATCCATCCCGGACTCGGTGTCAATCAACGCCTTTCGCTCAACATCACCGAACCGCCTCGGGCCACGGTGAACGAGGCCGACGGCTCGGAGGTGATGACCAACGGATCGGTCATCGGCGTCAACTTCGACGCCGCGCAGGCCGCGCAACGCGGGTCGGTCGTCGACTCGGTCACCACCCTTGTCAATGTGCTGGCGCCGTTCGCGCCCGGACTCTCGGCGCAGAAGATCGCCGAGGAATCCACCGCATCGGGTGGCGCGCAGTATCCGATCACCCGGCTGAGCCGTCAGGACTTCGATCGGGTGCGCGATCAGTTGGCGATCCCGGGTGTGGTGACCAACGAGCAGGCCGAATTGGTGCCCACTGAGCCAACATTCGCGCCCGCGCTGCTGTCCCAGGTCAAAAAGGTGGTCGACGGTGAGGTCGATGGCCGGGTCGGCTGGCGCGTGGTCACGACCAACCCGAACGGACTGATCGCCGATGTGCTGGCCGATCACTCGCCGCAGCCCGCGCCGGCGATCTCATTGAGTCTGTCCCGGGCCGTGCAGACCGCCGCACAACGAGCGGTCGATGCCACCAACCGTTTTCAGATCGCGATGGTGGTGGTCCAGCCATCGTCGGGTCGAATCCTGGCCGTGGCCCAGAACGAGTCGGCCGACCGTCAGGGCCCGATCGCGACCACCGGCCTCTACCCACCGGGGTCCACGTTCAAGATGGTGACCGCCGCCGCGGCCATCGGAACCGGTCTGGCACATCCGGATACGATGGTGCCGTGCCCGGGAGAGATCGAGATCGGGCCGCGCACCATTCCCAACTACGACAGGTTCTCACTGGGCACGGTGCCGATGCTCAGTGCCTTCGCGAACTCGTGCAACACCACCTTCGCCAAATTGGCCAGTGAGATGAAGCCGGCCGACCTCGCCCGTACCGCGGCATCGATGGGGGTTGGTCAGCACTACGAGATCCCCGGACTTGACGCGGTCTCCGGATCGGTGCCGATCGCGCCGGAACTCGTCGCGCGCAGTGAGGACGGCTTCGGTCAGGGCCGGGTACTGGTCAGTCCGCTGGGACTATCGCTGGTGGCCGCGACCGTGGCCAACAACGGCAAAGCGCCCGTACCGCAACTGATCCTGGGCAAGCCGACCAAGGTCGAGGGTGTCACCCCGCCGATGCCGGCCGGGGTGGTCGAGCAACTGCGGCCGATGATGCGCGCGGTGGTCACCTCCGGCACCGCGACCACCATCGACGGAGAGGGTGAGGTCTTCGGCAAGACCGGTGAGGCCGAGTTCGACGGCGGATCGCACGCCTGGTTCGCCGGCTACCGCGGCGACCTCGCTTTCGCGACTCTGGTTGTGCGCGGTGGTGATTCGAATAACGCGGTCGGTGTGACCCGAGACTTCTTCTCGTTCCTGCCGCCCGGGTACGCGGTGGCGGCTGCGCGCTGAATCGGTGCCGATCACTCGGCGCCTGAGCATCAGCGCCGACGCGGCACGATGACAGGTTGCCCGGTCTCGGGATGGTCCCAGATCTCAACGGGATGATCGTAGGTGGCCGAGAGCAATTCGGCGGTCATCACATCGCGGGTGGCGCCGTCGGCGAGGATTTCGCCGTCGGCCATCACCGCGACGCGGTCGGCGTAAGCGGCCGCCAACGAGAGATCATGCACCACAAGCAGAATGGCGTGACCTCGATCGCGCTGCGCGCGCAAGATGTCTAGCACCTTCTCCTGATGGTGGATGTCGAGGGCCGCCGTCGGCTCGTCGAGCAGCATCACCGGCGACTGTTGGGCCAGTGCCCGCGCCAACGACACCCGTGCCTGCTGGCCGCCGGACAGCTGCGACACCGGTCGGTCGGTGATCTCGGTCAGGTCGCACGCCGCCATCGCCTCGGCGATGATCTCCGGTGAGTCGGCGGCCGCCGGTGTACGCAGCCACGGATACCGGCCCATCTCGACGACTTCACCGACGGTGAAGGGAGTGTCGGTCCTGTTTTGTTGGGTCACGAAGGACCGTTCCCGCGCCAGGTCGCGGGCCGGCATCGACCCGATGTCGCGTCCGTTGACCCGCACCGTCCCGGATTCCGGTCGACGCAACCCCGCCAGCACCGACAGCAATGTCGACTTGCCACAGCCATTGGGGCCGACCAGCGCCAGCAATGTTCCCGCCTCGGCGACCAATCCGACGTCACGAACCACCGGCCGGCCCCCGAGGACCACCCTGATGTGTTCGGCGACCAGGCCGGTCCGCTCCGAGGTCGTCGACGGTGGGGAAGCGGTCACCAGCCGGCCCCCGCGTGTCGGCTACGGCGCAGCAGGATAAAGAACGCCGGCCCGCCGATGAGTGAGGTGAAGACACCGAGCGGAAGGTCGGCGTCACCCATCACCGTCCGGGCGGCGAGGTCGGCGGCGGCGATGACGATGGCACCGCCGATGATGCTGGTGGGCAACAGAATCGCATGCCGCGGTCCGACGATGAGTCGCATCAGGTGCGGCACCACCAACCCCACGAACATGATGATGCCGGTGAACGCAACCGCCGCCGCGGTCAGAATGGCAACCAACACGATGACCTGACGTCGGACGTTCTCCACGTTCACGCCCAGCGACGCCGCCTGGATCTCACCCAACGCGAGCAGATCGAGTTTGTTGACCAGCACCATCGACGCGGCGACGCCGGCGATCACCAGGGGAAGCACCACCCAGACCGACCCCCACGTCGCGCCGGCCAGAGAACCCAACTGCCAGAACACGATCTGCTCGCGGGCCGTGGTGGTAGCGATGAACGTGAGGTAGGCGATGATGCCGAGCGCGAAGGCGTTGACCGCGATTCCGGTGAGCACCAACATGATCGCCGACGACGCGCCGTCACGCAGTGACAACACGTAGACGGCGACGGCGGTGAACAGGCCGAAGACGAAGGCGGCAGCGGCCAGCGCCCACCCGTTCACTCCGACGCCGCCGATCACGATCATGGCGCAGGCGCCAACGGCCGCACCGGAACTCACACCGATGACACCCGGCTCGGCCAACGGGTTGGCCAACACACCCTGCAGCATGCAGCCCGCGGCCCCGAGCGCCGCGCCGACGAGAATGCCGAGCACAATGCGGGGGAACCGGATCACCCAGAGGGTGTGCTCGCCCTGCGGGTGGGCCGGCAGCGGACCGACGTCGAGTCCGAAGTGGTGGGCGAGGCTGCCCAGCACCTCAATCGGCGGAATGGCCACCCGCCCGATCGCGGCAGAGGCGACGACGATCGCCCCGAGCACCACCAGCATCACCGCGATGGTGACAGTCGCTGTTCTGCGTCGGCGCCTTCTGGCGGTTGATGGTGCCGCCGAGATGGCCACCTGCTGATCGTTCACGTGTAGATCGACCGTGCCAGCGCGCCGAGGACACCGCCGACATCGGGTCCGAATGCCAAAACCTCGGTCTCATCCATTTCGACGACGCGCCGGTTGCGTCCCGCCTGGGTCTCGGCGATGCCGGGCAGCTTGAGTACCCCCTCGACGCCACCCACCGATTCGGCGCCCTGCGTCATCACCAGCAGCACATCGGGATCGGCCTTCACCATCGCTTCAGCACTGATTGCGGTGAACGCCCCCGACAGTCCCGCCTCGGTGCCCGCGTCGCGACCGCCGAGTGCGCCGATCAGGTCGTCGGCGCCCGAACCCGGCCCGGCGAGCAGCACCAGCCGCGGGCCGCGGATGTAGACGAACGCGATGGTCGGATCCCCCGACGGTGAGGGCACCCTCTTCTTGGCATCGGCGATCTGATCGTTGGTGCGCGTGGCGAGGAGTTCACCCGCGCGCACGACCCCGAGCGCAGCCGCCACCGACCGGATCAGCTGCGGCGTCGAGGCGATGGTGCGTGTCGATGGGAAAGCCACAACGGGAATCCCGGACGCACGCACCTGATCCACGGCCTGTGGCGGAATGGTCTGCTGGTCGACCAGCACAACGGTCGGATGCAGATCGAGCACCGACTCGGCGTTGAGCGTGTGTCCGCGATTGGTGACCAGCGGCAGGTTCATCGCCGATGGAAATGCGGTGGAGGTGTCGCGACCGACGACACGGGGACCCAGCCCGAGCGAGAAGACTATGTTGCCGAGCGTTCCGTTCCGGTCGACGGCGATGATGCGGCTGACGTCGGTCACGGTGACCTTGCCATGGCCGACCGAGTCGACAGTGACCGGCAGCGTCGGCGTCGGGTTGGTGGTCACCGGCACCACGTCGGCCTGCGGCAGGGTCGCCACCGACGGTCCGTTGCGCAGGTGGGCGGCCGCGGGCACCGAACTCTGCGTCTGCTCGATCGGCGTCGTCGAGCACGCTCCAGTGGTCACCACCGCGACGGCCACGGTCAGGCCCGCGAGCCATCGTCGTCGGCCCGTCCACACCACAGCTGCCTCCTTTGCGCTGGTCACCGGTCCTTAGTCTCACCTTAGTCACCACGATGTAGCGCGCGCCGCCGGGCGCCTAAGCTGGAGCTCATGACTGTTCGCGCCGCACTCCGCCCCGGCACGGTGTCGCCGACACTGCCCGTGCCCGCCTCGATCGAGCGTCCCGAGTACGCCTGGAAGCCGACCGTCAACGAGGGGCATGAGCCATGGGTCCAGACGCCCGAGACCATCGAGAAGATGCGTCTGGCGTCGAAGATCGCTGCGAACGCGCTGGTCGCGGCCGGCCGCAAGGTGGCACCCGGGGTGACCACCGATCACCTGGACCGGGTGGCCCATGAGTACATGATCGATCACGGCGCCTACCCGTCGACGTTGGGTTACAAGGACTTTCCCAAGTCGTGCTGCACGTCGTTGAACGAGGTCATCTGCCATGGCATCCCCGACTCGACGGTGATCGAAGACGGCGACATCGTCAACATCGACGTCACCGCCTACATCGACGGGGTCCACGGTGACACCAATGCCACCTTCCTCGCCGGCGACGTCAGCCAGGAGGCGCGGGATCTGGTGGAGCGCACCAGAATCGCGACCGAGCGGGCGATCAAGGCGGTCAAGCCGGGTCGTGAACTCAACGTGGTCGGCCGGGTGATCGAGGCGTACGCGAATCGCTTCGGCTACACCGTGGTTCGCGACTTCACCGGCCACGGGATCGGCGAGACCTTCCACAACGGCCTGGTGGTGCTGCATTACGACCAGCCCAATGTCGACACGGTGATTGAACCCGGGATGGTCTTCACCATCGAGCCGATGATCAACCTCGGCGGTCTGCCGTGGGAGATGTGGGACGACGGCTGGACCGTGGTCACCCAGGACAAGAAGTGGACCGCCCAGTTCGAGCACACCATCGTCGTCACCGACGAGGGTGCAGAGATCCTCACCCTGCCCGACGAGTGAGCCTGCGCGGGGCGCTGCTGGTCGGTGGCACCACCAGCGACGCCGGAAAGAGTCTCATCGTCGCCGGACTGTGCCGGGCGTTGGTCAGGACCGGAGTGCAGGTGGCGCCGTTCAAGGCGCAGAACATGTCGAACAACTCCGTCGTCACCGTCGACGGCGGCGAGATCGGTCGTGCGCAGGCGTTGCAGGCCTATGCGTGTGGTCTGGAACCGTCGGTGCGGTTCAATCCGGTGCTGCTCAAACCGGGTGGGGATCGTCGGTCGCACGTGATCGTTCGTGGCCGTCCGGCCGGCGACGTCGGCGCGGGGGACTATCTGAGCTGGCGTTCTCGACTGCGGGACGTGGTCGCCGAGGACCTGGCGGCGTTGCGCGAGGAGTTCGACGTGGTCATCTGCGAGGGGGCGGGCTCGGTCGCCGAGATCAACCTGCGCGCCGGTGACATCGCCAACATGGGTCTCGCGCAGGCTGCGAACCTACCGGTGGTGATCGTCTCCGACATCGACCGCGGTGGCTCGCTGGCACATCTCTTCGGCACCACCGCCGTGCTGTCCGCCGACGACCAACAACTCGTCCGCGGCTTTCTGATCAACAAGTTCCGGGGTGATCCGGGCATCCTGGCGCCGGGACTGGATCAGCTCGCGGCGATCACCGGTCGGCCGACGCTGGGTGTTATTCCCTTCGATCCGGGCATCTGGATCGATGCCGAGGACTCCTTGCAGTCCCCGGTCGGCAGCCGGATCGGTCCCGGGGCCGACGGCGGCACGGGTGATCCCCGGACCGGCGGTGGCACGGGCGTGCGACTACGTGTTGCCGCGATCCGGTTACCGCGGATCTCGAACTCCACCGACGCCGAAGCGCTGGCCTGCGAACCGGGCGTGGATGTCATCTGGGTGGACGACGCCGCGAGTGTGGCCACCGCCGACCTCGTGGTTCTCCCGGGAACCCGTGCGACGCTTGCCGATCTGCGATGGCTGCGTGAGCGTGGACTCGCCGACGCGATCGCCCAACGGGTGACTCGCGGTGGGCCAGTCCTCGCGATCTGCGGCGGATTCCAGATGCTGTGCCGCAGGATCGACGACGCGGTCGAGGCCGACCCCGGCGCCGGGCCCGCGGTGGTCGACGGGTTGGGCCTGTTCGACGTCGACATCCGATTCGCCCACGACAAGATCGCGCGGCAGGTGACCGGTTCGTTCGATCGAATACCTTTGCACGGCTACGAAATTCACCATGGACGCGTCGTCGACTCGGCAGAAGATGCCTGGCTCCACGACGATGTGCACGGACCCGAGGGTGCCGTCCGTGGTCCGCTGTGGGGAACGCATTGGCACGGAGTGCTCGCCAACGACGAATTCCGTCGTCGATTCCTCCGTCAGGTCGCCGACGCCGTTGACAAGACGGACTTCGTGGTGAACGCCGATGTGTCCTTCGACTCGGTACGCGCCGCGCAGGTCGAGGAGATCGCCGATCTGATCACGACAAATACCGACCTCGACCGTCTATGCGAGATCATCGCGAGTGGCCCCGACACGCAGTTGCCGACGATCACACACCGACTCGGGTGAGTCCTCGCATAAGCTGGGCTGCGTGGACATAGAGCTGCGTACCGTTGACGTCGGCGAGAACACCTTCGATGTACGGCTGGGTGGACCCGAGGGCGGTCGGTGGGTGCTGTTGCTGCACGGTTTCCCGGTCAACGGGTCGTGCTACGACGAGGTGGTGCCGCGGCTACACGAGTCCGGATTGCGTACGTGCGTAGTCGATCAGCGTGGTTACAGTCGCGGCGCGCGGCCCGAGGGCGTCGAGGCGTACGCCATCGATCACCTCGTCGACGACGCGCTCGGCGTGCTCGACGCGGTGAACATCCAGTACGCGTTGCTCGTCGGACACGATTGGGGAGGCATCGTCGCCTGGCATCTGGCGGCCAAACATCCCGACCGCTTCACCGGTCTGGTCGCGGCCAGCACAGGGCATCCGTCGGCGATGCGGGACGCCCTGGAATCCTCGGATCAGCGCGAAAGGTCCTCCTACATTCTCGATTTCATCGCCGACGGTGCCGAAGAGAAGCTGCTTGCCCGGGACGGCGTGCTGTTGCGTAGGGCGGGCGTGACCGCCGCGGAGATCGAGCCCCTCAAGCAGCCAGGCGCCCTGACGGCAGCACTGAATTGGTATCGCGCGAACTTCACCGGCGACATCAAGTCGACGCTGTCGTGTGCTCCGGTGGAGATCCCGGCGACGATGATCTGGAGCGACGCCGATGCGGCACTCGGTCGTGAGCAGGCCGAGCTCACCAGCCGATATGCCTACTCCGACTACCGATTCTGTGAGCTCGCAGGCGTGGATCACTGGATTCCGCAGCATGCCGCACCCGCGTTGGCGAGTGAGATCGCGCTGCGGTCGGCGATTTTCTGAGACCTCGATCGACCGCGGTGTCAGAGTTCCAGACCGAGTAGTGCGTTCTCCAACACCTCGGGCATCGCCGGGTGAATCCAGTACTGACCGCGGGCCATCTCGGGCGCGGTGAGGCCGAAGCTCATGGCCTGGATCACCGGCTGGATGACGGTCGGTGCCTGCGGGCCGATGATGTGGCAGCCCAAGAGCTTTCCGGTGCCCTTCTCAGCGATCAGCTTGCAGAAACCGGTGGTGTCCTCCATTGCCCACCCATAGGCGACGTCGCCGTAGTTCTGCACCTTGACCGTGATGTCGAGACCGGCGTCGCGTGCCTGTGCCTCGGTCATGCCCACCGACGCGATCTGCGGGTGGGTGAACACCGCCGCGGGCACGAACCGGTGGTCGAAGCTCTCCAGATCGGTTGCCTCCCAACCCTTCAGTAGGTTGGCCTGCACCACCCGCTCCTCGTGATTGGCGACGTGCTTAAGCTGATAGGGCGAACTCACGTCGCCGAGCGCCCAGACGCCGCGGGCGGCGGTCCGGCCATGGCAATCGTTGATGATCCGATCGCTGTCGTCGATGCCGACGCCCACCGACCCGGCGTTGAGGCGGTCGGAATTCGGTCGCCGTCCGGTCGCGACGAGTAGGACGTCGCCGTCGATGTCGGTGCCGTCGGCCAATCCGACTCGAACGCCGCCGTCGGGGAGTTCGGACACCGTGGATACGTCTGCATTGAGACGAACGTCCCATTGTTTGCATGCGATCTCGGTGAAGCGGGCGGAGATGTCGGCGTCCTGGGCGCGCAGCAGCTGCGAGCTGCGGGCAATCATCGTCACCTGCGAACCCAGCGCGCCGAAGACATGTGCGAACTCTGCTGCGATGTAACCGCTTCCGACGATGATGAGGTGGCGAGGAAGCTCGGGGAGCCGCATGATGTCGTTGTTGGTGTAGTACCGCACGCCGGACTCGGCGATCACCGGCGGAATGACCGGTCGGGAACCCGCCGCCAGGACAACCTGTTTCGCGATCACCAAGGCGTCGGCGGTGACCAGCCGGTAGCGGCCGTCGTCAGTGGTGCCGTCGAACTCGACGTGCGACGGATAGACGGTGATGTTGGTGCAATCCTCGACCCGATATCGCTTGCCGCCGGCCGAGATCGGATCGATCCGGCCGAACACGCGGGACACGATGCCCGGCCAATCAACCGTGTCGACGTGACTGGTGACACCCAAAGGTGCCGAGGTCCGGGCGATCTCGGCGACCTCGGCTGCGTAGACGAACATCTTGGTCGGAATGCAGCCGACGTTCAGGCAGGTGCCGCCATAGACGCCTTCCTCGAAGATGGCGATCGAGGTGTCGGCGAAGCGGTCGTCGGGGATGGAATTGCCGCTTCCGGTCCCGATGATCGCCAGATCGACCTCGTGGGTCGTCGGTTGCGTGGTTGTGGTGCTCATCTGTGGGCTTCCTCGCTGATTGGGGACTTCTCGACGTCGGCCGGGAGCTCGGCAGCGTCGGCGGTTGCCGCGGTGTCGGTGGATGCAACGTCGGGGATGGTCCGATCAATCCATTCCCCAGCCACCCGGTAAGCAAGGTCACGGGCCGGGCGTCGGGAGAGGAAGACGTCGTGTCGGGCGTCGGGGATGGGTTCGACGCTCACCCGGTTACCCAGGCTGGCCGACCACCGCGCGATCTGACGCGCGTCGAGTACCACGTCGGAATCGTCGACGGTGCCCCGGCTTTCGGTGTCGAAGACGGTCTTGGTCGACCGTAGGACCAGGGCCGGCACACCGACCTCGATCCCGCGGTGCAGGCGGGCGTGGCCGGTGCGTACCGCATTGAGGAATCCGAACTTCACCGGAAATCCGCCGAGCGGTTTGATGCGCAGATCGTAGCTCCACTCGCCGCCGACGCTGTCGTGCAGGCTGCGGCCATAACCGTCGGAGAGCTTTTGCGGCAGTACGGCTTTGGGTGCCGCGATGCTGATCGCGCGGATCAGCAGGGATGCCGGCAGACTGCGCCGGATCGGCGGCCCCTGCAGGTCGAGCCACGGACTGTTCAGGATGAGTCCGTCGATGTGCGTGTGGAGTTCGGGGTCGTCGACGCGGAGACGATCGAGCCAGAGTGGGGCAATGAGGCCGCCGGTGGAATGCGCCGCCACGATGACGCGCGTCGGTGCGCCGGCGTGGGACAGTTCGTCGATCACCCGACGCAACGCGTGCCCGAGCTCCTCGTCGTACTGCGTGAGGTCGGTGGTGAAGTGCGGGGTCTGGTGATCAGCGTAGGAACGCCCGCATTTGCGGAGGTCGACGGCGTAGAACGCGAAGCCCCGATCGTGGAAGAAGTCGGCGAGCGGTTCGTGGAAGAAGTAGTCGGTGAAGCCGTGCACGTAGAGCACCGCCCCACGCGGCGCCGCCACCGAGTCCGGCTTGGTCACCAGCGTCGCGGTGATCGGATCCTCGCCGTCGGGATCGGGACCCAGCGGGATGGAAAGAAGCTGATAGCGATCGAGCAGGTGGTCGGGTTGCCAGTGCGCTGTCTGCGACGAATCTTCGCTCACATCACCACTCTATGAGCAGTCCCACGGAGGGTTCGTCTGCACAGGCAAGTGTCATCCAAGCCACACTGGGCCGAGGCGATTCCGACGTTTGTGCGGTGATGGGGAACAATGGCCCTATAGGGCCCATGCATCGGCGTCGGCCCCGATCGTCCAATCTGGTGAGAAGTGGAGCTCGACGTGTCTCAATCGGTGATCAAGACGGATGTGGCCCTGGTCGGTGCCGGCATCATGAGTGCAACCCTGGGTGCCCTGCTCCGACAGCTCCAGCCCGATTGGTCGATCAGCCTGTTCGAGCGCCTCGACGCCGCAGCGGCCGAGAGCAGTGATCCGTGGAACAACGCCGGCACCGGCCACTCCGCGCTGTGCGAGCTCAACTACACGCCGAAGACCGCCGACGGCGGCGTCAACATCGACAAGGCGCTCGCCATCAACGAGCAGTTCCAGGTGTCGCGTCAGTTCTGGGCGTACTCGGTGGACAACGGCATCCTCGGCGCACCGAATGAGTTCATCAATCCCATCCCGCACGTGAGCTTCACGCACGGCGACGCCGGTGTCGAGTACCTGCGCAAGCGGTACGACGCGCTGTCGAAGGAAACCCTCTTCGAGGGTATGGAGTTCATCAACGACCCGGCCGAGTTCAGCAAGCGACTCCCGCTGATGTCGGAAGGCCGCGACTTCTCCGACCCGGTCGCGCTCAACTGGTTCACCGAGGGCACCGACGTCGACTTCGGTGCGCTCACCCAGCAACTGCTCAACTTCGTCGGCGAGAGCGGCGATATCTACTTCGGACATTCGGTGACCAACCTGTCCAAGCAGTCCGACGGCAGCTGGCTGGTCAAGGTGCGCAACAACCGCACCCGGGAGAAGTTCACCGTGCACGCCAAGTTCGTGTTCGTCGGAGCCGGTGGCGGCGCCCTGCACCTGCTGCAGAAGTCGGGCATCAAAGAAGCCAAGGGCTTCGGCGGCTTCCCGGTGTCGGGTGAGTTCTTCCGTTGCACCAACCCTGACCTCATCGGCGAACACCAGGCCAAGGTCTACGGCCAGGCCGCGGTGGGCGCGCCGCCGATGTCGGTGCCGCACCTCGACACCCGCGTGATCAACCACAACAAGGGACTGCTGTTCGGCCCGTACGCGGGCTGGTCGCCGAAGTTCCTCAAGAGCGGCAAGATCACCGATCTGCCGGCAACGGTCAAGCCCGGCAACCTGATCCCGATGATGTCGATCGCGCCGCAGGAGTTCGGTCTGCTGAAGTATCTGATCAGCGAGCTGTCGGCGACCTTCGGCGACCGCGTGGAGACCCTGTCGGAGTTCGTGCCACGCGCCGACGGGGGCGACTGGGAACTGATCACCGCAGGTCAGCGTGTGCAGGTCATCCGCAAGACCGGTATCGGCGGGTCGCTGGAGTTCGGCACCGCCGTGGTCGCCGCGGGCGACGGCACCATCGCCGGTCTGCTGGGCGCCTCGCCGGGCGCCTCGACCGCGGTTCCGGCGATGCTGTCGGTTCTCGAGCAGTGCTTCCCGACGGATTACCAGCGCTGGTCGGGCAAGCTCGCCGAGATGATCCCGTCCTTCGGCGTGAAGTTGTCGGACAATCGCGACCTGTTCCGTCAGGTGTGGGATTGGACCAACTCGAGCCTGCAGCTCACCGACGGTGTCGGCGCACCGGAGCCGACGGCCGAACTGGCGTCGGCGCCTGTCGTCTGAACTCGGTGGTCGTGACGTCGGCGAATGTTGTCCGTCGCCGCGATGTGATAGTCACGACATCATGACCACGCGTACCGAACTGCACCGCAGTTGGTCGGCCGACCTCGACGCCGCCACCCTGTACTCACTGCTGCGGCTGCGTGTCGACGTCTTCGTCGTCGAGCAGGCCTGTCCGTACCCGGAACTCGATGGTCGTGACCTGGAACCCCGAACGCGACACTTCTGGATCGACGATGCCGACGGCAACGTCCTGTCCACCTTGCGGTTGCTCGGCGAACCACCACTGGCCGATGGCCGTGAGGTGTTTCGCGTGGGCCGGGTGTGCACCGATCGGTCGGCGCGAGGCCAAGGGCTGACCGCGCGGCTGCTGGAGGCGGCGCTGGCCGAGATCGGTGACGGGCTCTGCCGTATCGAGGCGCAGGCATACCTGACCGACATGTACGCCCGCTTCGGATTCGTCACCGAAGGTGTGGAATACCTCGAAGACGGCATCCCGCATGTGTCGATGGTTCGGGAGAGGCACTCGGCGTGAGCGCTCAGGACTCTCAGCAGGACCTGGCCAGTGTCGACGTCGTGCGCTACCCGTTCAGTGCGGTGGTCGGTCAGGACCGTCTCAAACTCGCGCTGATCCTGTCGGCCATCTCACCGGGAATCGGTGGCGTGCTGATCCGCGGCGAGAAGGGCACTGCCAAGTCCACGATCGTGCGTGGGCTCGGACGGCTGCTGGCTGGTGGCGCGGTGGTGGAGTTGCCGATCGGGGCCACCGAGGATCGCGTGATCGGGTCCCTGGACCTCACGGGCGTGCTGCGCGACGGGCGCGCCGACTTCACCCCCGGGCTGCTCGCCCGGGCGGATGGCGGCGTCCTCTACATCGACGAGGTGAACCTGCTCGCCGATCACCTCGTCGACGTCCTGCTCGACGCGGCGGCATCCGGCCGGGTGACCATCGAGCGTGACGGCGTATCCCACACGCAGGCAGCAGATTTCGTGCTCGTGGGGACGATGAACCCGGAAGAGGGGGAGTTGCGGCCGCAGCTGCTCGACCGATTCGGACTCGCTGTCGATGTCTCCGCCGGCCGCGACATCGACGAACGGGTGGCCATCGTCTCGCGCCGTATCGACTTCGACGCCGATCCCGCGGACTTCGTGGCGCGCTACGCCGACGACGAGACCGAACTCGCCGACCGCATCGCGCGTGCCCGCGAATCGGTTGCCGCGGTGCAGCTTCCGCTGGCCGAACTGCGTCGGATCGCGGCGATCTGCGCCGAACTCGACGTCGACGGACTCCGGGGCGACATCGTCGTTGCTCGGACCGCGGCCGCACACGCCGCCTGGCGTGCCACCGACTCGGCGTCCACCACCGATGCCCCGGTTGTGGTGACCGCCGATGATGTCCGGATCGCCGTCGAGCTTGCGCTGCCGCACCGCAGGCGTCGCAACCCCTTCGACGAATCCGGTTTCGGCACAGAACAACTCGACGACGCCATGCAAGCCGGAGCCGATGCCGCCGCCGACACGCCGCCGGATGATGACCCGGATGGGCCCGGTGGTGGGGAACCGGTGTCGGAGGAGTCGGTGCCGGATGAACCGGGGTTCGACGAGCTGGAGTCGCCGGCTCCGCCAGGCCAAGATGCCGACTCCGATTCGTCGGACCAGAGCGTTCCGGCACCCTCCGGTCCGCGCTTCGGTGGACCCACGACGTCCACCCATCGTCGCGTCCGGCAGCTGGGGGTTGGTGGCATCGGCGACGGCGACCCCGGACGTCGGTCTTTGGCCCGCAGTCGGCGTGGACATACCACTCGCGCAACCGATTTCACCACCGGAGCTCCGGTCCACCTGTTCGCGACGGTACTCGCGGCGGCCGGGCGCGGAGCGCCGTCCGCCCAGTCGGCCGGGGTGCGCGTGACACCCGAGGACCTGCGCGGCGCGGAACGGATCGGGCGTGAGGGAAATCTGGTGGTCTTCGTCGTCGATCTCAGTGGGTCGATGACCGCGCGCCGACGTCTGAGGGCGGTCAGTGAAGCGTGTGTCGAGTTGCTGCGCGACTCCTACACGCGTCGTGACCGGGTCGCGGTCGTGGTGGCTGCCGGCGCCCAGGCCTCGGTGGCGGTACCGCCGACCCGATCGGTCGAGGTCGCGGTCCGCAGGCTGGCCGAGGTCCGTACCGGCGGCCGTACTCCACTGGCCGAAGGGCTCTGTGTGGCAACCGATCTCATCAACCGTGCAGTGCGGAGCGAGCCGTCGCGACGTCCGCTTCTGGTGGTACTCACCGACGGACGGGCGACGTCGGGTCCCGACGCGCCGGCACGTGCGCGGGCCGCGGCAGACGCGGTGCGTCGTCGCGGGATCACCTCCGTGGTGATCGACTGTGAGCAGGGCATGATCCGCCTCGGTATGGCGGCCGAGCTGGCGGTCCGCCTCAACGCGCAATGCCTGCCGATGGATCACCTGTCGGTGTCCGCGCTGGCAGCGGCGGCTTAGGAGAACGTATCCCGTTATGCCCCAAGGACAACCGACTTCCGTTCCCGACGACGGGCTGACCACCCGGCAGCGTCGAAACCAACCGGTGCTCGCCGTCCACACCGGCGACGGCAAAGGTAAGTCCACCGCGGCGTTCGGGATGGCCATGCGCGCCTGGAACGCAGGCATGCGAGTGGCCGTCTTCCAATTCGTCAAGAGCGCCAAATGGCGAGTGGGTGAGGAGAACGCGATGCTCGCCCTCGGGCAGGCGCACGCCACCAGCGGCGTCGGTGGCCCGGTGGAATGGCACAAGATGGGCCAGGGCTGGTCATGGTTACGTTCCAACGACGGACACGACGACGATCACGCCGAGGCCGCCCGCGTGGGGTGGAAGGAGATCCGACGCCGGATCGAAGCAGGCGAGCACGACTTCTACGTGCTCGACGAGTTCACCTATCCGCTGCACTGGGGGTGGGTCGACACCGCCGAGGTGATCGACGTGATGCGCACCCGACCCGGTCGGCAACATGTGGTGATCACCGGCCGTCGGGCGCCGGCTGAGCTGGTCGAGGCGGCCGACCTGGTCACCGAGATGACCAAGATCGCCCACCCGATGGACGCCGGCCGCAAGGGGCAGAAGGGGATCGAATGGTGACCCCGCGATCCCAGCTACTCCGAACCCGATGCTCATGACGTCGACGACACCCGGTGGCGCGGTGCCCACCGTGGTCATCGCCGCCCCGTCGTCGGGAAGCGGCAAGACCACGGTGACCACCGGGCTGATCGGAGCGTTACGCGCGGCCGGACATCGCGTCGCGCCGTTCAAGGTGGGGCCGGACTACATCGATCCCGGCTATCACTCGGTTGCCGCCGGGCGGCCGGGTCGCAACCTCGACCCGAATCTGGTCGGCGACGAACTCATCGGACCGCTCTTCGCCGCAGGCAGCCGCGGCGCCGACATCGCCGTCGTCGAAGGTGTGATGGGCCTGTTCGACGGTCGTATCGCCGGTGGTGATGACGCCATGGGCGCCAGCGCATTCGGGTCCACCGCGCACGTGGCGAAGCTGATCGGTGCGCCGGTGGTGCTCGTCGTCGACGCCGCCGGACACAGTCAGTCGATGGCTGCGCTGTTGCACGGATTCATCGGATTCGATCCGGGTGTCCGGATCGCCGGGGTGATCCTGAACCGGGTGGGGTCGCCGCGCCACGAGCTGGTGCTGCGCCAGGCATGTGCTCGGGTCGGTTTGCCGGTGGTCGGAGTGGTGCGCCGCGACCCGGCGCTCCAGGTGCCCTCGCGTCACCTCGGACTCATCCCGGCCGCCGAACGACGCGATGACGCGGTCCGTGCCGTCGACGCCATGAGCGCCACAGTCGGTGCGGTGGTGGACCTTCCGGCCATCATCGCCATCGCGCGGGAGGCGCGTGGCCCGGTGGAGTCGGGGGCATGGGATGTAGGTGAGGCGCTCGCCGCGGTCACCACCGATGCCCAGCCGCACGCTGATCGATCGCGACCGGTGATCGCCGTCGCCGGGGGAGCGGCGTTCACCTTCGGGTACGCCGAACACCACGAGATGCTCACCGCTGCCGGTGCCGATGTCGTCGGATTCGATCCCTTGCTCGACCGGTTGCCGGATGGGACCGCCGGGGTCGTGATCGGCGGTGGTTTCCCCGAAGAACACGCCGAGGCGCTGTCGGCCAATGAGCCGCTGCGCAAAGACCTCGCCGATCACGCGCGCGCAGGCCGGCCGATTCACGCTGAATGCGCCGGATTGCTTTATCTGGCAATCGAACTCGACGGTCATCCGATGGCCGGCGTGATCGACGCGATCGGGTCCTTCGGGCCGCGCCTGACCCTCGGCTACCGTGATGCCGTCGCCGTGTCCGGGTCGGTACTGTTCGACGCGGGGCGCCGGGTCACCGGGCATGAATTCCACCGCTCCACAGTCGAATTCGGATCGTTGTCGCCAGCAGGTCCCGCGCGGGAGCCCCGCGAACCGGCGTGGGGATGGCGCGATCATGACGGCCGACCGAAGGTGGACGGCTGGGCCGCCGGCGGAGTGCACGGGTCGTATCTGCATCTCCACCCGGCGGCGGTGCCCGATGCCATCGCGCGATTCGTCGACGACGCACGTCGAGGCAGCCCACACCGGTCCGGCCCACGCCGATCCCACAGCGTCGCGGTGTCATCCGACCACACGTCAGGAGAGATGTGATGCCATCCCGGGGAGTGAGCGAGGCACTTGATGCGTTGCAGCAGTACGGCGTCGACGACCCGACGATCCTGCGTGACCTCCTCGAGGCTGTCCTCGTCGTCGGGCAGGGACTCGACTTGGATGACGCGCTGCAACGCATTGTCGAAGTCGCTGTCGGGGTGGTCGACGCCCGATACGGCGCACTCGGCGTGCGCGGACCCGACGGTGGACTCTCGGCGTTCGTTTACACCGGGATCAGTGCCGAACAACGCGCCGTCATGGGCCACCTGCCGGTCGGCAAAGGTGTCCTCGGCGTCTTGATGGACGATCCGCACGTGCTGCGGATACCGGAACTCGACAAGCATCCGGCCGCTGTCGGCTTCCCGCCGTTTCATCCGCCGATGGAGACCTTCCTCGGCGCTCCGATCATCATCCGAGGGTCGATCTACGGCCGGATCTACCTCACCGAAAAGCAAGGTGCCGCAGAGTTTTCCGAGCTCGATGAGGCGCTCATCGCGGTGCTCGCGGTGGCCGCCGGGATCGCGGTGGACAATGCCCGGCTCTTCGAGCGGGCCAGAACGCGGCACCGCTGGATGCAGATCCTGGTGCGGCGCGGCTCGGAGCCGCTCGCCGGAATCGCCCTGGAGGACACCATGTCTCGGGTGTGCACCGATGTCGCCGAACTCGTCGATGCCCTCGACGTTTTTATCATCACCGACGTGACCGGCGAGAAGGAACTGCGCGGGCACACCGGTCGGCGCCTGGACCCCACCGCATTGCGCCTGCCATCCGGGACCGGCATGAATGTGGTTGACGCCGAGACCATCTCGGGTGAGATCGACGCACGGGGAGGCAAGTGGGTCACGGTGCAGCCGTTACAGCGTGCCGCCGGGGCGTTCGGCTGGATTCTCATCTCGCACCGCGCGCGTCCGGCCTGGGAGGCCGAAGAGATCTCCGGCCTGGCGGGCGTGGCCGAGGTGGTGTCGCTGGCCGTGGTCTACGCCGAGCAGCAAGAGATCGCCCGCGACCTGGAGGTGCTCGAAGACCGCCACCGCATCGCCCGCGACCTGCATGATCACGTTATCCAGCGACTGTTCGCCATCGGTATGTCCATCCAGACGATGCTCGTCGCATCCGATCCGGACGGTCTGCCCGCCGGTGACACCGATCGGCTCGGGCAGGTGATGACCGATCTCGACCGCACCATCGCCCAGATCCGTACGTCGATCTTCGATCTGCAGACATCGTCGGGCCAGCACGATGCCGCGACCCTGCGTCGCCGTGTCCTCGACATCGTCTCCGAACTATCCGCCCACGCGCAGATCTCGCCCGGGGTGCAGTTCGAGGGTCCGGTCGACACCGTGGTGCCCGACGCGCTCGGACCGCACATCGACGCGGTATTGCGCGAAGGATTGTCCAACGCACTGAGACACGCACAGGCCGAACACATTTCGGTGTCGGTGAGCGCCGACGACGACGTCTTATCGCTGGAGATCAGCGATGACGGCATCGGGATCGGCACCGACGTCACCTACCGAGGGCTCAAGAACCTCACCAAGCGCGCCGAGGAGTGCGACGGTTCGTTCACGGTGATGCCACATCCGGGTGGTTCCGGCGGGCGTGGCAGCGGCACCACCCTGACGTGGTCGGTACCGCTCATGCTCGGCTGAGGCCGGGCGCCTGGCGATTACACCAGTGGCGCAACGGAAATCGACTGCCGGATCGAATGCGTCGAACCCGGCGCCACCTCGACGACGTCGGGTCCGGCGTTGGCCGACTCCACACAGACGAACTCGGGCCAGTGCGCTCCGACGTCGGGCATTGACGACGCCGACTCCGAGCCGGGATTCCAGACGACGGCGGTGTGTGCGTCGTGCGCGCGCACGGTGATCACACGCTGATACCCCGGATCGACGAGCCGATAGGTGCCGCCGGCGCCGGGGTAGAGGCGGTCGCTGCGCGGCTGGTCGTCGGGTAGTCGCCAGTCGCCGTCCTGCTGGTGCGGGCGCTGATCGTCGAACTTGTCCAGGTAGGTGAGTCCGGCGAGCCCCTCGACGTGCACCGCGGTGGCGTCGCTGACGCGGAAGTAGTTGTGCAGTGCCTCGGTGAGCGCCAGCGGTGCCGGACCCGGATTGTGGGTGTGCAGCGTGTGCTCAAGGCCGGTGCCCACACGCACCGTCATCGACAGCCGCATCGGCAGATGGTGGAGTTCGTCGGGGACCAGATCGACCTCGACGCTGCCGTCGTCGTTCGTGCGACTTTCGAGCAGGCTCCACGTGGCGGTGCGTGCATACCCGTGGGACGGAACGTCGCCGGTCTGTCCTTCACGCGCGAAGTACGGCCAGCACACCGGAACCCCGCCACGGATCGGCGTTGGTGGTGCGGCGGCCAACGGCGACAACCAGAGCACGTCGTGGGCCTCGCCGCTGGGGCGAAAGGACACCACCTGTCCACCGAAGATCGAGATGGCCGCGACTGCGTGTGGTGTCTCGACGATGATGGCGTCGAATCCCTCGTGGGTTGCGCGCCGCACACTTTCGGCGCCCGGACCGGTGCTCAGGTCATCTTCCCGTCGCGCAGCTTGGTCGCCATCACCGCGACCTGGGTGCGGCGCTGCATGTCCAACTTGGACAGGATGCGCGACACGTAGTTCTTGATCGTCTTCTCCGCCAGGAACATCTGCTCGGCGATCTGACGGTTCGTGAGGCCGTCGCCGATCAGGTTGAAGACCTCACGCTCCTGATGGGTGAGTTCGGCGAGCGGATCGGTGGCCTTGTCCTTGCCGTCGCGGAGTTTGGCGAGCAGCGCTGCGGTGCTGCGGTTGTCCAGCAGTGAACCGCCGTGCCCGACCGTCCGCACCGCGGCCACCAGGTTGTGGCCGAGGATCTGCTTGAGCACAAAGCCCGACGCGCCGGCCAGCACTGCGGCGAGCAGGGCGTCGTCGTCGGCGTAACTGGTGAGCATCAAGCAGTGCACGGTCGGGTTCTCGGCGCGGATGTCGCGGCACAGTTCGACACCGTTCCCGTCGGGCAGACGGACGTCGAGGACGGCCACGTCGGGTGAGGACGCGAGGATGGCGACCTTGGCCTCGCGGACCGAGGCGGCCTCACCGACCACCTCGATGTCGGCGGCGGTACCCAGGAGGTCGCGCAGGCCGCGTCGGACGAGTTCGTGGTCGTCGACGAGGAACACCCGAACCGGCCGAGACGCCTGCGTGGACGATGGCTGCGGGGTCTGTGGCATGGCATTGACGTTACCGCAGGTGAGTCGCCAGAAAAGACTCACAGACCCCGTGCCAGGGCGGTATCGCGACGTGTGACCCACCGCATTCGGGACTTTCTCCCCACGTTCTGCGGCCTGCTCGGCGGCACAGTGAGTAATCGGACAGAGAGTTAACGGTGCGTGTCGCTGCATCTTTCACGCGACCCCACCCGAACAAGTGAGCCAAGCGAGGAGAGCGCGCATGACCAGTGTCATCGACACACACCTCAACGAGACCGGTATGACCGGTGCGGATCTGCTCCGGGAATTGCTCCCGGTGTGCGAGACCGAAGTTGAGCGGCACATGAAGATGACCCGCGATTGGCATCCGCACGACTATGTTCCGTGGGATGACGGCCGCAACTTCGCGGCTCTCGGCGGTGTCGATTGGGATCCCGAGCAGTCCAAGCTCAGCGATGTCGCCAAGGCGGCCATGATCACCAACCTGCTCACCGAGGACAACCTGCCGTCGTATCACCGTGTGATCGCCGACAACTTCAGCCTCGACGACGCATGGGGCTACTGGGTGGGCCGGTGGACGGCCGAGGAGATGCGGCATTCGACGGTCATGCGTGACTACCTGGTGGTTACCCGTGGCGTGGACCCGGTGGAGCTCGAAGAGATCCGCATGCAGCACATGATCCACGGCTTCAACCCGTTGCCCGAGGACGACGGCCAGCGTGATCACAGCTTCGACATGCTGTACGCGGTGTCGTACGTGTCGTTCCAGGAGCTCGCGACACGGGTGAGCCACCGCAACACCGGCAAGGCCTGCGGTGATCCGATCGCCGACCGGATGCTGCAGCGTGTGGCGGCCGACGAGAACCTGCACATGCTCTTCTATCGCAACATCGTCGCCGGGGCCCTGGATCTGGTGCCCGACCAGACGATGGCCGCGATCTACTTCATCGTCTCCAACTTCAAGATGCCCGGAAACACCATGCCCAACTTCCGGCGCAACGCGGTGCTGATCGCCAAGGGCGGCATTTACGACCTGCCCCAGCACATTGGCGAGGTCGTCATGCCGGTGCTGCGCAAGTGGCGGATCTTTGAGCGCGACGATTTCGGTCCGCTCGGCCAGTACTACCGCGAAGAGCTGTCGAAGTTCCTCGACGAGATGAACGTCAAGGTCGAGAAGTTCGAGGCCTCACGTGAGCGGGCACTCGAGCGGGATCGGGCACGGGGACTGGCACGGTGACGCTACTCGGGACGCCGTTGGGCATGGGGGTCGAGGGCTTTTCGGAAGGATGCGGGGGATGCGGGGACTGTATGTGTGGGCCCGACGCCGTGCGTGAGCACGATGACGGATTCGCGTCGGCGATCTGGATGGCCGAGGCCGCCGACGCCGCCAACATCACCTGGTGGAACCAGATCCGTAGCCGCGCAGCCGATCCGGCCGTGTCGGAGTACACGAGTTCGTTGCTGCTGGCGCGGATGATCCGCTCCGAGGCTCACCGGCAGGGGGTTCCGGTGGTAGACGTGTGGGATCGCATCCGGCGGACGGGGGATCTGCCGCTTTAGATGTGTCGTCCCACACGTCCGACAGTGCCCGGTGGTCTCGCTGAGATCACCGGGCACCGCTGTCATCGCCTAGGCTCGTCCATCATGCCCCCAGCAGCACAAGACGCCGTCGGACGCGACGGGCACTACCTCGTTGGCCTCGACCTCACCAACCGTCGTGTGGTAGTGGTCGGCGGTGGTTCGGTCGCCCAACGTCGCCTACCCAACCTGGTTGGCGCGGGCGCCGACGTCCACGTGGTGGCCATCGAGCCGACGCCGGCGGTGGAATCCTTTCCCGGCATCACCGTGTTGCGGCGCGCGTACGCCGACGGCGATCTCGACGGCGCCTGGTACGTGATCGCCTGCACCGATGACCCGGCGGTCAATGCCGCCGTCGTCGCCGAGGCCGAGCGTCGGCACACGTTCTGTGTCCGTGCCGACGACGCCCGGTACGGAACGGCCGTCACTCCCGCGTCCGGACGGCACCGCGACGTTCAGTTCGGGGTCCTCGCATCCGGCGACCACCGGTTGTCGGCGGCCTTGCGCGCCACCATCAGTCGAGCGTTGGCGGAGGGCTCGCTGTCGGTGGACGGCGATCGGTCGCACGCGCCCGGCGTCGCGCTCGTCGGTGGCGGACCGGGTGACCCCGACCTCATCACCGTGCGCGGACAACGACTGCTCGCAATGGCCGACGTCGTCGTCGCAGACCGTCTCGCACCGCCGCAACTGCTCGCCGAACTCGGCCCACAGGTGGAGATCATCGACGCGGCGAAGGTGCCCTACGGGCGCGCGATGAAGCAGGAAGCGATCAACGACGTGCTCGTCGATCGGGCACGGGCCGGCAAGTTCGTGGTGCGCCTCAAGGGTGGCGATCCGTACGTCTACGGCCGCGGATTCGAAGAACTGCAGGCATGCGTGGCAGCCGGTGTGCCGGTAACGGTGGTGCCCGGGGTGACCAGCGCCATCTCGGCCCCGGCGTCGGCGGGCATCCCGGTTACCCATCGCGGCGTGACGCACGAGGTCGTCATCGCCTCCGGGCACGTCCCACCAGGTCACCCCGATTCGTTGATCGACTGGTCGGCGCTGGCCAAGCTGCGCGGCACGCTCGTCCTGATGATGGCCGTCGAACGTGTCGACGCATTCTCCGACGCCCTCCTGGCCGGTGGCCGACCCGCCGACACCCCGGTCGCGTTGATCGAGAACGGCTCGTTGCCGACCCAGCGGTTGATCCGCACCGATCTGGGGAGCGCGGCGGCCACGGCGCGTGCCGAGGGCTTGCGGCCGCCGGCGATCGTGGTGATCGGGGACGTCGCGGGCTTCACCGATGCCGAGTCCTGACGTGCGGGTTGACCGAATGTGACCGTGGATGTTCTCAACGGAGATTGGCATATCGGCCGCTGCGACCGGTAGCGTTGCACGACATGTCCGCACCGGAGACGTCACACCAGAGTGCCGGGTCGGGACTCGGGGGCGTTATGCAGTATCGGAACGTTTTCGGGCCCGCCATTCTTGTTCTTTCGGGGATGCAGTTGCTCATGGTGCTCGACGGCACCGTCGCAGCACTGGCCTTGCCGAAGATCCGCGACGCGCTGTCGCTCTCGGAGTCCGGTGCCAACTGGATCATCAGCAGTTACGTCCTGGCCTTCGGCGGACTCATGCTGCTGGGCGGCCGGCTGGGGGACACCTTCGGTCGCAAACGCATGTTCATCGTCGGCGTCACCGCCTTCACCCTGACGTCGCTGCTGTGCGGACTCGCGGTCAACGAACCCATGCTCATCGCCGGTCGCGCCCTACAGGGAGCGTCGGCGGCGATCGCCGCGCCGACGGCCATGGCGCTGGTCGCCACCACCTTCGCTCCTGGCAAACCGCGCAGCCAGGCGTTCGCGATCTATGCCGCCATGACCGGTGTCGGTTCGGTCGCCGGTCTGATCCTCGGTGGGGTGCTCACCCAGATCTCGTGGCGCCTGGTGTTCCTGATCAATGTGCCGATCGGCATCGTCGTGGCCGTCGGTGCGCTGTTCGCATTGCGCGAATCACAGGGTGAGCGACTCGAACTCGACATCAAGGGCGCCGTGCTCGGCACGCTGGGATGCACGCTGCTGGTGCTCGCTGTCAACGAAGGTCCCAACGGCTGGGGACAGCCGGTGGTCGTGGGTTCGTTCGTTCTCGGCGCACTGGCGCTGATCGCCTTCGTCATCGTCGAACGTCGCGCGAGCAATCCGATCCTGCCGTTCGTCTTGTTCGACAACCGCAATCGTGTCGCGGCGCTGGTCGCGATCCTGCTGGCCAGCATGATCATGATGTGCATGGCGGTCTTCATCTCCCTCTACCTGCAGGGCATCCTGAAGTACACGCCGATTCAGAGTGGTCTGGCCGTGGTGCCGTTCGCCTTCGGGTTGGGTATCGCCGCGGCCATCGCGTCGAAGTTGGCGCTGATGATGCAGCCGCGCTGGCTGGTGCTCGTCGGCGGTGCGATCATCCTCGCCGGCTGTGCCTATGCATCGATCATCGCCACCCAGGCGCCGTCGTACTTCCCGGGCATCGCGGTGACGGTGGTGGTGATCGGTTTCGGTGTGGGACTCGCGGTGATCCCACTGACGCTGTCGGTGGTCGCCGGCGTGGGACCCACCGAGATCGGACCGCTCACCGCGCTCGCGCAGGTGGCGCAGAACCTCGGCGGTGCGGTCGGCCTGGTGGTCGTCGGAGCGATGGTCACCTCGCGTGCTCTGTCACTCGGTGGCACCACCGAGCCGGTGGAGAAGATGAACGCGACCCAGCTCGCCGCCCAGGCCAGCGGTTACGGGCTAGCCTTCGCGTGCTGTGCGGGAATCGCGGTCATCGCGGCCTTCGTCGTGCTGTTCATGCGGTTCACCCCCGAAGAGGTCGCCGAGGGTCAGGCCGCCCAGGAAGCGGCGAACGCCACCCTCGATCCCGACGCCGGGCAGATCCAGCAGGACCGCTAGCGCATCCAGCGCACGTGCTCGAATCCGACGCGGGCGCGGCGGAGCTGATAGCGCGCCGGGCGCATGCGCGGTGCGGTCAGTTCGATACCCACGTGCTTGGCGATCTTCTCGACCACCTCGTCGACGCCGATGTCGTCGGTGGGGATCTGATGGGCGAAGCGTGGCGTCGACAACGCCGCCGCGCATCGATCGATCTGCGCCATCGCCCAGGTCTCCTCCCGTCCTAGGAGCTTGCCGAGCCAGTAGCCGCTCCGAGTCCGCAGACGCGTGCGCACGGTGTCGGCCGACGCCACCAGAGCGATGTGGCGAACGTCGATTCCGGCCGCGCGCAGGCCGGCCATGACTTCGTCGAAGTACTCAGGTACCACCAGCGTATTCCGTAGCCGATGAGTTCGGGGTCGGCGACGTGCGATCCGTCGAACCGGCGATGCAGCTCGAACGTGGTCTGTGTCTTGCCGACGCCGAACGCGCCGTTGATCCAGATCAGCCTTGTCTGCCCACTCATCCGGTCAGCACGGTGATCTCGGTCGCGGAGGTTATCTCCACCTGCTGTCCCGCATCGGCGAGTACCGCGGCCAACCCGTTGACGTCACGGACGTTGCGTCGGGTGCGGACCAACTCGCGGGCCACCAGCCCCTTGTAGTGCTTGTTGAAGTGGCTCACCACTTTTCGGCTGCCGTCGGCCGCCTCGGTCATCACCGTCGCGGTGACCGCGCCCCGCACCGGGCCGAGCTGTTGGTAGATGCCCGAGCGCAGGTCGACGACGAAATCGTCGACGGCGTCCAGGGCGGGGGACAACGCAGGTTTCCACTGCGCGGTCAGTGTCGGCATGCCGGGCAGTTTCGATCCGCCGGACAGGCGATAGGCCGGTATCGGGTCATGTGCGCGCAGCACACCGAACAGCGCCGACCCGATGGCGATCCGGTCGGCGACCTTCGCCTTCGACGCCCGGGTGAGCGAACGCAGATCGAAGGCGTCGTAGAGCACGCCGGTGTAGCGCTCGATGGCCGGCCGGGTGGGGGAGAGCCACAGATCGGCGTTGCGGTCGACTTCGGCGAGCTGCGAGGCGCCGAGCCCGAGCGCGATGCGGCTGGCGTCGAGGTCGGACGCGAGCTCCACGAGCGCATCGGCGATGCGACGGCGGACTGGGGTGAGTTCGGTGAACGAGAGCGCGTCGAGGTCCAGCGGCGCGCCGGAACCACCGTCGGATTTGGTTTCCGAGGGAGGGAGGATGACGAGCACCGCCACACTCTAGCGGGGCGCGGGTGACGGCAGCGGAACCGGTCGTAGGGCGCCGACTAGACTCATTGACCGTGATCACACGCATGTCGACCCTGTTCCTGCGCACCCTGCGCGACGACCCCGCCGACGCCGAGGTACCCAGCCACAAGCTGCTTGTTCGCGCCGGCTACGTGCGCCGGACCGCGCCGGGCGTCTACAGCTGGCTGCCGCTGGGCCTGCGGGTGCTGCGTGCGGTCGAGGAGATCGTGCGTGAAGAGATGAATGCCATCGGCGCACAGGAAATTCTGCTGCCGGCCCTGCTGCCGCGCGATCCGTACGAGACCACCGGGCGATGGAATGAGTACGGCCCGAATCTGTTCCGGCTCAAGGACCGCAAGGGCGCCGACATGCTGCTCGGACCGACCCACGAGGAACTCTTCGCCAATCTGGTGAAGGGCGAGTACTCGTCGTACAAGGATCTGCCGGTCATCCTGTACCAGATCCAGACCAAGTTCCGCGACGAGGAACGGCCCCGCGCCGGCATCCTGCGGGGCCGCGAGTTCGTCATGAAGGATTCGTACTCATTCGATCTCGACGACGACGGCCTCAAGGCCGCCTACGTAGCCCATCGGGACGCCTACCAGCGCATCTTCGCCCGACTCGGCGTCCGCTACGTCATCGTCGCCGCGACGTCGGGAGCGATGGGTGGCAGTGCGTCCGAAGAGTTCCTCGCCGAGAGCGAGGTCGGCGAGGACACCTTCGTCCGGTGCGTGGAATCCGGCTACGCGGCCAACGTCGAAGCCGTCGTCACGCCCGCCCCCGAGGCCCTGCCGATCGACGGTCTCGCGGACGCCGTGGTGCACGATACCCAGGATACCCCCACCATCGACACCCTCGTGGCATGGGCCAACGAGACGCTTGAGGGCACCTACACCGCGTCGGACACGCTGAAGAACATCCTGGTGAAAACCCGTCTGCCCGGCGGTGACTGGGAGCTGCTCGGGGTCGGCGTGCCCGGCGACCGGGAAGTCGACTTCAAACGACTCGAGGCGTCGGTGGAACCAGCCGAGGTGGAGTTGTTGACCGAGGCAGACTTCGTCGCCAACCCGTTCCTCACCAAGGGCTATATCGGCCCGAAGGGATTGCAGGACAACGGGGTCCGCTACCTCGTCGATCCGCGGATCGTCGACGGAACGGCCTGGATCACCGGCGCCGACGCCCCCAACAAGCATGTCGTCGGATTGGTCGCCGGCCGTGATTTCACCCCGGACGGAACCATCGAGGCCGCCGAGGTCCGCGACGGCGATCCGTCGCCGGATGGCAAGGGGCCGTTGGTCAGTGCCAAGGGCATCGAGATCGGCCACATCTTCCAGCTGGGCCAGAAGTACACCGACGCCTTCGAGGTCGACGTGCTCGGCGAGAGCGGCAAACCGGTGCGACTGACCATGGGCTCCTACGGAGTCGGGGTGTCTCGCCTGGTCGCGGTGATGGCCGAGCAATGGCACGACGACAAGGGCCTGCGCTGGCCCCGGGAGGTGTCGCCGTTCGCGGTGCATCTGGTCATCGCCAACAAAGATGAGGCCGCGATCACCGGCGCCAACGAGCTGGCCGAAGATCTCGACGCGGCGGGAATCGACGTGCTGCTCGACGACCGCAAGGCCTCACCCGGCGTCAAGTTCAAAGACGCGGAGCTGCTTGGCGTTCCGACAGTTGTCGTCGTCGGCCGTGGCTACGCCCAGGGCACCATCGAGATCCGCGACCGCTTCACCGGCGAGGCCACCGAGGTGCCCGTCGACGGCGCGGTCGACGCGGTGGTCGCGGCCGTACGCGGCTGACGGGACCGCCCGGGTGTGTCAGCGAGGTGCGCCCGGGAACGCGACAGTCGTCGGCGCCAGACCCAATGCGGCGCGCCACGTCGCCTCTCGGCGAGCGCAGTCGGTGAGCCCGTCGAGTCCCAGGCGGCGCACGGCCTCGCTGTCGCCCTGCTCGATCAACGCGCGGTACGCGGTGGCGCAGTCGATCTCGGCGGCCTGCGCGGCCTGCGCGGCGGTTGTCGGCGAGGTCACCGTCACCGGCAGGGTGTAACCGGCGGCCGGTTGCGGCACCGGTGTATTCGCGACCCGCAACGCCTGGTCGAGGGCATTGCGCCGTGCCCGGTGCTCAGTGGTGTACTCGGCGACGGTCTTCTGGCGTGCTGCCGGTGCGAACGCCGTGATGGTTCCGTAGGTGAAGATGGCTGCGTTCTCGGCATCGGCAGCCACCGTCAGCGCGTCTGTCGTCGGGCTCATCGCAGTTGGACCTCCACCATCGTGGTCACCGCGGCGCTCACCGAACCCGACAGTCCCGCCGAATAACCTTGCAGCGCAACGGCCGCGGCCGCAGCGGTCCGAGCCGACGTGCGCAGTGCGGTTCTCAGCTCGTCAAGGGTTCCCGCCGGGGCCGACTGCGCCGACGCCGACGTGCTCGCCGGTGCGGTGGAGGTACCGCCGGGGGTGGCCGACGAGGTCGCCGTCGTGACGATGCGGCCGGCGATCTCGCGATCGAGCCGCATGATCTCCTCGCGAAGCGCGCGTGCGTGCTGCCCGCGCTGATCGGCGATCACGTTCAGCGCCGCGGTGTAGTCGGGAAAACGGGGAGCCAACGCGCGGGCCGACAACTCGTCGACGACAGCGGCATCGGCCAGCGGGAGCAACCCCTCGGCGGTGATCTGGGCTGGTGTGGGACCACGATTGCAGGCCGCGGCCGTCACGACGAAAGCACCGACACCGAGTGCCACCCCGCTGCGTAGCAGGGTTCGTCGGCGCAGGACCGCCAACGGCGGCGTCGGATCGGTCACCTGACACATGATGCCAGTCGCGTCCACTACGATGGGGTGCGGCTACGATCGTCCACCGAGCACGGACTTCGCCCATGCCACCGGAACACCAATGCCACCGGAACACAACTGAAGACGAGGAGCCCAGGTGATCACCGCGGACCGGATCAGCACCCTCGTCGAGCCCGTCGTGACCGGCCGGGGTTTCGATCTCGAAGATGTCCGCATTCACCGACGAAACGGTCGTGACGAGGTCACCGTCGTCATCGATCGCGACGGCGGCAACGATCTCGATGATCTCGCCGACGTCACCCGCGACATCTCGTCGGCGCTCGACGTCGTCGACGATCTCACCGATGACGAGTACACCCTCGAGGTGACCTCGCCGGGAGTGGACCGACCGCTCACACTGCCGCGTCATTGGCGGCGGGCGCAGGGGCGCAAGGTGATCGTCGATGTGACCGACGACACCGGGTCCAAGCAGCTCACCGGCCGGGTCGGTGCGCTCGACGACGGACACGTCACCATCGTCGCCGCGAACAAGGGCCGGCTGCGGCGCGAGGTCATCGCGCTCGACGCCGTGACCAAAGCCGTGGTGCAGGTGGACTTCTCCCGGCCAGGCGCAGCCGAACTCGAGATGTGCGGTCTGGATGCCGATGACATCGCCCGCCGACGAGATATGTCAGGCCGCGAGATATCCGACTGACCTACCGATCCGATCCACCCGACACTCAATCCACACGCCACTCAATCCACACAGCCTCTGACTGAAACGACAAGTGAATAGGAGTCCGATGAACATCGACATCAACGCCCTGCGGATGATCGAGGCCGACAAGGGAATTCCCACCGACACCGTCATCACCGCCATCGAGACCGCGTTGCTGACCGCCTACCGCCACACCGACGGCTTCGCGCCGCATGCGCGCGTCGACGTCAACCGCAAATCCGGAGAAGTGCGGGTGCTGGCGCAGGAAGTCGACGACAACGGCGACGTCGTCCACGAATGGGACGACACCCCGGAAGGCTTCGGCCGGATCGCGGCGACCACCGCTCGCCAGGTGATCCTGCAACGACTGCGAGATGCGGAGAACGAGAAAAACTTCGGCGATTTCGTTACCCACGAGGGCGAGATCGTCGGTGGCGTGGTGCAGCAGGATGCCCGCGCCAACGCGCGCGGAATGGTGATCGTTCAGATCGGCACCGACGCCAACAGTGCCGAAGGCGTGATCCCGCCCGCCGAACAGGTACCTGGCGAGGTGTACACCCATGGCGATCGCATCAAGTGTTACGTCGTCGGCGTCTCGCGTGGTGCGCGCGGTCCGCAGATCACTTTGTCGCGGACCCATCCGAACCTGGTGCGCAAGCTGTTCTCGCTGGAGGTGCCCGAGATCGCCGACGGGTCGGTCGAGATCGTCGCGGTCGCACGCGAGGCCGGACATCGCTCCAAGATCGCCGTCCACACCGGGGTCAGCGGACTCAACGCCAAGGGCGCATGCATCGGTCCGATGGGACAGCGCGTGCGCAACGTGATGAGCGAACTGGCGGGGGAGAAGATCGACATCATCGACTTCGACACCGATCCCGCTGCCTTTGTCGGCAACGCGTTGTCGCCGGCCAAGGTCGTGTCGGTCGAGGTGGTGGATCTGGAGAACAAAGCTGCGCGGGTGGTCGTCCCTGACTATCAGCTGTCGTTGGCGATCGGCAAGGAAGGCCAGAATGCGCGTCTGGCCGCCCGCCTCACCGGTTGGCGCATAGATATCCGGTCCGACGCCGACGCGCCGAGTGATCGTTGAGCAGGCGATTGTTCCGGATGTGGCGGGGCGCGGTAGACTGACCGATGGTTGAGCGAGAGCTGTCGATCGACACCCATTCCGGGCCCGATGGTCCGATCAGGATGTGCGTCGGATGTCGGCAGCGAACAGTGGCTCGAGAATTGGTACGCATCGTGGCAGTGAATGCCGATGATGCGCCGACAATCGTCGTCGATCACGCAAAGACCATGCCGGGACGAGGTGCCTGGCTGCATCCACGGTCGGACTGCATGTCCACCGCGTTGCGGCGCAGGGCGTTCGGTCCGGCGTTGCGGGTCCCCGGTCTGACCGTGGACCCCGACGACCTCGCCGAAGCATTCGGTGGGATCACCGGAAGAGATGGCCCCCAACCGGGTCAGGAACAGGTAGCAGAAGACATGAGCACACCGTGAAGTCTCCACGATGAGCACGTTTCGGACGTAAACCGAGGTCGTAGCGGGTGGCCCGCTCGACCTCCAAGTGAGGAGAGCAGTGGCAGGCAAGGCCCGCGTGCATGAACTGGCCAAAGAACTTGGCGTAACGAGCAAACAGGTGCTCGAACGTCTGAAGGAACAAGGCGAGTTCGTCAAATCAGCGTCGTCGACCGTAGAGGCCCCCGTGGCCCGTCGACTCCGCGAATCATTCCCGTCCAAGGACGGCGGGAAAAAAGAATCAGCCAAACCATCAGGTGCCCCCAAGCCGGGTGCCCGCACCCCGGCGACCGCATCCGCGTCGGCCGGCACCGCTGCGAGCGCGTCCAACGGCGCCGCGGTATCCAACGGCACGGTCTCCAACGGCACGGCGTCCGACGCCGCCTCGGCGCGTCCCGGACCCAAGCCGGGCGGACCGCGACCCAAGCCCGCCACTCCCGAGCCCACGCCGGCCCCGCAGCAACCGGCCGCGTCGGCACCGGCCAGTGCTCCGGCCCCGACGGCTCCCGAGCCCAGCGCGCCGGCAGCCAAGACCGACACCCCCGCGGCACCCGCCGCGGGCGGTCAGACGTCGGCATCGCCGCGCCCCGGCGCCGGCCCCGGACCCAAGCCCGGGCCCCGCACCCCTCGCGTTGCCAACAACCCGTACTCGTCGACGCCCGCGCCTGCGCCGCGTCCGATGGGTCCGCGTCCGGGACCGGGCCAGGGAGGCCCGCGACCGGGTGGCGGACGCCCGGGTGCTCAGTCCGGCGGCCGACCCGGTCCCGGTGGCGCCCGTCCGGGTCCCGGCCAGGGCGGACCACGCCCCAATCCCGGTAGCATGCCGCCGCGCCCCAACCCGGGCGCGATGCCCAGCCGTGCTGCTCGACCCGACGCCGGCCGTCCCGGCCGCGGTGGCCCCGGTGGGCCGCGCGGTGGTGGCGGTGGCGGAGGTGGCTACCGCGGTGGTGGCGCCGGAGCACCGGGCGGTGCGCCCGGAGGTGCTCCCGCCGGTGGTGGCGGCTTCCGCGGTCGTCCCGGCGGCGGTGGTGGTGGCGGACGTGGCCGCGGCGGTGCCGCCGGCGCGTTCGGCCGTCCCGGTGGTGCGCCCCGTCGTGGACGCAAGTCCAAGCGTCAGAAGCGCCAGGAATACGACTCGATGCAGGCTCCGGCCGTCGGTGGCGTTCGGCTTCCGCGCGGCAACGGCGAGACCATCCGTCTCGCCCGCGGTGCCTCGCTATCCGACTTCGCCGACAAGATCGACGCCAACCCGGCATCGCTGGTCCAGGCGCTGTTCAACCTCGGCGAGATGGTCACGGCGACCGAGTCGGTCAACGACGAGACGCTGGAGCTGCTCGGTTCGGAGATGAACTACGTCGTCCAGGTCGTCAGCCCGGAGGATGAGGACCGCGAGCTCCTGGAGAGCTTCGACCTCAGCTACGGCGAGGACGAGGGCGGCGAGGACGACCTCGAACAGCGACCCCCGGTGGTCACCGTGATGGGTCACGTCGATCACGGTAAGACCCGACTGCTCGACACCATCCGTAATGCCAGCGTCCGTGAGGGCGAGGCCGGTGGTATCACGCAGCACATCGGTGCCTACCAGGTGAATACGCACCTCAACGGCGACGATCGCCTGATCACCTTCATCGACACCCCGGGTCACGAGGCGTTCACCGCCATGCGTGCCCGCGGCGCGAAGGCCACCGACATCGCGATCCTCGTGGTCGCGGCCGACGACGGCGTCATGCCGCAGACGGTGGAAGCGGTCAATCACGCACAGGCCGCCGATGTGCCGATCGTGGTTGCGGTCAACAAGATCGACAAGGAGGGCGCCGACCCGTCGAAGATCCGTGGTCAGCTCACCGAGTACGGCCTCATCCCCGAGGAGTACGGCGGCGACACCATGTTCGTCGACATCTCGGCCAAGCAGGGCACCAACATCGAGGCACTCCTCGAAGCGGTGCTGCTGACCGCCGACGCGTCGCTCGATCTGCGCGCCAACCCGGACATGGACGCCCAGGGTGTCGCCATCGAGGCGCACCTGGACCGCGGTCGTGGTCCGGTGGCCACCGTGCTCGTCCAGCGCGGCACGCTCAAGGTGGGCGACTCGATCGTCGCCGGTGACGCCTACGGTCGTGTGCGACGCATGGTCGACGAACACGGCGAGGACGTGCCCGAGGCACTGCCGTCGCGCCCGGTTCAGGTCATCGGTTTCACCTCGGTGCCCGGTGCGGGTGACAACCTGCTCGTCGTCGAAGAGGATCGGATCGCCCGGCAGATCGCCGACCGCCGTAATGCGCGCAAGCGCAATGCGCTGGCCGCCCGTAGCCGCAAGCGCATCAGCCTCGAGGATCTGGATTCGGCGCTCAAGGAGACCAGCCAGCTCAACCTGATTCTCAAGGGCGACAACTCGGGTACCGTCGAGGCCCTCGAAGAGGCGCTGCTCGGTATCGAGATGGGCGACGAGGTTTCGCTGCGGGTCATCGACCGCGGTGTCGGTGGTGTCACCGAGACCAACGTCAACCTGGCGGCGGCATCGGATGCGATCATCATCGGGTTCAACGTCCGCGCGGAGGGCAAGGCCACCGAGCTGGCCAACCGCGAGGGTGTCGACATCCGGTACTACTCGGTGATCTACCAGGCCATCGACGAGATCGAGAGCGCGCTCAAGGGCATGCTCAAGCCGATCTACGAAGAGGTGGAGCTCGGCCGCGCCGAGATCCGGGCCATCTTCAAGTCGTCGAAGGTGGGCAACATCGCCGGTTGCCTCGTGCAGTCGGGCATCATGCGTCGCAACGCCAAGGCACGCCTGCTGCGCGACAATGTCGTGGTGGCCGAGAACCTCACCATCTCGTCGCTGCGGCGCGAGAAGGATGACGCCACCGAGGTTCGCGAAGGCTACGAATGTGGTCTGACCCTCACCTACAGCGATATCAAGGTCGACGATGTCATCGAGACCTATGAACTGCAGGAGAAGGCCCGTGAGTGATCGCGGACGTCTATGACGCGGAAGGGGAACTGCGATGGCTGATCCGGCACGCGCCCAGCGACTGGCCAAGCGGATCTCGTCAATCGTCGCCTCGGCGATCACCTATGAGATCAAGGATCCGCGCCTGGCGAACGTGACCATCACCGACGCGCGGGTCACCAACGACCTGCATGACGCAACACTGTTCTATACGGTGATGGGCTCGTCGCTGGACGAGGAACCTGATTACGAGGCGGCCGCCGCCGGACTGGCCAAGGCAACCGGAATCCTGCGCTCCAAGGTGGGCGCGGGAACCGGTGTCCGGTTCACTCCGACGTTGACCTTCGCGCTCGACACCGTGCCCGACGCGGCACGGCAGATGGAGGAGCTCGTTGCCCGGGCTCGCGCCAACGACGAGATCGTGGCGCGGCAGGCGGCGCAGGCCGCACCGGCCGGGGACGCCGATCCGTATCGCGGGAGTACCGACGACGGTTCCGCCGAGTGACGCGGGCATCTGCCGCGTCGATCGCCGCCGCTCTTCGCGACCAGACAGCGGTGACGATCCTGTGCCACATGCGGCCCGATCCCGACACCATCGGTAGCGGGTTGGCATTGGGGCTGGCGTTGCAGGGACTGGGCATGGTGGTCGAGGTGGCCTTCCCGGGCACCACCCGACTCCCCGACGCGCTCACCGAATTGCCGGGCGCCAAACTGCTCGTCGACGAGGACGCAGTGGTCGGGCACCCCGCAGTGGTGTCGGTCGACGCGGCCAGCCTGGAGAGGCTGGAGAATCTGGCCGGGGTGTTCGAGCGCGCCGATCTGTCGGTGACGATCGATCACCACGCGTCCAACGGGGGTTTCGGTGACCTCGATCTGATCGATCAGTCGGCGGACTGCACCGCGGCACTCGTGCTCGACGTGCTCGACGAACTCGGCGTCGGTCTCGACGCCGATATCGCCACCTGCCTGTATGCCGGTCTGCTGACCGATACCGGGTCGTTCCGGTGGGCTCGGCCGGCGTCCTTCCGGATCGCGGCCCGACTGCTGGAGGCCGGTGTCGACGGCCGGACATGGAGTCGGAAGTTGATCGACTCCCATCCGTTCGCCTGGTTCTCGATGGTCTCCTCGGTCCTGGACTCGGCCACCCTGCATTCCGATGCCTTCGAGGGTGCAGGTCTCGTCGTCGCCGTCGTCGACCGGCACAGTCTCGAGGGTTTGAGCTGGGACGAGTCCGAGAGCGTCGTCGACATCGTGCGGACCGCGCGCGAAGCCGAAGTTGCGGTCGTCTTCAAAGAAGGCGACCCGGATCAGTGGACGGTGTCGTTGCGGTCCAAGACCGCCGACGTCGTCGGACTCGCCCAACGCCATGGAGGCGGCGGCCACAAACACGCCGCCGGCTACAGCGACGCCGGTACCGCCGACGCGGTCGTCGGTCGACTGCTGGACTCCATCTGACCGAGGACACCGGGGTTGCCCGCATCGCGACGCTGGCAACCTCTGCGCTGGCCGTCCTCATCGCGCCACCGCTGTACCTGCTGCTCGACCTGGCCGTCGTCGGTCGACTCGGCGGTGCTCCGCTGGCCGCGCTCGCAGTGGCGACCCTGGTGCTCGGGATCATCAGCACTCAGCTGACCTTTCTTTCCTACGGGACCACCGCGCGTTCGGCGCGACGATTCGGATCCGGCGATCGCGACGGCGCCGTCGACGAGGGTGTCCAGGCGAGCTGGATCGCACTGGGCGTCGGCCTTGGAATCGTCACTGCCGCTTGGGTTCTCGCCCCGGCGGTGATGCGGGCGCTGGTCGGCGGTGGGAGCGATGATGCGATGGTCGTGGCTGCCGAGGCCGCCGACTGGTTACGCATCGCGGTTTTCGGCGTGCCGTGGATTCTGCTGTCGATGGCCGGAAACGGGTGGATGCGCGGAGTGCAGGACACCCGACGTCCGGTGATCTACGTGGTGTCAGGGTTGGCGGTGTCAGCGGTCCTGGTGGTCGGTCTGGTCCATGGAATGTTCGGGCTGCCGCGCCTCGGCCTGCTCGGCAGCGCGTGGGCCAACCTGATCGGACAGACCATCACCGGTGCGTTGTTCGCGCAGCGGCTCATCCGCGAGGTCGGTGGGCACCGGTTGCGGCCGCGATGGACGATCATGCGGGCACAGCTGGTGATGGCCCGCGATCTGATCATCCGGTCGGCCTCCTTCCAGATCTGCTTCGTCTCGGCCGCAGCGGTGGCCGCGCGGTTCGGCGTCGCGTCCGTGGCCGCACATCAGCTGGTTCTGCAGCTGTGGGAGTTCCTCTCGCTGCTGCTCGATGCACTCGCAATCGCGGCGCAGGCGCTCGTCGGCGCAGCGCTCGGTGCGGGTGCCTCGCGGGTCGCGAGCACTGTGGCCCGGCGAGTGACCGTCGTATCGGTGCTGGCCGCGGTCGTCCTCGCGGTGGTGTTCGCGCTTGCCGCATCGCTCATCCCGCGTATCTTCACCACCGACGAAGCGGTCCTCGATCAGGTCGGCGTCGCCTGGTGGTTCTTCGTCGCGATGATTCCCATTGCGGGCGTGGTCTTCGCGCTCGACGGGGTGTTGCTCGGCAGCGGCGACGCCGCCTTCCTGCGGACCGCGACCCTGATCGCCGCGCTGGTCGGATTCTTGCCGCTGATCTGGGCGTCGCTGCTGTTTGATTGGGGACTGGCCGGGATCTGGACCGGACTGGTCGTCTTCATGGTCGTGCGGTTGGCTGCGGTCGCCTGGCGCATCCGTTCCGGTCGCTGGCTGCGTACCGGCGTCGGCTGATCAGTTGGTCAGGGTACCCTAACCAATATGAGGTTCAGTCGTTCTGTCGTCGTTGTCTGCGCGGTGGTGAGCACGCTTCTCGTTGCGGTTGGTGTCACCGATTCACCTGCCGGTGCCGCGCCGGCATCGCCGACGACCCGGGTGCTGATCATTCCCGGACAAGGCGTGGGAACCATCCCGTTCGAGCCGATGTCACGCAACCTGACATCGCGCGGCTACCCGAGCACCGTGCTCAACCTGTCGGGCTACGACGTCACCCGCGACGCGGAGGCGATCGCGAGGGCAGTGGATGCAACTCGAGCTGCTCATCCGCACGACCGTGTCGCACTCGTCGGCCACAGCATCGGCGCCATCAGCGCACGGTGGTACCTCAAGGAACTGGGCGGCGCCGACAAAGTGGCCACCTACGTGGGAATCGGTGCGCCACAGTACGGTTCGCCCGGGGCCTGCCGGCAGGACCCACGGTCGGGAGTATGTCCCGGCTCGCGGTTCATGACCACGCTGAACGCCGGCGACGACACTCCGGGGCCCACCGCCTACTACGGGGTGCGCAGCGCACGGGAATGGGTCGACGGACACCTCGACGGCGGGCAGTGCCGCGTGACGCCGATCCCGGCCAACGAAGCGCTACCCAAACTCGGCCTCGAGCACACCTTTGAGCCGCTCGATCCCAAGGTGTTCGACGTCACCGTTGCCGCGCTGCGCGGGGTCTGCCGTGGCACCTTTGTCACCCAACCCGATGGCGTGCTGAACTACCACACGTCGGCACTGCCGGATTCACCGATTCGCTGACCACGCACCGCGCACGCTGGTCCCCGACGCCGTCTGGCACGATGGATCCTCGTGGCAACTCTCTGGGCGATCAGCGATCTGCATGTCGCGCACCGCGGCAACGAGCACATCGTGGACCAGATCCGTCCGCAGGCGCCCGACGACTGGCTGATCGTCGCCGGCGACGTCTCCGAACGCACCGACGACATCATCGACACGCTGCGCCGGCTGCGGACGCGCTTTCACACCGTGGTCTGGGTGCCGGGTAATCACGAGCTGTACACCACGTCGAAGGACCCGGTGCAGATCTTCGGCGTCGCGCGCTACGACTACCTCGTGCAGGCCTGCCGTGACCTCGGCGTCATCACCCCTGAGGACATCTATCCGCTCTTCGATCCGGGGGACGGATCGCAACCGGTACGGGTGGTCCCGATGTTCCTGCTCTACGACTACACCTTCCGGCCCGAGGGCACCACGAGTGCATTGTCGGCCTTGGCGCTGGCCAGAGAACGCAATGTCGTCGCGACCGACGAGTTCCTGCTCTCACCCGAGCCTTTTCCGACACGTGACGCGTGGAGTCGGGCGCGGATCGCGGCCACCGAAAAGCGCCTCGCCGCACTCGATCCCGCGGAGAAGACGATCCTGATCAATCACTGGCCGTTGCGCCGCGAACCCACCGATGTGCTGATGTACCCGGAGTTCGCGCTGTGGTGCGGCAGTGAACTGACCCACGACTGGCACACAAGGTTCAACGCCGCGTGTTGCGTCTACGGGCACCTGCACATCCCGCGCACCACGTGGTACGACGACGTGCGGTTCGAGGAGGTGTCGGTGGGCTACCCGCGTGAATGGAAACGGCGTGGTCTGCCAGAACCGTTGATGCGTCCCATCATTCCCGATCCACAACTTCGCGAGAGCGACCTGAACTCGCACGGTGTGCGGTTCACGCTGCCACCGGATTATGCGGAGCGGGCCAAGGCGATGGCCGAGCGGATGCGGCGGCGACGCGAGGATCGCGGCGGCGGTTCGGCGGATACCTCGGCAGGGGAGGAGACACCATGATCGAACGACTCGTCCCATCGGGAGTCGGGGCGGCCGAAGCCTTCGAGGATCCGCCGGGTATCGAGCCCATGCCCGCCGAACGTTCATTGATCGAACGCGCGGTGGAGAAGCGGCGTCGCGAGTTCACCACGGCCCGTCACTGTGCCCGACAAGCGCTCTCGCAGTTGGGGATCGACCCGGTACCGATCATGCGCGGCGACCGCGGAATGCCACTGTGGCCCGACCAGGTCGTCGGCAGCATGACCCATTGCGACGGCTATCGTGCCGCGGTGGTCGGCTATTCGCTGCAGGTGCGGTCACTCGGCATCGACGCCGAACCGCACGAGGGATTGCCCGACGGGGTCCTTGACGCCACCAGCATTGCCGCCGAGCGGACCGCGCTGGCCACCCGTCCCACGGGTCTGCACTGGGACCGACTTCTGTTCTGCGCCAAGGAAGCCACTTATAAGGCGTGGTTCCCGCTGACCGGTCGGTGGTTGGGATTCGAGGACGCCCATATTACCTTCGAGCAGGACGGCCCGACGTCGGGAACGTTCTCCTCGCAGATCCTCATCGACGGCTCGGTGACCGACGGCGGTGCGCCGCTGCTGCACCTGCCGGGCCGCTGGATGATCGAGAACGGTCTGATCATGACGTCGATCTCGCTGACCTGACATGGCCGACCAATCGATCGAGAACGCCGGCCTGCTGGTGGTCGACAAGCCGGCCGGCATGACGAGCCACGACGTGGTGTCGAAGTGCCGAAAGGCGTTCAACACCAGGCGAGTCGGGCACGCCGGAACCCTGGACCCGATGGCGACCGGGGTGCTCGTCGTCGGCGTCGAACGTGCCACCAAACTGCTCGGTCTGCTGTCGCTGACCACCAAGTCCTATCGCGCGACAATCCGGCTCGGGGCCGCCACCACCACCGACGACCGGGAGGGTGAAATCCTGTCCCGGGCCGATCCGTCGTCGGTGACCGACGACCAGATCCGTTCCGCGGTGGTCGATCTCACCGGTGAGATCGACCAGGTGCCCGCCCGGGTGAGTGCCATCAAGGTCGACGGTCGACGCGCCCATGCGCTGGTGCGCACCGGAGCCGACTTCGACCTCGAGTCCCGTCGGGTCACCGTGTCGCGCTTCGACATTCACGACATCGCGCGCGTCGACGAGGCGACCACCCTCGATGCCGGAACCGTTGCCCAGACGCCCGGCTGGATCGACCTCGACGTCACCGTCGACTGCTCGGCCGGAACTTACATCCGTTCTCTGGCACGCGATCTCGGTGCCACGCTCGGCGTCGGCGGACATCTCACCGCTCTACGCCGCACCGCGGTGGGTCAGTTCACCCTCGACCATGCCCGCACGCTCGAACAGGTCGCCGAGGATCGGCGGCTCTCGCTGAGCATCGACGAGGCGGTCAAACTGTGCTTCCCGCACCGCGACATCTCCGACGACGAAGCCGAATCCATCAGCCAGGGACGCTGGCTGACCCCGATCGGACTGGCCGGAACCTACGTCGTCATCGATCCGGCGGGGCAGGCGATCGCGTTGATCGAGGAGAAGGGGCGCCGCGCGAGCTCGGTGATGGTGGTGCGTCCGGCGACGCTGCGCTAGGCCAGATCAGCGGCCTGATGTCACTGCGCGGCAGTCAGGAAGATGGCCCGGGCGGCGATGTCGCCGAGATCGAAGCTGTCCTTGCCGTCCACCGAGACCGTGATGGTCCCCGCGAACGGCCGCTTCTCCACGACCGTCACGGTGCGGTCGAGGTCGACGCCGACCTCGTCGAAGTAGCGCAGCATATCCGGGTCGGTGTCGGATATCCGTGCGACCGTGCCGGATTGACCGACGTCGAGGTCGGCGAGCACGTCGACCTCGGGGCTTGGCACCGAGCCGTCGACGCTGGGGATCGGGTCGCCGTGGGGGTCACGTGACGGGTGACCGAGCTTGGCGTCCAGGCGTGCCAGCAGCCGATCGGAGATGGCATGTTCGAGCACTTCGGCCTCATCGTGCACTTCGTCCCATCCGTAGCCCAATTCCCGGACCAGGAATGTCTCCAGCAGTCGGTGACGACGAACCATCAGGATCGCGGCGTTCTTGCCGGCATCGGTGAGACTCACCGCGCCGTAGCGCTCATGCGACACCAACCCCTGGTCGGCGAGCTTGCGAATCGCCTCGGACGCTGTGGAAGCCGACACCCCCAACTTCTCGGCGAGCATCTTGGTGGTCACCTTGACCTCGGCCCACTCCTGCGTCGTCCAGATCACCTTCAGATAGTCCTGGGTGACGTTGGACAGCTCGGTGACCGGCCGATCCTCGCCGGGCTTGTCCGGCGACGTGCGAGATGCAGGCATGCCTCACAGACTAGTCGCGCGCCCCACGCGAAGATGACAGGCGAGCAAACGCTTCGCCACGCCGTGCCGTCGCGGTGGTTTGCGGCATCACGGGGTCGTAGGCTGGTGCGCGTGTTGCGGTGGAGAGGACTCGACGACATCCCGGCGGACTGGGGACGCTGCGTGGTGACGATCGGTGTGTTCGATGGGGTGCACCGCGGGCATGCGCAGCTGATCCATGCCGCGACGACGGCCGCCCGATTGCGCGGTATCCCGTCGGTTCTGATGACCTTCGATCCGCATCCGGCAGAGGTGGTCCGTCCCGGCTCGCACCCGCCGCAGCTGACCACCCTCACGCGTCGGGCCGAACTGGCCGAGGAACTCGGCATCGACGTCTTCTGCGTCATGCCGTTCACCCCGGAACTCGCCGCGCGCACCCCGAAGGACTTCGCCCACAACGTCCTGGTGGAGAGCCTGCATGCCGCCGAGGTGGTGGTCGGCGACAACTTCACCTTCGGAAAGAAGGCGGCCGGCGATGTCGCGAAGCTGACCGAGTTGGGTCGCAAGTTCGGGTTCGAGGTGCAGGCCATCTCGTTGTTCGGTGAACACGCGGTGACCTACTCGTCGACCTACATCCGCTCGTGTGTGGCCGCCGGTGATGTGGAGAGTGCCGCCGAGGCGCTGGGCCGGCCGCACCGCGTTGAGGGCGTCGTGGTGCGTGGTGACGGTCGCGGACGTGAACTGGGGTATCCGACCGCCAATGTCGCGCCGCCGATGTACGCGGCCATTCCCGCCGACGGCGTGTACGCGGCCTGGTTCACCGTTCTCGGTGCCGGACCGGTGGTCGGGCAGGTGATCCCGGGGGAGAGCTACCAGGCGGCGGTTTCGGTGGGCACCAATCCCACGTTCTCCGGCCGCACCCGAACCGTCGAGGCGTTCGTGCTCGACACCAGCGCCGACCTCTATGGCCAGCACGTCGCCGTCGACTTCGTCGCCCGGATTCGCGGGATGGAGAACTTCGGCAGCGTCGACGACCTGCTGGGCGCGATGGCGCTCGACGTCGACAAGACGCGGGTGCTGCTGGCCTCCGGCGAGTAACCAGGCCCCGCTGACCTCCGTGCGCCGCCGATTTGGGTGCCGACCTGCATGGTTGGTAGCCTGGTGAGTCGGTGCAGCTGCAGTCCGCGGTGGCGCACCGAACCGACGAGGTCGATCCGGGTGAGGATCGCCGCCGGTCACATATGACGCGGGACTGAAAAACAGGAGTATCTCCATGGCTTTGACCGCCACCCAGAAGAAGGAAATCCTCGCCGAGTACGGGCTGCACGAGACCGACACCGGTTCGCCCGAGGCGCAGGTTGCCCTCCTCACCAAGCGCATCACCGACCTCACCGAGCACCTCAAGCAGCACAAGCATGATCACCACAGCCGTCGTGGACTGCTGCTGCTGGTCGGCCGTCGTCGTCGCCTGCTGAAGTACATCGCCAAGGTCGACATCGCCCGCTACCGCTCGCTGATCGAGCGTCTGGGCCTGCGTCGCTGATCGCTTTTCGCGACCGCTTTATACGACACTTCGCCATCGGCCACCTCCGCTATGCGGGGGTGGCCGATGGCGTTTGATAAACTCAGCTCGGATTGTTGCCACAGGTAGATCCGTTGTGCGTGATGACACGCCAGATCGGTCCTCGGTAGTGGCCGCCGGAACATCAGGTTCCGGCCGCTTCGATCGAAGGCCGTCTGAGCCTTCCGCGGCGCGCCGAGTGCGCCCGGCACGTATGACGTCTTCTCCCCAGGTATCGGTCCGGCCGACTCCCGTGCCACGACTCTTCCATGTCCGGGCACTCGCAGTGGGGTGCTTTCCGCATACGCACGGTTGCGTATATCGCGGTAGGCCCACCTCGTCGGTCCCAGCTGAACAGGCGTGACAGCCGAATGAACACGATCGTCGGAGAAAGACGATCGGCCACGAAGGGAATTTTTCCTCACATGACAGATGTGACCACCGATCAAATCGACACCGATTTTGATGACACCATCACCGAAGCGACCGCCGTCATCGACAACGGCAGCTTCGGTACCCGCACCATCCGTTTCGAGACCGGGCGTCTGGCCCTGCAGGCCGCCGGCTCGGTGACCGCCTACCTCGACGACGAGAACATGCTGCTCTCGACCACCACGGCGTCGAAGCACCCCAAAGACCAGTTCGACTTCTTCCCGCTGACCGTGGACGTCGAGGAGCGGATGTACGCCGCCGGACGCATCCCCGGATCGTTCTTCCGTCGCGAGGGCCGTCCGTCCACCGACGCCATCCTGACCTGCCGCCTGATCGACCGTCCGCTGCGCCCGACCTTTGTCGACGGTCTGCGCAACGAGATCCAGGTGGTCGTCACCGTTCTCTCGTTGGACCCCAACGACCTTTACGATGTCGTCGCGATCAACGCGGCGTCGGCATCGACCCAGCTCGCGGGTCTGCCGTTCTCCGGTCCGGTCGGCGGCGTGCGCGTCGCGCTGATCCCGACCGAGGAGAACAAGGCCGGCCAGTGGGTCGCGTTCCCGACCGTCGAGCAGCTCGAGGGCGCCGTGTTCAACATGGTCGTCGCGGGCCGCATCGTCTCCGGCAGCGGTGACACCGCCGACGTCGCGATCATGATGGTCGAGGCCGAGGCCACCGACAACGTCATCGAGCTGATCGCCGGTGGTGCGCAGGCGCCGACCGAGGCGATCGTCGCCGAGGGCCTCGAAGCCGCCAAGCCGTTCATCGCGCGTCTGTGCGAGGCGCAGAAGTCGCTGGCCGAAGCCGCGGCCAAGGAGACCGGCGAGTTCCCGCTGTTCCCGCCATACCAGTCCGACGTCTACGACGCCGTCGCCGATGCCGCCACCGACCGTCTCTCGCAGATCCTCACCATCGCGGGCAAGCAGGAACGCGACGAGAAGACCGACGAGCTCAAGGCCGACATCCTTGCCCAGCTCGGCGAGCAGTTCGCCGGCCGCGAAAAGGAAATCGGCGGCGCCTACCGCTCGCTGACCAAAAAGCTTGTGCGCCAGCGCATCCTGACCGACCACTTCCGCATCGACGGTCGTGGCATCACCGACATCCGGTCGCTGTCGGCCGAGGTTGCCATCATCCCGCGCGCCCACGGCAGCGCGCTGTTCGAGCGCGGCGAGACCCAGATCATGGGCGTCACCACCCTCGACATGGTCAAGATGGCCCAGCAGATCGACTCGCTGGGACCGGAGAAGTCCAAGCGCTACATGCACCACTACAACTTCCCGCCGTACTCGACCGGTGAGACCGGTCGCGTCGGATCGCCCAAGCGTCGCGAGATCGGCCACGGAGCGCTTGCCGAGCGCGCCCTGATGCCGGTGATCCCGAGCGTCGAGGACTTCCCGTACGCCATCCGTCAGGTGTCGGAAGCGTTGGGCTCCAACGGTTCCACCTCGATGGGCTCGGTCTGTGCCTCGACGATGTCGCTGCTCAACGCCGGTGTGCCGCTGCGCGCCCCGGTCGCGGGTATCGCCATGGGTCTGGTCTCCGACACCGTCGACGGTGAGACCCGGTACGTCGCACTGACCGACATCCTCGGCGCCGAAGATGCCTTCGGCGACATGGACTTCAAGGTCGCAGGCACCAAGGACTTCGTCACCGCCCTGCAGCTGGACACCAAGCTCGACGGCATCCCGTCCAGCGTGCTCGCCGGAGCGCTCAGCCAGGCCAAGGATGCCCGGCTGACCATCCTCGACGTGATGGCCGAGGCCATCGACGAGCCCGACGAGATGAGCCCGTACGCGCCGCGGATCACCACCATCAAGATCCCGATGGACAAGATCGGCGAGCTGATCGGCCCCAAGGGCAAGACGATCAACG
>JAEYMI010000010.1 GCA_023461275.1 Actinomycetes bacterium | reverse complement strand
GAGCGTAGACATGCCAGGGATTACAGCAGGCTCGTTTTCAGCGCCCCAATAGGTCCGATCGAGCGCCCTGTCCGGTTCGGTTGATCGCTGCCACCGTTGCTGGCAGCCAGCCGTACCGCTTGCCACTTCCTGTTCCCACGACCGCATCCGGTGCTGGTAACCGACCTTCATGAAAGTACCGACGCACAGTGCCAGAATGCACACCCCATGCACGGGCGATGTCGGCCAAGTCGAGGTACTCCTGCACGATCCAAGACTTTACAACAGACCGTTGCGGGACTACAACGGACCGTTGTATAGTTCCGACTATGGATGCGCCGCTGACCCTTCTTGAGCAGATGGCAGAGCGCGACCGTCACAGGACGATGGCGATTCGGGCTGCGATCGGTGATGCCGTTGATCGGGTCGTGGCAAACCTCGATCTAGGGACCGCCACCGCGGCAAAGCGCGGCCGGAACCCTCAGTTCCCATATGTTCCGATCATCAAGTACTCGGCGGGCGGTAAACAACGAACACGCCAGCTACGCGGCCTGGCCTACGAGGATCGTACGGAGGCCGTAGCACGTGCTCAGGCTTCTATCGACGCAACCCGACGAAAGCTCGCGGAAGATCTGTGTCGTCCGCGTGAACGGGCGCTGCGTGAACAGTTCGGTCTACCGCGCGAGCCTCTTGCGCCACTCCTCTATGGACGTGACGAGCCGCAATCAGCGCTGGACACCACACCGCCAACCGCCACAACGGCAGAACGGACAGGTCAACAGTGAGCACATTGGATGAGCCGGTCAACCAGCTCTACGACGTCATACTGTCAGTCCAGAGAAGGACCGTCGACATCGAACGTGAGTACCGCGCCCTCGCAAACCGCGACGACCTCGCGGTCGACACCCTCGGCGCGGAGACGACACCCGCTGAATGCATCGCCCAGGTCGCCGAAGCCCTCGCCACGATGCGCCGCTACCTCGACGCCGCAGAAGACGCCCGCTCAGCCGCCAAGAACGCCGCCGCCCGCTTGTTCCTCGACAGACAGCAGTAGCCCAAAAACAAGAGGGGTGTGCCGGTGTTGCTGCACCGACACACCCAACGATCAGAGATAGGAGCTCCGATCAATGTCTCATTCTGCCACTCATCGCGCGCGCACCTTGTCCGACGAGACTGCCGGATACCTGTACGCCGATCACACCATCCGATCGGTCAACCCAGCAGGACGGACCGCAACCGCCGCCTGGGTCCTCGCCCGATACGCCCGCAACCCGAGCACCCCCTACGGGCGCGGATTCCGGCTGCGCCTGGTCGAATTCACCACCCCACCACGGAGCCAGTGATGTGGCGTGTGGAAGCCCTCGGCTGCGCTCTAGCAGGCACCCTGACCGGCATTGCGATCGCCGCTGGCCTCCTGATCCGCCAGAATCAGCACGGCGCACTCGGCCAACCCCGACCCCAGGCCACCGACTGGCAGCACGACCCCACCCACTCAACAAGCACCGTGAGGTGACATGCCATGACACACCACACCATCGCCGACGACAACGACGGCGACAACCTCTCCCCCGGCGAGACCGCGTGGAACATCGCCCGAGCGCGCGGTGACATCGCCGCGACCCTCGGCAAAGCAGTCGTTCACCTCGAGGACGCCACCGCCCGCGTCGAACGCATCCGCGGCCTGGGAGACATCGAATACACCACCGGCCTCGACGGGCTCGACGCCCAGCACTGGATCGCTGACGCTCGCCGCGCCGCCCAAGCTGCTCTCACGATCACTCAAACCATCGCTGGTGTCGAAATCGCCGACCACCTGTCACACCACCCTGGGACAATCACGCCATGACCGGTCCCCCATCGTCACAGGGCAAGGCTGGCTACTCGTCGCGGTTCGCGCGATCGAGACCGAAGTCCACTGAACGTAAGGAGAACTCACCGTGAATGAGATCGAGGCAGACGAGCGCTTAATCGAGTCCGTCGAAGGGCTCCACGAGCTCGCCATGAACGACGAACTGCTCGCGTGGGGGCCACGCCAGGTTCAGCCGCGCCATAGTCCATGTCGATTCGACACAACCCCCCTCGATGAGCAGTACCGCGAGGGCATTCCCACAGGTGAGCTCATTCTCCGCGCATCGTGTTCTCGCAACGGGTGGGTACTCAACTTGAACGTAACGCCTGACATCTTCCCCGTCAGAGTTCGGACTCAGTCGAACCTTCGAGCCATCCGATAACCGTACCCACAAGGAGGGATTTAGAAATGACCAGTGGCGAGAATCCTCCACCGAGTTCTCCCGAGGAGGGCGGCTTACCGGAATCGCCTGCTGAGTTCGCTTCGTTAGAGAACTCTGACGCAGGCCGATATGACGCACTGGTGGAGCAGGTGGCGGTGGTGCAAGCGGCCTGGGCCTTCCTAGTTCCCGCCGTAGTGAACGGTGATCTTCAATCAGTTTGGCACCTCGTCGACCTCCCACTGCGCGCCCAGCTCGCATGGCAGTGGGTCGAAGACAACGCAGAACAGCTACGCGAACACGGACACGACCTGCGTGCGAGCGCAATAGGCATCGTCGATCTCCCGGCCGGAAAACGCCCGCTGTGGGAGCACTTCGAGCGAGTTCATGTTCGGGGCTTGAGGGAAGCGTTTCCGGACCCAGAACATTGGGGAATCGGAGCCACGCGCCGACCGTTGGCAGACGAACTCATGTTGATCCACGTCGTCGACAAGGCCAAGTTGGCAGATGGTGAAACCTGGCAGGTCGGCGAGGAGCAGTACGTCTACCCCATTGTCCTTCGCAAACTCGATGCTCAGTGGGTTATCGCAAGCCTCGGCAATTCGCCTCTCACATCGCAGGGACTGACGGTCCAGTAACCGTACGAGAGACGAAACCCTATGAACGACAACACGGAAACCGTCATCACGTTCACCCACGACGATGGACGCACGATCGAGATTGACCACCTCGGGATCGCGTATCCCGAGAACCGCGGTGAGTTCGGATCGCGAAGTCGCCTCGCTCATCGTTACCGGCATCATCCAATACACGAAACGTACGACCGCCGAGCCACAAGGAGAACAGGACATGGCGTCTAACCCAGCCGCAGTCACGCTCGCCGACGCTATCCGCCGCGAGCGCAAACTCCGCGACACCGACCACTGGCGTGACCGGATACAACCCAATCTTCTCGTCGAGCAGCTCCAGCACCTCGAAGCCCGCGCGCTAACGGCACCCAAATCCGAGCTTCCCGCCATCGTCGCGGAGTTCGCCGAGCTGAGCACCAAAACCAAACGCAAATTCGATCCAGAGCTGCGCCCCTGGTGGAGAGTCTGGCGCTGATCAGCACCCCAGACATCCGGAAAAGGTAAGGAGAGCAAAGGTGAAGGCGTTCGATGCGATCGAGGAAGCGCGAGACGCGGCGGCGACCGCAGGTGAGGCAGGACCAGTGCTCTCGTGGGGCGCCGCCGACTATTACCGAGAGCTTTCTGAGTCCGCCCGCGCGGAATGGGAGCGAAAGTACATCGAGGAGCTGGTCCGGCTGTCGCAGCCAGCCAGACTCGTCACGCCCTATGTCCGGCGTCCGCAATAGGTACGAACTATTAGCGCAGGGGGAATACGGACTATGCCTAACAACTCGGAACGGCAGAGGGCGCAAGGTAGGGACTGGCTTTTCGCGGCCGTTGTAGTGGTCGTCTTTACCGTAACCGGCTCGGTCATCCTGCGATCGATCGATCCACAGTGGTTCGCGGCGATCGTCGCGATCGGAGCGCTCCTAGCCGAGGGGCTGATCGCGGCCGCGATCCTCAGGCGCTCGCAACGGGTGGGTCCTGAACTTGCCCGTTACGCCCGAAATCTTCCCGGTCGTGGTTCGCCGCGAATCCTCGAAAACGTAAGCGAGAGTAGTACCCCAGCGTCCGCGAGACGTACGAGAGAAGAGATTCAGTGATTTTTGAAAGCTGCCAATCGACCGGATACAGACAGGCTGTCGCGTTCTTTCATACGAAAGTTCCACGATGGGAAGGCGCACGGGTCGCAGCCTCGCTCACCGAAGACCGCGAAGTCCTCGCTCAGGCACTCGAAGACCTTCAGGAAAATAGTGGGCACACATTCTCAAACTTCACCGTCGATTCCCTGGCTCACCTGGTTCGATCCTCAGTGAGCGAACACCCAACCCGCTCACTTATCGATGCAACAATCTCGGCCCATCCGGGGTCGGTGAGACTCACCATTTTCCCCGTAGACCACGACGAGCACGACGATCCCTGTGTCTACGAGCTGAGCGTTAGACCGTTGGTCCACGAAACCTACGAGCTCTGAAAACGAGACGAAGTGTCAGGCTAGCGCCATAACCCACAAGGAGAAGCACACCATGAATGACGCTTTCACCAATCAGGAGGTGAAAGGTGTTGACGGCGATCACGTCGAGAGCGAGATTGGTCCGCGAGCCTTGGGTGGCCGGTACCGTTCGGCATACAGCGGGCATGAGTATGACGTCCTCGCGGTGGCCCGCGACGACAGTTTGTCGTGTGGTTGGAGTATCACCGTGAAGTTTGATGACCGACCGTGGCCCATCACGCATGCAACGCCATGGCAGGCTGGCGACGAGGTGGTACGAGAAGCGCCTACCCACGGTGCCGTCGTCACCGATGTCGACACGCAGCACGCCCCCTAGTCTGGATCTCGCGGAGAGAGGCTAGTTCGGGAGCCGGAAACCAATCTGGGCCGCGCCTGCGGGGGCCTCAGTTCCTGGAGCATTCTCCCCATAGCCCGTAGTGGTGCTGAGCGGCTTGGTTCTGGGCCATGCGGAACTGCGTGTGGCAGGTCCCCGATAGCCGGTCCAGGCAGTTCTAGAGCCAGGTTTCTTCTAGCTGTCGGTCAGTCGATCTCGCAGCCCACGGGGTGGTGCTGGTGGGTGCATCGGGCAGCGTACTCGGCCGGGGTC
>JAEYMI010000009.1 GCA_023461275.1 Actinomycetes bacterium | reverse complement strand
CTAGCCCCACCGTGCTGACACGTCGAGATCAAGCCCCTGGGGCAGATACACCTGGAGTCCCACACGGTGGAGCTAGAACCAGCATCTCAGCTGATACCAGACCAGCAATCACTATTAGAGATACACCGGTCGGTCTCGCTACGCTCGCACGTCCGGCACTCGATCAGCATCAGGTCAAGCGGTCAGCACTAGGTCCAGCACCCCGATCAGCGGTACGCGAGCGCTACCTACAGCCGCCGACCATCCCACTCGTGGTCGTGCATGAACCCCTCGGCCAGACCCACCCGGTAGCGGACACAGCTCCGCGCGATGCCGGCATATGCCAACGGCAACAACACGAACGGCTTCTCGTCGCCGCGCTGGCTGATCACGTCGTCGGCGGCACGGAAAGCGCGCCAGAAGTCACGCATCGTGCGATCGCCGCGCGAGGCTTTTGTCCACCCGTACAACAACATTCCCAGCCCGATCATCCGATTCACGTCGGGCTTGGGGGTGATCAGCTCGTCGTTGGCGGCGAAGAACGCGCGATCGACACCGTCGGATTCGTCGAACATCATGATTCCGCTGGTGCCCCGCGGATTGCACTCGATGCAGAACAGGCCCCGATCGGGGTGCTCGATGAAGTCGAACCCGATCTGTCCGGTGAAACCGATGTCGGCGACGAAATCGCGTACCCAGCCGAAGATCTCGGGATGATCGACCGAGGTGAAGTTCAGACACGAGCTGCCACCGATGGCGTAGTCGACCGGATACGTGGCGTGCGCGTAGATCTTGCCCTGATGACACACCGAGTAGGTGCAGTACTTTGCGCCGGACATCCATTCCTGTGCCAGCCAAGGGTTTTCGACGTCGTAGGTCAGCCAGTCCAGCGGGTCGCCGGGATAGACCTTGTGTACCTGCTGCGAACCCCGTGAGTAGCACTGCTTCACGGCGAAGGGCCCGTCGAAATCGAGAGCGGCCAGGTCGTCGGGTCCGGCGATCCGGGCGAATTTCAGTGTGGGCAGCCCTCGTTCGGCCAACGCGACGGAGAAGTCGTACTTGTTGTGCAGCTGGTTCTCGATGTCGAAGTCCGACAAGAACAACGAGATCGACGGATCGAAGTAGTCGGCCAGCATGGCGATGATGTCGGTTTCCTCGTGTACCGGGATCACCGTGTCGACGCCTTGCTCGCGGGCGATCCGCGCCACCTCCCGGCAGTACTCGCGTGGCTGCGACCTCGGAATGGGCACCTGGAAAAAGGCGTCGACAGCGTTGGAGAAGCGACTCACACCGATCGGGATGGAGTCGACGACGGTCACCCGATGCCCGGCCGCCGACATCAGCCGGGCGAGGCTGAGGGTGAGGAACGATCGGCCGAAGGTGATCAGCACATGGCGGGGTTCGACGATAACCACTCGATTCAGTGTAGGAGAGCCGGGAATATTGGTTTCACAGAGATCGTTCGCACCACTAGCTTTGTGTGTGATGGGAGGTAGCCGCTGTGTTCGTGATCGGAGTCATCGCCGCATGTCTGGCAGCGCTTGCCTACGGCATGTCGACGGTTCTGCGCGCACTCGGCGCCCGACGCGTCGCCCAGGAGTCCCGCGACTGCGGTGACCCACAGCACAATCCAGCGGGCGGGCCCAGCCTGCAGTCGACGCTGTCGACCTTTGTCGACCCGGCATTCATCCTCGGCACCCTGATGGTCATCATCGGGTTCGCCGGCGGCGCGGTGGCCGCCCGCTTCCTGCCGCTGTTCCTCTCGCAGACCATCGTCTCGGCCAACCTCGTGGTCACCGCCCTGCTCGGCACGATCATGCTCAACATCGCACTGCACACCCGCGATTGGGTGGCGATCTGGCTGGTGGTGTTGTCACTGTGTCTGCTCGGCGCGTCATCGTCGCATCACACCGGCGGCGATCAACCCCACTCGCTGCACTGGGGCATCTTCGTCGCGACCCTCGCCTTGTCGCTGCTGGCGCTTGTGTCGGTCTACAAGCTGGGCCGCCACGGCGCCATCGCCGGCGGTGCGGCCGCGGGCCTGCTCTTCGGCGTGATCGCGATCTGCGTGCGCATCCTCGACGGCGTACACCCCTTCGACGCCGTCGCCCTCATCACCGACCCGGCGGCCTGGTCGATCGCCGTCGCCGGCGCGGCCGGGTTCTTCGTGCAGACCGTCGCCCTGCAACTCGGCGCGGTCAACGGCGTCACCGCCGTCCTGGTGGTCGGTGAGACCGCCGGGCCGAGCGTCGTCGGGGTGCTGTTCCTCGGCGACACCGCGGAGCCCGGATTGGGCTGGCTAGCGGTGGTCGGGTTCGTCGGCGCGGTCGTCGGGGCGGTACTGGTGGCCTGGTACGGGTCCGGCGACCCCGATCACTTCGGTGAGGCACCGCCGATGAAGGGCGGCTGGCGTCGCGGCCGCGAGGACCCGCCGACCGATGCCATCGACGCCGGTCTCGACCGAGATCTGGTCGACGAGGTTGACACCGGGGCGCGTCGCACCGAAATGTAGGTGTATGACCGCAGCGACGACCGACGCCCAGACCGCCCGCCTCGCCTACGACACCCTCGAACCGTTCCACGTGCTGGCCTACTTCAGCCCACGGTTGATGCCGGCCCAGGACGATCTCGGCATCGCCCTGCCATCGATCTATGTGGGCGGCCGCGGCGCGCCGCTGGGCAACTGCTCAGCGGCAGTGGTGACGTCGGCGTTCTACAACTTCTCCCCGACCATGATCGAGACGTCGTGGGCCGAGGCCACCCGGGTCGGACTCGACAAGGTCACCGACAAGCGCAATCAGGTGCTCGACGAGACGCTCCGTGACGTTCTCGGCGATCGGCTCGACAATCCCGAGATCTCCGAATTGGCCGAGGGTTTCCGCGCGCTGGCCGTCGACCTGCCGTTCACCGGACGTCCGCTCGCCGCGGCCTGGGCGGCAGCCGAAGCCCCCGAGGCACCGCACCTGCGCCTCTGGTACGCGATCGCGGTACTGCGAGAGTGGCGCGGCGACAACCACATCGCGCTGCTCGTCGATCACGGGCTCGACGGCATCGACGCCGGCGTCTTCCACGAAGCCGACCTCGGTGACCCGTCGATCCGCCGACGCGTGTTGGGCCGCAAGATGTTCCAGATGACCCGCGGATTCGACGACAGCCAGTGGGATGCCTCGCTCGACCGGCTCGTCGCGCGTGGTCTCGTCGAACGCGCCGACGACGCGCACCGCCTCACCGCGTCGGGCCTCGAGCTGTACCGGAAACTTGAGGACGAAACAGATCGGATCACCGGAAGAGCTTGGGCCGCACCGGATTCAGCAGAGCTTGTGGAGCGCACCCGGCCCTACGTGAAGGCCGTCCTCGACGCCGGCGTGCTGCCCGGAACCCGCAAGAAGAGCTGAGGGCTCCGGCCGCCTCAGGCGTCGCGTCGAACAGTCACCACCACGCCCGCGATGAACACCACGATCGAGATGATCGCGAAGTAGATCAGCGAGCCGGCGGTGTTCCAGTGAAAGTCGACGCCGCCGGGGGTGTCGCCGTCGAGAAAGCGGTAGCCGTTGTTGAACGGCATGAACGGGCCCAGCGTCGGACCGATCTTCGGTAGGACGCTGAGCAGTGTCTCCACCGCGAGCATCCAGATCAGCACGATGACGATGGCGCCCGCGGTCTGCCGGACGATAGCGCCGACGCCGAGCCCGACCAGGACGCAGAGCAGGGCGAACACCGGGATGCCCCAGATCTGGCGGATCGTCTCGTCGGAGGTGATATCGACGCCCGACGACACCGCAATCGAGCCGATGACCAGGCAGATCAGCGTGAGCACCAACGACACCACGACCGTCAGCCCGCCGTACACGATGGCCTTGGCGATCAGCACTTTCTCGCGCTGAGGGACCGCCAGGAAGCTGGTCTTGAGTGTGCCGAACCGGTGTTCGCTGGTGATGGCGAGGACCGCCATGATCATCAGGACGATGACGCCGAACCTGCTCAGGCCTGACAGCAGCGCCACGACGATGCTGGTGTCGACGTCGGATCCGTTCGCCGCGTATCCGATGGCCAGCGCGATACCGATCGACATCAGCGCCACGATGCCGATGCACCAGTAGGGCGAGCGGGTCGACATCAGCTTGATGCGTTCGGCGGTGATGGCGCCGGTCATCGTGCTCCTCCCTGGTTGGGCTGCAGGTCGGTGGGCTGCTGCTGGTGTGTCGCGCCGCCGAACTGGACGGCCTCGGCGGTGAGCGACATGAAGACCTCCTCCAACGACGCGGAGTCGCCGATGAGTTCGTGCAGGGTCAGGCCGGCGGCACCCACGATGTCGCCGATCTGATCGGTGGTGGCGTCGGGGACCGAGACGTAGACCCGCCCGTCGGGCATGGTGATCGGTGCCGGCGCCCAGCCGACCGCGGCGATCGCCTGGTGGAGTTCGTCCATCCGCGGGCCGCGGACCCGCACCACGCGTCGAGCGCGGGCGGTGAAGTCGGAGACCGAGCTATCGGCCATCAGGCGCCCCTGCCCGATGACCAGGAGATGATCGGCGGTCAGCGACATCTCGGTGAGCAGGTGCGAGGACACCAGCACGGTGCGGCCTTCGGCCGCGAGCTGCCGCATGAAGGTTCGAATCCAGACGATGCCCTCGGGGTCGAGGCCGTTGACCGGCTCGTCGAACAGCAGCACTCCCGGATTGCCGAGGATGGCACCGGCCAGCCCGAGTCGCTGTGACATGCCCAGTGAGAAGCCGCCGGCGGTTTTTCCGGCGACCGAGGTGAGCCCGACGATGTCGAGTACCTCGTCGACCCGCTCGTCCGGGATGCCGTTGGAGGCGGCCATCCATCGCAGATGTGAGCGGGCGCTGCGGTTGGGGTGGACCCACTTGGCGTCGAGTAGTGCACCCACCTGGCGCAGCGGGTCGTCGAGTTCGCGGTAGGGCTTGCCGTTGATCGTCGCGGTTCCCGACGTCGGGTTGTCCAGGCCGAGGATCATGCGCATGGTGGTGGATTTACCTGCACCGTTGGGCCCGAGGAAGCCCGTCACCAGGCCCGGCCGGACACTGAAGGAGAGGTCGTCGACGGCCCGCACCGGGCCGTACACCTTGGTCAGATGCTCTACGGAGATCACACCTGCACCTTAACCACGGCCATGTCGTGATTGTCGTGACCTGCGTCGACAGCGCCCACCGGCCCATCGACAGCGCCCTCCGGCCCATCGACGGCGCCCTCGGTTCCGTCGACGGCACCCTCGGGGCCGTCGACGGCGCCCTCCGGCCCATCGACAGCGCCCACCAACGCGTCGACAGCGCCCACCAACCCACGCAGGTTCAAGGGCGCCATCAACGCGGGCACGGGCGCTGTCGACGCCGGGGTGGGCGCTCTCAACGCGGGCAAGGGCGCTGTCGACGCCGGGGTGGGCGCCGTCGACGCGAACGAGGGCGCCGTCAACGACCGTCGAAGGCCGGCGACGACGCCAACGCCCAACGGCGCTTGGGAATCCGTCCGGCACAGCGGGCAGCCCGGCCGGCGATCACCCCGTGCTTCATCGCCTGTGCCATGAGTTCGGGATCGTCGGCGCGGGTGACCGCCGACGCCAACAGCACTGCGTCACATCCCAATTCCATTGCCAGCGCGGCGTCGCTCGCGGTGCCGATGCCGGCGTCGAGGATCACGGGAACCTCGATGTCGGCGACGATCATCTCGATGTTGTGCGGGTTGGCGATGCCCAGCCCGGTTCCGATCGGCGACCCCAGCGGCATCACCGCCGCCACCCCGACATCGGCCAGGCGCCTGGCCAGCACCGGATCGTCATTGGTGTAGGCCAGCACGACGAAACCGTCATCGACGAGAGTTCGTGCCGCACGCAGCAATTCGACGGCATCAGGCAGCAGGGTGCGGTCGTCGGCAACCACCTCGAGCTTCACCCAATTGGTCTCGATCGCCTCCCTCGCGAGTTGTGCGATGAGCACCGCCTCCGACGTGGTGTGCGCGCCGGCAGTGTTGGGTAGCACCGCGATATCGAGTCGACGCAACAACTCGACCATGCCGGTCCCGGAATCAGCGCTCACCCGCCGAACCGCGACCGTGGTCAGCTCGGTACCCGAGGCGAGAAGCGCACGTTCCAGGACGGCATGATTCGACGCCCCACCGGTGCCCATGATGAGTCTCGAACCGAACTCGCGATCAGCGATTCGCAACGGCGACAGTGCTTCGGGCACAGCTGGGTCAAGCGCAGTCTGTTCAGCCACCTTGCACCGCCGTGACCACGTCGACCTGCGCACCGTCGGGAAGCCCTTCATGCCATCGACCCTTGGGCAACACGGCACCGTCGACGGCAACTGCCACCCCGCGATCGGGTAGGCCCAACTGCGCCAACATGTCCCGGACGGTGATCCCGGCGTCGAAGTCGTGCGCCTGCCCGTTGAGCACGATCATCACCGACCACCCGCCGTCGTCATCGATACCGGTGCCGCCGCGCTGGCGGGTGCCGACCCATCTGCCGACAACAGGCCGAGGACAGCGTCAGAAGTGAATGGCGCCAACAGGATTCCATTGCGGCCGTGGCCCACCGCGGCCACCACCCGCCGGTCGATGCGTTCGATGAGCGGCAGGCCGTCGGGCGTGCACGGCCGGATTCCGGCCGCGACCTCGGTCAGCTCGTAGGTGCGCAGCCCGGGGAAGACGTCGGTGGCGTCGGCGAGCAGATCGGCCACTCCCCCGACCTCCGGCGTCCGATCATCAGGGTCCTGCGGTTCGTATTGCGTTGCACCGACGACGATTCCGTCGGAGCGGGGAATGAGGTAGACGTTGCGCGCGTGCCAGCGCGCCCGGACCACCCGCGTCGGCGGTGGTACCGACCACCTCGTTCGACGCATCCGCACGATTTCCCCTTTCGCGGCGTGAAACCCGGGGACCGAACACAATTCGCGCGCACCCCAACCGGCGGCCACCAGGACTTGATCGGCATCCAGCGCGCCGAGGTCGGTGATTCGCGCCTGAACAACCTCACCACCAGCGGCGACCAGAGCGGACTCCAATGCCATCAGCAGCCGCCGATTATCCACGGCCCCTTCACCATTGGCGAGATACCCGCTGTGCACGCGGGAGCTGAGGCCGGTTTCCAGGTCACCGATCGCGTCGGCATCGACCCGGCTCAGCCGAGCGTCGCCGGGCTGATGTGCCCAGACGAAGTCGGCGAGGGTGTTCAGGTGGTGGGCATCGGCCGACGATCCGGCAACAAACAGCGAATCCGTTGCCGCGATCACCGTCGAATCATCCAGTCGCCGTAGCAGATCCGGCCAGCGACGCACCGACGCCACCGACATCTCCAGCAGCGCTTCCTCGCCGGGCAGCCCCTCGCCGAGCGAGCCGAGCATGCCACCGGCCACCCACGCCGCGCATTCCCGACGACCGGCGTCGAAGACCCGCACGCGCCACCCGGCGTCGGCCGCGGCCAACGCACAGGTGAGTCCGATGACGCCGCCACCGACGACGTCGAGTGTGCGCGCCGCACCCGGCCGACGCGCCATCACGGTGTCCACAGGCTTGGTGTCCACAACAAATCTGTCCACAACAAATCACTGTCCTTCCTTCGCCGGCATTACCCGGATCAGGTCAAACGGTCAGCGGTGGCGGCCCGCACTCTCAGCCCGACGAACCCTCGGACTCCCGTGTCGTTCCCCTAGAGGATCTGCTCCAGCCTACCGTTACTGCGGTGACCGTTTCCTCGCCCCGACCCCAGACCCCCGACGACCGGCACTCGCAACGGCTGCGCCGCCTGCAGGCATCTCGGCTGTACGTGTGCACCGACGCCCGTCGCGAACGTGGCGACCTGCGGCCTTTCGTCGACGCGGCCATCGCCGGCGGCGTCGACATCGTGCAGCTGCGCGACAAGGGCTCGCCCGGCACGGCCGCCGACGGCGCGCTGGAAGCCCACGCCGAGCTCGGCTTCCTCGCGGTCCTCAAAGACGCCGCCGAGGCGGGCAATGCGTTGTTCTCGGTGAACGACCGCGCCGACCTCGCCGCGCTCGCCGACGCCGACATCCTGCACGTCGGACAGGGTGATCTGACGCCCGCGCAGGCCCGCTCGATCGTCGGCCCCGAGGTGCTGATCGGCCAATCCACCCACGACGAACAGCAGGCCCGCGCCGCGATCGACGACCCCGACGTCGACTACTTCTGCGTCGGACCGTGCTGGCCGACGCCGACCAAGCCCGGACGCTCGGCGCCGGGACTCGATCTGGTGCGTACCGTCGCCGCGCTGGGCACGTCGAAGGTGTGGTTCGCGATCGGCGGCATCGACGCGCAGCGGGTGCCCGACGTGGTTGCGGCCGGCGCCACCCGCGTCGTCGTGGTGCGTGCGATCACCGCCGCCGACGACCCGACTGCCGCGGCCGCGAAACTGCTTGCCGCGGCGGGCCCTCACGGTCTATGGTCGTCGACACCATGATGTGTGCGCGCATTCTCGTAACCCGCCGCAGCGGGGTCTGATCAGACCGACCCCCCGCTGCGGGTCGTTCTTGCGCTCGTCGGTCACGTTCGTCTGACCGAAGAAGCACACCGATGCACAGCCTTCATCTTTTCGACGCGGCACGTTCGTGTCCGTCCATCACCCGCGACATGCGCGGGCCGTACACCTATGACGTCCGCTACAACCGTGACCGCGGCGCCGATTCGTTGCTTCGACGATTCGGCGGTCCGCTGCCACCAGGCATTCGAGAGGAGGCGATCGGCATGAGCATGCCCGACTTCGCCGAGACGTTCGCGCCGAAGGGCGCCCTGCGACTGGGTTCGTGGTCGATGCAACCCAGCCGCGACGACATGGTTCACTGCCAGGCCACGATCGCCTTCGACGACCGCATCATGTCGATGCAGGCCTCGGCGGCCGGCCCGATCGGTGCGATGACGTCGATGTTGCACGACCTTGGCGCGCCGCTACAGATCATCACGCTGCACCAGCGTGAGACCGACGGTCTGATCACCACGTTCCTGCTCTGCGAGCACGACAATGAGCAGTTCTGGGTCTACGGCGACGGCACCACCAGCGACCAGGCCAGCGTCAACGCGATGATCGCCGACGCGAACCGGCTGCTGGCCGCCTGACCTGCGCCGCTACTCCGACGACGACCCCGGGCCGGGCACGCCGAGCGCGGTGATCCGTTCCCGCAATTGCGGCCAGCTCGCCTCGAAAGCAGGATGCAGCGGCAGGGTTTCAACGTGCTCCTCGTTCACCCACCGCAGCTCCACCGATTCGCCGTTGAGCTGCGTGTCGACCGGCTCGTCGACGTCGGCGATCACCGTCGTGTAGGTCCATCCGTTGATGGCGGTATGGGTGACGAGCGCGGCGACGATGTGCACGTCGGCGGGGTCGATGCCCGCTTCTTCACCGGCCTCGCGGACGGCGGTGTCGATGGCGCTTTCGTGCGAGTCGCGGGCGCCGCCGGGCAACGCCCACGTCCCACCCTGGTGCGACCACGCCGCACGATGTTGGAGCAGCACACCGATGGCGCCGTCGGGAAGCGGTGCGCGTAGTAGCAGTCCGGCCGCGCCGTGGACACCCCAGTACCGCGAGCCGTCCGCATCGAGGACCCAGCCGTCGCCGTCACCGCGCATGACACCACCGTAGGTGACCGGCGATGAGCGAGCCACCGACACTCGTCGAGGACTAGGGTTGACGCAACAGCCTGTGAAACGAACTGCGAACGTCCGACGACAATCAAGGTGAACGACCCTCGTCGAGGGCCGAGTCCGTTCACGAACCAGACCACCGCACCCGAGTTCGGAAGGAAGCCTGAGGTGACCGGCGACGCATCGCCCATGCGAAGCGCGCTGAACCGCGCCGGGCGAACCATCCGTCCGGGCTCCACCACGCCTCCGATCCGTCAGGTTCTCGCCGACCGCCGCGAACTCATCGCAGCGGCCGCCGTACGCAGCCAGTCCCCGTTGAGCAGCGTCCGGCATTTCGTGACCACCAGTCCCGGCAAGCTGGTGACGATCTGCGTTCTGCTCGCCCTGGCCTGCGCGGGTGCCGGCTTCTATGCGTCGGTCACCCTGGAACGACGCACCCATGATCTGCAGGAGATCATCAATCGCACCGAACCGCTGGCCGAGGCGGCCCAGGTGCTCTACAGCTCACTGTCGGTCGCAGATGCGGCCGCCAACTCCTCGTTCATCTCCGGCGGACTGGAGTCGCCGGCGCTGCGCACCACCTATTCCGACGCGCTGGCCACCGCATCGTCGTCGCTGATCACCGCTGCCGGCAGCTCGGAGGACCCGGGCAACTCGGTGACCGGTGACCGCCGCGAGATCAACGACGATCTGCGCACGCTGACCACCGGCATCACCACCTACAGCGGGCTGATCGAAACCGCGCGCACCAACAACCGGCTGGGAAATCCGGTGGGTTCTGCGTACCTGGGACAGGCGTCGTCGTTGATGCAGGAACAGATCCTGCCCGCCGCGCAGCGGCTCTACGAGAGCCGGTCGCTGGCCATCGCCGACCCGCAGAGCGCCCTCACTTCCGTGCCGTGGGGGGTGTATGCGTCGCTGGTGCTGGTGATCATCGCGCTGGTCACCACGTCGCGGTATCTGGCCCGACGCACCCGACGTCGATTCAACGCGGGCATCCTCGCCGCACTGATCGCGGTGGTCTTCGGAACCGTCTGGCTGCTCATCTCCGGCCTCGCGTCGGTCGCGGCGACCAGCAATGCGCGGACCGCCGGCGCCGAGCCGCTGCGCGAGTTGACCGCCGCCCGCATCCTGACGCAACAGGCCCGATCGGCCGAGACGTTGTCGCTGGTGCGCCGATCCGACCAGGACGAACTCGAACGCACCTTCCAGGTGTCGACGGCCAGGATCGGCGAGATGCTGCGCACGCTGAGCGAAGGACACAAGGACGACTCGCCGGTGTCCCAGAAACAACTCGACTCCGCTACCGGAGCGCTGGCCACGTGGCACACCGTCGACACCGCGGTGCGCGACGACATCGCCCGTGGCAACTTCGCCGAAGCACGACGCAAAACCGTGGGCGACGGTCCGGACACCACCGAGCGCGCCTACCGCGACGTCGACTCCGCACTGGTCGACGCCATCACCAGCACCCGGACCTCGTTTCGCGACCAGATCAACACCGCCCAGCGGGTTCTCGGCTTCACCGGGACCGGCATTCTGCTGCTCACCCTGTTCGCAGCGGCCGCGGTGATCCTCGGTCTCATCCCACGAATCCGGGAGTACCGATGATCGCCCCGGACAGGATTCGACGAATCATGACGGTCGCGATGATTGCGGTGGCGGTGTGCGTGCTGGCCGCAGGCTGCTTCACCTTCCCCGCACCGACGGCGAACCCACCCACCGCCACGGCCATCACACCCACCCCCGACGGCGTACAGACCGACGTGCCGCACGAGGCACCGCCCAACTCCGAAACCTGCGATGCCACAGCCAGTTTGCGCCCCGAACCGATGCCGGAACCGGGGCAGATGCCGGTGCGGTCGACGATGGCGGGCATCATCGAACGGGGACGGCTGATCGTCGGACTCGATATCGGCAGCAATCTGTTCAGCTTTCGGGACCCGATTTCGGGGGATATCCAGGGATTCGACGTCGACATCGCGAAAGCGATTGCCGCGGCGATCTTCGGCGAGGCGGGTACACCCATCGAGTTCCGGGTGCTCAGCTCCGCCGAACGCACCCAAGCGCTGCAGGACAATTCGGTCGATATCGTCGTCAAGACGATGAGCATCACCTGCGATCGGCTGCGCAGCGTCGACTTCTCTGCCCCGTATTACATTGCCTACCAACGGATCATGACGCTGCGTTCGTCGAACATCACCGACGCCGACGGCCTCGCCGGCAAGCGGGTGTGTGCCGCACGGGGTTCCACGTCGATCGGTCGACTGCAATCCATCGCGCCTCGTGCCAGAATGGTCACCACAACAACCTGGGCCGACTGCCTGGTGATGATGCAGCAGAATCAGGCCGACGCGGTGAGCACCGACGACGCCATTCTGGCCGGACTGGCCGAACAGGATCCGTGGGTACAGGTGACGGGACCATCGCTCGGCGAGGAGGCCTACGGCGTCGGCATCCCGAAGGGCAAGGAGGACATGGTCCGATTCGTCAACGGCGTACTCGAGCAGGTGCGCACCTCTGGCCAGTGGCAGCAGATCTACAACCGGTGGCTCTCGATCCTCGGATACAGCAACGGACCGCCCATCCCTCGGTATCGGGATTAGCGGGTATCGGGACCAGCCATGACAGCACACGACCACGACACATCTGCGGCGCCGGAGGACATCGGCACCCAGGCGGTCAGCCGTGACCAATTGGAGTTGGGCACCCAGGCAGTCAACCGTGACGAACTGGACCTGGGTACCCAGGCAGTCAGCCGTGACGAACTGGATCTGGGTACCCAGGCGGTCAACCGTGACGAACTGGAGCTGGGCACGCAGGCGGTTGGTCGGGACGAACTCGACGACACCACCGATCAGGTGTCGCGCCCCACCGTGGCGACCATGCCCACGATGCCCACCGGTCAGACACGACGGTTGATCCCGAGTAAGCAAGCCGCAGTACATGATCGGCGGCTCGGCAGTGGCCTGGTCGAGCTGCCCAGAATCCAGGACATCGACGCCGCGGATGCGGTGCTGGACAAGCCGATCATCGCCGAGAACAAGCGAACCTGTTGGCGCTGTGGACGTCCGGTGGGGCGCACCATCGGACCGGGTCAGGGCCCGCTGTCGGGTCAGTGTCCGCACTGCGGTGCGCACTACTCCTTTGTGCCCGGCCTCAAACGCGGCACCATCGTCGCCGACCAATACGAGATCGCCGGCGCCATCGCCCACGGTGGCCTGGGCTGGATCTATCTCGCCATCGACCGCAATGTGTCCGACCGGCCGGTGGTCCTCAAGGGTCTGCTCAACTCATCTGACGCCGAAGCGCAGAAGGTGGCTGTCGCCGAACGCCAGTTCCTGGCGTCGGTGAACCATCCGGGAATCGTCAAGATCTACAACTTCGTCGAGCACGTCGACGACGACGGTGAACGCTTCGGCTACATCGTGATGGAGTACGTCGGCGGCCAGACGCTGAAGCAGATCACCTCGGCGACAAAGGATTCCGATTCCACCGAGGGAGGCGCACGGACCACCCTGCTTCCGGTGGAGCAGGCCATCGCCTACATGCTCGAGGTATTGCCCGCGGTGGGCTACCTGCACTCGGTGGGGCTGGTCTACAACGACGTCAAACCCGACAACATCATGGTCAGCAGCGAAGAGATCAAACTGATCGATCTCGGCGCGGTGTCGGCGATCAACGGATACGGACATCTCTACGGCACACCGGGTTTCCAGGCACCGGAGATCGTGCGCACCGGCCCGCAGGTCGCCACCGACATCTACAGCATCGGCCGGACGCTGGCGGTGCTCACCGTCGATATGCCGATGCGCGACGGACGTTACGTCGACGGCTTACCCGCCCCCGAGGACACCCCGCTGTTCGCCGACAACCCGTCGTATTACCTTCTGCTGCAACGTGCCACCGCCCCCGACCCCGATGACCGGTTTGTCTCCGCCGAGGAGATGACCACGCAGTTGTTGAATGTGCTGCGCGAAACCGTGGCGGTGCACACCGGGGTCCCGCGACCCTCCCTCTCGACGGTGTTCACGCCACAGCGTTCGACGTTCGGCACCGAGCTGATGCTGGCGCCGGTCGACGGCTTCTTCGATCCCGACCAGGCCGCCTTCTACGACCCCGTCGATATCGCCCGCGCGCTCCCGGTGCCGCTCATCAACCCCACCGATCCGGCTGCCGGACTGCTGAATTCGGCCGCATTGTCCGATCCTCGGCAGACCCTGGACTCCATTCACGCCGCCCGCGAGGACGGCTTCACCACGATGCTGGGCAACGACGCGCCCGAACGTCACCCGTCGCTGGAGATCGATCTGGCCGAGGCGCGCGCCTACCTCGAACTCGACGACGTCGACACCGCTCTGGAGCTTCTGCGCAAGGTCTCGGTTCACCACGGCCCGTCGTGGCGGGTGCAGTGGTACATGGGAATGTGCGCCCTGATGAACAACGAGCCCGAACTGGCCTACGAACGCTTCGACGATGTGCTGCAGGCGATGCCGGGCGAGGTGGCACCGAAACTTGCCGTCGCCGGCACCGCGGAACTCATCGGCCGGTGGCTGTCCGACGAAAGTGGTTCACAGGCAAACGATTCCACGCCCAAGAAGCTGCACATGTTCGACGTGGCACGGCACCACTACAACGATCTGTGGTTGACCGACCACAGCATTGTCACCGCGGCGTTCGGGTTGGCCCGCATCGCTGTTGCCGCCGGCGACATCACGGCTGCCATCGCGCCGCTCGACGACGTGCCACCCACCAGCAGGCATTACAACACCGCCCGGGCGACCGCAGTACTGGCGCTGGTCCATGGCCGTGCCCCCGGCGACGTCGAACGCGAGCAGATCGCCGCTGCGGCAAAGCGACTCGAGGCCATCCCCGATTCCGAACCACGTAAGCAGCGGTTGTTGCTCATCGTGCTCGGCACCGCGCTCGGCTGGGTGGACAAACACCCCGACAAGGTGGCGACCGATTCGGGTGAGACCCTGCTCGGATTTCCGTTCACCGAGCAGGGTCTGCGCGCCGGAACCGAACGCTCCCTGCGAGCGCTGGCCCGCCAGACCCGCCTCAACCGGGATCACCGGTTCATGTTGGTCGATCTGGCGAATTACATTCGGCCGTATACCCTTTTCTGATCAACTGTTGGTTCAGTAGGACCCGGCATGCTGGTTGAGCAGCTCCCTGCCTGCCGGTTGAGCAGCCCGCGACGAAGGAGCGAGCGTATCGAAACCACCTGGCATGCAACAGATCTCGATACGGCGCCTCGCTTCGCTCGGCGCCTATTCGATCAGCATCTCCGCACGAAGCTCAGAGCAACGATCCGGTGAATCCACCGTCAAGAATCAGGCTCGAACCGGTGCACCAGGATGACTGCTCGCTGGCGAAGAAGACCGCTGCTGCAGCGACTTCCTCGGGAGTCCCGTAACGACCCTGCTTCTGAGCGATGAGCTGATCGAACTGACCGGCCCCCAAGCCAAGGGCGGCCTCGAACTTGGGTGCGGCGGCGGTGACGAGCTCGGTGTCCACGAAGCCGGGCAGCAGCGCATTCACCCGGACGCCATGCGGGCGAAGTTCCGTGGCGGCGGTCTCAGTGAGGTTGCGTACCGCGGCCTTTGACGCCGCGTAGGGCCCCAGCAGGGCAGACCCTGCGGTGGAGGTGATCGATGAGAGCGTGACAATCGAACCGCCGCCGGAAGCGATGATGGCAGGTGCGGCATAACGGATTGACATGAACACGCCGTCGAGGTTGACGCTCATCGTGGCCCGCCATGCAGCCAGGTCAGTTTCGAGAAGTCCACGGGGAGTGCCGATTCCGGCGTTGGGAACCATGATGTGCAGGCCACCGAGCTGCTCGACGGTCTGCTCCACCAGAGCTTGGACGTCGGCCTCGCTGGTGACATCTGCCGGAATGCTGATGGCACCGTCGATACCTGCTGCGGTCTTCTCGGCGCGTTCGGCGTCGATATCGGAGATGACGACACGAGCGCCTTCGGCCGCGAAGGCTTCGGCGATGGCGGCACCCAATCCGGTTGCCGAGCCGGTCACGATGGCGACCTTGCCATCCAAGAGATTGGTCATGCGATTCTTCCTGCCTCTGTATTCATTGTGGACTTCCGATTTCGGTCGGGACGAGGGCTGACGCTGCGGCGCAGTCCACGAGGCGACCGATGTGTGACGCAGATTACGGGTTACTATCCTCTGAGACTTCGTGCTGCGGTCACAGAACATGGATCCGAGTTTGTACCAAGGCGCGACTGAGTCGGCGGAGGAGAAGTAGGGAGAGGTCCAATGCCAACCAAGACGGCCAGTCAGTCCGATGAGGCCGCCGCACGCGCGCATGTCGCCACTGTCGCGGCGTCGCTGAACGCCGAGCTCGTGACGCTCGTCGCCGAGATGCGCGAGGCGCTCTCGCACACCATCGAAGAACTCAGCCACGAGCCGTCGCTCATCGATCTGCTCGGCTCGAGCATCGAGGGCAACGTCGATACGATCCTGCATTCACTGCAGTACGACATCAGCGGCGATCGCTTCCAGCAGCCGGCCGCCGCGGTGGAGTACGCCCGACGACTCGCCCAGTGGGGTGTGCCCGTCAATGCCCTCGTCCGCGCCTACCGCCTGGGCCAACAATTCCTGCTCCAGCGGGCTTTTGAAGAATCCCAGCAGATCACCACCTCCGACGCGGTACGCGTGCGCGCCCACGAGATCATCGTGAACTCGGTATTCGACTACATCGACTGGATCTCCCAGCGAGTCGTCGCGGTCTATGAAACCGAACGCGAGTCCTGGCTTGCCGATCGCGAGAACGCTCGTCTCGACGCGGTGCTGGACGTCCTCTCCGGCAGCGGGCCGGTCGACGCGGCGGAGCGCGTGACGGGTTATCGATTAGCGGGTCAGCATCTGGCCGTCGTCGCCTGGGCCGATGAGACCGCAACCCGGGACGATCGGCTGCGTCGGTTCACCACCTCGATCCGCGCGCTCGCCACCGCTTTGCACAGCCCCATTGCCCCGCTGGTGGTGGGCCGTGATGGCGCGACCGCATGGGGGTGGATTCACATTCCGCCGGGCATCGAGGTGTCGTCGATCCTCGATGAACTGGCTTCGGCACCCCGCAACGACGATTCGCCGTTGCTCGCCGTCGGAACCCCCGCGGCAGGGGTGGCCGGTTTCGTGCGATCGCACCGCGAGGCCGAAAGAGTGCGGCACGTCGCAGTTCTCGGACGCCGCGGACGCCCGATCGAACGGTACGACAATCCCGGTCTGGCAGTGGTGGACCTGTGTTCTCGTGACCCCGCCACGTTGCAGGCCTGGATCACCACCGTCCTGGGTGCCAAACTGTCCGCCGACACCCAGCATGCCGAGCGGCTGCGCGAAACACTGCGGATCTATCTTCACCACGCGGGCAGCCTGTCTGCCGCGGCCGCCGAGATGACGATGCACAAGAACTCGATTCGCTATCGCGTAGACAATGCCGAGAAACTGCTGCCGAGACCGTTGGCAACCGACCGACTTGCGGTAGAAGTGGCACTGACGGCCTGCCACTGGTTGGGGTCACTCGTCCTGGCCGGATCAGGACCCGACGCCACTTTGTGACACCGTCACAAAATGAGATGCACATCTCATGTCATCAACCCATGGGGTAACGCACAACACACTCGTAGCTTTTTGTGGTGCAGGGCATGATCGGCGGTCCACCCCGGTCATGCCCTTGCGTCCATCGATTGTCACCGGAGGCGATTCGTCTTTCGGTCGGCGTCCACGCACCAAGAAAGCAGCCACACCATGGGATTCAAAACCGGTCAGTTCCCACCGGTCGATCTCGAGACTTTTCTCGACCGACCTTTGATGGAACGAGTGAAAACCCTTGCCCTCCACTGGGTCGACTATGGTTTCGGATCACCCAAGATGATTCCGACCACCTACGTCGTCAAGCTCCTGGTCGTATACCTGGGGCTCGGTTTGACGCTGGTCACACTCACCTCCAGTGGCGTCGGTATGCCGTGGCAGGTGGGCCAGTGGTGGGACGAGCCGATCGTCTACCAGAAGCTGGTGTTCTGGACGATGTTCCTCGAGACCCTCGGTATCGCCGGGTCCTGGGGACCGATCGCCGGCAAGTTCAAGCCGATGACCGGCGGAGTCCTGTTCTGGGCCAGAGTCGGCACCATCCGGATGCCACCGTGGCCGGGCAAGGTCCCGCTCACCCGAGGGGATGCGCGCACGCCGCTCGACGTCGCGATGTACGTTCTGCTCCTGGTGTCGCTGTTCATTCCGGTGATCCTTCCCGGCATCAGCTTCACCGCGCTCACGCAGACACTGCCCGACACCGTTGGCGGACTGGTGGATCCGCGCCTCGTCGTTGTTCCGGTGATCTTGACCATCCTGCTCGGACTTCGCGACAAGACGATCTTCATCGCGGCCCGCGCCGAACAGTACGGCCCCGCCATCATCCTGTTCGGTCTGGTGGGTCTACTGGGCGCCAACGGTGTCGTCGACATGATCGTCGGACTCAAGCTGTTGATCGTCTCGGTGTGGGTCGGTGCCGGAGTGTCCAAGTTCGGCCACCACTTCGCCAACGTCGTTCCGCCGATGGTCTCCAACAGCCCCTGCATCCCCACTCGTTGGCTGCGCCGCGCGCACTATCGCAACTTCCCCAACGACATTCGGCCCTCGACGACGGCCAAGATGGTCGCCCACGTGCTGGGTACCACCGTCGAGATCGCGGTGCCGATTGTGCTGCTGTTCTCCACCAACCTTTGGGTCACCGTGATCGGCGTCATCGTGATGGTGGGATTCCACATGTTCATCGTCTCGACGTTCCCTCTCGCCGTACCGCTGGAATGGAACCTCCTGTTCGCCTACACCGCCGTCTTCCTGTTCATCGGATACCCTGCGTCACAGGGCTTCTCGGTGTTCGACGCAACACCGTGGTTCGTCATTGCCGCGCTGGTGTGCCTGTTCTTCTTCCCGGTCCTGGGCAACCTGCGTCCCGATCTGGTGGCGTTCACCCCGTCGATGCGTCAGTACGCCGGCAACTGGGCGTCGGCCCTGTGGGCCTTTGCTCCGGGTACCGAGGACAAGCTCGACGCGATCATCCGGCCGACCCGCAACCAGGTTCGTCAGCTCGAAGCCATGGGCTATCCGCCCGAGGTCGCCGAGATCACGATGCAGCAGACCATCGGCTGGCGCTCGATGCACAGCCAGGGTCGTGGCCTGTTCTCGCAGTTGCTGCGCCACATCCCGGACATCGACTCGTGGACCATTCGCGAGGGCGAGTTCGCCTGCAACTCGATCATCGGATTCAACTTCGGTGACGGCCACCTACACGACGAGTCGCTGATTCGCGCGATCCAGAAGCGCTGCAACTTCGCCCCGGGTGAATTCCTCGTGGTGTGGGTGGAGTCGCAGCCGATCAACAAGAAGACCCAGCAGTACAAGGTGATCGATGCCGCGCGGGGTGTCATCGAAACGGGCGAGTGGACGGTGACCGACGCGGTCGCAGAACAGCCATGGCTGCCCAACGGCCCAATCCCCACCCGGGTGCATTGGAGCGCCGCCGACGTCAGCGGCACCACCACCTCGCAAACACCCGCATAGCAACCGCTTTCACTCTTCACCGACGAAAGGGGAAGACAATCATGACGGAACTGGCCGGTAAGCGATTCTTCATCACCGGATCCGCAGGCGGAATCGGCCGCGGAATAGCCGCCCTTGCGATCAGTCGAGGCGCACGTGTCGTCATCAGCGACATCGACGTCGAGGCAGCCAAGGTCACCGCGCAAGAACTCGGTGCGGAGGGAGTGGCCAACTGCGACGTCACCGACGAGGACAGCGTCATCGCCGCGGTCAATGCCGCGGCGGATCTGCTGGGCGGACTCGACGTCCTGGTCAACAACGCCGGCATCGAGGTCGCGTCACCGTTGGTGGAGCAATCGACTGCCAGCTTCGACAAGATCTGGGCGGTGAATGTGCGTGGACCGTTTATCGCTACGAAGGCCGCGACCCCGGCGTTGGTCGCCAGCAAGGGCAACATCGTCAACATCGCGTCCATCGCCGGAATCGGTGGCAGCCCGCTCCTCGGTTCGTACTGCGCCACCAAAGCAGCTCTCATCCAGCTGACCCGCGTTGCCGCAGTTGAACTCCGGCCCACCGGCGTACGCGTCAACGCGGTGTGTCCCGGCTTCGCCGATACGACGATGGTCGACCGCTTGGCCCCGGACTTCGAGGCAGCGACCGCCGTACCGTTCGGCGACCTCGTCGCAGCCAAGCAGGGACGTCTGGGCACCGTCGACGACGTCGCCGAGGTGGCATGCTTCCTCGCGTCTGATCGTGCGGGTTGGGTGACCGGAAGTCACTACGTCCTCGACGGAGGGCTCACCGCTTCCCTGGTGTGATCTCGATACGGCCCCTCGCTCCGCTCGGGGCCTACTCGATCAGCGTGACCTCATGCTGGCTGAGTAGGACCCGAAGCGCCAGCGAGGGGGCCGTATCGAAACCACCAGCCGCTCAGAACAACTCGCGCAGGCGCCCGATCCCCGCGTCGTACAACCCTTCGACGGCGGACACGATTTCCGGGGATGCCTGCAGGGTCGCATTCCACACCACCAAACTGCCGTCACCGTCGAGCTCCGGCCCGACGGTGACGGTGGATTCGTAGGCGTCCAACGGGATCGGGCCGTCGAGGTAGCGGTAGGTGTAGGACCGACCGTCATTGTCGTGCGCGACGATCAGCTCGTGCGCCTTACCCCCGTCGTCGAAGGTGGCGGTTCGCACGTCCCCGTCGACGGTCGTGTCGGCGAGGCCCGGCACCCACCTGTGCACACCGGCGGTGTCGCCGACGAGCGCCCACACCTCGTCGGCGGTGGCCGGCAACACCGCCGAACGCAGGATCTGCGTCACCTGAGGTCCGTTGTCCGGCAACAGCAGTCGTTCGGCCAGTTGCGTTAACTGCACGTCGGTGACCCCTACGGACTCGAGCCATTTCCGCGCGCCGCCGTGTTCGATGTCCATCCAGGCGAGGAACCGTAGCATCGTGGCCGGATCGGCCTGATATGCCTGCGGCGGATAAACTTTCACCGCGTCACCGAAGGTCTGCATCTCGACGAGGCGGCCCATCATCGCCGGCACATCTTCGCTACGCGCGACGTAGTCGACTCCGATGTCATGGCGGAGCACGCCGATCGCGTCGAGCAACAGTCCGACGACCACACCGGTGCGATCCTTGCCGACGGTGCAGTGGATCAGCGCCGGCAATCCGCCTCGAGCCTGATCAACGCCACCGGCGAGAAGGGTGTCGACAATGGCCGGAAATGCCTGACGCGCGCCCAGATACTCGAGATAAGTGCCGACCAGTGGATCGGTGGCCGTCATCGGCGCCACCGACGATCCGGCCGCCACCGGCTCCCGGATCGCCAACGGAATGTTCGTCATCGACACCCCGGTACCCTCCAATCCGCCGCTTCCCTCGATCCTGGACTCGGTATCAAGGCGCAGATCTATAACCTGGGCCAGTCCGGTGTCCGCCACGAGCGTGGCGGCTTCCGCTGCGCTGGTGAATTGTGGCGTGGCACTGCGGAAAAGCCGCCCATCGGCCACGACGTGCCCGTCCCCGGTCCGGAGCCCGGACACCGGTCGAAAGCCCAACAGCGTTTCCGGTCCACGAATCGACTGAGATCCGATCGATCCGGATACGTGAGTGTTTGTCATCTTGTTCCTCTACAGATCGCGGGTAGGTGATGGGTCAGACCGACAGAACCGTTACGACACACGCGTTTCCGTCCATTCCGGCGGCGCCACCGCCCATGGTCTCCACCATGCCGACGCGGTGCCGCGCGACCTGACGGGCCTGTGCGTCGCCACGGAGCTGCCAGACGATCTCGGCAAGCTGTGCGGTGCCGGTCGCTCCGAGGGGGTGTCCGCGCGACAGCAGTCCGCCGCTCGGATTGACCGGCTGCGCACCGCTTCTGGCGGTGTGTCCGGATACCGCGAGGTCGCCGCCCTTGCCTACGTCGGCGACGCCGAGCGCTTCGAGGGTGGTGATCTCGCCGATGGTGAACGCGTCGTGCACCTCGAAGAGGTCGATCTCACTGATCAGCCGGTTGGCATCGCGCAGTGCCTGCTCGCCGGCGCGGCGGACGCAGGAGAAACCCCATACGTCGTCGTGCCGCTGATCCCACGGCCGTCCCGACACCATTGCCGATGATTCGACGAGAACGTCACGGCCGGAACGTCGTCCGGCGCCGACGATGAGCGCACCGGCTCCGTCGGTGGTCGGGCAACACTGCAGCATGGTCAGCGGGTCGGCGATCGGACGGGACGCGAGTACGTCGTCGATGGTGGGTGGTTCGCGGCGCAGATGCGCTCGGGGATTGTCGATGCCGTTGGTCTTGTTCTTCACCGCGACGGCCGCGAGCTGTTCGAGGGTGAGCCCGTGCACATCCATGTAGCGGGCGGCGGTCAACGCGTACAACCCGGGCAGGGGCAGACCGGTGGCGCCTTCGGGATCGGTGGCCTCGGGCACGATGGCGCCGGTGAACAGCGTCGACATCTGGTCGACGCCGATCACCAACACACACCGGAACCGGCCCTGCGTGACCGCGGTGACGGCTTCGTGATAGGCACTTGTACCACTGGCACAGGCATTCTCGATGGTCCACATCGGGATCGCACCGATCCCGAGGCCACGCTGGATACGAGTCGCCACACCCGGCGGACCGAAGACCGACCCGACGATGATGGCGTCGATGTCACCCGGTTCGATAGCTGCGTCGGTGATCGCCTCCGACACCGCCTGCCAGGCCAAGGATTCCACCCGACGATCCGACATCACGCCGAAGTTCGATGTCCCCACGCCCCACACGGCCACGTCGTTGCTCATCGTCGTTCCTCCCCAGCTGCCACCATCTCAACCGCCACGAGATCTCCTTCGTCGTCGGTGAATTCGACGCGATCACCGGCGTGCGGGATCGGATCGGCACCGACGTGCACCAGCACCCGCGGGCCGTCGTCGACGTCGACGTAGGCCAGGCCGAACGGGGCACTCCAGCGTCCGACCGGCATACGAACGGTGGTCGCCGCCCACACCGTGCCCGCCGGCGTGAAACCGCACGGCTCGATGGCCGAGTAGCAGACCGGGCACCACGGAACATCGCTCTGCGACAACGCATGTGCGCACGCGGTGCACCGGGCACCGCGCAGCAGACCGTCGGTCAGCTGTGGTCGCGACTCGGCGACGGACAGCCCGCCGGCGGCCGCGCCGGGCCGGCGCTTGTTCGGTCGGTCGGTCAGCTGGGACTTCTTCGGCTCGGTCTTCGCTTCGGTCATCAGTGGTCGCTGTGTCATCAGTGGTCACCGTGCAGGGTGAGTTCGAAGCCGCCCGATTCGATGTGCAGGTAGGCGCCGACAGAGGTGGAGATCAGCTTCTTGATGTTGGCCATCTCGCGGCTGGTCAGCGAATAGTCCACCGTGCGTTGCGGAGTGGAGCGCATGACGTCGATGTCGTGTTCGGGGACGAGCAGCCGGAGGATGAGTTCGTCGTCGGAGATGTCCTTGCCGAACTTTTTGCGTAGTTCGGAGAGTTCCGGCTGCGGCGGCTCCCAGTCCTGGTAGGTCTTGGCCTTGGGGCTGTCCATGATCTTGTCGAGCACATTCTGGTCCAGCGGCGCTACGGGTTTGCCATAGAAGCCGCTGACGTAGAGCAGAACCTCGTCGGGTACCACCGAATAACGGTCTCCGGTAACCACATTCAGTACCGCCTGGGTACCGACGAGCTGCGAGAACGGGGTGGCCATCACCGGATAGCCGAGTTCCTTGCGGATACGCGACATCTCGTCGAGCACCTCTTCGAAGCGTTCCTCCATGCCGCGGTCCTTGAGCTGGGCCTTGAAGGTGCCGGCCATGCCGCCGGGGAGCTGATGGCGGTATTGGAAGAGCGAGAACTCGGCCGGCGTGCCGACCGGGATGTCCTCGATGCCGGCGACGGTGAGCAGATGCTTCTCGACGGCCGGCAGCCGCGAATCATCAATGGTGACGTCGAATCCGGCGTAGCGCAGGTTGGCGATGGTGTTCTCGGTCGACGGCAACGAGACACCCGCGGCCAACGGACGGCTCGCGGTGTGTACCCGGTCCGCGCCGGCCAGCACCGCTTCGAGGTAGTTCAGCGGCGACAGTGCGTTGTTGGAGTGGAAATGTGCCTCGACGGGCAGATCACCGGCCTGCTGCTTGATCGCGCGAATGAGGGTGCGGGTGCGTTCCGGGGTGAGCAGCCCGGCGGCGTCCTCGAGTTCGATGCCGTCGGCGCCCAGCGCGACCAGTTCACGGGTGCGGTCAGCGTAGTAGTCGTCGGTGTGAAAAGGGCTGTCCGCGTATAGGATGCACGGTAGTGCCTGGGCGCCGTGACTTTGCGCGACCTTCACCAGGCGACCGATCTTGTCGGTATTGAACAGGCCGTCGTAGATCCAGAAGCTGCCGATGCCGTGCGCGCACAGTCGTTCCACCCACAGGTCCATCACGCTGTCGGCGGTGAGACCGAAGGTGACGATGCCGTTGCTGCGGGTGCCGGCGCGGACGGTGGTGTGCGGCATGGCCTTCGACAGCGAGACCAGTTGGTCCCACGGATCTTCCTTGCAATGCCGAACCAGGACTTCGAAGATCGAGCTGCCGACGAGGTCGATGGTGTGGAAGCCGGTGCGGTCGAGTTCACCGGCGATGGGCAATCCGATGGACTTGGTCATCTTCATGCCCCACCAGCTCTGCGGTCCATCACGCAGGGTCTGGTCGATGATGTCGATCGTGCGGCGGCCGCCGACGGCCTGGTCGGCGCAGTCGAGGTAGCTGTTCATGTGGTTTCCTCCAAGGTGCTTCGGAACTCGTCGACGCCGGTCTGGTCGATCCAGCGGGTGGTGGTCAGGGCGTTCCGGAAGGTGTTGTGGTGCAGTAGGAATTCGGTGAAGTCGATGGTGGTGGTGACGCCGTCGACGCGCAGTTCGCGCAGTGCCGCGTCGAGCCGGTTGATCGCCTGCTCCCGAGTGGGTGCATAGGCGATCACCTTGGCGATCATCGAGTCGTAGTACGGGCTGATGACGGTGCCGGTACGGCAGTGCGAGTCCACGCGAATGCCGATACCCGATGGCGGCGCCCAGTCGCTGATCGTGCCGGGCGTCGGGATGAAGCCTCGCGCAGCAGATTCGGCCATCACGCGAGCCTCCACGGCATGGCCGGACGCGACCACGTCATCCTGGGTGAACGACAAGGGCAAGCCTGCGCCGACCCGAATCTGCTCGGCGACGAGGTCGATGCCGGACACCATTTCGCTGACCGGGTGCTCGACCTGGATGCGCGCGTTGAACTCGAGGAAGGCGAAGTCATCGGTGTCGGAGTCGTAGACGAACTCGACGGTGCCCGCGCTGTCGAGTTCGACCGCCTCAGCGAACCGGACTGCGGCCGTGTGGATATTGGCCCGTGTGCTGTCCGATAGTCCAGGGGCCGGCGATTCCTCGATGACCTTCTGGTGTCGACGCTGTGCACTGCAGTCACGTTCGCCTACGTGGACCACGTTGCCGTGTTTGTCGCCGATTACCTGCACCTCGATGTGTCGGGCCCGGCCGATGAACTTCTCGACGTAGATCCGGCCGTCACCGAACGCCGCGGTGGCCTCGGCTATCGCGGTCGGGAGGCGTCGGCGGAGTTCATCTTCGCTGGCGACCACCGACATTCCCCTACCACCGCCGCCGGCAACGGCTTTCGCGATAACCGGGAACCCGATCCGACGAGCCGCGACGACCACGTCGTCGGGGCTGGTGGTGATGTCGGAACCTTCGAGCACGGGAACACCTGCGCTGCGGGCGATCTCGCGTGCGGCAGCCTTGTCGCCGGTGCCGGCGACAATCCGCGGTGCCGGTCCGAGGAAGGCCAGCCCCTCGTCGACACACCGCTGGGCGAACTCCGGGTTCTCCGAGAGGAATCCGTAACCGGGGTGCAGGGCATCGCAGCCGGTACCGAGCGCCGCCGCCAGCACCGCGTCGGAGTTGAGGTAGCTCGACGATGCCGGCGCCGCTCCGATGCAGACGGCTCGGTCGGCGAGGGCGGCGGCCATCGAGTCCCGGTCGGCATCGGAGACGACCACGACGCTCTCGAGTCCCAGTGTGCGACAGGCGCGGATCACCCGAACCGCGATCTCGCCGCGGTTGGCGATCAATACCCGGCTCAGCAGTGCCGCGACGGGGGTCCCGGCCGGCGCGGTGCGCGGCCTTTCGGCCAATGCCTGTGAGCTGCTCGGTGCCGGCGGACTACTCAGCGCTTGGGAACTACTCATGGGGCCGGATCAGGAACAGGGTCTGACCGAACTCGACCATCGCGGCGTTGGCGGCACGGATCGCGACGACTTCGCCTGCGACGTCGGTGATGACCGGATTCATCAGCTTCATCACCTCGACGATGCCCAGTTGATCGCCGGCAGCGACCTGGGAGCCGACGGTCACGAACGGCGCCGACCCGGGATCGGGTGCAGTCCAGAAGGCTCCGACGGTCGGCGAGGTGACTGCGGTGAGACCGGTCTCGTCGATCTCTGCTGCAGCGGGAGGCGCCACAGCCGGCGCCTTGGCTGCGGGAACTGCTACGACCGGCGCGGGCTGCGGGGCCGGTGCGGGTGCAGCCGATACCGCCACGGCAGCTTGAGCGTTCGCCCCAGCAGCATTCGTGACCGCGGGTTCCGGTGGCGCAGCGTCCTTTCCGACGGCAATCGTGACGTCGCCGGCGGTCAGCCGCATACCGGTCCAACCGGATGCGGCGAAGGTCCGGAGCAGTTCGCTGATGTCGTCGGGACTTAAACGTGGTGTGGTGTCGGTGGTCTGGTCACTCATCGGGTGGCCTTTCGGTGTGCCAGCGCTGCCAGCAGCACGGGCAGGGGGTTGCGGGTGAGGATCGTCGTCACACCGGCGTCGAGGGCGGCGGCGACACCGGCGTCGGTGTCGAAGTAGGCACCGACGACGGTCCGGGTGCCCGGCGGAATCGTCGGCACGTCGCCGACGGCGCCGATAGCCGCGTCGGCGTCGAAGTCGGCGGCACCGATACTGGCGCTGCCACTTTCGTCGGGGTGCACGGCAACGATCGGTGCGAGGTCACGGGCCCAGCCGAGCAGCGCGGCCAGGTCCGGGTCGTCGTCGATGGTGGCGGCCTGCCCGGGGATCTCCCTGTCGAACACGCGGGCGCCGGTGGCGTCGACGGTGACGATCTTGCCGGCCAACGACTTCGCTGTGCCCGCACCGCATCCGACGACACACGGGGTGTCCAGGGCGCGGGAGACGACGGCGGCATGTGAGGTGGAGCCACCGTTCTCGGTGACCACCGCCGCTGCCGCGATCATGCCGTGCACGTCCTCCGGGCTGGTCGATTCGCGGACCAGGATGCTGCCCGGATGTTGTTGCGCCTCATCGGCTGTCAGGACGACGCGCCCGACGGCGTAACCCGGACTGGCCGAAACTCCGGTGGCCAGCGGGGTGGTGTCACCGATCGCGTCGGGATCGATCGACGGCCGCAGCAGGTGACGTACCTGCTCGGCGCTGACCCGGCTGCATGCCGTGGCCGGATCGATGGTGCCGTCGCCGACCAGTGTGGTGGCGATCCGGATGGCCGCCTGCGCGGTGCGTTTGGCCGGCCGGGATTGCAGCAGGTACAGCACACCGTGCTGCACGGTGAACTCGATGTCCTGGGCGTCACGACCTTCGGTATCGAGCAGCGTTGCGGCGGTGATCAATTCGGTGTGCAGCTCGGGACGCTGCTCGGCCAGCCAGGACAACGGTCGCGGGGTGACCCGGCCGGACACCACGTCCTCACCCTGTCCGCGTGGCAGGTACTCGCCGTAAGGTTCGCGATCGCCGGTCAGCGGGTTGCGGGTGAAGAGCACCCCGGTACCCGAATCGTCGTCGAGGTTGCCGAACACCATGGCCTGCACGGTGACCGCGGTGCCGAGGTCGTCGGGGATTCCGTAGTGCGCGCGGTAGGCCTTGGCCCGCTTGGACTGGCTGGAATCGAAGACCGCGGTCACCGCCTCACGCAGGGCGACCATCGGATCGGCGGGTACCTGTGCCCCGGTCTCGTCCTCGATGGCGGCGAGAACCGTTGCGGTGTCGGGCAGATCCTCGAGATCGTCCAGACACCCGGCAACCAGTTTTCCGTAGAGCGCACAGAACCTGCGGTGGACGTCGGCGGCGAAGTCGGGGTGATCGGTCTCGGCGGCCAACGCTGTCTCGGTGTCGGGATTGATGCCGAGGTTGAGGATCGTGTCCATCATGCCCGGCATCGAGACGGCCGCGCCGGAGCGCACCGAGACCAGCAGCGGATGCTCACCGCGGCCGAAGGTGCGGCCCGTCCGATCCTCGAGATACTTGATGCCGTCGACGATTTCGTCGAACAGGTCATCGGTCAGGCATCGGCCGCCGGAGAAGTAATCGCTGCACGACTTGGTGGTGATGACGAACGCCGGCGGGACGCGCAGCCCGAGGTTGCTCATCCGCCAGAGGCTCCATGCCTTGCCGCCCACCAACTCTCGGGCAGGTTCGCCGTCGAGTTCGGTGATCCGCAGCACCGTGGGATCGATGACGTGCGCGGTCATTCGTCGCGCTCCTCGCCCATCATCCGCAGCAAGTGCTCGTGCATCTGGTACCAGACGGTGTGATACGAGTCGAGACGCACGTTGCTGACGTAGTCGTGGTCGCCCTGATCGACGCGTTGCAGCGCTGCGTCAAGCCGCGACACGAACCGCTTCACAAGTGGGTCGGCACCGGCGAACGGGGCCAGGATCGTCTCGGCCCGTTCGTGCAGACGGGCCAGCTTGTCGATGACCTTGGCGTCGTGGTCGGCGTCGGAGTGGTCGTTGGGCTGCTCGGCGCCGTCGACGGTGATGGTCTGCCAGGAGGTCATCAGCTTGAGCATCTGCTTGTTGATGCCCTGCTCGAAATCGGCCAGCGTGGAAACGAGTTCGGCGTTGGCACGCTCGTCGGCGAAGGCCGTCGGGTAGAGCTCGTCGAGGTGGCTGCGGCCGGCCGGGGTGATCATGTACGACCCGCGGGCGGCGATCACATGGCCGTCGGCCACCGCGGACTCGAGATTACTTGTCACCGTGGCCTCGTCGAGATCGAGGATGTCGGCGAGTTGCTCGGCGTTGGCGAGTTGTCGCAGGGTCAGTCCATGCAGGGTCAGTTGGGTTGTGTCAAGCATTTTCTACCTCCGGGGTGCGGTGCGTGAGATCGGCCATGGTGTCTCGCACGCTGCGGCGCAACGACTTTCCGACCGAGCTCTTGGGGAGTTCGTCCCAGAATTCGATGTGGCGTGGACGTTTGAATCCGGCGAGGCGCTCGTCGCAGAAGTCGACGATGTCTTGCTCGGAGACCGATTCGCGGACGACGAGAGCGGCGGCCACCTTCTGGCCCCACCGAGCGTCATCGATACCGACGACGGCGGCCTCGCGGACCGCGGGGTGACTGACGAGGACGTCCTCCACCTCGCGGGGGTAGACGTTGAAGCCGCCGCTGATGATGACGTCGTGCCGGCGGTCGAGCAGGTAGAGGAACCCGGACTCGTCGAGCTGTCCGATGTCGCCGGTGCGTAGCCAGCCGTCCGCGCCGAGCGTCTCGGCGGTCGCCTCTGCCCGTTGCCAGTAGCCGCTCATGGTGTGTGGTCCGCGGGTGCACACTTCCCCCGCGGTGCCGGCCGGCAGTGAATTACCCTGGGCATCACGGATATCGACTTCGACGAAGGTGTAGGCCTTGCCCGCCGAGGCGAGACGATCGGGAGTGTGTTCGGCCGGCTGAAGGCAGGTGATCGCCAGCGGCGCCTCGGCCTGTCCGTACAGCTGCGCGAACACCGGTCCGAGAGTGTCAATCCCCTTGGCCAGCAACGCCGGCGCGATCGGCGCACCGCCGTAGCAGAGCCGGGTCAGCGACAGCGCATCACGGTCGACGACAGCATCTTCGACGACCATCGCGATCATCGTGGGCACCATGAACGTAGCGGTGGCCCGGTAGTGGATGGCGGCGTCGATGAATCCCTGGGGAGTGAACTTCTCCAGAATGACATTGCATCCACCCTTGACCAGGTGCGGCAGGAAGAACGCGCCGCTGCCGTGCGTGATCGGAGCGGCGTGCAGCATCACCGATGATGGCCCGAGATCGGGCAGCAGGTCGACGAGGAAGTTGTCGACCTCGGCCAATTCGCTTCGGGTCGTGAGCATCACGGCCTTCGGCTTGCCGGTCGTGCCGCCTGTGTAGGCGAGACGGAGCAGATCCTCCGGACCACGCTGCACGCGACACGGACCGGATGGCGCCGTGGCGATCATGCCGTCGAGTTCGTCTGTGCCGATGAGGATCTCGGTCTCGTGCGGAGTGCGGCCATCGGTGATGAGCGCCCTCGCCTGCGAGTCGGTGATCTTGTAGGCCAGTTCGACGTCGGTCTCGCGAGCGTTGAGCGGCACCCGGACCAGTCCGGCCTTGGCCAGCGCGTAATAGGTGACGACACCGTTGATTCCGTTGGGCACCAGGACCGCGACGTGGTCGCCGGGTTCGAGCCCACGGGTGAGCAGTGCGGTGCCGAGGCGGTCGGTGAGCTCGTCGAACTCCGCGAAGCTCACCGTCCGCGCGCCCTGGATCAGGGCCGGCGCCGTACCGAAAGTACGGGCCGCCCTGGCGATCAGGTCGCCGATCTGTAGGTGTTGGGTGATCACAGCGCCCGATCCTGAGGTCCGTGCGGCCGGCTGATCTGGTACAGCTCACCGGCCAGGTCAGAACCGTGATTCCACTTGACCCACTCGTCGTCGAGGTAGCGGAACTTGGGGTCGTGGATGGTCGGGCTGAATCCCTGTGCACGCTTGTTGTATTCGTCGATGCCGATCCGGCCTGCGCTGGTGGTCCACAGGGAGGTCTTGGCGTCCAGGCTCGACCAGCCCGACAGCTCGGCGCCGACGGTCGGCGCGTAGTCGTCGTCGGTGAGGACCGAGTACGGCAGGCTCGTCATCATGTTCTGATTGAGGCCGGAGTAGCGCGCCATCGAGTACGGGTTGGACTTCTGGTGCGGGAATCCGATGAACCCCACCATCTCTGCGAGGTAGTCGCGGGCGAACTCGTCGTTCATCAGGGTCTTGAATCGCTGGACCCGACCATCGAGTTCGAACCAGTCGCTCTGCCGGTAGGTGCCGGCCAGGTGGGCGAAGTCCTTGCCGACCGAGGAGTAGACGAGTGCACCACCGTCGATCATCTGCTCGCGCGACCAGGTGGCCATCCGCTTCCACAGGTCCGCGGTGGCCTCGGTCAGGATTTCGCGGTAGTGCTCCATCGTCTCGGCGAGGACCTCGGCGTTCTCCATCCCGACGGGCAGGTAGCCGTCGGTGAGCGGATCGGAGGTGTACATGCCGACCGCGGCGATGTTGGCGGCGTCGTAGCTCGGTTCGGCTTCGAACGATGCCCAGTCGTCGACGAGTCGGAAGTTGGTGTCCTTGAAGACGATCGGGATGGTGATGTTGTTGTGCGGGAGGCTGACCGCGATGCCGTCGAGCCACGGGTAGTCGCCTTCGGACAGGTCGAAGAAGTCGCGGACGAGCAGCTGCTTGTTGTCGCCCCAGTTGTAGGGGCCGCTGTTGTGGATGCCGATGCGGCACTCACAGTGCGCGAGGAAGGCGTACTGCGACAGGGTGGCAAGCAGTTTCACCGTCGCGGTGTGCAGGCGGTCGTTCGCCGAGACCCCGTGGAGCTGGTCGCGCAGCCCGTCGAGGGTGCGTTCGGGCAGGAACTGCGAGCGGTCACCGAACTCCTTGTTGGTGAGGTGGCCGTCGTTGCGGTGGTAGGAGAGGTTGAAGCGACGGCTGAAATCGAGGACGTCGAGCACGTCCTCGACGGCGTCCTGCGGCCGGATCAGGCCCCACGACATGAGCATTTCGCGGCCCAGCAGGTAGAAGGCGGGCATGCCCCAGGCGGCGTTGACGGTGTTCACCTTGAAGCTGGATTCCCGGACCCGGTCTCCGAGTTCCTCTGCGGGAGTGACGGAATCGATCTCTCGCAGCAACGTGGGAAGGCGGTAGAAGCTGTTGAGGTAGCTCAGCAGCATGTACGGGTTCATCGGGAAGAGTTTGGATTCCTGCACCGTTCGGGTGATGCACAGCCAGTAGGTGGTGTCACTGAGGTTGCGCAGGAACGAGTTTGATTCGAGCAGGTCGGTGTAGCGGAGTTCGCGTGCCATGTCGTGGGTCCTTCTAGTTCTCGAGTTTCCAGATACGGGCGTGGCCGGTGTCGCCGGTCTCGTAGGCGTCGGCCGCCGGAGGTGTTGCGGTGGTTTCGATCTCGACGCGGTCACCATCGTTGAGGCCGTCGATCCGGCAGTTCATCAGCGTCGGCACGCCGTACTCGCGGGCCAGGATGCCCAGGTGCGAACGGACGGTACCGCCAAGGCAGATGACGCCGTGGAAGCCTTCGAGGATCGGTGCGGTGAGCGTGCCGCCGGAGTCGTCGATGACGGCGATGATGTTCTCCGGGACGCCTCCGACGAGCAGGTCCATGACTTGCTCGATCGCCGAGATCCGCAGGACCGTCCCGACTGTGTTCGTGGTGGTTGCCAGGACGTTGTCACCGCGACCGAACAACGGTTGACCCCCCGATTCCTGATCGGCGACAAATGCCTTTTCGCCGGCATCGGGTCGGCGGTACTTATCGGGTTCGGAGTCCAGCGAAGCGGTCGCCGAGAACTCGAAGCGATAGCCGCTGTCGAGAACCTCTTGCTCCAGGGCCGCGGCATCGTCGGCGTCGAATAAATCCGTGGACTTGGCAAAGACATCGCGACTCCACCGGAAGTCGAGCTCGGCGGCGCGCTTGGCGACGAGCGCCCGGATGGCGGTGTTGTAACGGTTGGGCAGGGGGAGCGTCTCGACCCCTCCCCACTTGGGTGCGGTGATGGCCCCCGTGGTGTCCGACTGCGGCATGCTGACTCCTGGTTGTGAAGCGGTATATGCGCGCCCAGCCGTATCTGCGCAGGTCGCAGGCGTGCGTCTGGCACTTCCATCGGGCGTGATGTAAACCTAGGAGCGCAGCGTGATGTGATGTAGTCCACATAGGGGGACACTTTGTGAGCATCGCCGAAGGAGTTCTGTGATGACACCAAATACCCAGTGGGCGCCGCCCGCGATCCTCGACGTCGACGACTACCGACGGGCCTACGAGATCATCTCCGGTTGCCACGACGCCTCGACGCTGGCCGAGTTCCGCGAGTCACTCGTGGAGTCGCTGTGCCAGAAACTCGACGTGGTGAACGTGTCCTTCTTCTCCGGTTCAACATTTCATCTGGTGTTCGAGGATCACTCGCCGCTCACCGCAGGTGCCACCGCCAAGATGCTGCCGGAGTACCAGGAGCGCTGGGCATCTCACGACGTGTTCGGCTCGCCCGCCGCAGTCCGACAGTTGTTGACGTCGTCGGTTTCCTCGCTCGACGAACTCGAGAGTCAGCGCCGATTGCCGGCATCGTCCGATGCCTACGTCCACCACTTTCTGCACGAACGGTGGAATGTCGGGTCCGCGGCGGCCATGCGGCTACCCCTGGCGGGCGGGCGCACCGCGTTGGTCGGACTGTTCGGCCGCTCCGAGAACGAGTTGGGTCCACACGAGATCGGTGTGCTGCGCCTGGTCGGTCAGCAACTGGCACCGGTGACCAAACGACTGCCGGTGGAGCCCGCGCTGCAAGCGGTGCGCAGCCTGACCGGTCGGCAGCGCGAGGTGGTCAAGCTCGTCGCCGACGGACAGAGCAATGCCAAGATCGCCGAAATCCTCTGCATTGCCGAGGATTCGGTCAAGAAGTACATCACCCGCATCCTGCATCAGACGGGCTGTCAGTCGCGCCTCGAGCTCGCCCTGATCGCCCGCGACGCCACGCTCTGAGTCGGTAGCGAAATCGATTCTGTCCCCCTAGGTGGACTGCCCCTTAATGTGACCTGGTTCATATTCTGCGTTGGTCATCCAATTTGCAGAAGGGACTTCTCCCACCATGTCCGACTCGCCCAGCCACGCCGGAACCGGCGTCAATCTCTTTGCCACTGACGATCTTTCGGGTACTGCCCGCTGGTTCGAAGACACCTCCGACGTCCTCGACATCGACGACGATGACCTGGAGGACACCATCGCCTTCGTACACAAGGGCGGCATGACATTCCTGTCCCCCATCCTCCCCGACCTCAAGGCCATCGTCTGTACCGCCGGCAGCCGTGAATCACATCTGGCCATCCTGTCGCGCGAATCAGCCGTGCCGTGTGTGCTGGTCGCCGAGATCGGCACTGATATCCCCGATGGTGCCCAGGTTCGCCTCGGCCTCGGCGATGCCGAAGTGGCCACCATCGACATCGTCAGCACCCCGGCGGTGACCGCATGACCGCCGGCGCCGTCTCCCAGCACACCCGTCTGCTGACCGATCCGGATTACGAACCGACACTTGAGGAATGGAACGAGCTCGTCCTGGAGGGTGGACGCGCCTACAAGTCGGAATTGGCCAGGCGCACCGTCTTCGAGTCCGAACTGTTCGGTATGAACACCTACATCATCATGTCGATGATGGAGGACTACCTTCGCGTGCCCGAGCGCATCCGCACCATCTCGCAGTACGGAACACCGGAAGAGTTGGTGCGCAAGGGACTTCCGATCGGCTCCAAGCGCAGCTTCATCAACCTCGCAGCGATGCCACTGCACTACCTGACCGGCCGCGAGCTGTATGTGGACCTCGGCGAGAACGGCCTGAGCCAGGGACTCGACGACCAGCTCGAGGTCCTGCGGTTCTGGCGGCGCGCCACCATCGCGATGCGCACCGACAACGTGCTGTACAACATGGATGCCGATCCCACCGACAGCTCACACGTCGTCGACGACGAGCTCTTGTCTTCGATTGTGGCGCAACTGGAACCGAACAATCCGACCACAACCGCAACGCTGCGGAAGTTCGCTGCCCGGCTCACCGCGTACGCGTTCCTGGAGAACTGCGACGCCCGGACCGCAGTCTGCGACACCGGACCCTACGATCTCGGCGACGGAACTTTCCTCGCGCTTCGCGAACTGTGCTGCGACGGCGTCGGCGACTTCGAGTGGCTCGACGGCATCCGTGACACCCTGCCCGAGCACAACTTCGTCATCGCCTACCGCCTGCCGAACACGGTGCGGATGGACAACAATGTCTGGGGCACAGCCTGGTTCACTCCCAGCGACTACCTCTCCGACGTCGTTGCCGCACGTGTCTTCGCGGTACGCGACGGCAACCTGCGAGCTCTCGGGCAAGATGAGGTCGCTGACCTGACCGCGCACATCCGCAAGGCGCACCGCGCCCTGTACGCCCGGCTGGCCGACACCGATCCCGAGGAGCGCAACCTCTACGCCACCGAGATGTACAGCTGGAAGCTCAAGGCGTGGGCCAGAGTTGCCGGCTGCTACGACGAAATCGATTGGGCCATCAGCCCGTCCATCGTCGACTCCTACACACGATTCAGCGATTCGGATACCGCACTGGCGTTGATCGGCGGCATCTTCGTGCCGGCCGAACGCGACAGCTGCTTCCGGCCCATCGGCGGGGGTGCCTGATGACCACGCACTCAGTCACCCGCTACCTCGGAATCAGCTCGCACGCATTCGGTTCCGCGAACGGTCGCGTCCACAACTTCCGAGATCCCAGTGATGTCATCGCCGTGTTCGAGGATGACCTCAGCGAGGTCATCGCAGTCGTCGAATCAGGCGGCACCACCTTCCTGTCACCCATCCTCGGCCGACTGGGCGGGATCGTCTGCACGTCGGGCACCACCCGTTCGCATCTGGCCATCGTGTCACGGGAGTACGGCGTGCCCTGCCTGCTCGCGGTCGATCTGCAGGGATGGCAACCAACAGATGGCGACCGGATCCGCCTCACCAGTTCCCCTGCCGGCGAGGGCTTTCTGGAACCCGTACTGGAGTCGGATGTCGCGGAATCAGTACAGACCGTCGCCGAACAGGTAGCAGAGACGGTCGCACCAGGCGACGCCGCCGACCCGGCGGGTCGCCCGTACACCCACGACACCACCGGTGATGCGCGCGCTGATTGGTGGAACTATGTGCGGACGGTGGGAGACGAGATCGGGTGCAAGCCATTCCCCGCGTCGGTCACCGCCGACACAGTGCGCCAGTTGTGCTCGGAGTCGTTGTCCGACAACGAGCTCAACGATCTGATCCTGCACATGGGGCGAGCATTCAAGCCCGAGATGACCCGCCGCTCCGGATTCACGTCGGAGATCTTCCCGATGATGCCGTACATCTCGATGTCGGTGATCGAGGACTATCACACCTATCCCGAACGGGTTCGGATCATTGACGCCGCGATGCCTGCCGAGGAGATAGGGCGACGCCTGCGAGAGCAGCCCGGCCTGGTGAGCCCCCTGTGGATCTGGATGGTCGGCTACCACTACCTGTGCGGTCGCGAACTGCTGATCGGAATGGGTGCTCTCGACCCATCCGATGACCTCGAGGATGTGCGAACCGTCGTCGACTTCTGGCGGCGTCTCACCCTTGCGCACCGTGGTGACGGGACTCTCGACTACAAGGACGCCGGGTTCACCAATCGCTACCTCGACGATGGGACAGTCAGAGATCTGCGTGGCTCACTCGCTCCTCTCGAGTCCGCAACACGCAAGGAACTGCAGACACTGAACGCGGCGCTTTCGGGCTACTGCTTCATGTACTTCACCGATTCCCGAGTGGGTATCTGCGACAACGGCCCCTACCCTGACGGTGAGCACACCGCAACACTGGTGCGCGACTTTCTGAGTCTCGATGCGGGAGCCTTCGGCTACCGCTGGGCCCACGACAGCGACCCGGGGTTGTCCGGCGTCACCTTGGTGCTGACCTTCCCGACAGATGTGTTCACCGACTTCGAGATCAACGACTGGGGAACAACTTTCACCGAGCCCGACCAGTTTCTTGCGACGGTCACCGAGGCGGTCGTGATCGGCCACCACGCGGATGGGACCGATGAAGTGCTCGCCCCGGATCGTTGGGCCGATCTGGCCGCAGCAGTAGGAGCAGAACACCTCAAGCTGTATCAAGCCTTCAGCGCGATGGATCGCGAGGACCGCATTCTCGCTGCCGCCGAGATGTATTCCTTCGGACTGCGGCCCTTCGCGCGTCTGGCCGGAGCCGAGGACCGCATCGAGTGGGCTATCTCCGACCGCACTCGTGCGCTACTCCCCGATCCGCTCGGCAACGACGACCAGGCCGCCGTGATCTTCGGTGGCGCACTTGTCGGTCACGAGAGGCCCAGCGCCTTCACTGGCCTTCGCCCGATTGACAACTGACCACATCGACCAACCCAGAAAAGGAAATTCACCATGCGCCACCCCATGCAATTGGTCACCCCGGCCGACGACTACCTCATCCATCAGACACCCGAAACCTTCGCCACTGTCTCGCAATCCGACGTCTCCTGGACCGAGAAGGTGTGGCTGTCACTGTTCGCCAAGGACGGCTCGGTCCAGATCGATTTCGGACTCGGGAAGTACCACAACCGCAACGTGATCGACGGCTTCGCCGGCGTCTCCCGCGGCGTCGAGCAGATCACCGTCCGGGCCAGTTCCGAACTCGACCTCGATCCGCAGCGCACCGGCGTCGGCCCGCTCGAATACGAGATCATCGAACCGATGCGCAAGATTCGGGCGGTGTTGCGCGAGAACGATGTTCAGCCGATCAGCTTCGACGTCACCATCACGCCGATCATGGTGCCCTTCCTCGAACGCAAGGACGCACAGCGGGGTAGCGACGGCTTCCGCATCGCGTCCGATCTTCGTCGTTTCCATCAGATCTGCACCGTCTCCGGATGGTTGAAGATCGACGACGAGCGAATCGAGATCACCGACGACACCTGGCTCGGCTACCGCGACCGTTCGTGGGGTGTCCGGATGGACGTCGGTGAGCCGGCTCCGGATATCAAGGCGCCCAACCGGATGAACGAGAACTTCATCCTGACGTGGAGTCCGATGTTCTTCCAGCCGGCCGACGGCAGTGATCCGTACGAGATCCACCATTACCTGCAGTGGGTCGACGGTGAGGTGCACTACTTCTCCGGTTACGTCAATCACGCCGACGGCCGGCAGGAGCCGCTGCACGGTGTCACCGACGACCTCAAGTACGACCCGGCCACCCGACGAATCCTCGGCGGCACCATGACCTTCGACGCCGGTTGGGGCAAGCAACGTACCGTCGAGATCGCGCCGGTGTCCGACACCGGGTTCCATCTCGGCACCGCCCTCTACTTCGGCTTCAAGGGCGGAAGGCACGGCGCCTACAACGGCGTGGACTTCGTCGACGGTGAGCGGTACGCCGACATGACCGACCGCGACACCCTGCTGGAGGCACATCAGTTGCGCGACTGCGTGATCCGCAACCAGGAGGGCGACGCCAGCGGCTACGGGATCTTCGAATCCATCGTCATCGGCGATCACCCCCGCTACGGACTGAGCGGAAAGGACTCCTTCCTGTAGCCCGGTCTAGCGACCGGCGTCGGAATCCGCCCGGGAGCGTGAAGCCATTGACACTACGTCAATGGTGGCCCGCTCACGGGCGGTTTTCCTTTCGCAACATGGGGTCTTGCCGTGGGAAATGCACCCAGCAACGCGGGACCGTGACCACTACGTCAATGGTGGCCCGCTCACGGGCGGTTTTCCTTTCGCAACATGGGGTCTTGCCGTGGGAAATGCGCCCAGCTACGCGGACCGTGACCACTACGTCAATGGTGGCCCGCTCACGGGCGGTTTTCCTTTCGCAACATGGGGTCTTGCCGTGGGA
>JAEYMI010000008.1 GCA_023461275.1 Actinomycetes bacterium | reverse complement strand
TGAAAGACGGCGGACAGGACGCTTCTCCTCTTTCGCCAGAATCTGTTCCCTGCGATTTATCAATGTGCGTCCCCATCGGTCTGGGAGGGCATCAGAAAAACATCCGAAAATATCCTTGCCTGTAGCTGTATATTGCGGCCCTGGATAGTTATTCAAGTCATCACTAAGAAACAAATTACCATAGTCCCTTAGCCAGTCATCACTATAACAGAATCCATAACTGTCTGAGCCACGAAGTGATTCATAGCTCAACTCTCCAACCAGCCTTGGTGCTTTTAGCCAATCAAAATCAGCAAACACATATAGTCGTTTCATGACTTATTCTTTTTTAGATGCTCTTTCTCGCTTTTTCAAACTTAAATCCTGTAAAGCCTTTCCCATTGCGTCTTCTTTGGCAAGCAGAAGTATATCATCATCCAGCTGAAGCGCATAGAGAACTCTGAGATAAATGCCGATAGCTACTGTAGGTGCTCCCTTTTCTATCCGGCCAACCGTAAGCGGCGAGCAGGTTGCGCGTTCGGCAACCTGAGCCATGCTGAGATTCCTGCGCAGTCTTGCTAGTTTGATCTGCTCTCCCACAACCTGCATCTTCTGCTCCAGTTTTCTTGGCAACTTGGTACCCATTGTATTTTTTGCCATATTCAATATATCATATAATATGCAAATATACTACTTTTTACCTATTTAATAATGTGTTATAGGTAAAAATTTCAAGAATAGAAGATATGGTATTTAAGTGCTTCTACACTTTTTCAAGCGAATAAATCGAACTCGTCACACTTTTTCCAACGAATCAGACTCCTATTATACACTTTTCATCAAAATTAAGGCTTAAAATCTACACTTTTCCATGGAATCAGCAACTTTATTGTGTACCGCGCGTGACACACACGCTCCACCGGGAGGAAGTCTCCGCTGAAAGAAGGATCGGGATAGTTTGATGTCATCATCGGACGTCCGGGTTTTCAGTTAAAAAATGAAAACCGTCCAAAAGGAATAAAGATACAAATAGAAGTATGTCGTCTATTTTGATGTTTTATAAATCAAGATAGACGACATTATTTATTTGTCGTAACTATATTTTCCTTACGTACATGGCTCGGATTGCGTTCAGAACTGCGATAATCATCACACCTACATCGGCGAAAATGGCGAGCCACATGTTCACTATGCCGAAGATGCCGAGTATCAGGCACACGCCTTTTATGCCCAATGCCATTATAATGTTTTCCCAGACGATTTTCAAGCATTTGCGCGAGATGCGTATTGCCTTGCCGATTTTCATCGGATCATCGTCCATGAGCACCACATCGGCAGCCTCTATCGCCGCATCGCTTCCCATCGCGCCCATAGCAATGCCGAGGTCGGCACGCGAGAGTACCGGCGCATCGTTGATGCCGTCGCCGACAAATGCTACTTTATCATTCTCTTTTGAGGATTTGAGTATCAGCTCAAGCTGCGTTACCTTGTCGGCCGGAAGAAGTTCACTATAAACCTTGTCGATGCCAAGGCTGGATGCAATCTGCTCCGCCACAGGTTTGGCATCGCCTGTGAGCATCACGGTCTGATTGACTCCGGACTTACGGAGGTCGGCAATCGCTTCCTTCGACGTAGGCTTCACGACATCGCCTAAGACAATATGCCCGGCATAGATGCTGTCAATAGCTATGTGAACTATGGTTCCGGCTGTCTTGCAATGACATGGCTTTAGACCTAACTCCGTCATAAGTTTCTCATTGCCGGCAGCTATCTGTTTGCCGTCAATAGTCGCGATTATCCCCTGACCGCTTATCTCCTTGACTTCCGTCATTCGGTTGCGGTCAATGGTATGTCCGTAAGCCCGTTGCAATGATTTGGCAATAGGATGGGAAGATGACGATTCCGCAATGGCGGCATATTCCAGCATATGGGCTTTCTGCCCCTCGATGTCATTGTCGTTATGGTCATGGCAGGCATTTACCTCAAACACGCCCTGCGTAAGCGTACCGGTCTTGTCAAACACAACGGTCTTGACCTTCGACAATGTTTCCAATATGTTGGCTCCCTTGACAAGCACACCCTCGCGACTCGCGCCTCCTATTCCTGCGAAGAACGACAATGGTATGCTGACTACCAGCGCACACGGACAACTGATCACAAGGAATACGAGTGCACGGTAAACCCAAGTCTCAAACGTGGCGAAGCTCAACGGAGAACCATTAAAAAGAATAAGTAAAAGCGGTGGCAGCAGGGCGAGAGCCAGAGCGCCATAACATACTGCCGGAGTGTAAATTCTTGCAAACTTCGCAATAAAATTCTCCGATTTTGACTTTCTCGAAGCCGAATCCTCCACCAACTCCAGAATCTTTGACACCGTTGAGTCGCCGAACTCTTTTGTTGTCCGGATTTTCAGCAGTCCTGACAGATTGATGCTTCCGCTGATCACCTCGTCGCCTTTGCAAACTTCGCGCGGAAGCGATTCGCCTGTCAATGCCGAGGTGTTGAGCGAGGAATCGCCCGAAACAATCACGCCGTCGATAGGCACACGTTCTCCCGGCCGCACAATGATTGTCTGACCGACCTCCACATCGTCAGGATCGACCTTGACAATTTTACCATCTTCCTCAATGTTGGCATAATCGGGACGGATGTCCATCAGAGCGGCTATATTGCGGCGGCTTTTTCCCACCGCATAGCTCTGGAAGAACTCGCCTATCTGATAGAAGAGCATCACGGCTATCGCTTCAAGATAGTCACCGCTCTTCTCATACAGGGCAAGCGAAAAAGCTCCGATCGTAGCCACAGCCATAAGGAAATTCTCATCGAACACCCTGCCGTGGATTATTCCGAGCCATGCCTTTTTCAATATATCGTAGCCGATTATAAGATAAACGGCAAGGTACAGGGCAAATTTCAGCCACCCCGTAACATCGATGAATAACAAGCCGACGGTCATCACCAGTGCTATGATAATCCGTGTCAGCATATTGCATTGTTTCCTGTTCATATCTTTATGGCTTAATTACAAAGTGACAGCCTGAACTAATAGGCTAGACTGTCACTGGATTCTACATCAGATTAGAGTATCTCGAAGTCGGGTTCCACCTTTTGGGCAACCTTCAGGACTTCAGCCATTACCGACTCCTGATCTGCCCCCTCATCAAAGGAGACCTTCATTTTCTGAGCCATGAAGGATATTGAAAGTTCTTTAACTCCGGTTACTTTCTTTGCTGCATCTTCCACGAGGTTGGCGCAGTTGGCGCAATCCACCTCAATCTTAAAAGTCTTGCTCATGGTCTTTTCTATTTTTAATTTGTTTGATTTTATGCTGCAAAGTTGCAAGGTTCTTGATGCAACCTGTTTGCAAAGTTCAAATATGCAACTTTGCAAACAGGTTGCACCTTTAATTGCTTAAATTTGCACCAAAAAATAAAGTAAATGAGAAACAATAAAGAAGGATATAAGATTATTGTGATTACAGGGTGGTATGCCTTGCTCCGACAGTATCCGAGGCTCTGACATTCACAATAATTGTTTTATATCTTACATTATCACGTAATAAACAATCTATATGAAATTCGTATATTCTTTAATTAACATGTTGGCAGAGATGGCACCATATCTGCTTTTCGGATTTCTTGTAGCAGGAGTGCTTTATGCTTTTGTGCCGGGAAAGTTTTACCGTAACCATCTTTCGCGTCCAGGCGTATGGTCGGTGCTTAAAGCGGCTTTGATAGGAGTACCGTTACCGTTATGTTCCTGTGGTGTCCTACCTACAGCGGTATCTTTGCGCCGCAATGGTGCATCACGCGGTGCCGCGACATCGTTCCTTATTGCCACTCCGCAAACCGGTATTGACTCTATTGCCGCAACCTACTCTCTATTAGGTCCGGCGTTTGCCATTATCAGACCCGTTGCTGCACTTGTCACTGCGTTCATCGGTGGAATGTTGGTAAACAGAAAAGACAAGACATGTGTCATAGATTCCAATATGGAAGTGGATACAATAGACGCACCCGCTTCGGGCAGTTTCGGCAGTAAAATCCGCGCTGCCCTGCGTTATGGATTCGTGGATATGATTCAAAACATAGGCAAGTGGCTGATAATAGGTCTTGTCATCGCTGCCGCTATAACGGTATTCATACCCGACGGGTTTTTCACATTTTTTGCAGGGTATCCATTGTTGTCAATGATTGCAGTTGTGATTGTGGCAGTCCCGATGTATGTATGCTCCACCGGCTCCATACCGATTGCCCTCTCGCTTATGCTCAAAGGACTCAGCCCCGGAGCTGCTTTTGTTCTTCTCATGGCAGGTCCGGCTGCAAATTTCGCCTCAATCATAATCGTGGGAAAATCTCTTGGGAAAAGAGCGGCAGCCATCTATCTCGGTACTATTATAATCGGATCAATTGCTATAGGTATGTGCATAGACTATTTCATGCCACGCAACTGGTTCACAATGCCATTGATTGCGGGTGAATCGCATTGTCATTTGAATGTAGGACTGTTCCCGGGAATATGCTCGGTATTGCTCATAATATTGTTCATAAATGCTTTAATCAAAAGATACACTCCAAATAAATCAGATAAAATGGAAAAAGAACAGACTGTAATTATCGTTAAAGGTATGACATGCGGCCATTGTAAGGCTATGGTCGAAAAAAATCTATCAAAACTCCCCGGTGTAGTATCCGTAACAGTGGATCTTGCTTCAGGAGAGACCAAAATACAAGGCAATGCAGACCCTGCTGCAATTCGTGAGGTAATAGAGGAACTCGGTTTCTCTCTGGGATAAATCTCTGACACCTCAGACTTCGTACAATTCAAATGTCCGATTCGGTTAAAGAAATCGGACATTTGCTGTATTGTATAATGGCGTTTGCTCAGAATGTGGCCGCAACAAGTTCTTCGGCAAGCGACATCATTCTCACCGAAGCCTGATTGCGAAGATATTTCGGATTTTTCGTAATTGTTCTTTTAGTATCTAACAAATAGTTTGCCCACTTGTTTCAACCTGCAAATTTACAATGTTGTTTTTGCAAACCGTTTGCAAAATACATTTCGTAACTTTGCACAAAAATAAGAGTATGAGTGACAATGATGTAGAAGATATTTTGACCCGAAAGGAGGTTAAACCGACCTCCAACCGCATCCTTGTGATGAGAGAGCTGATAAAAGCCTCGCATCCTGTCAGTCTTGCTGACTTGGAAATATCGCTGGGCTTTTCGATGGACAAGGCAAGCATATTCAGAGTTCTTGAACTTTTTTCAGAAAAAGACATCATTCATGTGATTGAGGACGGAAGCCGCTCGCTAAAGTATGAACTGTGTCATAGCGGCACACATCATACCATAGCCGACCAGCACGTTCACTTCTATTGCGAGAGATGCAAGGAAACGTATTGCTTCGAGAACGTGAGTGTGCCTTTGGTAAACATACCTGAGGGATTTTCACCTCATGCCATAAATTATATGATAAAAGGCATCTGCCCAAAATGCAGTAAGTAGCAATCTGAAAAAGTCTCAGACCAGTATGAAGATAACTCAGATAAGGAATGCCACATTGATTATTGAGCATGCCAGCAAAGGAACCCGAACACCGCTGAAATATCGCTTCGACAAGGACAACTACGATAGACTCAAGAGTAATGGTTTCCAATTGGAGTTTTAACCGAAGTCAATTTCACGATACCACTCACAGAAATGTGGGCGGTTTTATTTTGCGTAAAACTATTGCACGGTGCAATAGCAGAATACAAATTATTACTATCGAGCAGTCTTCAGAAATAGTGGATATGCTCTTCTTGACAAAATCGAGAAAGTTCCAGACGAAGAACCTTCAATTATTTGCAATATCGGATTCTACTCTTTATATTACGGTGTTATTTTTACGCAGACGCATAATGGATGAGACAGCCGGGGAAGGAGCTTTTCGTGACCGAACAAAAAAATTCCGACCATTGCTGTAACAACCTCAGTTTTTGAGCTACCTGTTATCGAAACAAGTTAAACGTAAAACATGATTCGTATGAAAACAAAAGTATTCAACCTGATTATTCTGGACGAGAGTGGTAGCATGAGCTGTATCGAGCGTCAGGCTTTGAACGGCCTAAACGAGACGTTGCAGACAATACGCAGAGCGCAGGACAAGTTCCCCGAGCAGGAACAACTGGTAAGCATCGTTCCTTTCGAATCCGGGAGCATCCGGCTTCTGAGAGACAAGGTCTCCATCAAGGAAGTCAACGACCTCCGGCCTGACGAGTATAACCCCGGAGCCTGCACTCCCCTGTACGACGCCATCGGTTTCGGCATCAACAGCATCAGGAAAGCAGTGACTGACGATGACAGCGTGTTGGTGACCATTATTACCGACGGCGAGGAGAACAGCAGCGAGGAATATAGCGGCAAGGCCATTGCCACGATTATTGACGAATTGAAAAAGAAAGGCTGGATGTTCACCTACATCGGAGCAAATCAAGATGCCGTCAGCGTGGCCATGACCATCAACATCACCAATGCCATGAACTTCGTCCAGGATGATGAAGGTACCAAGGCAATGTTTGAGAAGGAACGAAGAAGCCGTGAAAGATATTTCGAGGCGAACGCCGCATACTGTGAGATGGCCTCACCGATGATGGCACGTGAAGCGAGAATCGCCATGGCCTGCGACAGTAGCTATTTCGATGAGCCAAAGAAGAAAAGCGGCAAAAAGGACAAGAAAGCATGAAGCAAAAGATCAACAATCTGCTGATGGTAACCC
>JAEYMI010000007.1 GCA_023461275.1 Actinomycetes bacterium | reverse complement strand
GTGCGACGTCGAGGGCGCGCACGATGTCGCGTACCCGGCTGGTGGAGTAGTCCCCGGCCAGGTATGCCTGGCGGACTTTCGGATACGCGGCCAGCGATTCGCCGAGTTTGATCCACTCCCCAGCTTTGGTGCGTGAGACACCGAGTTGTAGGGACACTTCTCCGGTGGCGACCTTGTCGGCTTTGGTGTGCGAATGGCTGGATGTGACCCCGTACACGCCGTTGATGACGTCGTCGTAGGTGTCCAACGCCAGGCGGGTTGCGAGCAGGACGGTGCGGGCTTCGCGGGCGCGGGATTCGCGCAGCATGGTTGCGGCGGTGGTGGCCACCTCGTCACGCGGTATCGACGACACGACTGTGTCGTCGATGGCCGGGTCGGAGAAGGTGAACACCTGACACCACTTTCAGTGAACCACCCCACAGAAGGGTGTGTGTTGGGTTGGGCCGCATCATCATTCACGCGTCAACACTGAAAGTAGGCATCATCGAGTTTGCACTACCGACAGACTAGCAAGGGGGTGTGACAAAACCGGTCGACCGTCGTCGACCTTGGGAAACGGTGTGGCTCGACGGGTCTCGATACGTCCTCGGCTGGCGCCTCGGGCTACTCGACCAGCGACGGGGTGCGACCGGCAGTTGGTAAGCGGCGCAACGAAATCCGCCGGAACAGAAACACCCGATCTCGCTAGAAACACTACGCACGCGCAGTGTTTCTCGCGAGAAGCGGGGTTTCTGTTCCGGCGGCCGCGCCCAGTCAACGGGCAACTGCCACAACCAAACTGAGACTCGGCGCTGTCAACGCGAGACAAGGCGCCGTCAACGCGAGCCAGGGCGCCGTCGACGTGAGGCAGGGCGCCGTTAACGCGAGCCAGGGCGCCGTCGATGCGGCGGAGGGCGCCGTCGATGGGACGGAGGGCGCTGTCAACGCGAGCCAGGGCGCCGTCGACGCGAGGCCGGGCACCCGCCGCGCTAACCGGCAAATTCGTCGATAATCGATGCGGTGAGTTCGGGCTGGATCAACGGGAACAGGTGCATGGCGCGCGGCACGACGATCAGCCGACCGTCGGGAGCTGCTGCGGCGAAATGCTTTTCGTGTAGCCGGAACTGATCCCAGGCGCCGTTGACGAACAGCGCCGGACCCCGATAGGTGCTGACCGCGCCGAGGGCGTCGAAGCGGGCCACCTCGGACACCACGTCGCGGATCGAATGCAGCGACAGCCCGCCCGCCTCCATGTCTTCCGATACCTGCCGACCCACCACCAGGCGGGTCAGCGCCCGGCTGATGTGGGCGGCTTGAGCGGGCAGGATGCTGGTGGCCAGGCCGAAGGCCCGGAACGGCGCGGCGAACAGTGGGCTCGGCTGGGTGGTGGAGCACAGCGCCACCACCGACTGCACTCGGTCGGGGTGCGCCGCGGCGGTCGCCATCGCCACATACCCACCCATCGACATACCGGCCACCACCGCCCGACCGCCCAGTCCGTCGATCGCGTCGACCACCGCCGACACGGCGCCGTCCATGGTGAAGCGCTCGGCCGACCGGGTGCCGTGCCCGGGCATATCCGGCGTCACCACCGCGCGGTCGGGGAGTGCGGCCGCGACGCGGCGCATCGTGGCGCCGCTGACCCGCAATCCGTGCACCAGGACGACGGGCGTGCGGTCCGGCGCGGGGTGGTCGTGGGGGTCGCTGCTCAACGGGTGGCTGCTCATCGGAAGTCAGTATGCACACCCCGACCGGACTGATCGAGACGCGACGTCGCTGGTCACCGGTTGTTCACCGAGGCGTCGAACTCGAGTGGAGTCTTCGCGGTTTTCGCGCTGCCCCGAGATGAGCCGCGACCCGAGATGAGTAACGCCACCCCGCCGAGCACCAGCCCGATCACGATGCCGGCGTCCGGGCGCTGACCGAGCATCGCCCACGACATCAGCGCGGCCACCGACGGGATGATGGTGAACAACATCGACGTCACCGCGGCACCGGCGATGTTCACCAGCCGCAGGAGCAGGGTGGTGGCCACCATCGACGACGCCACGATCATCGTCGGCAGCACCCAGGCGGCGCGGACCGGATCGGTGATCGTCTGGGGCGTGAGCAGGGTGATGATTCCCACCGGCACGGTCGCGACAAGCAACTGGGTTGCATTACTGGCGACGAGATCGACTCCGGTGCAGAACTTCTGCTGGTATATCCCGCCCAGGGCGACGCCGAGTAGCGCGAGCAACACCAGGCCCACCGCGATGCTCATCGAGCCCGGATGCGCAACGATCCGGGGAAGGCAGGTGACCACCACCGCGGCAGTTCCGACCAGAACTGCGCTCAGCCCGGTGCGGGTGACTCGGGTTCCGAGGATCGGCCACGCCAGCAGCGTCGTCGCCAACGGGTTCAGCGCGATGACGAGCGCCACGATCACCGCCGGCGTTCCGAGGCTCAAAGCCAGATAGGCGCAGCCGAATTGGGCAGCCTGGGTGAGTATCCCCAGAACCATCACATGCCCCAGCATTCGTCCGCGCGGAAATCGGCGTCCGGTGACGATGGCGAGCGCGAGCATCGCCAACCCGGACCCCGCGAATCGCAGCGTGATCAACAGCATCGGCGACATCGCACTCACGCCGAGGGCGCCGAGCGGATAACCGAATGCCCACAGCAGTACGAGCGCCGTCGAGAGACCCAGTGGAGGTTTCATGATTCGAGCCTCGCGCGCAGACCCACGGTTCGTCCAACAATGATCAGTAATCATGATCGATTAGTGTTCGTGATCGACTAGGCTGCCCATTGTGAGTACTGCCGTTCTCGATATAGTTCCGCTCCGAAGCCTGGTCGCCGTCGCCACCTGCGGCGGGTTCCACCGTGCCGCGGCTGCTCTGCACCTCACCCAATCGGCGGTCAGCCAGCACATTCGACGCCTGGAGTCGGCCACCGGTTGCACGCTTGTCGAACGCGACGGCCGCAGCGCCCGCTTCAGCGCCGACGGCCAGGTGCTGCTGGCTCAGGCGCGCACCATTCTCGCCGCCCACGACGAGGCCCTCCGAGTTCTGGGCGTCCGGGCCACACATCCGACGCTGACCGTCGCCACCACCGAGTACGGCGCGGACTGGGCCCTGCCGATGCTGGCGCCCATTCTGCGCGAGCAATGCCCGGAGACCGAGGTGAACTTTCGGCTCGAACGCAGCAAGCGGGTGATGGCCGCAATGGACAACGGTGACGTCGACGTCGCGATCTATCACGAGCCGCTGCGCCCGACCACCACCATCGAAGGTCCGATCTTCGCCATGAAGTGGTTCGCTGCAACGGACTTCGTCATCCCCGACGACGCCCCGCTGCCACTGGTGGTTTTCGACGAACCGTGCTCAACGCGGTCGGTGGCGATCGAGACGCTCACCGTCGCCAAGCGCGACTTCCGGGTGGTCGTGGAATCGGCCGACCTCACCGGGGTGGGGGCCGCCACGCGAGCCGGCCTCGGCGTCGTGTTGCTGCCGGTCATCGGGCGCACACCCGAAGGTCTGCGCCCGGTCGACGCACTGCCGCCGGCGACCGATTGCGTGCTGCAGATCCGGTTCGCCGATTCGGTACCGGCGCCAGTTCGGGACGCCACCAGAGCTGCCCTGGGGCACGCGATACCGTGACACCCATGTCCTACATCCGCACGAACGTCGCCAACGGGGTCGGCGAGGTCATCCTCGACCGGCCCAAAGCGCTCAACGCGCTCGACCAGACGATGATCGACGATCTGTACCGCGTGTTGTCGGAATGGGGTGACGACGACGCGATCGAGACGGTCCTGCTCACCTCGGCCAGCGAGCGCGCCTTCTGCGCCGGCGGTGACATCAGGGCCATCCGCGAGTTCGCCCTCGACGGCGACACCGCCTCGATCACCCGATACTTCGCCAGTGAGTATCGGCTCGACCAGCTCATCGCGGAATATCCCAAGGCCTACGTCAGCGTCATCGACGGTCCGGCGATGGGCGGCGGACTGGGTATCAGTGTGCACGGCGAGGTGCGGATCGTCACCGAACGTGCGTTGATCGCCATGCCGGAGACCGCCATCGGGTTCTTCCCCGACATCGGATCAACCTACTTCCTGCCGCGACTACCGGCCGGGGTGGGAATGTGGTTGGGGCTCACCGGGTCTCGGATCAAGGGTGGGTCAGCGGTGGACATCGGACTGGCCACCCACCATATCGAAGCCGTCCACATCGACGGTGTGGTGGAACGGATTCGGGCGGGCATACCGTTGGTCGACGCTCTTGTCGTCGGGCTCGATGAGCCGGAGAACCGTTCCGCCGCCACCGATCTGCCGCTCGCGGCGGTCGCGCAGTACTTCGACGACGACAGTGTCGCGGGCATCGTCGGAGGTCTCAAGGGTGCGGTCGGCGACGACTGGGCGCAGGAGATGCTCTCGCTGCTCGACGCCGCATCACCGACGAGCCTGTTGGTGACGGCGGCGATGATCTCGGCCGGCGCACAGTCGGCGCTCGACGAGTGCCTTGAGCGCGAACTGCGTGCGGCCGAACGGATTACGCTCACCCACGACTTCGCCGAGGGCGTGCGCGCGGTGCTCGTCGACAAGGACCGCAACCCCGCATTCGTCCCCGCCATCATCGACGACGTCGACCCACAGCTGGTTGCCGAGATCGTCGGCGACTGAACCGGGCCCTGGTGTCCGGGCGGGTCAGGGCTGTACGTCGAACCAACCGGTCAGCCGGACCGTGGTGATCTGACCGGCCTGCGCGCTCGGCGACGCCGGAGCCGGCGCTGAGCCCGGAGCGGGAGCCGGAGCCGGAGCCGTTGTGGCCGAAGATGTCTCCTCGGCGTCGAAGGGCGTGTCGTCGGATGGATCGAACGGGTTCGCGTTGGCGCGCGTCGCCGACGAACATGCGAACGATCCGGCCGCGCCGCGCGATGACATCGCGGTCACCTTGAGGGCGCAATCGGTGCCCTGGTAGAACGCACCGCCCACTGAGGCGCCGATCTGCACGTTGATCGGGGAGGTCAGCGGGCCGACGGTCGGACGCACGTCGCCGATCGGCGGCAGCACACCACCGGTGAGTTCACCGACGGGGAACTCGATCTGGGCGCCGTCGATACCTGGTCCCTTGAACACGAACAGCAGCGAGTCCGGGGGGACGTTCGGGTCGGAGTTGCCCCACCGGGTGAAGCCGAAACACTGTTTGTCGGCAACGGCCTTCACCGACGCCGACGCACCCGCCGGTGTCGATGGGGGCGTGACCGGCATCGGCGTCACGGCTATCCGGATCTCACCGGTCCGGAAGGCCAGATCGTGGGCACCTCGATCGATCGCCCCGCTGGGCGGCACGACGTCACACGTCGCCGGATCGAGCCGCACCGGCTCGGTGGGGGTCGCCGACGTCGACGACACGACCGGTGCCGATTGCTCGGTGCCGCACCCGGCGAGGAGCACTGCGGCCACCGGCACCGCCATCGCTGCGAATCGAAAGCGCCTGGTCCGAACTCGCATCGTCAATCTGCCGTCGCCACAAGCGGTTCCAGCATCAGATCGGGATGTTCCTTCTCCACGTATTGCAGGCGCCACTTGTCGCTGAACAGGGCCAGGAGTGCGCCGTCGCTGCGGGTGAAGACCTCCACGCCACGCTGACGTCCGAGCTCGACTGCGCTCTCGGCGTCGGTGCGCCGCGCCAGTGAGTAGCCGAGCGGCTCGATGACGGTGTCGACGTTGAACTCACTCTTCATTCGTGCGGTCACCACCTCGAACTGCATCGGGCCGACAGCCGCGAGCACCGGTGAGGCATCGCCGCGAATATCGTTGCGCAGCACCTGGACCACGCCCTCGCTGTCGAGTTGGTCCATCGCCTTGCGAAACTGCTTGTACTTGTCGGCGGTGGTGGCGCGCAACGCCGAGAAGTGTTCCGGCGCAAAGGAAGGGATCGGTGGGAACTGCACCCGCGGGTCGTCGAACAGTGTGTCACCGGGTGCGAGTGCGGTCGCATTGACCAGGCCGACGACGTCGCCGGGGAAGGCGCGGTCGACGGTGGATCTGTCTCGACCGAAGACGGCCTGGGCGTACTTGGTGGCGAACGGTTTTCCGGTCTGGGCATGGGTGACCACCATGCCGCGTTCGAACTCGCCGGACACGATGCGCATGTAGGCCAGACGATCCCGGTGGCTGGCATCCATGCCGGCCTGCACCTTGAAAACCACCGCACTGAACGGGTCGGTGGGTTGGCGGGGGTTGTCGTCGACGTCAAGGCGGGCGGCCGGCGCCGGTGCCATCTCCACGAGCGCCTCGAGGAGTTGTCGCACACCGAAGTTGAGCATCGCCGAGGCGAAGATCATCGGCGAGGTCTGGCCGGCGAGGAACATCTCCTCGTCGTGATCCTGGCCCATCTCCGACAGCAACTCGCTCTCTTCGACGGCGGTGGCGAACTCGTCGCCCTCACGCTCCGCGGCGGCCTCGGCGTCGAGGATCTCCTCTGGCGCGATCTTGGCGCCGCCGGCGGTGCGGGTGAAGCGGATGTACTCACCGGTGCGCCGGTCGAGCAGCCCCCGGAAGTCGCCGGCGATGCCGACCGGGAAGTAGATGGGGGTGGGGATCAACCCGATCCGCTCGCTGATCTCGTCGATCAGCTCCAGCGGAGTGCGGCCGGGGCGGTCCCACTTGTTGATCACCGTGATCACCGGGATGCCCCGGTGACGGCAGACCTGGAAGAGCTTGAGGGTCTGCGGTTCCAGACCCTTGGCGGCATCGATGAGCATCACCGCGGCGTCGACCGCGGTCAGCACCCGGTAGGTGTCCTCGGAGAAATCGGAGTGGCCCGGGGTGTCGACGAGGTTGATCACGTGCGGAACGTCGGGGTCGTCGGCCGACGTGGTGGGGGTGTCGCCTGCGGTGTAGTTGAACTGCAGCGCGGTGGAGCTGACCGAGATGCCGCGGGCCTTCTCCATCTCCATCCAGTCCGAGACGGTCGACTTGCGACCCGCCTTGCCGTGAATGGCACCGGCCTCGCTGATCATCCGGGCGTGCAGCGCCAGCGCCTCGGTCATCGTCGACTTACCCGCGTCGGGGTGGGAGATGATCGCGAAGGTACGACGGCGTCGGGCTTGGCGTGCGATGACCTCGGGTGAACTCACAGGATGAGGCTACGCAATGGTGCCCGCAGGTCCGAAATCTTGCGCGTCGCCACTGTCGGGTACCGACTCAGCCGTGCGACGCCGAGGCCATCTCGCGTTCGCGTTTGCGCGCCAGACGCGGATCGAGATTCACCCGGTCGAGATCGCCGTCGTAGTAGGCCATGAGCCGCTTGTCGATGACCCGCCGGTACAGCGGTGGCACCGTCGCGAGCAGGCACATGGCCGCATAGCCGGCCGGTAGCTGCGGGGCGTCGGGGGCCGAACGCAGGGTCTGGTAGCGCCGGGCCGGATTGGCGTGGTGATCGCTGTGCCGTTGGAGCTGGTAGAGGAACAGATTGCTCCACACGTGATCACTGTTCCAGCTGTGCTGCGGGGTGACCCGCAGATAGGAACCCCGGCGGCTCTTGTCGCGCAGTAGCCCGTAGTGCTCGATGTAGTTCGCGCACTCGAGGATCATCACCGCCCCGACGGCCTGCAGGATCAGCCACGGCAGGATCGACGGTCCGAAGATCGCGACGAGTGAGCCCCACAGCACCACGGTGATCGCCCACGAGTTGAGGATGTTGTTGCGCCAGGTAAAGGTGCGCAGCCCGGCACGCTGCAGGCGTCCGCGCTCATGCCGCCAGCCCGACTTGAAGCCGCCGACCACCGATCGGGGCAGGAAATGCCAGTACGATTCGCCGAAGCGCGCACTCGCCGGGTCCTCCGGGGTGGCGGCCCGGATGTGGTGGCCGTGATTGTGCTCGACGTAGAAGTGTCCGTAGAACGATTGTGCGAGTGCGATTTTCGCCAGGATTCGTTCGTGTTTGGTGCGCTTGTGGCCGAGTTCGTGTGCCGCGTTGATGCCGACTCCGCCGACGACTCCGATGGTGGCGGTCAGCGCGAGCCGTTCCGCGGTGCCCATCGGCGCGTGCGTCCAGCACCAGCAGGCCAGCACCAGGCCGACGTATTGCAACGGCAGATAGAGATAGACGCACCAGCGGTAGTATCGGTCGGCGTCGAGCTGTGCGAACACCTCGTCGGGCGGGCTTGCGGTGTCGATACCGCGGAGCAGGTCGATCGCGGGCAGCACCGCGATCATGATAAGGAAGCCGAGCGCCCAGAAGATTCCCGGTCCCAGCGTGGTCACCAGTAGATAGGCCAGAAATGGGCTGGTCGGAACGATCAAACCGCAGAGCCACAGGTAACGGCGTCGATCGGTCCATACGCGAGTGGTAGCCGACGAAGTCATAGCGGACCGTCCCTCCCCCCAAAGACTGGCCGTGGTGATCTCCGAGTGGCCACCGTCGACGATGGCCGGAATCACCGGTAGAGCTTCTTGCGCTCGCGCCCCCCGGCGCGATAGTTATCCAGACTATTCACGTCACCTGAGTCGTCAATGTGGACGCGCGGTTCCACACGCGCCCCGGCAGCGTCGGCAGCGACTGTGCATCTGCGGTCTCTGCGCTGTTCAGCCGCAATACTCGGCGTCATCGATCACGACGACAAAGGTGTAACACCTTGTACGGGAATGTGGTGCAACTCACATCACATTGGCAGAATTCTCTGCAATACGACATGACAGATCGTGAATATCTGGACTGTTGACAGGAACTTCTGTCGCTACTCGAAGGGGACCGGCGGCATCTTGACGACCTGCGCCGCATAACTGAGTCCGGCGCCGTAACCCAGCAGCAGGGCGGTATCGCCGGGCTTGGCCTGGCCGGTGGAGAGCAGATCTTCCATCGCGAGCGGGATCGACGCCGCCGAGGTGTTGCCGGTGTTTTCGATGTCGTTGGCGACGACGGTTCCTGGCCGCAGCTTCAGATTGCGGGCCAACAACTCGTTGATGCGCGAGTTCGCCTGATGTGGAACGAAGACGTCGAGGTCCTCGGCGCCGATCTTCGCCGCGTCGAGGGCGCGCTGCGCGGCCTTGCCCATCTCGAACGCAGCCCAGCGGAACACCGCGGTTCCCTCCAGGCGCAAGAACGGCCGCTGCGTGCGGTCGCTGTCGAGGAAGGTCACCCAGTCGATGTCCTGGCGGATCGCGTTGTACTGCGAGCCGTCGCTGCCCCAGATCACCGGACCCAGCTGCTGATCCTCGGTCGGTCCGACGACCACCGCGCCCGCGCCGTCGCCGAAGATGAAGCAGTTGGTGCGGTCGGTCATGTCCAGCGATACCGACAACTGCTCGGCGCCGATCACCAACACGTGAGTTGCGCTACCGCCGCGCACCATGTCCGACGCCAACGCCATCGCGTAACCGAAGCCGGCACAACCGACCGTGACGTCGAAGGCCGGGACGCCGTTGGCGCCCAGCTCGGTGGCGACCTTGGTGGCCGCGGCCGGGGTGAAGAGCAGATGCGTGTTGGTCGCCAGGATCACCGCGTCGATGTCGGAACCCGACAGCAGGGCGTTCGCGATCGCGGTGCGCCCGGCCTGCACGGACATCTGGGTGACGTCCTCGTCGCGACGGGCGAAACGTCGGGTCTTGATGCCCGTACGCGTGTAGATCCACTCGTCGGAGGAGTCGATGTTTTCGCAGATCTCGTCGTTGGTCACGACGCGTTCGGGCCGGTAGGCACCGATGCCGAGCATGCCGATGTTGTTGGTGCCGGTGGTTTCCGCGAGCACGGTCATGCGACGTCCTTCCGTTATGCGAGTCGTCATAGAATCTCACACGATCCGGCTACTGGGAAGTAGCGATCTGACGATGCAAGGGGAATATCGCGTCGCGAGGAAGGAGCGTTTCAAAGGCATGCATTTGTCGCGGGAGACGCACCAAATGCCTTCGTCTGTCAGCCTGCCCTCGGGTCCTATGCCGGGGGCAGCGTCACAGTGTCACCCCAGGTCGTCGAAGCTGGTTTCTTGCGGAGCCGGGGGCAGAGTAACGACGGCCCCCGCGTAGCTCAGACCGGCACCGAAGCCGAGCAGCAGCGCGGTTTGCCCGCCCTTGGCCTTGCCGGTCGCCAGCATCTCCTCCATCGCCAGCGGAATCGACGCGGCCGAGGTGTTGCCGCTGTTCTCGATGTCGTTGGCCATCGGCACGTCGTCGGCAAGGCCGAGGTTCTTCTTCATCAGTTCATTGATGCGTGCGTTGGCCTGATGCGGGACGAAGACCTCGATGTCCTCGGCCTGCACACCCGAGGTGTCCAGCACGGCCCGCAATGCCTTGGGCAATGCGATCGCCGCCCACCGGAACACCCGCGAACCCTGCATCGTGATCACCATCCGGCCGACCGGATCGGTCTCGGCGTCCTTGTGCTGAAACTCCTGCGCCCGGTCCATGTAGGCGGGGATATCCATGTTCTGGCCGATCGCGTCGGCGTTCTCGCCATCGCTGCCCCACACGGTCGGCGAGATGCCGTTCTCCTCGCTCGGTCCGACGACCACCGCGCCGGCGCCGTCGCCGAAGATGAAGGCGGTGTTGCGGTCGGTGGGTTCGAGCACCATCGACAACGTCTCCACACCCACCACCAGCACGTACTCGGCCGAGCCTGCGCGGACCGTATCGGCGGCGACGCCGAGTCCATAGCCGAAGCCTCCGCATCCGGCGGCGACGTCGTAGGCGGGGATGCCGTTGAGGCCGACGTCGTAGGCCACGGTGGGCGCGCCCTGCGGAACCTTGGTGGTCCAGCTGTTGGTCGCCAGGATCAACACGCCGATCTGCTCTCGCGGAATGCCGGAGTTGTTGATCGCGCGTTCGGCGGCCTTGGCTGCCAGCGTCCGAGCCGTCTCGTCGCCGCTGATCCAGCGACGATTGCGGATACCGCTTCGTTCAAAGATCCACTCGTCGCTGGAGTCGAGCACCTCGCAGACCTCGTCGTTGGACACGAGGCGCTTCGGTCGTGCCGCGCCGATTCCCACGATCGCCACGTTCTGGCGCCCGGTGGGCGTCGCAATTGCCGACATCATCATCCTGTTCGTCGTTGAACCGTCTGTAGTTGAACTCATCTATCGATGAACCGGCGGTGATCAGCCGGTGTCGTCTGAACAAAGGGTAATCCCGTGAAGTGAATCGTCTGGGCAGCCCCGGCCGTAACATCGGCGGTTTGCCCAGGGCGCCGAATGCGCTGTCGGTGCATGCACCTACCAGGCGTGCACCTGATTCTGCGCCGCTTCGAGTCCCTGCCCGACGAGCAGTTCCACGGCGTCGACGCCATTGCCGATCAGTAGTTCGACGTCGGTGCGCTGGGCCGATGGGAACGGCTTGAGCACGAAGTCGGCCGGATCCTGTCGGCCGGGCGGACGGCCGATGCCCAGACGTACCCGCAGGTAGTCGCGGGTGCCGATCGACTGACTGATCGATCGCAGTCCGTTGTGGCCGCCCTCGCCGCCACCGCGTTTGAGGCGAACCAGACCGAAGTCGATGTCGAGTTCGTCGTGCAGCACGATGACGTCGTCGGGGGTGAGCGAATAGAACGAGACGAGTTGGCCGACCTGGCGACCGGACTCGTTCATGTAGGTGCGGGGTTTTGCGACGAGCACCTGCTCACCGGAGATGGTGATCGCTGCGGCGTCGGCGCCGGACTTCTTGTGTACCTTCCAGCGTTCGCCGGCCGAGGCGACGAGGCCATCGACGACCATCGCGCCGATGTTGTGCCTCGTCTTCTCGTACTTCGGTCCTGGATTACCCAGCCCGACAACCAGTTTCACTGATCTGGTGAAAGGTGGTGACTATTCGGCCGACTCGGCGGCAGCCTCGTCGTCGGAGCCCGGGGTCTCGGCGCCGGCGGCTTCGGCCTCATCCTCGAGGTCGGCAGCGGTCGGGGCGGCGTTGACGGCCACGATGAGTGCCTCGGGATCGCCGGTGAGCGAGACGCCCTCCGGCAGCTCGAGCGCGCCGGCCAGGACCGACAGGCCGGCCTCGGCACCTTCGACGTTGACGGTGATCTGCTCGGGGATCGACAGCGCGTCGGCCTCGATCTCGACGGTGTTGGCGTCCTGGGTGACCAGGGTGCCCGGGGCGGCGTCGCCCTCGACGACGACGGTGACCTCGACGGTGACCTTCTCGCCGCGGCGGATCACGAGCAGGTCGACGTGCTCGATGTAGTTGCGGATCGGGTGAACGTCGATCTGCTTGGTCAGGGCGAGCTGGCTGGCGCCCTCGATGTCGAGATCGATGATGGCGTTGGTGCCGTTGTTACGCAGGATGGCGGCGAGCTCGCGGGCCGGCAGGCTCAGGTGCTGCGGGTCGGTGCCGTGGCCGTACAGGACGGCGGGAACGTTGCCCTCGCGACGCGCGCGACGTGCGGCGCCCTTGCCCTTCTCGGTGCGGACGGCGACGGTGAGCTTCTCGGTGGCGTTTGCCATGGTGATTTCTCCTCGTTTCGGCGGCTGTAGTTCGGCCGCGGCGGTCGGTGCGGACGCGGCGACACCTGCGCAGCGACATCACACACCAGACATCGAGACGGAGGTCTTCACATCCGCTCGAGGAGATCCACGATGGTCGCGCCGATAACGGTGATCACTCACCCTCGCCGAGACAACGGCAACCAGAATAGGCGATAGGCAGGGCCGATGTCACATCGCGGCAGTGACATCGCCTGCCCGGACGGTCCCGGCATACTGGGGCCATGACCTCCAACTCGCCCGCTGACATCGTCACCGCGTTTCTCGACGACCTGGCCCGCGGCGATGTACGCACCGGGCTGAACCGGATCGCCGACGACATCGAATACGTCAACGTCTCGTTGCCCGCGGTGCGCGGCAAGAAGAGGTTCGCCAAGGTCATGGGGCTTCTCGATCGCGACTCCTGTGGGTTCGACTACCGAATGGTCAACATCGCCGCCGACGACGACGTGGTGCTCACCGAGCGGATCGACGAACTGAAGCTCGGCCCGGTGACGTTGCAGTTCTGGGTGTGCGGCCGGTTCGAGGTCCGCGACGGTGTGATCGCCGTGTGGCGCGACTACTTCGACTACGTCGACTTCACCAAGGCGATCGTGCGCGGTGTGGCGGCGACGGTGATTCCGAGCTTGCGGAAGCCGCTGCACGCTGTCAGCCGCTAGTAGACGGTTACCTGTTCGGCGCGTGCCGCCACGCCGGACAGGAAGGCGTGTTCGCGTTCGCGTGCGATCTCGGTCGCTCGGATCGGTGAGGTGGTGAAAGCGTGTGCAGCACCGGCGAAGACGTCGAGTTCGTTTGTGTCATGAGTCGGCCACGCGGCGTGCAGGCCGAGTGTCGACGACAGCAGCGCATCGCGGGTGCCGACGATGAACCGCGCCGGTGGCAGGCCGGAGAGGTCGGCGTACAGCGGCGAGACCGTCGGGTCACGGCGAGCGTCGAGGTCGGCGCCGGGGAGCAACATCCCCACCGGCAGGTCGAGTCGGGGGACCGACAGATCGTAGGCGCCGAAGGTCAGTACGGCGGCGTCGAATCCTGTTGCATCGAATCCCGTTCGGCCGGAATATGTCTCGCCCTCGTCGCGAAGTGTGAGCATCGTCAGGACCGCCAGATGTGCACCCGCGGACTCCCCGCCGATCGCATGAACACCAGGTTGGGCCAGCACGGCTTTCGCGACCGTGAGCGCGTCGTCGGCACACGCCGGGAAGGGGTGCTCGGGAGCGAGTCGGTATCCTACGCTGGACACCACGAGACCTGTTGCGTCGGAGAGGGATTGGAGCCGGGTGTCTTGCGTGTCATGGCTGCCGAGGCACCAGCCGCCGCCGTGCAGGTGCAGATAGTGACCGCGCGCCGGTCCCGAGGGCGTGAAACGTCGAATCGGAACGCCGGCGACCATCAGGTCTTCGGCTGAGTCGACGCGATCGGGCGAACCGAAGAAGATCTGGCGTCGATAATCGGCGAAGGAGACGCCCGGTGGCGGATCGTAGATTCCGGCCATCGTCGATGCGGCCCTGGCTGCGGCGGTGATGGTTTCCGACGCGCAGTCGGCGCCCACGGTCGAGATCGCGAGTTCGGCCTCGGTGAGGTGTGGCGAGTCAGGAACGGTGGTCATGGTGAGCAGTGTTGCACCGCCCACCGACAATTTCGTTAGGCCGGCTCAGGGTTGGGTCGGGTCGGGTCGGGTCAGATGATCTCGTCGAGCTTCTCCACCGGCCGGGCCAGCCGGGTGCCCTTCTCGGTGACCACGAAGGGTCGTTCCACCAGGATCGGATGCTGCACCATCTCAGCGAGCAGCTTGTCCTCGGGTAGTGAGTCGAGGTCGAGTTCCTTGTACAGCGCTTCACGCTTGCGGGCCGCCTGGCGGATGGTGAGTCCGGCGTCGGCGATCATCCGCTCGAGCTGGGCGCGGGTGAATCCGACGTCGAGATACTTCACGATGGTCGGATCGATCCCGGCGTCGCGCAGGTGGTTCAGCGCTTTGCGTGAGGTCGAGCACTTGGGATTGTGATAGATCGTGACGTCCACAGGTGCTCACGCTACCCGTGCGGGCAATCGACTAGCGACGATCAACGCCAGCGTGGCGCCCACCGCCCCGACGATGGTCGGCGCCAACGCGCCGGCACGCTCGATGGCGAGCGCTCCGACGAGGGCACCGAGCCCGATGGAGAGGTTGAACGTCGTCGAATACAGCGCGGTCGCCGATTCGCGGTAGCCAGGCGCGACGCGAAACACGGTGGTCTGCAGCCCGATCGGGATGGCGGCGTAGCCGACCGCCCAGATCAGCAACCCGATCACGGCCACGGCCACCCACTCGCGGGTGAGGATCGTCAAAACCAGTGCGGCAGCGAGCAATCCGATCAACGAGCACAACGACCCGCGGACCGAGGTCGTCCGCGTCAGGAACGCACCCGCACCGAAGTTGCCCGCGACGCCTGCCGCACCCATCACCAACAGCACCACGCTCACCAGCCCGGCGTCGATGCCGATGACCTCGACGATCAGCGGGGTCACGTAGGTGTAGGCGGCATACGCCCCGGTGACCGCCAAGGCGGTCACGATCAGGGTGGTGCGCAGGTGCTTCATGCGTAGCAGTCGGGGTAGTCCGCGTAGGCCGATGGTGTCAGTGTCGGCCGGGACCGACCGTAGGAAAATGGCCAGGGCCACTAACGCGACCGCACTGAGACCGGCCAACGTCCAGAACGCGGCCCGCCAGCCCAGCAGCTGGCCGATGAATGTGCCGACCGGCAGTCCGAAGACCGACGCCAACGACACCCCCGAGAAGGCGATCGTCGTGGCGCGGACCGCCGCGTTCGGCGGGACCAGTCGAACGGCGGTGGCGGCCATGATCGCCCACATCAGGCCCAACGCCACACCGATCACCACGCGGACGATCACCAGCATCGCGTACCCGGTTGTCAACGCGGTCAGCGTGTTTCCGACGACGAACAGCGCGAGCACCGAGAGCAGGATCGGCCGGCGGTCGATTCGACGAGTCGCGGAGGTCAGTATCAGCGCGCTGAATGCGGCGACGAACGCGAAGAAGGTCACCGTCAGACCGATCGCGCCCTCGGAGACGGCCAGGTCGTCGGCCATCGGCCGCAACAGGCCGATCGGCATGATCTCGGTGGTGGTGATGGTGAACACACCGAGACCGAGTGACGCCACGGCCGCCCAGTCGCGTCGGGTGGCCGTGGTCGGCATCGTCGGAGGTGTTCGGGGTGTGGTTAGCTCGCGCCTGCGATCAGGCGACGCCGTCGAAAAGGCTTGTCACCGAGCCGTTCTCGAACACCTCACGGATCGTCTGCGCCAGCAGCGGTGCGATCGAGAGCACGGTCAGCGTCGGGAAGTGCTTCTCCGGCGGGATCGGCAGGGTGTCGGTCGCGATGACCTCCGAGGCGCCGCACGAGGCGAGGCGTTCGGTCGCCGGGTCGGAGAAGACCGCGTGCGTGGTGGCGATGACGACGTCGCCGGCACCGGCGTCCTTGAGCTTGCTCACCGCTCCGGCGATGGTGCCGCCGGTGTCGATCATGTCGTCGATCAGCACGCAGGTGCGTCCCTCGACCTCACCGACGACGCGGTGTGCGACAACCTGATTGGCGACCAGCGGATCGCGGGTCTTGTGGATGAAGGCCACCGGTGCGCCGTCGAGCGCGTCGGCCCACTTCTCGGCCACCCGCACACGACCGGAGTCGGGGGAGACGATGGCGATGTTGTCGGTGCCGTACTTGGTGCGTACGTACTCCGAGAGCTGGCCGAGGGCATGCATGTGGTCGACCGGGCCGTCGAAGAAGCCCTGGATCTGGTCGGTGTGCAGGTCGACGGTGATGATCCGGTCGGCGCCCGCGGTCTGTAGCAGATCGGCGATGAGACGAGCCGAGATGGGTTCACGCCCACGGTGCTTCTTGTCCTGGCGCGCATACGGGTAGAACGGCAGGATCACACTGATGCGCTTGGCCGAACCGCGCTTGAGCGCGTCGATCATGATCAGCGCCTCCATCACCCACTCGTTGAGCGGGGCGGGGCACGACTGCAGCACGAAGGCATCCGAGCCGCGGACCGACTCCTCGAAACGCACGAAGATCTCGCCGTTGGCGAAGTTCCGGGCGGTCTGCGGGGTGACCCTGATGCCGAGCTCGTCGGCGACTGCCTGGGCGAGAGCGGGGTGGGCGCGGCCAGAGAACAGCATGAGGTTCTTCTGGTTGTCGGTGGTCCAGGTCATGAAAACTCTTCTACTCGTCGGTGGATCTGTGCTCTGGGCTGCGTGACAGACCTGCTGCTTGTTGCTATCAGGGCTGTTGCTGCTGGGCGTCGAGCGCGGCACGCGCGGCGGCCGTGTCCGGACGCTTGCGCACCACCCAGCCTTCGATGTTGCGTTGTTCACCCGCCGATATCGCAAGGGCTCCCGGCGGTACATCTTGCCTCACGACGGTTCCTGCGCCGGTATACGCCCCGTCTCCGACCTGCACCGGTGCCACGAACATGTTGTCAGACCCGGTCCGGCAATGAGACCCGATCACCGTTCGGTGCTTGTTCACGCCGTCGTAGTTGACGAAGACGCTGGACGCGCCGACGTTGGATTCCTCACCGATGGTGGCGTCGCCGACGTAGGTGAGGTGCGGGATCTTGCTGCCCGCGCCGATCTCGGCGTTCTTGGTCTCCACGAAGGTCCCGATCTTGCCGCGGGTGGCCAGCCGGGTACCCGGACGCAGGTATGCGAACGGCCCCACCTGGGCGTCGGCCCCGATCACCGAGTCGCTGCCCTGGGTGCGGATCACGCTGGCACCGGATTCGACGATGACGTCGCGCAGGGTGGTGTCGGGTCCGATGGTCGCGTCCTCGGCGACACTCGTGCGACCCAGCAGCTGGGTGCCCGGCTCGATGCGTACGTCGGACTCGATGGTGACGTCGATGTCGATCCAGGTGGTGGCCGGGTCGACGACGGTGACGCCGGCGAGTTGGTGGCGCCGGATGATCCGACGGTTCAACTCCGCTCCGAGATCGGAGAGTTGGGCGCGGTCGTTGCAGCCGGCGACCAGGAGTGGGTCGTCGACGGTGAAGGCGCGGACCCGCCGGCCGGTGGTGCGGGCGATGGCCACCACGTCGGTCAGGTAGTACTCGCCCTGGGAGTTGTGCGTGGACAGCTGGGCCAACGCGTCACGCAGGGCGCCGGCCTCGAAGGCGTACACCCCGGCATTGACCTCGGTGATGGCCCGTTGCGCCAGAGTGGCGTCCCGGTCCTCGACGATCGCCTGCACCGAGTTGTCGTTGGTGCGGACGATCCGTCCGTAGCCGGACGGATCGTCGGCGACGAAGGTGGTCAGCGTGACGCCGGCGCCCCCGTCGGCGAGGTGGGTGTCGGCGAGTGCGCGCAAGGTGGGTCCGTCGAGCATCGGCACGTCGGCGGCGGTGACGATGACGGTGCCGGTGAACGAGTCGGGAAGTGCGTCGAGTCCGACGCGGGCGGCGTCACCGGTGCCGCGCGGGGTGTCCTGGACGGCGATGTCGATGCTGCGGCCCAGCTCGGTGGCGGTGTCGGTGATGGCGGCGCTGACCCGTTCGCGTTCGTGGCTGACCACGGCCACCAGGGCTTGTGGATTGATGTCGGCCGCGCCGGTGAGCACATGTCCAAGCAGGGCACGGCCGGCCAGCGTGTGCAGGATTTTCGGGGTCTTGGACCTCATCCGGGTGCCCGCGCCCGCCGCGAGAACGATCACGGCGGTCGGCCCGGTGGACGTCTCCGGAGCAGGGGTCTCCGTCATGTCATGTCACCTGTCGACGCTTGAGAAGGCCGGGCCGGGGAGGCCACAGCTGTGGTCTGTACCGCGACGATCCTACGCACCACGGCATCGGTGGTGCGCATCACTCGGTCGGAGAAGGGCCTGATAGAAAAACTGTGGGACAAGACACCAATGGAGGTAGTTGCCGTGAGTTCAGACAAAGTAGCGATCGTCACCGGGTCGGCGCGCGGGATCGGCGCCGCCGTCGCCAAGCGCCTGGCCTCCGACGGGCTGGCCGTGGCCGTGCTCGACCTCGACGAGTCGGCCTGCGCCGACACCGTCGAGGCCATCACCTCGGCCGGCGGTAAGGCCATCGCGGTCGGGGCAAACGTTTCCGACGAGGCGTCGGTCGCCGCAGCCGTCGAGAAGGTGGTAGGCGAGCTCGGCGCGCCGACGGTGCTGGTCAACAACGCCGGCATCCTGCGCGACAACCTGCTCTTCAAGATGAGCGTCGACGACTGGGATGCCGTCATGGCCGTCCACCTGCGCGGCGCCTTCCTGATGAGCCGGGCCTGCCAGAAGCACATGGTCGACGCCGGGTGGGGTCGCATCGTGAACCTGTCGAGCACGTCGGCGCTGGGCAACCGTGGCCAGGCCAACTACTCCGCAGCCAAGGCCGGCATGCAGGGCTTCACCAAGACCCTCGCCATCGAGCTGGGGAAATTCGGCGTCACGGCCAACGCCATCGCGCCGGGCTTCATCGAAACCGACATGACCGCGGCCACCGCCGCGCGCGTCGGCGTCGACTTCGAGGAGTTCAAGAAGCTGACCGCCGCCCAGATCCCGGTCAACCGCACCGGTGTGCCCGAGGACATCGCGCACACCGCGTCGTTCTTCGCCAGCGAAGGCGCCGGGTTCGTGTCGGGTCAGGTCATCTACGTCGCGGGTGGTCCGAAGGACTGAGCTCGGTTCGGTTCGTCCGCGTCGGGCCGGGTTCTCGGTTCTTCCGCGTCGAGTTCGATCGTCCGCGTCCGGCTCGGAATTAGTCAACCTGTCTGAGACAGGTTGGTTACTGGGGTTTTCTTGGTGGTCTTGTGGTTGATGCCGACGATCGCGGGAACGATCGGGGCCTGGGGGCGTCGATGCCGGTAGCGTTCGGGGTG
>JAEYMI010000006.1 GCA_023461275.1 Actinomycetes bacterium | reverse complement strand
GGCGGGCCCCCGGGCCCCCCGGCGGGGGGCGGGGGGGGGCGACAGACCCCTCGGGGGGGCGCGTCACGCCAGGGTACGACCGTCGGCTGCGACCGTACGCAGATGATCGGGCACCACGAACCGGTCGCCGTAGCGATCCCGCAATTGGTCTGCGCGAGAGACGAATCCGGCGACGCCGCCGTCGTACTGATTGATGTACTGGAGTGCTCCGCCGGTCCAGGCCGGGTAGCCGATCCCCATGATCGATCCGATGTTGGCCTCGGCCACGGTCGCGATCACCCCTTCGTCGTAGCAGCGGTACGCCTCGAGGGCCGCGGCGACAAGCATCCGCTCCTTGGCATCGTCGAATGGGATCTCGATCTCGGGCTTCCAATACTGTTCTGCCAGAACGGGCCACAGACCGAGTCGCTTTCCGCCGGGGCCGTCGTAGTCGTAGAAGCCGCGACCCTCGAGGCGGCCCGGCCGGTCGAACTCACCGAGCATCCGGTCGACCAGCGGGTAGGAAGCACTCGGTACGAACTCGATGCCACGATCGGCCGCGTCGGCGATGAAACCCTGCCGGATCTTGGCGATCGTCTTCATGTTGATCTCGTCGAACAGCGTCAGCGCACCCGCCGGGAATCCCGCCTGCAACGCCGCCTGCTCGGCACTGGCCGGGTGCATTCCCTCGGCCACCAGTGACAGTGCTTCGTCGACGAACTTGGCGATGACCCGGTTGGCGTAGAACCCGTAGGCGTCGCGCACCACGATCGGGGTTTTGCGGATCTGGCGGGCGAAATCGAGTGCACGGGCCAGGGATTCGTCGGAGGTGTTCTCGCCGACGACGATCTCCACGAGTGGCATCTTGTCGACGGGGGAGAAGAAGTGCAGTCCGATCACGTCGTTGGGTCGCGTGACCGCACCTGACATCTCCTCGATCGGCAGGGCCGAGGTGTTCGACGCCAGTAGTGCGTCGTCGGCGGCGTAGGCCTCCACCTCGGCGAGCACCTTCTTCTTCAGCTCGACGTCCTCGAACACCGCCTCGACCACCAGGTCGGCGCCCTTGACGTCGGAGATGTTGTCGGTGGCCAGGATTCGGTTCAGGATGGCATCGCGGCCGGCCTCATCAAGCCGTCCTTTGGCCACCTTCGCGTCGAGTAGTCGTCGTGAATAGTCCTTACCTCGTTCGGCACCTTCGATGGTCACGTCGCGCAGCACCACGTCGACCCCGGCCGCCGCGGTGACGTAAGCGATTGCCGCGCCCATCATTCCGGCGCCGAGAACCGCAACCCGGTTGGCCTTGCGGACCGGGAAGCCGTCGGGTCGAGAGGCGCCCTTGTTGACCGCGTTCAGATCAAAGAACAGCGCCTTGATCATGTTGGTCGACACCTGACCGCAGATCAGGTTGGCGCAGTAGCGGGTTTCGATGGCGAACGCGGTGTCGATGTCGACCTGCGCACCTTCCACGGCGGTGGCGACCACCGCGATCGGCGCGGGCATCGGCGCACCCTTGAGCTGCTTGCGCACATTCGCCGGAAACGCGGGCAGGTTCGCGGCCAGCGCCGGCGACGACGGCGTACCGCCGGGAATCCTGTAGCCCTTGCGATCCCACGGTTGCGCGGCATCGGGATTGGCTTTGATCCAGGCGCGGGCATCGTCGAGCATCTGCTCGCGAGTGTCGACGACGGCGTCGATGACGCCGACCTCGAGTGCCTTGGCCGGTGCCATCCGCTGGCCCTGACCGACGACGTTGAGCAGTGCGTTGGTGACGCCGATCATCCGGACCACCCGGGTCACCCCGCCCGCTCCGGGCAGCACACCCAACGTCACCTCCGGCAGGCCGAGGAGACTTCCCTTGGTGTTCAACGCAATTCGATGATGTGCGGCCAATGCGACCTCGAAACCGCCGCCGAGCGCGGTACCGTTGATGGCGGCCACCACCGGTCGGCCCAACGTCTCCAGGCGACGGAACACCGACTTGTAGGTGTCGAGTCCCGCGGCGATGGCGAGGACGTCGTCGGGTCCGGCGCTCATCAACAGATTCAGGTCACCGCCGGCGAAGAAGGTGTCCTTACCCGACGCCAGGATGACGCCGGTGATCGAATCCTTCTCGGCCTCAAGGCGATCGACAGCTGCGATCATTGCCGCCGACATGGCGTCGGTCATGGTGTTGGTGGGCTGTGCCGGGTCATCGATGGTAAGGGTGACGATGCCGTCGGAGTCGCGATCCCAGCCGATGATGTCGGTGGCCGCGAAGGTGCTGCTGGTCATGGACGTGTACCTCTCAGACGCGTTCGATGATGGTGGCGACACCCATGCCGCCGCCGATGCAGAGGGTGATGAGGGCGCGGCGGGCGTCGCGGCGCTCTAGTTCGTCGACCATGATGCCGGTCAACATCGCGCCGGTGGCGCCCAGCGGATGACCCATCGCGATCGCACCGCCGTTGACGTTGATGATCTCGTCGTCGATTCCGAAGTGGCGCTGGTAATTCAGCACCACCGACGCAAACGCCTCGTTCAGCTCGAACAGATCGATGTCGTCAATGGTCAGCCCGGCCTTGGCCAACACCTTCTCGGTGGCCGGCACCGGACCGGTGAGCATGATGGTGGAGTCGGCACCGCTGGTGGCACTGGCGACGATGCGCGCTCGCGGCGTCAATCCCGCTGCGGCACCGGCGGCTTCGCTTCCGACGAGTACCAGTGCCGCGCCGTCGGCGATGCCTGAGGAGTTGCCGGCATGATGGACGTGGTCGATCCGCTCGACCCAGTGGTACTTCTGCAGGGCGACCGCGTCGAATCCACCGAGTGAACCCATGGCTGCGAACGACGGCTTCAGGCCGCCAAGCGCTTCGGCGGTGGTGTCCGGGCGGACCAGTTCGTCGTGATCGAGGACCACGGTTCCGTTCAGATCACGCACCGGCACAAGCGACTTGGTGAAGTAGCCGCCGGAGATTGCAGCCGCGGCACGCTGCTGGGAACGTACCGCGTAGGCGTCGACGTCGTCGCGGGTGAAACCGTTCACGGTGGCGATCAGATCGGCCGAGATGCCCTGCGGGATGAAGTACGTCGCATAGTTGGTGGCCGGATCATTGGGCCACGCACCACCGTCGGCGCCGAGCGGCAACCGCGACATGGATTCGACGCCACCGGCGAGAATCATGTCCTCCCAACCGGATGCGACCTTCTGCGCGGCGATGTTGACCGCTTCGAGCCCGGAACCGCAGAACCGGTTGACCTGCACACCGCCGACGGTGTCGGGCAGGCCGGCGCGCAGCGCGGTGGTCTTGGCGATGTCGCCGCCCTGATCGCCGACCGGGGAGACCACGCCGAAGACGATGTCGTCGATCGCGTTGGTGTCGAACTGGGGGTGTCGTGCGGTCAGTTCACCGATCAGGCCGACGGTGAGGTCGATCGGCTTGACGCCGTGCAGGGCACCGGTCTTCTTGCCGCGCCCACGTGGGGTGCGGATGGCCTCGTAGATGAAGGCGTCGGTCATCGGGATTTCCTTGGTTCTCGTCGAAAGTCTTTGTGGCGGTGCGCTTGTGTGTCGTCAGAGGTTACGCGCGATGAGGTCTTTCATGACCTCGTTGGCGCCGGCGTAGATCTTGGAGATCCGGCCATCGATGAACAGGCGTGCGATGGGGTATTCCTCCATGTAGCCGTAGCCGCCGTGCAGTTGCAGGCATCGATCGACGACCTGGGTTTGTTGCTCGGAGCACCACAGCTTGATCATCGCCGCGCCCTTGACGTCGAGTTCGCCGCGAAGATGTTTGGCGATGGCGTCGGTGACGAAGGTGCGCATCACCTCGACAGTGGTGGCGATGTCGGCGAGCTCGAAACGCGTATTCTGCAGTGCGAACAGCGGTTTGCCGAAAGCGTGACGCTCTCGCACATAGGCCAGGGTGTGCTCGTAGGCGGCTTCGACGACGCCGAGAGCGGCGACGCCGACGATCAGGCGTTCCTGGGGGAGTTGCTGCATCAGCTGGATGAAGCCGGCCCCTTCGACGTTTCCGAGCAGGTTCTCTGCCGGCACCCGCAGGCCGTCGAAGAACAACTCGGTGGTGTCCTGGCCCTTCTGGCCGATCTTCTTGAGCTTGCGGCCGCGTTCGAAACCCGGTGGGTTGTCGCCGACCTCTGCGACGAGCAGCGAGAGTCCCTTCGCGCCCTGCTCTGGATCGGTCTTGGCGGCGATGATGAGCAGGTCGCAGGTGGCGCCGTTGGAAATGAACGTCTTGGCGCCGGTGATCACGTACTCGTCGCCGTCGCGGATCGCGCGGGTGCTGATGGCCTGAAGATCGGACCCGGTGCCCGGCTCGGTCATCGCGATCGCGCCGATCCACTCGCCCGATGCGAGCTTTGGAATCCAGCGCTTCTTCTGGTCCTCGGTGGCATACGAGAGGAGATAGTGCGGCACGATGCCCGAGTGCACACCGAGTTGCATCGACAGATCGCCGCATCGAGCCTGCTCTCGGAAGAGCACCGATTCGTGGGCGAATGTTGCTCCGCCACCGCCGAATTCCTCCGGGATGGACATGCAGAGCAGGCCGAGTTCACCGGCTCGTCGGTAGAGTGCTCGGTCCGGTTCGCCGGCCGCGGCGAACTCCTCGTGCCTCGGCGCGACCTCCTTGGTGAAGAACTCTCGGGCGAGTGCGGTCAGGTCGGCTAGTTCGGCGGACTGGTCGTCGGTCATGTCTTCTTCCTCGCTGGGCTGGGCTGTTGGGAGCGGGTCTGCTCAGCGCTGGTAGAGCGCGTCGATCTGTTCGGCGTACTTCTTGGCGATCGGTGAGCGCTTGAGCTTCATGGTCGGGGTGAGTTCGTCACCGCCGGGAATCCAATACGTTGGCAGGATGCGCCAGGTACGGATGTGCTCGACTCGCGACAGGCGCGTATTGGCTTGCGCGACGGCATTTTCCATCGCTTCGATGACGGCCGGGTGGGTCACCAGCACCTCGGGTGTGGCGTCGGGGATACCTGCCTTGGCGGCAAAGGCCTGTGCGGCATCGGGATCCAGGGTGATCAGCGCGGCCACATGCGGTCGGTTGTCGCCGATGGCCGCAGCCGAACCGACCAGCGGGCTCGCCGCTTTCAGCGCGCCTTCGATATTCGACGGCGACATGTTTTTGCCGCCGGAGTTGATGATGAGTTCTTTCTTGCGGTCGATGATCGACAGGTAGCCGTCGGCGTCGAGAACGCCGATGTCGCCGGTATGAATCCAGCCGTCCGCGTCGAGCGTCTGAGAAGTCCGTTCCGGGTCGTTGTGGTAGCCCTTCATGCCGCCACCACCGCGCACCAGCACCTCGCCGTCGGAGTCGAGGATGACCTCGGTTCCCGGAATCGCCTTGCCGACCGTGCCGTACTTGGGCTTGCTGATCGGGTTGACCGTGGTGACCGCCGATGTCTCCGACATGCCCCATGCCTCCATTACCGGAATCCCCAGGGCGAGCATGAATTCCAGTGCGCTGACGTCGATGGGGGCCGCACCGGAGACGGCTGCGGTCAGCGAATCCATCCCGAGCTTGGCACGCAGTTTCGAAAGCACGAGTTTGTCGGCGAGCGCCGCCGCTGCCGAGTCGAGCGGATTGAGACCGGTACCGGCAACAGTCGCCGCGGCCTTCTTCTGACCGGCGGCCAGGGCCCATTGGGCAAGGGCGCCTTTGACTCCGGTCTCGGCGGCGATGGTCATCTCGACGTTGCCCTTGATCTTGTACCAGAGCATCGGTACCGCGACGAAGAAGGTCGGTCGTACCTCGCCGAGAGTGGCGACGAGTTGCTTCGGATTGTCGAGGTCGGTGACGGTCATGCCGAAGAACATCGGCGCGTACTGGCAGATCCACCGGTTGATCAGGTGCGCGTCGGGAAGATACGAGATGACCCGACCATTGCTGAGGTCGCCGATGACTCCGGTGATCACCTCGAGCTGGTAGAGCAGGTTCGCGTGGGTGAGTTGCACGCCCTTGGGGTTTCCGGTGGTGCCGCTGGTGTAGATGAGGGTCAGGACGTCGTCGCGTTCGACGGCCTGCCAGTTGGCGTCGAAGTCGAAGTCCAGTCGCGCATGGTCTCCGAGTTCGTCCAGGTTGATCAGGCCGTCGGTGCCGCCGGGGGAGTCGATGCAGACGAGGGTCTGCACCGTGGAGCCCGAGCTGGCCTCGCGCACGCGATCGAGGAACTGGGTCTCGGTGATCACGATCGCTGGCTCGGCGTTGTGGAAGAGATAGGCGATCTGCGGCGCCGCGCTGGTGTTGTAGACGGAGAACGCGACAGCGCCCAGATGCATCACGGCGGCGTCGACGATGTGGAACTCGGGACGGTTGGTGAGCATGATGCCGACGGTGTCGCCGCGACGTACACCGAGCCCGGCCAGACCGGCGGCCACCGACCGCACCCGACGGCCGTACTCGGACCAGGTCATCGATTCCGAACCGTCCGCCCGCCGGATGGCCACCTCGTCTGCGTGTTCGGCCACACGGCGCTGGAAGTGTGTGCACAAGCTCTCGGTCATCGACATCCTCGTCGTTCTTCTCGATGGTTGCCGGCAGATGCCCCGAGTGTATGACCCAGAACACCGTTATTGGCGTGACGTCAACATCATGGGCGCGCTATTGGCGTCGTGTCAACAGGCGGTTTCGCCAACCGCTCGTCGGCGTGTGTGGGGGTGTCCGACACGGCCACCTTGCCGAAAGCATCGAACTAATGTTCGATTCAGGTGTGAAGCACGTCGGCGGGGATAGCGGTCAGCCTCGTGGGCCGGCCTTTGTCCGGGTCGGCCATCAGGCGGTGCTCATCGACCTCAACGCGCTCTACCCGCCCACCCCGCACTTCTCCGGGATTTATCACCCCGAGGGGCTGCAGATCCGTTCGGTGCACCTCGGTGTTCTCACTGAATGGGGTCGGAGCGAATGGGGTGAGTGGTACGGCAAGGTGACCTACACGATCGTCGCCAAGGGGCGCGAGGAGCAGGTCACCCACTGGGTACCCGGTTGGGCGTTACGTCCCGCGCAACGGCGCGGGCGCGGGTAGCGACATTCCGGACAAGCCCTGTGCGTTGTGCATAAGCGGCCGATGATCCACAGATTCGGCTGATCGGGCTCCAACGAAGCGTTGGCGTCGGGTGGGCACGTGATGCTGTGGGACATGACGACACACAGCAACCGACGGCCGGCGGGATCACGGCCGGCTCGGCGCAGGATCGGCGAGTTGGGTGAACATCTCGCCAGTGAGTACCTCATTGACTTGGGTTGGTCTGTGCTCCAACGGAACTGGCGCACCAAGTACGGCGAACTCGACCTGATCGCGGTGGACGGTGACACGTTGGTGATCGTGGAGGTCAAAACGCGCGCCTCGGCCTTCTACGGGATGTCGCCGGCGCACGCGGTAACCCCGGACAAGCTGTCGCGGATGCGCCGGCTGGCGGGTCAGTGGCTGGCCGGGCAATCGACGTACTGGGCAAGTATTCGATTCGATGTGATTGCGGTGCAGCTTGATTCGAGCGAACCCGAGGATCTGGACCGTGCCGCGATCGAGCATCTGCGCGGAGTGTTCGAGTGACCCCGGGGCGGTGGTGAATGTGGCGCTGGGGCGGGTGTTCTCGGTGGGAATCAACGCGATCGACGCGACCGTGGTGGAGGTACAGGGCAACGTCGGGCCCGGACTGCCGGGCTTCTCGGTGGTCGGCAACGTCGACAGTTCGATGCGTGAGGCGCGCGATCGAGTGCGTGCCGCGATCACCAACTGCGAGATGAACTTTCCCGATCACAAGGTGACCGTGGCGTTCGCGCCGGCCGGCGTGCCCAAGTCGGGTACCGGATTCGACTTGGCCATGGCGTTGTCGATCCTCGCGGCGACCGGTCAACTATCGACCGGGCGGTTGGCCGGCACCGTCTTCCTCGGTGAGTTGTCTCTCGATGGTGGGATTCGTCCCGTACGCGGGGTGCTGCCGGCATTGGTGGAGGCGCGGCGACGTGGATACCGGCGTGCCGTGGTGCCCAGAGCGAATGTGGCCGAAGCGATTCTGGTGACCGACCTCGACGTCGGCGGAGCGTCGAGCCTGCGTGAGGTGGTCCGGTGGGCCGACGGCGATCACGTCCTGGACACCGTTGATGACGTCGATCCCTCTCCGCCGACGCCGGCAGTGGAGGATCTGTGTGATGTGGTCGGACAGGCCGAAGCCCGGCACGCACTCGAAATCGCCGCTGCCGGTGCCCATCACGTGTTGATGACCGGACCGCCCGGTATCGGGAAGACGATGTTGGCCAGGCGGATGCCGGGCATTCTGCCGCCGCTGGCGAACGAGGAGTCGTTGGAGGTCACCGCAATTCACTCGGTGGCCGGCACGCTTCCCGACGGACACCCACTGATCTCGTCGGCGCCGTTCATCGCGCCGCACCACTCGACGTCGATCACCGCATTGCTCGGTGGTGGTACCGGAATGGCCAAGCCTGGCGCGGTGTCGCTGGCTCATCGCGGACTGTTGTTCCTCGACGAGTGCGCCGAGATGGGTGCGAGGGTTCTCGACAGCCTTCGGCAACCACTCGAGGAGGGCGAGGTGCGGGTGTCCCGACGAGACGGCGTGGCAACCTATCCGGCGCGGTTTCAACTGATCCTGGCCGCCAATCCCTGCCCGTGTGCGCCCGCACACGACGTCGACTGCATGTGTTCGTCGGTGACGCGCCGTCGTTATCTGGGAAAGTTGTCCGGCCCGCTGATGGACCGGGTGGACATCCGGGTCCGGATGGATCCGCCGGGTACCACGACACTGATGAGTTCGGTGGGGGAGTCGAGTGCGGCTGTCCGCGCTCGGGTGACCGAGGCCCGCTCGGCCGCCGTCGACCGCTGGCGCGAGCACGGATGGCGGACGAACTCCGAGGTTCCGGGATCTGCTCTGCGCCAACTGTTCCCACTGGCGCCGCAGGTGTTGCGGCCGATCGAGCTGTTCCTGCGTGACGGTCGGGTCACCGCGCGCGGTGCCGACCGGGCGCTGCGGCTGGCCTGGACACTGTGCGACCTGCGCGGCGCCTCGGCACCTGAGGAGAACGACGTCGCTCAGGCGTTGATGTATCGCGATCGGGGAGGCAATCGATGAGCAGGGAGATGATCGATGAGCACTGACGACGACCGGTTGGCCTGGGCCTACCTCGCGCGGGTCACCGAGCCACCCAACGGCCCGGTGGTGGCGCTGGTCTCCGAACTCGGTCCGGTGGCCGCCGCCGATGCGATTCGACGTCGCCAGGTGCCCAGCGGGCACCAGGCCGTCCTCGACGCCACCGAGGCTCGAGCCGATAGCGACTGTGCCACAGATGATCTGATCATTGCCGAGCAGCTCGGCGCGCGCCTGGTCACCCGCGACGACGATGAATGGCCGGGATGGTCACTGATGTCGCTCAGCCGGGCCGAGACCGCGGCGCGCGGCGGCGAACCACTCGCGCTGTGGGTCCGTGGTTCACGCCGGCTCGACGACGCATTGTCCCCATCGATCGCGCTCGTCGGGTCCCGCGCGGCGTCGAGCTATGGCGAACACGTGACGTCGACACTGGCGTCGGGTCTGACGCTCGACGGCTGGTCGATCGTGTCCGGCGGTGCCTACGGAATCGACAGTGTCGCCCATCGCGCGACACTGGGCTGCGGAGGTACGACCGTCGCCGTCCTGGCCTGCGGCATTGATCGCGACTATCCGGCCGGACATGAGCGGTTGTTTTCCGAGATCGCCGAACGCGGGGTCATCGTGAGCGAGTACCCGCCGGGCACGAGTGCCGCCAAGCACCGGTTCCTGACCAGGAACCGGCTGGTCGCCGCGATGTCCACGGCTGTGGTTGTGGTGGAGGCGGGCAAGCGATCAGGAGCGGCGAATACCGCCGCGTGGGCGCGCAAACTCGGCCGACCGCTGGGAGCGGTACCCGGTCCGGTGACCTCGGCAACGTCTGTCGGCTGTCACCGGATGATTGCCGACGAGCTGGCCACCCTGGTGTTCGATGTCGAGGGGGTGATCGCACTGGCCGCGCCGGACGGTGGCGGAGATCCAGGGCGAGGACGTCCCCGGCCGACCGACGATCTCACCGTCGAGCAGCAGCGGGTGCACGATGCCATACCCGGTCGCGGCATTGTCACCATCGACGAGATCTCGTTCTCCGCCGGCGTGGACCTGGCCACCACTCGAACGGCCTTGGCACTGATGGAGATTGGAGGCCATGTCGTCTCCGACGCCGGCGGGTGGCGGCTGGCGTGATCCCGCGTGGGGATCAACCGGTCCGGCTGAAGCGAGCCGCCTGAGGTGAGCCGGCTGAATCAGTCCGGCACCATCAATCAGAGTGGGCGGGTGAGCATCTCGACGAAGATGCGCTTGTCGTCGTCGGTGGGCGCGCCGAGGCGCTCGCGGCTGCTCATATAGCCGATCCCGACGTAGACGAGGGCCGTGGCACGGGCGTGCGACCCGGTCTCATCGAAACCGAGCTCCAGAAATGCCTCGTGTGCGATGTCGAAGACGCGCCGATCGAGTCCGATCACCGAGTCGACGAGTGACTTGTCGGTCTCGGCCCAGGCGCGGACAGCCGCCTCCACCGAGCGACGGCGGGGGTCGGAGACGAGGTCGCCCATCGTGACGATCCGGTCGCGTGGCGGCAGTGATGAGAGCTCCGACATGGTCTGTTTGGCGTTCTCCTGGACCTCGCGGCAGTGGTCGGCCAATGCGGTCATCAAGGCGCCGATGTCCTGAAAGTGCCAGTAGAAACTACCTTTGGTGACCCTGAGGCGCTGACACAGGCGTGAGATCTTGACGGCGCCGGCGCCCTCTTCGATCAGCAGATCCATGGCAGCGCTGAGCCAGTCGTCGACCGACAGGCGAGAGGCACGCCGCTCTGACGTGGGCTCGGGCATGCTGACCTTCTTGGGGTAGAACGGGTATGTCTTCGTCACCGCGCGGGCTTCTTTTCAGCGGCAGTGACGACATTGCTAATTATCTCAAATGCTGATCACTATATGGCACACCACATGCCGTACGGTCTTGAACTGAGTTCAGAATAGCAAAGAGTATGTTTGCTCAAGTCTGGCAGCTGCATTCCGCGACGAAAGCGGTGTCGTCACCCGTGTCCGTAGCCGGTCGGAAGGTTGGCCGCGTCGGCCTTTTCGATGGTCGTGACCGCCTCTGACGACGCCAGAACCACACCGCCGACGATCGCCGCGACGAACGCGACGATGGCGACAAGCGTCCAGCCCGGACGAGTCGTATCGCCCAGGAAGGCGATGCCGACCGCGCCTGGTAGAACGGTCTGGCCCACTACGAGGGCGGCGGCCGCACCGTTGACCGAGCCGGTCTGCAGCGCCACCGTGAACAGGTAGAACCCGCCCATTCCGCTGAATGCCAGGGCATACAGTGCCGGGTCGGTGAGCAAAGCGACCGGATCGAACGGCGAAAGGCCGTCCAGGATGCGTGAGGCGACGGCCATCACCCCGAACACGGCCCCGGCGATGAGGCCGGTCGCGGCGGCGATGCCGCGATGCAGGGTTCGCATGACCACGATGCCGAGCCCGAACAGTAGGGGACCGGCGACCAGTACGGCCCAATGCATCCATCGTTGGTTGGCGATGCCCTCGCGTCCGGCCGATAGCGCCAGGAGGATCAGGGCGATCACCACCACCGCACCTGCGAACCAGTCCCTGGTTCGCAGTTTCACCTTGAGAATCACCAATGCCAGCAACGCGGTGGCGACCAGTCGGGCCGAGATGATGGTCTGCGACAAGAACAGTGGGATCAGGCGAGCGGACACGATCGTTGCGATGAATCCGACGACGTCGAAGGCGAAACCGATCAGGAAGGGCACGGTCAGCATGGTGGCCGCCGTCGACCGCAGTGATGGGTGCGACTTCGAGGACGCCCGACGTTCCTCGCGGACCGCGGCACGTTGCGATACCTGGTCGGCACCAAGAGCTTGCAGCACGGCCGCGGCGGCAAACGAGAGGGAACCGATGACCGCAATGATGATCCCGGCGGTCAACGGAGACCACCATGCGATCGGCTGAACGGATGCGACGCATCCGTGTTGTCCTGTCGTCGGAACACCTGGTCGAGAATACGGGTCGGTGCTGGGAATTAGGTTGCCCTAAGTAGAGGCGTAGTGTGGTTGTCCGAGAGGAGATGCGATGGCAAAGCGACTCAATACACTGACCGTCACTCGGAGCGAGCGGATCAGCCCCCACTTCGTGCGGCTGTACCTCGGAGGCGAGGGATTCGACGACTTCACGCCCGCCGGCGGGGACACCCCCGAGGAGTGGGACACCGACATGTACGTGAAGATCGTCTTCACCCCGGCTGGGGTCGTCTACCCCGAACCCCTGGATCTGCAGCATGTTCGCGAGACCTTTCCGGCAGCGCAGCAGCCGGTGCTGCGTACCTACACGGTGCGTCGGGTCGATCTGGTGAATCGTGAGATCGTCATCGACTTCGTGGTGCACGGAGATGAGGGGATCGCCGGGCCGTGGGCGGCCTCGGCTCAGCCGGGTGACGTGGTGCGGTTCCTGGGCCCGGGCAGTGGGTACCGGCCGCGAGCGGATGCGCCGTGGCATCTCTTGGCTGCCGACGAGTCCGGGCTGCCGGCCCTGGCCGCCGCACTCGAGGCGCTGCCCGACGACGCCGTGGGTAAGGCATTCATCGAGGTCGCCGGCCCCGCCGACGAACTCGAGATCTCCGCTCCCGGCGGCGTCGAGGTGATGTGGGTACATCGCGGGGGGCCTGCCGGGGAGGTCGGCGAGGATCTCGCGGGCGACAATGCGCCCCTGATCGCGGCCGTGCGCTCCGCCGAGTGGCTCGATGGCGACCCGCAGGTATTCATTCACGGTGAAGCGCAGGCGGTGATGCACAACCTGCGCTCCTACGTGCGCAAAGAGCGCGGGGTGAGCGCGGCCAATGCGTCGATCTCCGGGTACTGGCGGCGGGGACGCACCGAAGAAGGCTTCCGGCAATGGAAGTCTGAGCTGCGTCAGGCGGAGGACGGTGCGGGCGCTCCGGCTTGACTGCCCGGCCGTGTGCGTGGCGGACTGCGCCGTCTGCGCGACACGATCTGATCTCGGTGGGCGTGCCCGGTTGCACGAGGCGGCCGATCGCGGTCTTCTCGACGCATGGGTGAGGCGGATTCGGCTGGCGGCCAGGCGGGAGTCGACCGGGTCGACGGCGAGGTGCTGAGCGCCTTCGCGGGTTATCTGCGTTTCGAGAAGGGGCACAGCGAGCACACCGTGCGGGCCTACCTCGGCGACGCCCGCGGTCTGGTGGCGTTCGCGGGGGCTCGCGGGGTCACGGTGACCGACATCGATCTTGCTCTGCTGAGGGCGTGGCTGGCCGACCACACGCGACGAGGTGCTGCGCGGACCACCGTGGCGCGCCAGGTGTCGTCGGCGAAGACGTTCTGCGCGTGGGCAACCCGGGAGGGCGTGCTCGGCGTCGATCCGTCGATCCGGTTGCAGGCACCGAAAGCTCATCGCACGCTTCCCGCGGTCCTCGCGCCGGCGCAGGCCGCGGCCATGATGACGGCCGCGGCGCCCGGCGCCGCGGCCCGGCCCCCCCCCGCGG
>JAEYMI010000005.1 GCA_023461275.1 Actinomycetes bacterium | reverse complement strand
CGCGCCCGCCCCCGCCCCCCCCGGGGGCGCCGGCGGCGGCACCATCCCCACATGCATTCCGCAAGACAGCCCAGATCGCCAGAGAGTGAGTGAGAAGATGTACGAGAAGAACGGTGAGAAATACTTCATTGTCGATGCCCACGTCCACCTGTGGGACGGTCGTGAATCGAACCAGCGCAACATCCACGGCAAGCAGTTCATCGACTGCTTCTACGACTATCACTGCAATCTGAGCCCGGAGGAACAGGTCTGGGACTACGACACCTACTGCTACTACGGTCCGGACCGTCTCATGCGCGATCTGTTCGAAGACGGACCGGTCGATCACGCCATCTTCCAGGCCACCATCCTGCGGGACTTCTACGTCAATGGTTTTGCACAGGTTGATGATTCGCGAAAGCTCGCCAAGGACAACCCGGACCGGCTGACCTACAACCACGCCTACGATCCCCGCGACGGCGAGGAGGGCCTGGCTCAGCTACGCCGCGACGCGGATGAGATGCAGTTGAAGGGCGTCAAGCTCTATACCGCTGAGTGGCACGGTGATTCACGCGGATACAAACTCGACGATCCGTGGTCACGACGCTATCTCGAAGAGTGCATCGACCTGGGTATCAAGAACGTCCACATCCACAAGGGGCCGACGATCCGGCCGTTGGACCGCGATGCCTTCGACGTCGCCGACGTCGACAAGGTGGCCACCGACTATCTCGATCTGAACTTCATCATCGAGCATGTCGGCCTACCCCGGCTCGAGGACTTCTGCTGGATCGCGACGCAGGAGTCGAACGTGTATGGCGGTCTGGCCGTGGCGATCCCGTTCATCCACACCCGGCCTCGCTACTTCGCCCAGATCATGGGCGAGTTGCTGTACTGGATCGGCGAGGACAAGATTCTCTTCGCCAGCGACTACGCCCTGTGGACCCCGCAGTGGCTGGTGGAACGGTTCGTGGACTTCCAGATCCCGGAGGACATGACCGAGTACGCCCCGATCACCATCGAACAGAAGAAGAAGATCCTCGGCCTCAACGCCGCAGCCCTCTATCCGCACATCGAGGTGCCCAAGGAACTTCAGATCCCCACGGCTGCAGCCAATCCCGGTGCGGAGGTCGCCGTCGGTGCGCCGGAGTCGGTGAACGCATGACCGTGCTGACCGCGCCCGACACCGCCGCTCGTGTGCTGGGAGCGCTGGGTACCGTGGTCGATCCCGAACTCGACGAGCCGATCACCGACCTGAACTTCGTGCGGTCGATTCACATCGACGACGACCGGGTCAGCGTCCACTTGCGATTGCCGACATCGTTCTGCTCGCCGAACTTCGCCTACCTGATGGCATCCGATGCGCAGGATGCGCTGCGGGATCTCGACGAGTTCGACGTGGTGGAGGTTCTTCTGGACGACCACCACGACAGCGACAAGATCAACCTCGGGTTGGCGGCGGATGCGGGATATCTCGGTACCTTCGGCGTCGAAGCCGAAGACAGTCTCGACGAGCTGCGTGCCACCTTCATCCGCAAGGCCCACACCGCTGCGATGGAACGGTGCCTGACCGAGCTGATCACCTCGGGGGCGGTGGCCGTCGACGATCTCGGCCATGTGCTCCTGCGGGATCTTCCGCCGGGACCCAAGAAGGCTTCGTTGCTTCGACGCCGGGTGAATGCCGGGCTGAGCGTGTGCCCCAACAGCCGGGTTCTCGTCGACGACGAAGGAGTGCCGGTGGGAGCCGACGACGTCGGGATGCGTCTGAGATTCGCACGCTCGGTACGTATTTCGATGGAAGGCAACGGACATTTCTGTCGCGGCCTACTGGCCACCCGCTATGCCGACGACGCTGAGTGTTCCGGCACCAGCGGTCCGGTCATCACCAGCACCATAAGCGAGAACACCAGAAGCGAGAGGAGCCTCCGATGAGAGCCGTGCAGGTCGTCGGATATCACGACAAGTTGCAGATGAACGAGATTGCCGACCCACAGGTGACCGGCCCGCTCGATGTCATCGTGAAGATCGGTGGGGCAGGCGTCTGCCGAACCGACCTGCACATCCTGGAAGGGCAGTGGGCCGAGAAGAGTGGCGTCGCACTGCCTTACACGATCGGCCATGAGAACGCCGGCTGGGTTCACGCAGTTGGTGACGCGGTGACCAACGTTGCCATCGGCGACAAGGTGATCCTGCATCCACTGATCACCTGTGGGTTGTGTCGTGCGTGCCGCGCCGGTGACGACGTGCATTGTGAGAGCAGTGAATTCCCGGGTATCGATACCAATGGTGGCTACGCCGAGTATCTGAAGACCACGGCGCGAAGCGTGGTGCGGATCGACGATTCGCTCGAGCCCGCTGATGTGGCCGCACTCGCCGACGCCGGACTCACCGCCTATCACGCGGCGGCCAAGGTCGCCGCGATGACCCGCCCGGGTGATACGTGCGTGGTCATCGGGGCAGGTGGCCTGGGGCACATCGGTATTCAGGTGCTCGCGGCGATCTCCGGAGTCCGGATGGTGGTGGTGGACCGCAATCCCGATGCGGTCGCGCTCGCGGTGGACGTGGGTGCCCACACCGGAATCGTCGCCGACGGCACACAGGTTCAGCAGGTCCTCGAGCTGACCAATGGCAATGGTGCAGAAGCGGTTCTGGACTTCGTCGGAGAGGGTGGCGCCACCGCGGAAGGCGTCGCGATGCTGCGTCGGGCCGGGAACTACTTCGTCGTCGGGTACGGCGAGAACATCGACGTGCCCACCATCGACATCATCTCCACCGAGATCAATTTCATCGGCAACCTCGTCGGGTCCTACAACGACCTCACCGAGTTGATGACCCTTGCCGCACTGGGCAAGGTCACGCTGCACACCAGTAAGTACGCCCTCGACGACTTCCAACAGGCCATCGACGATCTCGATGCCGGACGTGTTCGCGGTCGCGCCATTCTCGTTCCGTAGTTCGTTCACATCACATTTCTCCAGCAGCCCATTCATTTCTGAGAGGTAGAAGACCATGGCAAAAGAGTTGCGCTACAACGCCGAAGCGCGGTTACGGCTCGAACGGGGTGTCAACGCCCTGGCCGACGCGGTCAAGGTGACGCTCGGGCCCAAAGGCCGTAATGCGGTGCTGGAGAAGCTGACCGGACCTCCGACGATCACCAACGACGGGGTGACCATCGCCAGGGAGATCCAGCTGCGCGACCCGTTCGCGAACATGGGTGCGCAGCTGGTCAAGGAGGTGGCGATGAAGACCAACGGTGTCGTCGGCGATGGCACCACCACCGCCACCGTGCTGGCGCAGGCCATGGTGCGAGAGGGTTTGCGCGCCGTTGACGACGGGGCCAACCCGATGCGCGTCCGCCGCGGCATCGAGCGTGCGGTGACCGCGGTCGTCGAGTCGCTGACGAATCAAGCGGTCCAGGTCGGTGGCCGAGGCGATCTCGAGCGTATCGCCACCCTCGCGGCCAGCGACGACGACGTCATCGGTTCGGCCATCGCCAGCGCGGTGGAGTACGTGGGTAAGTCCGGCGTCATCACCACCGAGGAGAGCGACATGCTCGGCCTCAATGTGGATGTGGTGGATGGCATCGAGTTCGGGCACGGCTACATCTCGGGCTACATGGTCACCAATCCCGAACGGATGGAAGCGGTTCTGGACAATCCGGCGGTTCTGCTGACCAACAAGAAGATCACGTCGGTGCAGGAGATCATGCCGGCAATCGAGGCCGCCAAACGCGCCGATCGTCCGTTGCTGGTGCTCGCCGAGGAGATGGATGGGCCGGCGCTGCAATTGCTGGTGGGCGGCAACATGCACAAGACGATGCAGTCGGTGGTGGTGCGGGCGCCCGGCTTCGGTCATCGACGCGTCGCCGAACTCGAAGATCTGGCGGTCGCCCTCGGTGGACATGTGATCGCCAAGGACACCGGACTGGAACTGTCGGAGGTGTCGATGGAGCACCTCGGTACATGCGATCGGGTCACGGTCACCGAGGATTCGACGACGATTGTCGGTGCGCACGGCGAGCAGGACCTCGTCGACGCTCGGGTGGGGCAGCTGCAGGCCCAGCTCGATCGGGCACGCATCGATGCCGACCGGGACAGTCTCGAGCTGCGGATCGCACGGATGACCGGCCGGGTGGCGGTGATCCGGGTCGGCGGTGTCACCAGCGTCGAGCTCAAGGAGCGGATGCTGCGCGTGGAGGACGCACTCGCGGCCACTCGTGCCGCGGTGGAAGCCGGCATCGTGTCCGGCGGTGGCACTGCATTGGCACAAGGTCATCGCGCGCTCGATGCGCTCGAGGCCGACGGTGACGAGAAGGTCGGCATCGATGTGGTGTCGAGGTCGCTGGCCGAGCCCTTGCGGTGGATCGCGACCAACGCCGGTTTCGACGGCGACGAAGTGGTCACGGTGGTTGCCGGACTACCGCTCGGCCACGGATTCAATGCCCTCACCGGGAAGTACGGCGACATGTTCGACGAGGGGGTGATCGATCCGTGCAAGGTGACCCGAGCCGCGCTGGAAAGTGCAGCCTCGATCGCCGCGCTGCTGATCACCACCGAGACGGCGATCGTGGAAGAAGTCATCGGTCATCCGGGGGCGATCGTCGCGCCGGGATTCGGAGATCTGGCCGAAGGTATGGTTCGACCCTCCAACATCTACTGACGCCGGTTGTCTCTGTCGCGTTTGCTGCTGTCGGGTAGTTGTTAACCGGGTTACACTTGAGGGCAATGTGAGATGCAGCTCACATATTGCAGGGGAGTTCGTTGTTCGGTGATATCTCAGCCCGGATCCACCAAACCAACCGAACCGTCCACGCCGAAGCACGTTGCGCTGGCGCGTGAGCGGTTCCTCAGTGACGACACCGACGCCCCGGACGGGTGGGTGAGCGAGAGCATCTCCCGTTCGTGGCGTCGGTCGCGGTCATTCAACGTGCATTCCGATCGGCTGGAGTTGCCGTTCGTCCGGGAACCCAATCTGGAGAGCCCGTTGATGTCGGCGGCCCGGCCGATCCTCGACCAACTGGCCGACGACCTGTCGGCCGAGCCGGTGAGCATCATCCTCACCTCGCCGGATGGCGTGGTCCTGTCCCGGGCCGCGTCGAGCACCAGGCTTCGCGGCATGCTCGACGAGGTGCGGCTCGCCCCCGGCTACAGCTACAGCGAGGAGCACGCCGGGACCAATGGGATAGGCACCGCCCTGGAGACCCGGCAGGCGACTCTGGTCCGCGGGTCCGAGCACTACGCGGGATGCCTCGCGGACCTGTCATGTGCGGGTGTGCCGATCGTGCACCCGGTGTCGGGGGCAGTGGCCGGTGCCTTGGACCTGACCGGATGGGTCGACGATGGCGGGCCGCTGTTGCTCACTCTCGCGAAGTCGGCGACAGCGCAGATCGAGCAGAACATGCTCGCGCAGGCCAGCGAACGCGAATCACGATTGCTGCAGGCGTATCTGGCGTGTTGTCGACGCTCACCGCAGTCGATGATCATGGCCATCTCCGGCGACGTGGTGCTGATGAATCGTCGGCTGCGGCTCGCGCTTGATCCGGGTGACCAGATCGCATTGCTCGAGCACGCGGTCGATCAGACCGTCGAGACGTCGAATCAGCGGGTCAGCACCCTGCCGAGTGGACGTGTTGTCCGGCTCGCGCCGATCGCGGAGTACTGGGATGAGAGCTCCGGGATGGCGGTGTTCGGGGTGACCGTCGTCGACGGTGCCACGCGTCCTTCGCCCCGCGGTCGGCCGGTACGCACGCGCCTGCCCGGCATCGTCGGAAGCAGCTCGTCGTGGCGTGAGGCGTGTGACCGCGTCGCGCGGCACACCGAACGCCAGGATTGGGTCGCGGTATCCGGGGAACCCGGGTCGGGACGTCGAGCGCTTCTCAGAGCCGCTGCGGCAGAGCATCTCTCACATTCCATCCGGGTCTTCGGTTCCGACGACATCACTTCTCCGGAGGGCATCGACGCACTGGCCACCGAACTCGATCGTGATGGATTCTGCGTGGTGATCGGCGATGTGGACCAACTCGATGAGCTGACCCAGGAGGCCATCTCCGATCTCGTCCAGGGCCGCGAGCAGTCCGGCTGGATCGGCGTCACCGTCGGTGATGGTGCGCAGGCGGATGTGGCCGGGGCGAAGGTGCTGCCGTTCTTCCCCCACACCGTGCCGATACCGCCGCTGCGTCATCGCATCGAGGACCTTCAGGAGTTGGTGCCGCTTCTGATGCGGCAGCTCACCCGGGGTGGTGAACTGACAGTGTCCTCGGAGGCGATGCGGCAGCTGAGCAAGTACAACTGGCCCGGAAACGTCGGCGAACTGCGTCAGATCCTCCGCGAGGTCGTCGTCCACCAGCGCTCCGGCGTGATCGGCGTCGCCCAGCTTCCGCCGCGGTGCCGGGCGCTGAGTCGGCACACGCTGACCCGCATCGAAGCGCTCGAACGTGACGCGATCGTCCGGTCCCTGGAGGAGAACGGCTGCAACAAGCTAGCCGCCGCCGCGGCGCTGGGCATCTCACGGGCGACGATCTACCGCAAGATCAAGCAGTTCGGCATCGACGTCTGAACGACAGTTCGCTCGCTCGGCGACTCTGCTCCATAATCACCCCGTGCATATTCGGGGGGCCGGATCACGTGTACTGCGTGAATGGCTGGTGGTGTCGGGGTTCGGGGCGATTCTGGTCGGCTTGACGGCCTGGTGGCCGGTTCATGTCAGTGCGGGCTGGTTCGATCAGCGGTTCTTCCATTGGCCGACGATTCGCACGATGGCCGGCGAGCTTCCGACGCCCGACCTCGTCGACATCAAGACGGCCACCGGACCGGCCTATCACCTGATCGCCGCGCCGATCGCGTGGCTGACCGATTCGGTGAATGCGACGCAGTTCGTCATGGGTGTCCTGTGCTGGGCGGCGGTCGCCGGTGCGGTGCTGATGGTGACCGCCTCGGCGCCGGCATTGTGCCGGTATTTGATCCTGATCGCGACACTGGCGAGTCCGTACGTTCTGCAGGGCACCCTCTGGATGACCACCGACGCGCTCACCCTCGCACTGGCGATCCTCGGCGTGGCGATGGCGCTGCGGGTGGTCCGATCACCGGATGTCTCAACGGCATTCGTGATCGGGCTGGGCCTGATCAGCGCGTTCGCGTGCGCTACCCGGCAGACAACCGCGTGGCTGGTGGTGGTGGCCGCCGTCGCAGTGATGTTCTCGCCCATGGATTCTCGTCGAAAACCGGGCGCGCTCGCGGCGGTGTCGGTGCCTGCGATCGTGGTGCTGGTGGGCCTGATCGCGCTCTGGGGTGGGCTGACGCCGTCGAAACTGGCCGATTCAAACGACGCCGGCGCCGAGCCGCTGGGCCTGCCGGTGGGATTCGCGCTGTGGGCGATGTTCGCGGCCCCGCTGCTGGTGCCGTTGTGGCAGCTGATCCGTTGGGACACAAAGACGATCATCGGCATGACGCTCGCCGCGGTGGCGTGTTCGATCCCCGCGGTGATCTGGACGTCCACCGCCCACGATCCAGAACGCAAAGGCGGTTGGCTATGGTCGGTGGTCGGCAAGACCGGTGGCATTCTCGATCGGTCACCGGCGCTGATCGTCCTCGCGGCCGTGGGCGCCGCGGCGGTCTTCCTCATCCTGCGAACCATGGCGACCGAAGGGTCCACCGCGCAGGCGTGGGTACTCGGGTCGGCGATCTACACCTCGATCATCGTCTCGATGGCCGGCAGCTACGCCTTGCCCAAATATCGAGAGATCCCGCTGCTGGCGTGCTTCGCCTTTGTGGCGGTGGCGGTGATCCGCATGGCGCCGAAGACACCGACAGCATCGCGGTTGATCCTTGCGGCGCTGGCGATTCCGGCTGCGGTGCAGACATTGTCGGCCATCGGCACCATCGGGGTGCCGGTGCTGCGCTACCTGATCGACCCGTCGTCGATTCCCGAACCCGAGTGGACCCACAACATGCGGGACTAGGGGACAGCCCCGATGTCAGCCCCACCCGATGAGTGACTTGACCTCCAGGAACTCATCGAAGGCGTAGTCGCTCCACTCGCGTCCGTTGCCGCTCTGCTTGTAGCCGCCGAACGGCATCGTCGGGTCGACGCCGGCACCGTTGAGGCAGATCGACCCGGCGCGAATGGCCTGCCCCACGCGCCGGACCTCGTCGAGGTCGGCACCTGAAACGTAGCCTGCCAGACCATATTCGGTGTCGTTGGCGATCGCGATGGCGTCGTCGACGTCGTCGTAGCCGATGATGACCAGGACCGGGCCGAAGACCTCGGTGCGGGCGATCTCCATGTCGTTGGTGACGTCGACGAAGACCGTCGGTTTGACGTAGTAGCCGGTCGGCAGGTCGTCGGGGCGGCCCGGCCCGCCGAACACCACGCTCGCACCGTCGTCGATGGCGCGCTGGATGAGTCCCTGGATCTTGTCGAACTGCCGCTCGGAGACCACCGGTCCGAGCATGACACTGCCGGTGGGATCGCCGACGGTCAGCGACGACTCCACCGACCGCGCGGCTTCGGCGGCCTCGGCGAGACGTGCATTCGGAACGAGCATGCGCGACGGCGCATTACACGATTGTCCGGAGTTCATCATCATGCCCGCGACGCCGCCGGCCACATTGGCAGCGAGGTTCTCGTCGTCGAGGATGATGTTGGGGCTCTTGCCGCCGAGTTCCTGGGCGACGCGTTTGACCGTCGGTGCGGCATTGCGGGCGATGTCGATGCCGGCGCGGGTGGAGCCGGTGAAGGAGATCATGTCGATTCCGGGATGGGCCGCCATCGCCGCCCCGACGCCCGGTCCGTCGCCGTGCACCATGTTGAACACACCCGCGGGTACTCCTGCGGCGTCGAGGATCTCGGCGACGATGGCAGCGCTGAACGGCGCGATCTCCGACGGCTTGAGCACCATGGTGCAGCCGGCTGCCAGCGCCGGCGCGATCTTGACCATCACCTGATTCAGGGGCCAGTTCCACGGCGTGATGAAGCCGCACACCCCGATCGGCTCCTTGACGACCCGCCCGGCCGGCCGGTCCTCGCTGAACTGGAACTGCGGCAGCTGCGCCGCGGCGACCATCAGATGACCGAGGCCGATCGGAACCTGTGCGGCCTTGGACAACCCGGCCGGCGCACCCATCTCCTCGGTCACTGCGGCTTCGAGGTCGCCCATGCGTTTCTGGTACTCGGCGATGACCGCGTTGAGCACCGCGAGCCGCTCGTCGACGCTGGTCTGCGACCAGGTTGCGAAGGCGGTGCGGGCGGCGTCGACCGCCGCGTCGACGTCGGCTGACGTACCCAGCGCCACGTGGCCCGCGGCCTTCTCGGTGGCCGGATTGATGACGTCGATCAGGTTCAGTTCGGCCGGTTCGACCCATTGGCCGTCGATGTAGAAGCGGGTGATCTCGCGCATGGTGTGAAGCTCCTCTGCTTGTTCTTCGACTCACACTAAACGTCTGCGTCGGCGCCGAACCCGGAATGGTGTTTCACGATGAGACACAACAACTTCAGATGCATCGCTAGGGTGGGAGCATGATCCTCATCGTCGTCAATTGGCAGATCAAGCCCGAGCATGCGCAGGCGTGGCCGGAGATCGTCGCAGACTTCACCGAGAGCACCCGGGCCGAACCCGGTAACAAGTGGTTCGAGTGGTCGCGCAGCCTCGACGACCCCACGAAGTACGTTTTGGTCGAGGCATTCGACGACGACGCGGCCGAGGCGCACGTCAGTAGCGAGCACTTCACCACCGCGATGGCCGAGCTCGGCCAGTATCTGACCGAGCGGCCGAAGATCCTCAACAGCGTGATCGACACCGACGACTGGGCGCGCCTCGCTGAGGTGCAGATGCCCTAGGCGGGTCTCAGGGGCGCGTCGCGGTGATCTGATCGACGCCCATCCGTCCGTCGCGGAACGCCATCCGCCCGCCGACGAGGTAGAGGCGCCAGACCCGCGCGACTTCCTCGCCGACCAGGGCGATCACCTCGGCCCAGTTCTTTTCGAAGGTCTCGTACCAGGCATCCACGGTCCGGACGTAATGTTCGCGCATCGCCTCTACGCCGGTGACTTCCAGACCCGCGTCCTCCAGCAGGTCGACGGTCTGCCCGACGGGCCGCATGTACATATCGGGTGCGATGAACTTCTCGATGAACGCTCCGCCACCGGGATGATTGCCCGACGGCCGCGACATCTGCTGGATACAGATGCGCCCGCCGGGAATGACCTTGTCATGCAGGGTTTTCGCGTAGACCGGATAGTTGCGCTGGCCGACGTGCTCACCCATCTCGAGTGAGGCGACGGCGTCGAACGGCGCGTCGGGGATGGCGCGATAGTCCTGGACGCGGATCTCCACCAGATCGGCCAGCCCGCGCTCGGCGATCCGGGCGTCGATGAATGCTTTCTGCTCGGTCGAGATGGTCACGCCCACGACCCTGGCGCCGAAGTGTTGCGCCGCGTACAGGCTCAACGAGCCCCAGCCGCAACCGATGTCGAGGAACCGCAGGCCTTCTCCGGCGTCGAGCCCGACCTTGCGGCACACCAGATCGAGCTTGTCGGCCTGGGCGTCGTCGAGGCCGTAGTCCGGCGCGTCGGAGGTCCAGTAGGCGCTGGAGTACGCCATATGGCTGTCCAGGAGCAGGGCATAGAACTCGTTGGACAGGTCGTAGTGGTGGCTGATGGCGGCGCGGTCGCGGGTCAGCGAATGCAGGCGTCCGCGCACCCGGGCCTGCGATGCCGGTGGTCGGGGCGGCAGACGCAGGGCACCCACCTCACGCGCGATCGACGCGATGTCGAGGAGCAGTCGGGGCGTGGGACGGATACCCGCCAGCTCGCGCTGTCCGGCGACCGACCAGAGGTGGGTCAGTGCGTCGTCGAGATCGCCGACGACGTCGAGCTCTCCGGTGACGTAGGCCTGAGCCGCGCCGAGTTCGCCCGGGTGCCAGAGCAGCCGAGTGAGGGCGTCGGGGGAGCTCAGGACGACGTGTGGTGCGTCGTCGGGTCCGGCGGTGCTGCCATCCCAGGCGCTCAGGTGGACGGGCAGCTCACCTTTCAGGTGCCGTCGAGCGGCGGCCGCGATGACGTCGGCAACGGGCATGACTCTCCCTCATGTGTGCAACGTGCTCTCACCGGTCGGGTTCGTTGCGCCCGTGCAATCGGATGGGTCCGACATCGGATGGGTGTGAGCCGTACGCAACGTTACGGCGAGGAGGGCTGATGACGCCGCAGCATGGTGGGTCGCGCGGTGCGCCGTGGCGCGTCGGCGACGTGGTTTCCGCCGTGGCGTTTCGCCACGTACATCGCCGCATCGGCGTTGCGGATCAGATCGGCGATGCCGCGCGACGGCGAGATGACGCCGGAGGCGACGCCGATGCTGGCGGTGACGCACGGTCGGGTGTGTGACTCGATCGCCGCGCGCAGATCGTCGGCGAGCAGACGCGCCGACAGCGAATCGAGGTCGGTGATCACCACGAACTCGTCGCCACCGGTCCGAGCGACCAGCGATCGGCTCGCCGTCGACGCCATCGCGGACTCGAGGGTGCGTGCGATCCGTACCAGGACGTCGTCGCCGACGGCATGCCCGTGCTGGTCGTTGATGGGTTTGAAGTCGTCGATGTCGATCGCGATGGCGGTGCGGGGCGTACTTCGGCGCGGCAGGTTCTGGACGTGGTCGACCAATCCGCGCCGATTGGCCAGCAACGTCAGCGGATCGACGTGCGAGTCCATCGTGCTCATGCGCATCAGGAAGATGTAGAAGTCGATGAACGGGAGGAAGAACGACGTCACGGCTATCAGACCGAACGCGGCCGGCAGCACCTCTCGGGCGTCGAATCCGTCCAGAACGCACATCGTCACCGAGATGGCAACGAAGGTGAACGCGATGACCGCGTGCATGATGTGCGTCCAGCCGTTCGCGTAAAAGACGCAGAACAGGCTGATGATGGTGAGCAGCGACAACGAGGCCAGACCGGTCGTCGGGTTCACGTGCGCCAGGCATGCCGAACCGGTGACGATGTCAGCGACGAATACCGTGACAACCCGCTCGGTGTTGCGGGGGATCGGCGGGAACAGGATTCGTACCACGATGAGGGCGACGACGAAAACCCCGAAGATCAGTACGGGCTTGCCGAAGGATCGCAGCTCGTCGGCAGGGCTCACCAGGGCCACCGTCGCGGCCAACGCCATCGCGACGCCACCCACCGTCACCGCCAACGACCGCACGCGTCCGAGTCCTCGCCGACCGAGGAAGGTCATCATCCAGTCGAGGTCGGCGGAGTGCGAGGCCCACGCCAGCAAACGGCCCTTCAGGCCCACGCTGTCGCGGTCTCTTATGTGGTGGCGTCCGTGCGGTCTGTTCTCACGCATGACTCCTCCTTGCGTGCCCCCCGGCGTCAGATCATGAAACGCACGTGATGTGTGATCGCGGGAGAACGTCCCCACGACCTCAAGAAATTCACTGTAACTCGACGGCGTGCCGCCGAGGGTCATTTGGCGATTCGAGGCAGTGTTCAGGTTCGTGCTATGGCCGAACATGTTGGCCCGCATTGTCTTTCGCCTCGTGGAACAGATGCTGACGCCACGATCGGCGGATTCGTCGACACGGTTTGATGGTGTGGCGTGATCACGGCGTTCCCCCCTTTGCTTTCTGGTGGCTTCCCCTATAAGCCGCGATAGCAAACCGCGGTGATCACGCCACGAACCCAATGTGCCCGTGAAAGATCAAATTCGCGACTTCAAATCGACGATTTGTAGTTACTTGTGCGGTTTACTCAAGCACTAGCTGGGCGTTCTTTAGTTAAGCTGAGCAATCGATCAGCAGTGGTGAGCGGCTCCGCGCCGATTCCGAACATGCCCAGAACGCGCGACGCGGTCTCAGCGGCGGTGTCGTCGGGCAACACCAGCACCATCCGGAGGAGCGCGATCACCACGAGTTGTGCGATCTCGCGGGATGCCCGCTCGGCCCGCTCGTCGGCGTCGTGGCCGTTCGCGATCCGTCCGCCGGTGAGGACGGTCAGGTGTTCGACGATCCAGTCGGTGCGCGGCTCCACCTCCGACTGCTCGGCCAGGTACGCCGGCGCGATCTCCTTGGCGACGTGGGCGCATTCGGCGATCACCGTCGCGAACCGGTGGACATCGTCGACCGAACGCGGGGCGACCTGCTCATTCAGGCCGGTGTCGACGCCGCGCTCGTGGGCCAGGGAGCGGGTCTGGCTGCGGAACAGTTCGGCTGCCAGCGTCCGCTTGGATTCGAAATGGGAGTAGACCGACGATTCGCTGACACCGGCGCCGCGCGCGATCTGGCCGATCTTGGTGCGCTCATATCCGTACTTTCCGAACAGGTCGGCGGCGGCGTCGAGAATCATCACCCGGGTGCTTCGTGCCGGCTCGCCGGTGTCGGGGGTGATGTCGAGCCGGGTGGGGTAGTGGTTGAGCTCGCGTAGCCGGTCATTGACGTCATGGTTGAACCCCTTGACGCGCAACGACGTCAACGACAACGTCACTGCGGCGTGCACGAAATCCTGTCGGTCGCGGGGTGCGGGCCCGACGAGATGTCGGATCACCGAGCCGGAGAGCAGCGATGACTGCGTCCGCAGGTAGGCGCGAATCTCCCACGGTGGACGCAGCTCGGAGCCCCACGCGTCGAAAAGCGCGATGACCGCCGAGGCGATGCGTTCGTCCGAGGTGCGGATGTATCTGTCGTAGACCGGGTCCATGTCCGCGCCACCGAGGGCCCAGAGCCCGGTGCGTACCCGCAGCATCTCGTCGTGGGCGAGCCGATCGAATTCAGAACTGTGCACGATGGTCGCGGCGTCCAGCGGCAGGGAGGTGTTGGCCAGCTCGGTCATGTTGTCCAGCAGCGGGGTCATCGGGATGATGCCCGGATCGAAGACGCGCGCGATCAGGGCCTCGGCAAGGGCGTCGACGGTGCTGAAGTGGTGAAACAGCGACGCCGCGGATACCCCGGCGCGTCGCGCGATCTCGCGGGTTCCCACGGCGCTGATCAATTGCGGAACGCTGAGCTCGCCGAGTGCCTCGGCGGCCGCCCAGATCAGCCGCTCACGCGTCGGTCCACGGGCCGACATCGACGGCCGGCCGCCGTGCTCCGGATCGGTCATGCGGGATTCCCTATTCGCTGTTGTGCATGTTCGATGTGAGATCGGCGATGAGCGGTCGGTCGTTACGGCCATGAACGACGCTCGGGCGTGTCCCCGAGTGCTCCGCGGAGCACTCGGGGGTCGCTGTTGTCGGGTTTGTCGGTGGTGGTCGGTAGTTTGGGATTCGAACATATTGTCGAGTCTTGGGGGCGTCGTGGCTGTGGCCTTGCGTGTGATCGCGGATACCAATGGTGGCCCGGAGTGCTTTGATGGCACGGATCCGGCGTCGTTGGATGTGTGTGAGATCGGGCATCGGTTGGAGACCTATGCCGGGCAGATCGCGCGGATGACGGCCCAGTTTTTGGCGTTGGTGTCGGAGTTCGATCGTCGTGGCGGTTGGGGTGGTGAGGGCATCACCTCATGCGCGCATTGGTTGAGTTTGCGGACCGGGATGTCGCCGCGCACGGCGCATGATCATGTGCGTGTCGCGCGGGCGTTGGATGACCTGCCGAAGGTGCGGGCGGCGTTCACCGAGGGTCGGTTGTCGTATTCGAAGGTGCGGGCGTTGACGCGGGTGACCACCGCTGAGCGTGAAGACGAGTTGTTGAATATCGCGCTGTCGGCGGATGCGGCGCAGTTGGAGCGGGTGGTCTCTGCGATCCGTTCGATTGACCGGCGTCACGACGAGACGGTCACCGGTGAGGTGGATTCGACGGCGTCGTGGCGGTGGCGCAGCGATGACACCCTGGACGTGCGGATGCGGTTGTCCGCGCTGGATGGTGCGACGTTCCTGGCCGCGGTGGTGCGTGCGGAGTATGAACGCAAACGCACGGAGGGTGATCTGGATATCGGTGATCTGGATATTCCTGACGCTGCTCTGCAGGAGGGCTCCGATGAGCGTTCCGAGGAGGAGGCCGCAGCCGAGGCCGCTGCTGTTGAGGAGGCGGCTGGTCGGGGGCCGTCGGATCGTCGGTTGTGGCGGCATACCCCGGCCAATATCGCTCCGGCGGTGATCACGATGGCGCAGACGATGACGACCGCGATCACCATCCCGACGTTCACCCAGGGTGCGGAGGTCATCATCCACACCCACGGGGCTGCGGAGATCGCCGGGCGGTCGGCTGATCCGCATCTCGAGGGTGGGCCGGTGCTCAGTGATGCCGAGGTCGATGAAGCGGCGTGCGGCGGCGCGCAGCGCCATGTTGAGCATGATCATCCGGCCGATCGGGCTGGGCGTCGGCCGGTGACGCGGTGGGGTAAGCGGACTCGCACGCCGAATACGGCGACGTTGCGGGCGGTGGTGGATCGTGATGGTGGGTGTTGCCGGTATCCGGGGTGTGGACGGACCCGGGCACTGCATGCCCATCACGTGCGGTTTTGGTCGCGTGGTGGGGCGACGACGCCGGACAATCTGATTCTGCTGTGTTCGGCGCATCATCGTGCGTTGCATCGTGGTGAGTTCACGATCACTGCGCATGCGTTGCAGCAGTTCACTTTCCACAGTGGCAGTGATAACGCCGAGATTGTGGATGCGCCGCCGATCGCCGCACCCGAGCGGTGGGCGCCGGCGGCGATTGCTGACGATGCGATCGTTCCGGACAATCCCGGACGTCTTGATCTGGGCTACACCACCGAAGTGCTCTACGCCATCTGGAATCTCAAACAGCAACGCGAGCAACAGGACACCGCGCAAGCAGTAGC
>JAEYMI010000004.1 GCA_023461275.1 Actinomycetes bacterium | reverse complement strand
CGGCGACCGGAGCGGCCGCGGTGACCTCGAAGACCTCTTCGAACTTCTTCACGAAATCGCTGAGCTCCAGCAGGGTCAGTTCCTTGAACTGATCGATGAGCTCGTCAGCGGTGAGCTTCGCCATGGTTGGCGTCCTTCCTATCGATCCCCTTGCGGGGGTTGGTGTCATCCCGCAAGTGGGGATTGCTTGTGGTGCGGCTTATTCGCCGGCTTCGGTTTTCTTCTCCTGCAGGGCCGCAGCAAGACGCGCGACCTGCGAAGCCGGCTGGTTGAACAGGCCGGCAGCCTTTGCCAAGTTGCCCTTCATGGCACCGGCGAGCTTGGCCAGGAGCACCTCACGGGTTTCGAGATCAGCAATCTGCTCGACCTCGGACACGGACAGCGGCTTGCCGTCCATGTACCCGCCCTTGATGATCAGGGCCTTGTTTTCCTTGGCGAAGTTCTTGATCGCCTTGGCGGCCACCACCGGCTCACCTTCAATGAAGGTGATCGCGGTCGGACCGGTGAACAGCTCGTCGAGACCCTCCACGCCCGCCTCAGCAGCGGCACGCTTCACCAGGGTGTTCTTGGCGACGGAGTAGGTTGCACCCTCACCGAGGGAACGTCGCAGTTCGGTGATCTGCTTGACGGACAGGCCACGGTATTCCGTGACGAGCGTCGCCGTGGATCCCTTGAACTGCTCTGCGATCTCCGCAACAGCGGCGACCTTCTCGGGCTTGGCCATACTTCGCCTCCTCTCTCATCTGTGAGTTGGTCAGATCCACCAGGACCGAGGAGGGGCTTGATCACACGACGCTTGGTCGTGAAATAACAAATGCCCCGGCACGCAGAAGGCACGGGGCACGCAGTACAGGCATCGAAACACCCATCTGAATTCCTCGTTCATCCTGCGTGGGCCGCCGGTTACCACCGAATGATCGATGATTCCCGGACCTTCGATCGGATTGCTCCGACGACCGACGGTCTCTGGTTGAACCGATACGATTGTGTGGACTGCCATCGGCACGCCACGCATCACATCGCTGATCAGGCTACCTGACCGGGCTTAACGCATCCAAATCCGCCGCCGTTGACTCGACGCTCGGCCGGGTCGGCCTCGGCCACTCAGCGAGACCCGCGCAACCGAATAGGCTGTGCACCCGTGGGGATCGCATCCGAATCGTCGTCCAGTCCCGTCGCACCCAACGAGCGCGCCGCGATCGCGGCCGACGCCGTGCTCGATCGGCATCTGCGTCGGATGCTCGGCGTGCCGGGCACCAATATGGCGGTCATCGCGTGGCCGATCAGCGGCATCATCCGCAGCCGCGTGGGCATGTGGCATTACTGGTGGCACGCCCACCTCGTCGATCTGCTGGTCGACGCCGCGATCCACCGGCCGCCGGGTGAGCGCACCTTTGATCCCGACGTTGCGAACACCACCAACCGTTTGCTGCGCAGCATTCGGCTGCGCAACCTCGGACGCTGGACCAACAGCTACTACGACGACATGGCCTGGCTCGGGCTGTCGATCGAGCGCGCCAACCGGCACCTGCATCTCAAACGTGAAAAGCCGCAACGCATTCTGGCCGAACGTATGTACGACTCGTGGGCGCCCGACGACGGCGGCGGCATCCCGTGGCGCACCATCGACCAGTTCTTCAACGCGCCGGCCAACGGCCCGGCGTCGATCCTGTTGGCGCGCAACGGACAAGTCGACCGCGCGATCGAGATGGCCGACTGGATGGACCGCGAACTCATCGATTCCGCAACCAATCTGGTGATCGACGGGATCAAACCGAAGGGCAAGGGCGAGTTCGAGCGGGTCACGCCGATCTTCACCTACTGCCAGGGTGTGGTGCTCGGCGTCGAGACCGAATTGGCAAGGCTCACCGGCGATTCGGTGCACATCGACCGGATCGAGCGACTCCTGGGGGCCGTGGAGGTGCACGAGGCACCCGACGGCATCATCCGCGGCCAGGGCGGCGGCGACGGCGGGCTGTTCATGGGCGTGCTGGCCCGCTACCTCGCGCTGATCGCCACCGATCTCCCCGGCACCGACCCACGCATCGTCGACCTTCGACGCCGCGCCGCGCACATCGTCACCACCAGCGCCGACGCCGCCTGGACCAACCGGATTCCCAGCGACAAGGGACCGATCTTCGGCGCCGACTGGCGAGAACCGGCCACCGCGCCACATGTGGGCGGCAAGAAGGCCCAGTTCGTCGGCGGTGCTGTGTTCTCCTCCGAAGTCCCCGAGCGCGACCTGTCGGTGCAACTGTCGGCCTGGATGGTCCTCGAGGCCGCCGCTGCGATCGAGCTGGACCTGCCCGAGCACCCCATTCGCTGATCGACTGACCCGAGCGGCAACCTGCGTGACACAGCCTCGGTGCCTCCGGGTCGTCGAATCGATAATGGACGCCGACCACCGCTCCCACCGAGGCTGTGCCACGATTCTCGACCACCCCGGCGTCGGACAGCCCAAACCGTACCGTCGGGCACTGAAACCGTTGGCGGCCAACGGAAATCCCACCGTGACCGTTCCGTTGTTGGCCTGATGCCAAGATTTACCACGGTTGTTGGAATACCTGGGCCGGCCATAGGTTATATTCGAGGACCGGTGGGGGTGATGCAGGCCACAGTGTGACCTCGGGAGGGCCCACCGACACGACACAACGAGGTGTCCGACGCAGTTGGAAAACTGACGTCGTGGCAGCTCAGGCAGGGTGGTGCACGATGACGTACCAACTTGACGCTGCGCAACAGCGTCCGCTGCGCTCGGTTCCGGTCCGCGACGGATCGGTCGCCGCGCCGCACTTCGGCGCGCTTCCGCTCGGAGATCCGACGGGCGGCGCCGACGGCCTCCGTTGGCGTGAACAGGTCGACGGCAAGCAGCTCTATCCGCGCGTCTCCATCGACCGCGACGTGGTGCTCACCATGAGCGACGGCGTCCGCCTCCGCGCGACCGTCATCCGTCCGGCCAACCGCTTCGGCCAAACCGTGCTGACCCCCTACCCCACCGTCGTCAACATCAATCCGTACAACCGCGCGGCCATCGACCTCATCGACCAGACCCTGCACGCGCCCGGCCTCGGCAAGGCACTGCACGTGGCGTCACGGTCGGTCGACGCCACCGGCACCGAACTCGAGGGCCTCACCAAACTCACCCAGACCCTGGCCGGCGGCGTCTTCGACGTCTTCGGCATCAACCGCAACCTGGTGCGCAGCGGCTACACCCAGGTGATCGTCGACGTCCGCGGCACCGGCGCCAGCCAGGGCAAATGGCAGATCCTCGGCGCCCGCGAGCAGCAGGACTCGGTGGAGATCCTCGACTGGGTGGCCGAACAGAAATGGTGCGACGGCAACATCGGTCTCGCCGGCTGGTCGTACTCGGCGATCAACTCCCTGCAGGCCGCCGACAAACGCCCACCGGCACTCAAAGCTATTTTCGCCGTGGAGGGTTGCGAGGACATCGTCCGCGACATCTACATCACCGGCGGTATGCCGTCGGCGTTCATCCCGGCGTGGCTGTCGGCGGTCAACATACTCAAGTGGCTGCCCAATCCTGCTTGTGCGGCACAGGATCTGTTCAACGGGGACGCGCTGCGCTGGGCGATCGACCGCATCAAGTCGCCGGCCACCGAAATCCCGTCGCTGATCTGGGGTTTCCTCACCGCCCGCGACGACCGCATCTTCGACGACCCGTACTTCGACGAACGTGACCCGCAAGTGGACCGCATCGAGGTACCCACGTTCACCGTCGGCGCGTGGCACGATCTGTTCGGCCGCAGCGCAACCGGCATCTATGAGCGACTGCAGATGGAACCCGGGCGCAAGCAGATGCTGGTCGGCGACGGCTATCACTTCGACGTCGGGTCCGGGTATGGCGCCAAGTTCGCACCTCCACGTCTCGACGTCCTCGAGCGCGCCTGGTTCGACCGCTGGCTCAAAGGACACCGCAACAACGTCGAACACTACGGTCCGGTCACCATGCTGCAGCAAGGCGGATCATGGACTGCCGGAACCGAATTCCCGCGCGCGGGCGTACACCCGCAGCGGCTCTATCTGACCGCCGAACCGTCCGGCACTGCAAAACACGCCATCCACGACGGGTCGCTGAGTAATGCACCGGCGCAGGATGTTTCGTCGTTGACCGTACGGGCCGACATTCGCGGCGCGATCTCGCGCGACATGACCCAGGTGACTGCCGGCGCCACGATGATGCTCGGACGGGCATTCAACTCAGACGCACACTTCCAGGAGCGCGGCGGATTATGTTTCACCAGCGCTCCGGTCACCGAGTCGACGCCGATCTCCGGCGCAATGAACCTGCGCCTCAACGTTGCCACCACCGCCCATGAGGCCATCTGGGCGGTCACCGTCAACGACGTCGCACCCGACGGCACGTCGACGGTGCTGTCCAACGGTGCGCTCAGCGCGTCGAATCGCGCACTCGACCGTTCGGCGTCGACCTTCGATGCCAACGGCAATCTCATTGCGGCACACCACTATCTGTCCCGCATACGCAAGCTGCCGGTACCTCCCGACGAGCCGGTCCGCATCGACGTCGACCTCGTCCCCACCGACGCCGTGCTCGAGCCCGGCCACCGGCTGCGCGTCGACGTCTACGCGGCGAGCTTCCCGCGCTACCTCACCGTGGTGCCCGACCTCATCAAGGCCCGCGGCCGACGCCAGCGCCTCGTTCTCGACGAGCGCCACCCCAGCTACCTGACCTTCCAGTCCGGCGGCGCCTGGTAGGTCAACGGCCTGAGCTCGAAGGCCGCACAGCCCACGGCCCACCGCCACTGGCGTCGACGACCAACTGCAGCGCATGCGACACCCCGGGCGTCGCGATCACCCATCCGACGACGGCCCATACCAGGTTGAGGTGGGTCAGGCAGAGACCGAAAGCCCGTACGCCGTCGACGCTGATGCCCGCTCCGGCGTCCTCATAACGCATGCGCCACAGAGTTTTCGGGAAGTCCTCGGCGTCGCGGAGCACCAGCCCGGTCGGTCTCCTCGCAGTCAGCCAGCCTGCCAGTTCGCTGCACGGGTCGCATCCGCGCGCCAGGTAGGCGATCGCCGGCACCGCGCGTGGTGCGGGACGCCGGCGTGGTACCCAATCACCAACCTCCGCACAGTAGTCCGACCACTGAGATCCGAAACGCTCACTCAGCGAACGCTTCTCCACATACGATGCCAGACCCGCCGAGAACAGCGCCGCGAGCACTGCACTCACCGCGAGCCAGGCAAAACCGAGCACCAGCGCCATCAGTAGCAGCAGTAGCACGCCACACACCTGCATCGGATTACGCACGTACGCATAGGGTCCCGTGATCACCAACCGCAGCGGCGGGTCCCACGGCCATGGGGTCCCGCCGGCACGGGCGAACTCGATCACCGACGCCACACCCACCAGCGCCACCACACCGGCGACCTGCAGCACCACCGCATCCAGCGCACCGGCGAGTCCAGGCTCCCCGAAGCGGGACCCCAACGTCCAGTCCTGCCCCGACGCCACATAGGTGAGCGCCGGGATCGCCACCAGCAAGACCGCGGTGAACACCACCATCTGCAGTGCCACCCGCACCACAAGCCATCGTCGTCGAATCATCAACTCCGCCAACAGCAGACCCGGCAGGAGAGCGACCGCGAGAGCAACCAGCTCACCGACCATCCACCAGCGACCCAACGTGACCAGGGGCGCCATCCGCGGCATCACCGCGAGGTCGACGAACACCAGAAGCGCGGCGAGATAGCCGATCGGCACCGTCGCCGACGCCGGCACCGGAATCACCGACCAGAGCACCGCCCAACCGATCACCACATCCACCGGCACTCCGAAGAACGCCCCGCCCGCAGACCCGAACGACCACCAATCGAGCTGTACCGCAAGGATGTTGACACCCATGAGCGCCACCAGTTGCCAACACAGGGCGAGAATCGCCGCGGCCCGACGCAGAACATCGTCGACGATCAGCCACAGCACCGCGCTGGCGATGACCGGGACCATCACTGCGAGCGCGCGCAGCACGCCGACGTCGAGAACGATCACGAGTGCACCGTGCCGACGCGCGGTCCGAGGTCGATCGATCCGATCAGATAGTCGGCCGCGCGTCCGGTGACCACTCGCTCAACCGGACCGAAATACCATGCGGGCGAGAGTAATCGGGTGTAGTTCAACCGCCAGGTCACCTCCGAATGCGTGGCATCGACGGCTCGCCAGCTGACGTCGATGCCATCCCAGCGCAGCCACGTGGACAGCGGAGTGTTGTCGGAGTCGGGCGTGAAGTGCACCGACGTCGGCGTGCGCTGCGTGACACGCAGCACCAACGCACTCATCTGCTCACCCCAGTGATGCGCCACCATGCCCACCGGCCGGTGATGTGCGCCGTCGAACATGATGGTGCGCACCGCGCCGACCGACAGCCCGCCGGTGTCGGCGTGCGGACGCGGAAAGCCCACTGCCAGAACACCAGTCGGCGTTCCGAAGGTCAGGGGCCGCCCCAGCGCCGACGCGACCTGCGACACCGGGAGGTCGATGGTTCGGGTCTCCGACGCCGTCGCCGACCCGGGGACCGTCAGCCAGCCCGACGTGCCCTCCAACGCCATCACGACGAGCACCATCGGCAACGCGATCGCGGCAATCCCCCGCTCCTCCTTCGGTTTTCGCATCCGCGTCACGGCAATGACACCCAGGTAGACAAACAGGTAGAACAGCGGCGCCGCGAACAGCACACAGCACACGCCCTCCCCGAGGATCGGAACCGACGCCAACAACAACACGGTGGTCACCTTCATCGCGGTGCCCGTCGCCGTCTTCGCCGGCGCCGAGAGCGTCAGAACCACCGCGATGACCAGCGGAATCCCCAGATAGAGGGCCGCCGTCTGACCCCAGCCCACATCTTTGAGCCCGTGGTAGAGCGTGAAGCCGATCCCGACGGCCGCGATGATCCCGGCCAGCAGCCACTGCTGGGCCGACGGCCGGTACCGGCGCACCGATGAAGCCGACTCACCGGCTCCCGGTCCGCCACCTCCCCGCTCGTCGACCTCCTGCTCGTCGAGCGGCTCATCGCCTTCCGGCTCGTCGGAGGGCTGCTCCTCAGGCGTCGTCATGAGCAGTCACGGTAGCGAGTTCCGCCACCCGACACCCGGGATGTCATTCGCCCGACCAAAGAGTTAGGCTGACCTAAACCGGCCGCCGACGCTTCACACGGCGGCCGCGCGTGTGGGAGAGGTGTGAGATGTTGAGCAAGGTGTCGGCGATCCGACGGGTACTGATCCTTTTGGTCGCGATCGTGATCGCAGCCGTTCCGTTGCTGGTGGCGCAGGATCTCTTCGAACCGACCGCCAACGCCGCGCCGTCGGTGACGTCGAAGCCCGGTGCGGGCACTGTCCTGAGCAGCGAAGACATCACCGACCGACCCAACGCCCGCCTGCCCGGCGTCGGCAAGGTCATCGCCGTCACCTATCTCTCCGAGGGCCCCGGCGGCGATCTCATCCCGGTCCGCGGCACGGTCTCCATCCCTGCTGCCGCACCGCGCGACGGTGCCTACCGCATCCTCGCCTGGGGACACGGCACGTCGGGTCTCGGTGATCAGTGCACAGTCACCGACCGCATGGGCACCCCCGGCCGATGGGAAATCTGGTTCGGTCCGTGGATCAACGCCGGATACGTGATGACCGCCACCGAGTACGCGGGCATCGGCGGGCCCGGTGTGCACCCCTACGCCGACGGCGACGTGCAGGGCAAGAACATGCTCGACTCGGTTCGGGCCGCGCGCACCGTCGTCGAACAATATTCCGGTCACCGGGCGAGCCGCGGGTTCGTCACCTCGGGTGGGTCGCAGGGCGGTCAGACGTCACTGTTCGCCGGACACCTGGCACCGACGTACTCCCCCGACCTGGTCAACGTCGGCATCACCGCGCAATCGGTGCCCACCGACATTGCTGCCCTGTTGAGCGCGGCCGCACCGGGCGTACCGCCGGTGGAGATCCCCGACTATGTCACCTACTTCTCGTATGTCCTTGCCGGACTGAAGGTGTCACGACCCGACATCGACGTCGACAGCTACCTGACCCCGCTTGGCCGCAAGGTCATCGCCGACGCGGCGACGCTGTGCTATCCCAATCAGGGACGGGCCACCCGAGGACTCAACGTCGGCCAGCTGGTCGCGAAGCCGCTCGCGCAGGGACCGCTGATCCCGGCATTGCGCTCGGTGTCGGAGGTGCCGGAGACCGGCTACCGCGCGCCGATCCTGTTGCAGCAGGGCACCTTCGACGTCGTGGCACCGATACCGGTCACCGACGCCTTTGTCGACCGGGCACGCGCGGGCGGCGCCAACATCGACTACCGCATCTACCAGACCTCGCACGGACTCACCGCCAGCGCCGAGCAGTCGGCCCTGGCCTGGGCCAACCAGCGCAACTGGCCGGCCGGCTGATTTCTACGACGATCGAGTAGGCCCGCGAGCGCAGCGAGCGGGCCGTATCGAGATCACCCCAGCACCCCACTGTCGGCGAACACGACGCGATAGATGAACCCGGCCTCCGGGCCCAGGACCAACGAGACCAGGTCGATCAGCGTGTCGGCGAACCCCCGGCCGTGCGCCGGACCGCCGGAGTCGTCGAGGTGATGGGCGATCTCATGCAGCACCACCAGCTCACGCAACGCCCAGCGACCTTCCGTCGACGTCGGGATCGCGATCTCCGGTAAGCCTCCGGAACTGTATGCCGCCGAACGATATTCGGCTCTGGTGTGACCCCGACGCTCCCGCACGGCCACCGCCACCCGCGCCCGCGGGAACCGCTCCCGCACCGACGGCATGGCCAGCACCCGCTCCACGTGATCGCGCACCGAATCGGCCGACGCGAACTGCGCCTCGGCCGGCACCGTCACGTTCGCGCCGGCGAGTTCGACGACCCGCCCGGCACCGGCCCGCGTGAAGATCGACATCACGAGTTGCTCGGCGTCGTAGAGGCGGCTGCGCCCCGAATCCCGCGTCGTCACCACACACCTCCGGCCGATGCGTCAGGGTTGATCAGGCCGGGGTTGATCAGGCCGGGGTTGATCAGGCCAGGGTTGATCAGGTCCGGGTTGATCAGGTCCGGGTTGATCAGGTCCGGTTTGAACCACCCCGTGCGATCGGTGCCATCGCACTGCCGCGATGATAGCGACGACGAGGAGGTTGCCGATGAGGGTCGGGCCCGACTACTCAGCGCTGATCGCACGCCTGAAATCCCTGGGTGAGACCTTGCTGGACGCCATCCGATCGGCTCCCGGCGGGTCGCTGCTGCTGCGCATCGCCGGAGACGTCGCGCGCGGCGACATCACCGACCGCGCGATGACGCTGGCCGGCCAGGCATTCACATCGGTGTTGCCGCTGGTGATCCTGTGGACGACCATCAGCGGCTCGTCGGCGCTGGACACGCTGCTCTCCGGCCTCGGCATGTCGTCGAAGGACGTCGACGTCCCGGATTCGGTCACCGACCTCCCGGCGAGTTCATTCTCGGCGTTCGGCGTGCTCGGCGCGCTGATGGTGATCGGCGGTGCGACGTCGTTGGCGCGCGCCATCGGCCGGATGTACGTGAGCATCTGGCAGATTCGCAAGCTGCCGTACAGCGGTTGGTGGCGGTGGGTGGTGGTCATCTTCATCTTCCCGGCTGCGGTGTCGGTGCAGGTGTTCGCCGCCAAACTGCACAACGTCTCGACGGCGCTGTTCGGTTTGGTCGGTCTGGCGGTGGAGATTGTTGCGACGCTTCTCCTCTGGGTCGCGGTGTGGTTCGCGGTGCCGCGGCTGATGGTGTCGCGACAGCTCCCGCTGCGCATCGTCACCATCAACGCGGTGGTCACCGGTGTCGCGATCACCATCTACCTCATCGGCTCATACTTCTTCGCGCCGCGCGCGGCAGCCACCACCACGCACCACTACGGCACGCTGGGTCTGGTGTTCGTCGCCATCAGTTGGCTGTTCATCTTCGCGGCCATCGTCATCGTCTCCACCATCATGGTGCGCGCCGCAGCCGTCGACGACAGCGCCATCGGACGCTGGGTCACCTGCGGTGCACCCCTGCCCGAGCCGGCTCCGGCCAAGCCTCTGTTCTTCGAGGCATAGCGCTTCGCGGCGTAGCCGCCCGACACCCGGCGTCCTCGGCCCCAAGCCCGCACCCCTGCAAGCTCTCATCCCTCCAAAGCGCCACGCGCGCCGCCGAATTGGCGGTCCGGTCCGATCTTGGCCCGACGACCCGCCCGATCACCCGCCTGACGCGCGGCCTCCGAGTATCCCGCCGACGCACTCGACGGCCGCCAGGTGCCCCGCGCCCGCGACTCCCCCTTGTAGAAGTCCTTCACCTCGATCTCCTTGTGCCGCAACGCGATCTCCGTCGACGAACTCTGCCCACCACCGTTGACCTGCGCGCGTTCAAGGGCCAACGCCTCCTGCGTGGCCTCCTCCCTGGCTTGGGCGAGCCGTTTGCCGATCCGCTCGGCGAACGCCGACTGGAAATTGAGGCGCGCGGTGATCGGCGAGAGCGCCTTCTCCTCGACGACCCGACGTGCCCGCCACCCGCTGCCGACGGTCACCACCCGCGCGAAGGTCTCCCCCTTGTACGCACCCGACCGGATGTAGCCGTCGCTGGCTGCGACCATCTGCACCACCAACGACGAATAGAGCGCCTCGACGGTGTCGATGTCGGAAGCGAAGCCGTAGGCGAGCACGAACGTCGAGTTGCCCGCCACGTCGACGGTGACGTCGTTGGGCCGCGCGATCGACACAAAGAGCTGCACGTAGGTCTTGAGCCCACGTTTGCCCTTCTCCCCGATGTGGATCTGCCGCGAGACCGGCGTGGTCCGTTTCTTGGCGTCGGGATCGTGGTCGCGGGCGCGGGCGAGATCGATCGACGACGCCGTCGCCAACCGTTGGGCGGCCTGCATGAACGCCTCGGCCTCGTGTTCGTTGTCGGTGTTCTCGGCTTTGCGGAGCAGTGCCGAGATCCGGGAGAGGAGCTTGTCGTCGCGCATATAACTAAGACTAGGTAGCCCCTCCGACGGTTCCCTCCCGCCGAGAATTTCTTTGCATCGCCTCGGCTGACCATCGCGACCACGCATCCTCGCTGGTACTGTTACCGCGGCCACAGCGTCAGCGGGGAATGACACCGGGAATGCACCGGGCACTACTGAGGGGGAGATCATGATCGGACGAATGGGACAGCGACATGGTCGGCCCACCACCACTCTCCGACGCTGGACCGCCGCAGCGCTGAGCCTCGGTGCCGCCGCCGGGATCGTGATGGGCGCCGGCACCGCAAGCGCCGCCCCCACCCCCAACAAGGTCGTCGACGACGCGATCCTGTCCGGACCGTCGACCTGGAACATCCCGTCGAGCTACGGCGCACGCCAAAACGGTTTCCCGTCGGCGGTCGCGACCGGCCTGCGCAACCCGAACCTGGCACCTCCGGGGTCCAACGACTGGACCTGCAAGCCCAAGCCCGGCCAGAGCCCCGTCGTGCTGGTGCACGGCACGTGGCTCAATGCGTACACGTCGTGGTCGATGCTCTCGCCGAGCCTGCGCCGCGCCGGCTACTGCGTCTTCGTGCTGAACTACGGCATCACCGACATCACCAAGGGTGGTGGCGGTCTCAGCGCCATCCCGGGCTTCTACGGCACCGGCGACATCCCGACGTCGGCCAAGCAGCTCAAGATCTTCGTCGACAAGGTCCGCGCCGCCACCGGCTCGCCGAAGGTGACCCTGGTCGGTCACTCGCAGGGCGGCACCATGAGCCGCCAGTACCTCAAGTTCGAGGACGGCGCGTCGAAGGTTGATCGGCTGATCACCATCGCGGCCACCAACCACGGCACCACGCTCAGTGGCCTCGGCCTTCCGCCGTACCTGCTCGGCAAGATCGGCGTCGACACCCGTGGCCTCGCGGTGTTCACCGGCGTCTCCGGTTCCCAGCAGACCATCGGTTCGCAGTTCCTCAAGAAGCTCAACGCCGGCGGCGACACCGTGCCCGGCGTGAAGTACACCGCCATCGCCACCACCTACGACGAGGTGTCGACGCCGTACTACGCGACCTTCCTGCGCGGCCCCGACGTCACCAACGTGACCCTGCAAAAGGGTTGCGCGGCAGATCATTCCGATCACTTCTCGATCAACTACTCGCCGCGCCTCGTTTCCGTCGTACTGAAGACGTTGGGCGCCAAGCGTTCCGACGGCACGCCGCTGGAGCTGGTCTGCGCACCCAACGCCCCGCTCGTCGGGTAAACGCGGGACGGGCCTCGAATCACGCCTTCTCGCAGGCGATCCCGTCATTGTCACGGTCCCGAGCGGTGTTCGCATTGTAGAGATCGGCGTCGACGGTGAACGTGGTGACCGGCGTCTTCGACGTCGAATCGACAGCGCCCGGCTTGCCGACGCCGTGCGGGTAGTCGGCATTGAGGGACTTGCAGTTGGAGTATTTGGTGGCCGCGTCCGCCGGGGAGTCGACCACGGCCGCACCGACAACTCCGCCGACTACCGCCAGCACACCGATTCCGGCCATCATTCGCACTCGCATGGGTCCGCCCCTTCACGTTCATCGTTGAATGCTGATGACCGTAGCGGGCCCGGCGACCCTCGTCGGCTGATTTCCCGCAAAACTGACCAAACGGATGACACCGGCCGACGGGCATCGGCGCGGCTCGCGGTGACACAGCCTCGGTGGGAGTGCGTAGCCGCGGCAATTACGGGTCCGGCGTCGCTCTCTCACCGAGGCCAGGTCACCGACCGAGACCGCTCTACAGCCCGAACTTGGACTGCATCTCCCGCAGGGTCTCCGCCGACGCCATGAGACCGGCTTTCTCGTCTTCCGACATCGGCATCTCCAGTCGGGTCTGCGCGCCACCACGGTCGACGATGGTCGGCAGCGACAGGCACACGTCGTCGAGCCCTTCGTATCCGGCGGCCACCGTCGACACCGGCAGCACCCGGTGCTCGTTGTTGAGCACGGCTTCGACGATCCGCGTGGCGGCCAGCCCGATGGCGTAGTTGGTGGCGCCCTTGCCCTCGATGATCTTGTAGGCGGCGTGCACCACCTCGTGGTGGATGCGTTCGCGGGCCGGGGCGTCCATCGCGCCGCCACCACCGGGCAGCGGCTTCCACTCGGTGAGCGGGACACCGCCGATGCTCGCCGAACTCCACAACGGGATCTCACTGTCGCCGTGCTCGCCGACGATGTAGGCGTGCACATTCTGCACGGCCACGTCGCAATGTTGCGCGATGAGGAAGCGCAGTCGCGACGAGTCGAGCACCGTTCCCGACCCGAACACCTGATTGTTCGGCAGCCCACTGTATTTCAGCGCCGCGTAGGTGACGATGTCGACCGGATTGGTGACCATGATGTACACCGCGTTGGGCGCCACGTCGATGACGCCGGGCAAGATCTTCTTGGTCAGGTTGATCGTCGCGTCGGCCAGTTCCAGCCGCGACTGTCCCGGTTTCTGTTTGGCGCCGGCGGTGAACACCACCACGTCGGCGTCGGCGCACACCGACACGTCGTCGTCGCCGATGATGTCGGCACGCGGTACGAACTCCAGGCCGTGCGACATGTCGAGCACCTCGGCGGTCACCTTCGGCGTGTTGATGTCCATCAGCGCGATCGTGCGCGCGACACCCCGGATCAGGGACGCGTAGGCGACGGCGGTTCCGACTGCACCGGCCCCGATGATCGCCAGCTTGGTTGGTCGAGCTTCCATCTCTTCACCACCTGTGTGGACGTTTGGCTCCCCCGCAAACCACTCTATGGGCCGTGCGATGACGGCGTGAGGCGGAAACAGAATACGGACCGAAGGTCCTTACTGCGCGTCCGATGCCGTGGTTGCAGGTATCCGTTGGATTACGGATATCCCTAAACCGCTTTCCGTGCGATATGGCCAATGCGACGCTCAATATCGTGAAGCGTTCGATGGCGATCGCGTGGATGACCGGAGTGGTAGTCACAGCCGGCCTGCTCGTCGGCGTCCTCCTCGTGCCGTCTGCGCCGTCGGCCGTGGCACAACCGGGTCCATCACCGGCAGCCCGGTCGACGGCGGCTCAGTCAACCGCACTGGCCCGCTGCCAGCAGCCCGTCGGTGCGGCCGAGCCGACGATGGTCGACCCAGCCGGCGTCGGGATCGACAAGGCTCGACTCGACGACGCGATCGCCTTCGCCGCGTCCCGCCTGCGCACCCACATCCAGGTGTTCCGCAACGACTGCCTGATCGGTCGCGGACCGCTCAATCAGGTGACCCGCAACATCCCGTGGAACATGTTCAGTTCCACCAAGAGTGTGGTGGCGATGCTGGCCGGGATCGCTAACACCCAAGGCAAACTCGATCTCGGTGCATCCATCGCCACCTACCTCCCGCCGGGGTCCGCCGACCGCGCCCATGCCGCGATCACCGTGCGCGACCTACTGACCCAGACCTCTGGCCTCCGACAATCCATCGTCACCGAGGCAGCCTCGGCCGGGCTCGACGTCGACCCGAATATCGTGAAACAAGCTCTCGCGCTTCCTGTTCAGCACCAACCGGGTACGTTCTTCGAGTACACCCAGCACGGACCCGACCTGCTGGCCTACGTGATCCAACGCGCCGTCGGGCTGGATCTGCAGACGTTTGCTCAGCGTAACCTATTCGGGCCATTGGGAATTGACCAGCGCAACTACTACTGGGCACGTGACCGATCTGGGCACACCTACGGCTACGCCTTCCTCTACATGCCGCCCGCCGACTACTCGCGCCTGGGCATGTTGATGGTCGACGACGGCGTGTGGCACGGCCGCCGGATCATCAGCTCCGACTACATCCGGCAGTTGCACACCCCGACCCCGACGAACGGCTGCTACGGATATCTGTTCTGGGTGAACAACAAACCGTGCATCGGGCCGTCGTTCCCGTCCCGCAAAACCGTTGACGCAGCGCCACTTGCCGGGCTACCGCCCGACGCCTACTCGATGGTCGGCTTCCTGCAGCAGAACAACTTCATCGTGCCGAGCCTCGGGCTGCTCGTCAGCTGGTCGGGCTTCCTCGGCGACGTATCACCCGATCCGGCAACGGTATTGAGCGCCAACCCGAGCAGCGAGCTCTACCACAACTTCTTCCGACGACTCGTCGGCGCGTTCCGGGTACCGCGCATGCCCGACCCCGGACCGTACGTCCCGGCGGTGAACGTGACCGTCGACGCCAGCCGGTTCGCCGACCCCGACATCACGTTGGGCGCGTTGGGCGTCGGCCCTTACGCGCCACCCGGCTGCACCGTGTTCGCCTGCGGTCCAACACCGTTGCGGCCGCCGATGGCCGGCAACCCCGGCTGCTTCGCCATCGTGTGCGTGCCGCTGTCCCCCGGATCGCCTGGCCGTCATCCCCGTTGACAGCGCCCACTCACCCATCGACGGCGCCCTTGCCCGCGTCGACAGCGCCCTCCCACCCGTCGACGGCGCCCTCCTCACCGCCGACGGCGCCCTCCCACCCGTCGACGGCGCCCTCCCCACCGCCGACAGCGCCCTCCCACCCGCCGACAGCGCCCGCTCACCCATCGACAGCGCCCACTCACCCATCGACAGCGCCCACAGCCCTTACGCCGTGACACGCACCGCCCGCGCTCCGCGCCGATAGACATCCTGGACCCACCCGGCGTCGTCGAGCACCACGAAGTCCGCCCAGCGGCCAGGTGCCAGCTCGCCGACGTCGCCGAGCCGGAGCGCACGCGCCGGCGTGCTTGAGGTCATCGCACTCGCCGCCAGCAACGCAGAGTCGGTCAGGAGTCCATCACCGCGAGACCCGCGCACCGACCGCGCGAACAACCGCGCCATGGTCGCGGTACTCCCCGCGATCGCACCGGTAGCGCGCACTCGCGCCACGCCGTCGACCACATCGACGTCGAGTACACCCAAACGGTAAGAGCCGTCGGTCATTCCGGCCGCAGCCATGGCATCGGTGACCAGCGCCACCCGATCCGGGCCGGCCGTCTGTTCGACGTAAGCCGCCAACGAGGGATGCACATGCACCCCATCGCCGACGACTTCGACAGTGACAGAAGGATTCTCCAACAACGCCAACGCCGGCCCCGGTTCCCGATGATGCAGCGGCCGCATCGCATTGAACAGGTGCGTACCGACTCGAGCGCCGGCCGCGATCGCCGCACGCGTCTGGTCATAGGTGGCTTCGGTGTGGCCGATCGCGACCACGACACCGGCGTCGGTCAACTGCTCGATGGCGGGCAGCGCACCGTCGAGTTCCGGTGCCAGCGTGACCATTCGGATACTCCCGTCACCCGCATCGAGGAGCTTGCCGACGTCGGAGCGGGTCGGCGATCGCAGCGCAGCGGGATCGTGTGCGCCACAGCGGTCGTGGCTCAGCCAGGGCCCCTCGAGGTGAATCCCGGCGATGTCGCCGGCATCCACCAACTCTCGTAGCCCGCGGATCTGCTCGACGAGCACGTCGGGGTCCGCACTCACCAGACTGGCCAACGTGGTTGTGGTGCCTTGGGTCCGATGGAAGTCGACGGCGCGTCGGGCGTCGTGGGGATCGCCGTCGGTGTACGACGCCCCGCCACCACCGTGGACGTGCATGTCGACAAACCCCGGGACGATGATTCCGTCGTCGAAGGTGAGGTCGGCGTCGCGCGGCGTCGGACCCGACCCGGTCGCGGTGACTCGTCCGTCGTCGACGACGAGCCAGCCGGGCCGTAGCACCTCGCCTTCGCAGACCACCGCCGACGCGGTGATGACCAGAGATCCGTTGCGCGCCAAGACATTGCCGGTCACAGTGTCTCCGTCACCTTGCGCAACCCGCGCGGCGTGTCCGGGTCACCGCCACGCGCGATCGCCAGGTGCAGCGCAAGTTGTTGCAACGGGAGAATTTCCAACAGCGGTGACAACTCGTCGGGTGTGCCCGCCGGGAGTGCGATCCCACCGGCCAGCCCGTCGATGTGCGCCGCCGATCCGACGCCGAAAACGTCGGCATTGCGTTCGCGCAAACGGTCCAGCACCGGGTCCATCGCGGCACCACCCGCACTGTCAGGGACCACCGCGATCACCGGCACCTGCGGATCCACCGTCGCCAGCGGTCCGTGCAGCAGGTCCGCGCCCGAAAATGCCTGTGCCGAAAGGTACGACGTCTCCATCAGTTTGAGAGCCGCTTCCCGCGCAGTCGGATACGAGTAGCTACGCCCGGTGGTGATGAGGCGCTGTGCGAACCGATAACGTTGCGCGACATCGCGAACCGACTCATCGGCGGCGAGCACCCGCTCACCCAGCGCGGGCAACGCCTGCACAGCGTCGACGTTGCCGTCGCGCATGTACTCGGTGAGCAGATAGAGCGCCAGCAGCTCCGAGGTATAGGACTTGGTGGCCGCCACCGACTTCTCCGGCCCGGCAAGCACATTGATCCCGAACTCGGCAGCCTCCGACAGCGGTGAACTGTCGTTGTTGGTGATCGCGACCGTGGTGGCACCCTGGGCCCGCGCCACCTCGACGGAAGTGACCAGGTCGGGCGAGCCCCCGGACTGGCTGACCGCGATGTAGAGCACATCGCGCAGATCGGGTGTGGCTTTGTACACGGTCATCGTCGACGGTGAGACCAGTCCGGCCGGCAGCCCGTGCCGGATCTCGATCAGGTATTTGGCATACAGCGCAGCGTGGTCGCTGGTGCCGCGGGCCACGAACTGAACGAATCGTGGCTTACGACGGGCGATCTCGCGTGCGACGTCGGCGATGACCGATGCGCCGTCGGCGAGCAACGTCGACCACGCGTCGGGTTGTTGGGCGATCTCAGCGGCCATCAGCGCGCCGGGTTGTGGAGTTGTCAGGGTGGTGGTGCTCATGGTTGGTCTACCTTTGCGTTTTGGTCGATGAGTTGTTGGGCGAGCCGGACAGCGCCATGGACAGGGTCGACGTCGAGGATGCGCACGTCTGTGTAGTGGTGGGCGTCGAGGTGATGGCGGACGCGGTCGGCGAGCATGGGCTGGTGCACGATGAGCCCACCGGCTAGGACGACCGGTCCGGTGGGCTCCAGACGCGAACCGACCTGCACCGCAAGCGATGTCAATGCCTGAGCGGCAGCGTCGACAATACCGAGGCAGGCCGTGTCACCCGAGTGCGCGAGCTCGAAAACCACGCGTGACCGGCCAGCCCAGTACCGTCGGTCGGACTGTTGATAGAAGTGATTCAGCAGTTCGGTGTGATCGGTCAGCCCGCAGTCGGCGGCCAGCATCTGGCCGAGTTCGCCTGCCGGAGTGCCTTTGTCGACGGCGTCGAGGGTGCCGCGCACGGCTTCGCGGGCCACCCAGTAGCCGCTGCCCTCGTCGCCGAGCAGGTATCCCCAGCCGCCGGCGCGTGCGGTGCGGTCGCCGTTGCGGGCCCACGCCACCGAGCCGGTGCCGGAGATGACGGCGATCCCGTCGTCGACTCCCGCGGCGGCGAGGATCAGCTGGCTGTCGTGGACGATGCGGGTCCTGGCGCATCCGACGCGTTCGGTGATCAGCGTACGCAAGCGTTGCACCGCCACCGGTGTGTCGACGCCCGCGGCGCCCGCACAGACCGCCGTGACACCACGCGCTCCACCGAGTTGGTCGATCGCCGCGTCGAGCTGACGTCCGGCCTCGGCGTCGCCCACCGACGACACGTTGGCGCTGCCGACGACGACTTCGGTTGAGCTGCCGTCGCTTTCGACACGCATCGCGTGGGTTTTCGATCCGCCGATGTCGAAGGCCAGGACCGCACCGGTGGTGGTCATCGCACCGTCGGCCGTTCTGCGGATGCCAGCGGAGCCGCGCCGGCCGACGACTCGTCCGGCCACTGGCCACCGTTCTGCCAGAAGTGTTGGATCTCTTCGAGTTTGCGTCCCTTGGTTTCCGGGGCGAGCAGGTAGACGAAGACCAGCCCGATCAGCGCGAACCCACCGAAGATCGCGAACGTTCCCGCACCTCCGATGAGGTTGATCAGGCTGAGGGTGAAAGCGGCGATGATGGCGTTGGCCACCAGATCCGACGTCAGCATCATCGACGATCCGTACGAGCGCAGGTGCGCCGGAAAGGCCTCTCCCGCATAGACCCAGACCAGGGCGCCGAAGCCGAACGAGAAGCCCATGGTGAACAACACCAGCCCGGAGAAGCCCAGCACGTGAGCCGCCGAACCGTCGCCGTGCAGCGGACCGTAAGTGACGATCAGCATCACCGTCGCGACCACCATGGCCGCGATACCGCCGAGCAGAATCGGGCGTCGACCCATGCGGTCGACGGTGAACAGCGAGATGATCACTGCGGCCAGGCCGGCCACCTGGACCAGCGCGGGCAGCATCAGGGTGCCGAAGTCGCCGGTGAATCCCATGTCCTCGAACAGTTTCGGGCTGTAGTACACGACGGCGTTGATGCCGGTGATCTGGATCAGGAAACCCAGACCGACCACGAAAACCGTTGCGCGAAGCCAGGGTTTACGGAACATCTCGGCGAGACCACCGCCGGACTCCTCGGCCAGCGCCCGACGCATGTCACCGATCTCGGCGTCGACGTCGGCGGACGGGTCGATACCCTGCAGTGCTGCGCGCGCCTCGTCGAATCGTCCTTTGGAGACGTACCAGCGGGGAGTGTCGGGCATGGTGATCACCAGCAGAGTGACGAGAAGCGCTGGGACGGCAGCGATTCCGAGCATCCACCGCCAGGCGTGATGGCCGGCGAGGAAGTAGCCGATGACGTAGCCGCCGATGATTCCGACGATGGTGGCCACCTGATAGGCGACCAGCATCGCCCCACGCATGCGTGGCGGGGCCGATTCGGCGACGAACACCGGCACCACGACGACCGACACGCCGATGGTGATACCGAGCAGCAGTCGCGCGCCGAGCAACACCGCGTTGGTCGGCGCGAACGCGCTGAACAGTGCGAACAGGCAGTACGTCGCGGCGACGCCGACCATCGACCACTTGCGGCCGATCCGGTTGGCGATCCAGCCCGCGGCGATCGCGCCGAGGATCTCCCCGATCACCACCACCGTCGCCAGCGCCTGCTTGCCCGCGTCGCCGAGACCGAAGTCCTCAGCGATGAACTTCAGGGCGGCACCGATGTTGCTGCTGTCGTAGCCGTAGATGACGCCCACCGATGCCGCGGCCACACCGACGAGTGCACCCGATGTTCGCGTTCGACCTGCACTGACCCGGTTCATCACACCTGTAGTCACGGGGACCTCTTCTCTTGGGTTCTGGATTGGTATACACCAATGTGTGATGGGTCCAAGATTGGCATATACCAATCTGCCGCGTCAATAGATAGGGTGGAATTCATGTCGACGACGTCTGTTCCGGGCTCCTCTCCATCACGGCAGCGCACTGCCGAGAATCGGCGCAGGCCGGCGGGTCCGGCCTACTTCCAGGTCAAGCTTGCGCTTGAGCAGCGGATCGCGACGCTGGAACCGGGAATGTCGTTGCCACCGGAACGCAAACTCGCCGACGAACTGCACACCTCACGCACGACGCTACGAAAAGCGTTGGCCGAGTTGAGTTCCGAAGGGGTGCTGAGCCGCACCCAGGGCAGCGGAAATTTCGTCACGCCGCCCAAACCGGTCCACATCCGACAGCTCACCTCGTTCAGCGACGACCTGCGCGACGAGGGCAAGAGCGTCGAATCCACCCTGCTCGACGCCGGGCAGATGGTCGCCGACGATGTGCTCGCCGAACGGTTGGGCATCACCGCCGGCGCGCCCGTCGAGCACCTCACCCGGCTGCGCGTCGTCGCCGACGAACCACTGGCCCTCGAAACCGCGCACCTGCCCGGGCCGCTCCCCGGGCTGGCCGATCACGTGACCCGACGCGGCTCGCTGTACACGACGCTGCACGCCGACTTCGGAATCACCATCATCGACGTCGAGGACACCGTCCAGACTGCGTTGGCCACCCCCGAGCAGGCCGTTCACCTGCAGGTATCCACCGGAAACCCATTGTTGCTGATCGAACGGCAGTCCCGCGACACCGACGGGCGCATCGTCGAATGGACACGCTCGTTCTATCGCGGCGACCGCGTCCGCTTCGTCGCACAGGGACGGTTGACGGGATAGCGCCGACAACGTTCATGCTGCTGGTCGAGTGGTCCAACTGCCGGTCGAGTGCCGCGAGCCCCTGGGCGAGCGGTTTATCGAGACCCCGGATCAATCGGCCGACGGCGCCAACACCACGTCGCCGACTGTCGGGCACCACATGTCGAACACCATCTGCGGCCGTCCCCGACCGCGCTGCGGGGTCGGCATGTTGCTGTACAACTCCGACGATCCCTTCCGTGCGCCGTACGTCGTCAGACGGCATTCGACGGTGTTCGTGCCGAACCTGACCGTGAGAGGCGCGTTGAACGCAGGCACCCGGCCGGGCAGCTGCGTGACGTCGACGACCTCGACCCCCCCACTCCTGCGAAAGCATCCGCGCCTCGGCGACCGGCGTCGAATCAACCGGACGATTCACCCGGTGCGAGACGATCGCGCCGACGACCGCGAACACGACGAATCCAAAGCACGCGAAGGTGGCCAGCCGGGTGACCTTCGGCGACGTCGCACCTCGTCGTTTCCGGATCCGGTGATTGATCACCGACGCCACCACGATGGTCACCGCGACCATCCCGTACCCGAAGATCATGACCGCGGTGGTCACCCACGTGTCCTCGGTCGGCGGCATGTCCCAGACGGCCTTGAACGTCGATTGCGGAGCGAAGCCGGGAACCGCCAGGTCATACGTGGTCACCGACATATGATGCGCGAGCACTCAGCGGGGTTCCCTCCCGGGTGAATGGGCGGCGTTCACCATCGGACAAAACTGGCTCGTCGGGCATCGCGAAACCGGCCCCGAACCCGTCCCGCGAGTGCAATTCTCTCTGGTAACGCACCATCGACCAGGAGTTCCCGATGCTCAGCACTATGCAAGACGCCCCGCTCTCGATCGCAGCGATCCTGACCCACGGCAGCACCGTGCACGGCGACGCCGAGGTCGCGACCTGGACCGGCACCGAGTCGCGTCGCCGCAGCTACGCCGACGTCGGCCGACGCTGTGCCCAGCTCGCGCATGCCCTGCGCGGCATCGGAGTCGACGGCGACCAGCGCGTCGCGACATTCATGTGGAACAACGCCGAACACCTCGAGGCCTACCTGGCCGTCCCGGCGATGGGCGCGGTGCTGCACACCCTCAACATCCGACTGTTCCCCGAGCAGCTGATCCACGTGGCCAACCACGCCGAGGACCACGTCATCATCGTCGACCCCACCCTGCTGCCGCTGCTCAATCCGCAACTCCCCCAACTGACTACGGTGCGCCACATCATCGTCAACGGCGACTCCACCGACGGCGTGCAGGCACCCGACGGCGTCCAGGTGCACGCCTACGAGACGCTGATCGCCGAACAGCCCGTCACGTTCGAGTGGCCCGAAGTCGACGAACGATCCGGTGCCGCAATGTGTTACACATCGGGCACCACCGGCGACCCGAAAGGTGTTGTCTACTCCCATCGTTCGATCTACCTCCACTCCATGCAGGTTTGTATGACCGACGGTCCGGCTCTCAAGCAGGGCGATCGCGCGCTGGCCGTCGTGCCGCAGTTCCATGCGATGTCATGGGGACTGCCGTACGCAGCGTTCATGATCGGGGCGTCGTTGATCATGCCCGACCGTTTCCTGCAGCCCGAACCCCTCGCCGCGCTGATCGCCGCTGAGCAGCCGACGTTCGCCGCCGCCGTCCCCACCATTTGGCTTGGGCTGCACCAATATCTGACGCAGCACCCGCAGGACATCTCGTCGATGAAGGACGTGCTGATCGGCGGATCCGCGGTGCCGCCGTCGTTGATGCACACCTTTGAAGAGGAGCACGGTGTACAGGTGCTGCACGCGTGGGGCATGACCGAGACATCGCCGCTGGGTTCAGTCGCCCGACCACCCGCCGGCACCGAGGGCGAGGAACGCTGGCACTACCGCTACACACAGGGCCGTTTCCCGGCGTCGGTGCAGGCACGTCTCGTCGACGACCTCGGCGAGGTGGTCGAGAACGACGGAAAAACCGTCGGTGAACTCGAGGTCCGCGGGCCGTGGATCACCGGCGCCTACTACGGCGTCGACGCCGCGGACAAGTTCAACGACGGCTGGCTGCGCACCGGCGACGTCGGCACCATCACCCCCGACGGCTATCTCACCCTCACCGACCGCACCAAGGACATCATCAAGTCCGGCGGCGAATGGATCTCCTCGGTCGACCTGGAGAACGCGGTCATGGGTCACCCCGACGTCCTGGAAGCGGCCGTCGTCGGCATCCCCGACCCCAAGTGGGACGAGCGCCCGCTGGTCGCCGTCGTCCTGCGCGACGGCTCCGACGCCACCCCGGAAACGCTGCGAGAGTTCTTGTCCGACAAGGTTGCCCACTGGCAGCTGCCGGAGAACTGGACCATCATCAACGAGGTCCCCAAGACCAGCGTCGGCAAGTTCGACAAGAAGCGACTGCGCTCGACCTACCACGACGGCGGGCTCGACGTCACGCGGCTGTAGCCGCTTACGGCACTCGACCAGCGCACAAAACCGCTGGTCGAGTGCCGCGAGGAACGAGCGGTTTATTGAGACCCCCGCCCCGACACGATTCAAACGGGACTATGGACGCCAAGAGGCGTAATGTCCAATACGACGTGAATGGCAGTCACAACCCACGTATCCACGTGGTCGGGGTGTTGAACGTGGATGATTGCGGCGTATACGCCGGTCAGGAGAGTGACCCATGGCCGGTCATGCCCCCACCCTCGGACCCACTCGGGTACGTTTCAACGCCGAACGGACCGCCCCGATCGCCGGCGCCTGGTACCCGTACACCTCAGCACTCGCCGACGAACTCGGCAAGCTCTCCATCGCGGTGAAGCCGTTCATCGGTGACATCACGTCGATCTCGACGCACTGGCAGAGTTACAAACGCTTCCCTGGACTCGATTCGGCCGACTCCCCGGCCATCCCTCCGCTCATGACCATCACCACCGAACGGACCGCCGCCACCATCCTGGTGATCCCCTGCCGCACCTCATCGTCGTTGGCGGCCAGCCTTCTTCGGCTCGCCAGCGACACCACACTCCTCGACAGTCAGATGCACTCGATGGAAACCCAACGCGCACGCCGGATTCTGGCGCTCGCCAGCAAGCATCTGCTCGAGAACCAACCGGCCGCCGCCACCAGCTGACACAACCTCGGTCGCAGCGCACCGCCGACGAGATAGTTGACGCCGCAGCGCTGAGACACCGAGGCTGTGTCACGCCTGCGGCGGCAATCGCGCTCGGAGGCGTCAATTACGCGACCCGCTCACCATCGATCCGCGGCACCGCCGCCAGCAGTTCCTTTGTGTACGGATGCTGCGGGCGCTCGAAAACGTCGTCCGCAGAACCGGATTCGACGACTTCTCCCTGCCGCATGACGAGGATGTCGTCGCTGATGTGATGTATGACCCCGAGGTCGTGCGAGATGAACAGCAACGCCACCCCGGTCTCGGCCTGCAATGTGGCCAGCAGGTCCAGAATGCGTGCCTGGATCGAGACGTCGAGCGCCGACACCGGTTCGTCGCACACGATCACCGACGGTTCCGGCGCCAACGCCCGCGCGATCGCGACGCGCTGACGCTGACCTCCCGAGAGCCGCAACGGATGTCGGGTGCGGAAGGCCGCCGACAATCCGACGTGGTCGAGCAATTCGGTCACCTTGTCGTCGAGGGCACTCCCCCTTAGGCCGGTCACCCGCACCGCGTCGGCGATGATCCGTTCGACGGTCCACCGCGGATCGAACGAGCTCAACGGATCCTGGTAGATCACCGAGATTTCGTGCCGATGTTGTCGGCGCTCGGAGTCGGTCAGCGAACTCCACGGCCGTCCGTTGAGATCGACGGTCCCGGAGTCAGGAGTGGTCAGCCCCAACACTATTCGTGCTGTCGTGGTCTTGCCCGACCCCGACTCCCCGACGATGCCCAGCGTCCGCCCAGCAAGCAGATCGAAGCTGACTCCCTTGACCGCAGCACTACTGGTGGCGTTCTTGCCACCGAAGGTCTTGCGCACGTCCCGAACCCGCAGCACCTGCGGTCGCTCGTCGGCCACCGGCTCCGCCGTCGGGAGATTCGCACCGCTGGTCAGCAACGTTCCCTTCGACGCCCGCGACGGCACCGCGGCCAGCAGGCTGCGGGTGTACTCGTGCTGCGGTGCGGTCAACACCTGTGCCACATCGCCGTATTCGACGATCTCCCCGGACCGCATAACCGCCACCCGATCGGCCAGCGTCGCCACCACCGCGAGGTCGTGCGAGATCAGGATGATGCCGTTGCCGCGTTCCTTGGCCTCGCGCAACACCTCCAGAATCTGGGCCTGCACCGTCGCGTCCAGCGCGGTGGTCGGTTCGTCGGCGATCAGCAATTTCGGGTCACGCGCCAACGCCGACGCGATCAGCGCACGCTGCCTAAGACCGCCGGACAACTCGTGCGGGCGTTGTCGCGCGCGAACTTCCGGCTCGGGTACCCCAACCAACTGCAACAGTTCGACGACCTTCGCCGGTCGCTGCGCACGGGCAACGCCACCGTCGTGCACCGACAATGCCTCACCGATCTCGCCGCCAACGGTGCGCAACTGATCCAGCGACACCAACGCATCCTGCAGCACGAAGCCGATCTCGCGTCCGCGGATCGCACGCCACTGACGGTCGTCGAGTCCGAGAAGCGAACGCCCGTCGAATTCGACTGCCTCGGCGGTGATCTCGGCCCCCTCGCCGGTCAACCCGATCAAGGTGCGGGCAGTGACCGACTTTCCGGAACCCGACTCGCCGACGATCGCCAGACATTCGCCGGCGTCGACACCGAGGGAGACTCCCTTCACGATCTCCTGGCCGCGGAACGAAATGTGCAGATCACGTATGTCGACGAGGCTCATTCCCGGTCTCCTTCCACAAGTGTGCCGAGGTAGCGGCCGAGGGTGGTGAATGCCAACGCCACCACCACGATCACCAGGCCGGGGAAGATCTCCAGCCACCATGCGACGGTGATATAGGTGCGGCCCGAGTCGAGCAGCGCTCCCCATTCCGGTGCCGGCGGGGCCACCCCGAGGCCCAGATACGCCAGGCCCGACGCCCAGATGATGGCCTGTCCCACACCGAGAGTGACCGTGACGATCATCGGCCGCAGCGAGTTGGGTGCGATGTGTTGCAACAGGATTCGGGTGCGGGAGTGGCCGATGGCGGTGGCCGCCTCGATGTAGGGCGCGTTGCGGACGGCCAACACCTGGCCTCGCACGATCCGTGCGTAGCCGGGTGCGATGCCGATGCCGATCGCGAAAATCAGTGTGGCGGCGCCGGAACCGAACACCGAGACCAGCAGCAACCCAAGCAGGACCGTCGGGAAGGCGAACATGATCTCGATCCACCGGTTGGCGATGATGCCGGCCACCCGCGCCGACAGGCCCGCGGCGATGCCAAGCAGCACCGCGAGCACCGACGCGACCGCCACCGCGCCGATGCCGATACCCAACGAGGCACGCGTTCCGTAGATGACGCGGCTGAGCAGGTCGCGGCCGTTGAGGTCGGTGCCGAAAGGGTGCGCCCAGCTCGGCGGGGACAGCGTCGCGTCGAGGTTGATCGCGAACGGGTCGTACGGTGCCAGCAACGACGGCACAGCCGTTGCGAGCACCAGGAGAACCAAGACCACTCCGGCGGCAATCACACCGTACGACGGTCGGCGCAGTCGTTGCTCGGCAGGCACCGGGTTGCGTGTCTTCAGGGTGGCCAGCAGCGCTGCGAACGGATTCCGCTCTGAGCTCGACGACGCTGTGCTGGTAGGTGTTTCGGTGACGGTCATGGGACCTCGATCCTGGGGTCGATGACGGTGTAGAGCGCGTCCACCGCCAGGTTGGCGATGGTGTAGATGAAGGCGACGAATACGACGATGCCGCTGACCAGCGGCACATCGCGGGCGCTGGCCGCAGCCACCAGCGTCTGCCCGATTCCCGCTCGGGCGAAGACGGTTTCGGCGATCACCGCACCCGAGAGCAACGCGCCCATCGCCCACCCGGAGACCGTGACGGCCGGAATCACCGAATGCCGCAACACATGTCGGAACCGGACAGCCAGGTCACCGAGACCTCGGCTGCGTGCGGTCAGGACGAACGGTTGATCCAGGGCGCGAGCGAACTCGTCGCGTGCCACCTGGCCGAGGAAACCGGCCAGCGGGATCGCGAGGGTGAGTACCGGCAACACGAGTCCGTGCAGTCCGGTGCCGCTCTCCACCGGGAACCAGCCGAGCCCGATCGCGAAGACCACCAACAAGATCGAGCCGATCCAGTACTGCGGGAGCCCGGCGCTGATCGTCTCGATCAACGACCCGACTGCACCCCACGGTCCCCGACGACCCGCGGTCAGGGTGGTCAGGAACAGCACCAGGATCCACGCGACCACCAGTGCACTCAGCGTGAGCCTCAGCGTCGGCCCGATCTGGGCGCCGATGATCTCCGACACCGGTTGCTGCAACTGATACGACGTTCCGAGATCGCCGCGCAGAAGGCCGCCGAGGTAGTGCAGATACTGCTGCCAAATGGAATCGGTGAAGCCGTATTCGGCGTTGACCGGCGCAGTTTCATCGGAGGTGCGTTCACGACTGATACCCGACGACAGGTTCAGCAGCAGCGTCGCGCGGTCGCCCGGGGCGAGCACCTGCAGCAAGAAGGTGATCGATGCAGCCGCCCACAGCACGAACACCGCGGACCCGATCTTGGCCAACCACCGATGCGTCTTGCGCGGTGACCATCGCCGAACTGCCTGCGAATCACTCTGCCGCACAGGGTTGTCAGGCGCACCGGCATCAGGAGCACGGTCATCGATCACGGTCATCGCACAAACCTCGCATCCGCGAACACCGGTTCGCCTTGGGACTTTTCGATCCACACGTCGTGCAGCTTCGGCGACGACGCCAATGACGTTGTCTGGGTGTAGAGCCCGATGGCGAGCGCGTTGTCGCCGATGAGCCGCTGGGCATCGGAGTACAGGGCGCCGCGTTGTGCTGGGTCCTCCGACGAATTGGCCTGCTCGATCAGCGATTGCAGGTGTGGGTCGTTGTAGAACGCCGTGTTGTAGGGATTCGGGTTGTCGGTCAACCGTTGTCGCCAGTTGATGTAGAGCAGCCCGGGTGTAGGGCTGGTCCAGTAGCCGACGTAGGCGTCGTAGGTTTCGGGCTTGGCGTAGTTGCCGCCGAAGTAGGCGCTCTGCGTCGCGGGCACCAGCGTGAGGTCAAAACCCACCTCACGTGCCTGTGCGGCAACGCTCTGCAGGATGCCGGCGCCTTCGGCACCGACGATCGCGTCGGCCGGGTAGACCACCCGGGCGGTCAGGCGCGTGCCGTTCTTGATGCGGACGCCGTCGGAGTCGCGTTGGGTCCAGCCTGCTTCGTCGAGCAGGGCGTTGGCCCGCGCCGGATCATGCGAGAAGTCACCGGCCTTCGGGTCGTAGTCCGGGGTGCTCTGGCTCAGTGCGCCGTTCGCGTTGTACGGCACCACACCGAGATACGCGGTCTCGACCGCTTTACGACGGTCCGCCGAGTAGGCCAGCGCCTGGCGGACCCGCACATCGTCGAACGGTGCGTGCGCGGTGTTCAGTGTGATCGCGTTGGGTCGTCCCGGGGTGATGTATTGCTCGGTCTGGAAACGACGGGTGGCGTCGGCCCAGTTCAGGGCCGGGACGTTGTAGATCACGTTTGACGACCCGCTGGTGAGCGATCCGTACCGTAATACGGGGTCTTTCAGAAACTTCCACACGACCTTGTCGACGTAGGCCGGGCCTTGGTGTTTGGCGTTGGCCGGTGCCGAGTTGTAGTCGGGGTTGCGTACAAAGGTGATGGCGCGGTTGCGTTCCCAGCCGGCGATCTTGAACGGACCCGACCCCACCGGCGCCGAGCAGTTGGCTTTCGGTCCGCGTGCGAGTGCGGTCGGTGACTGAATCCCAAAGTAGCCCTGCGACAATACCGTCAGCAGCGGGGTGTACGGGTTCTTCAGATTCAGCCGGTAGGTCAGCGGGTCGAGCACCTCGTCTGAGGCGAAGTATTGGCCGATGTAGGACACCACGGTCCCGTTGGGGCTCTTCTTGTCGAGGTAGTTCGCGAAGTTCACCTTGACCGCTGCTGCGTCGAGAACTGTTCCGTCGGTGAACTTCACACCCGGCTTGAGGTGAAAGGTGTAGCTACGACGGTCCGGTGAGATCTCCCAGTTCGTCGCCAGCCACGGCACCACCTGACCGTTGTTGTCGAGGGAGACGAGGTTGTCGAGGTATTGCCTTGCCAGGTAAGCATTTTGGACCCAGCCGCCATGGATGCAGGGTGGTTCCTGCTCGTGGCCGTACTCGATGACGCCGCCAGGCACGTAGTTGCCTGGTTCGGCCGGGACGCCGGCGGATCGGCCGTCGCCGGTCTCGGGACGACCGCACGCGGACAGGACGACACACAGCGCCATGCCGGCCGCGACCAGCATGCGCGAGCGCACACGCCTCCGTCGGCTAGGCGGGGTGGGGGTTGGCACGATTCTCTCCTCGATCGGGGACCGGCCAACCGTAGTGATGCCCACCCGCCCAGGTCATCGCTTGGCATCAGGTTGATTCCAAGTAGGCATTGCGTCGTAGCTGGTCGTAACGTCGCGAACATGGCGCAACCCTTGAAGTTCTCGGCTTTCGTGATGAATACGACCTCGCACATCCTGCATGGTGCGTGGCGCGCACCGGAGGCACGACAGACCGATTTCAACTCGCTCGAGCACTGGATCGAGCTGGCAAAGACGTTGGAGCAAGCCAAGTTCGACTTTATCTTCTTCGCCGACGTCGTCGGACTCTATGACGACTATCAGGGTGATTGGCGCAAGTTCGTTGATTCCGGTTTGCAGATTCCGAGCAACGATCCGCTCGTGTTGGCCTCAGCTCTGGCGTCGCACACCGAGAACCTCGGGATCGCGATCACCAGTTCGATCCTGCAGGAGCATCCGTTCGATTTTGCGCGCAAGATCTCCACGCTTGATCACGCGTCGCGTGGTCGGATCGCGTGGAACATCGTCACCAGCTTGTCCGGAAATGCCTGGCGCAACTTCGGTTACGACGGCATCACCGCCCACGACGACCGTTACGCATGGGCGCAGGAGTACGCCGATGTGGTCTACAAGCTGTGGGAAGGCTCGTGGGATGAGGGCGCGCTGATCCAGGACAAGGCGTCGGGCATTCACGCCGACTTCAGCAAGGTGCACAAGATCAACCATCGCGGAGAGCGGTACCGCGTCGAGGGTCCGCACCTGGTGGCACCGTCGCCGCAGCGCACTCCGGTGTTGTTCCAGGCCGGGTCGTCGCAGACGGGTCGACGCTTCGCCGCTCGAAACGCCGAGGCGCAGTTCATCGTTTCTCCCAATCCGCAGGCGGCGCGCGGACTCATCGACGACACCCGACGCCTGGTGGCCGAGGCCGGCCGCGATCCGCAGGATCTTGTTTTCTTCCAGGGTCTTTCGTTCGTCGTCGGCAGCACCGAGGAGGAAGCAGCCCGCAAGGCACGCGAGCTCGACGACCTGATCGACCCGAGCACCATCATCGCCCATTCCGCGGGCGGGCTCGGATTCGATCTCGGTCACTACGATCTCGACACCCCGATCGGCGACATCAAGACCCAGGGCACGCAAAGTACGTTGCTGTGGCTGCGCGAGGCGGTTCCCGACCGCGAACCCACGGTGCGCGACTTGGCCGAATTGCGCAGTCGCTCAGGGCGGGTCGTCGGTACACCGGAGCAGATCGCTGATCGGCTCGAGCAGTGGCGCGACGCCGGCGTCGGTGGGGTGAACGTCATCAACGCCACCATCCCCGGCAGCTACGTCGAATTTGCCGAACATGTGTTGCCTGTGCTGCGCGATCGCGGTCTGGCGCAACGTGAGTACACCGAAGGCACAACGCGATTCAAGTTGACCGGACGTGACCGTCTGCCCGATACGCATCCGGCCGCACAGTACCGAGGTGCGTTCGTCGACGACGCCGCCCCCTCGCCTGCTCCCGCTTCGTCCGCCATCGACGACGCGGCGCACGCCGGGGCGTCGGCATGACCGCGGCCACCAGGGTGGTCGCCGACCGCGTAACTGTTCTCGCCGAGATCGCAGCAGGCGCAGCGGATCGCGAACGGATCGGCGAGAATCCGCACGCCCAGATCCGACTGTTGGCCGATGCGGGCCTCACCGCGTTCACCCTCGACGCCGCACACGGCGGTGGTGACGCCGACGTCGTCGACTTCATCGATTTCCTCATCGACCTCGCGCGCGCCGATCCGATTGTGGCGCATATTCTGCGAGCCCACTTCTGGTTCGTCGAGCAGGTGAAACGACTGCCGGACGGCCCAGTGCGCGACCGGTGGAGTAGTGAGATCGCCGCCGGAAAGATCTTCGGCAATGCGACCAGCGAGCGGGGCGGCACCGCCGGCGATCGGCGTTTCAGCACCCACCTGCGGCCCATCGACAACGGATGGCTCCTGAGTGGCGACAAGTTCTACTCCACCGGAACAGCTTTCAGCGACTACGTGGCCGTGCAGGCGTCGGTGAATGACGCCTACGCCGACACGATCGCACGCCTGGTGATCCCCATCGACCGGACCGGCATCAGCATCGTCGACGACTGGGACGGTATCGGACAGAATCGCACCGGCACTGGCACAACACAATTCGACGACGTACTCGTCACCGCCGACGACATCCTCTCGATCACCGAGCCGTCGTCGGCGGCCCCGGCGGCCAACGACGGCCCCCTGCTGCAGTTGATCCTGCAGGCGCTGATCACCGGAATCCTGTTGTCGGTCACCGACGATGCCGTCGACCTGGTGCGGTCACGATCACGAACCTTCGACCACGCCCCCGCCGACGAGCCGCGCCACGACCCGGTGCTGTTGCAGACCATCGGCGAGATCGACTCCGCCGCTCACGTTTCCCGCGCAGCAATCCTCGCCGCAGCACTCGACATCGAGGCAGCTTTCGCACCCGCACGCGACGGCCTGATCGATCAGCAGCTCTTCGAGAAGGCATCAGTGTCGGCGGCGCGCGTGAAGGTGCACGTGGACCGAATCGCCCTTCCCGCCGCGACAGCCCTGTTCGACGTCGGCGGTGCATCCTCGGCAAGCCGCGCCCGCAACCTGGACCGGCACTGGCGCAACATCCGGACCATCACGCTGCACAACCCGACGTCGTACAAGGCGATCGCGCTGGGCGACCTCGCGGTCAACGCGACGCCACTCCCGGCCAACGGCTACTTCTGACCTCGATGGCGCGCGCCGAAAGTTCGCGCTGGGGTTAGACGATTACGCTCACCGTGCAAAGTCAGCGTAACTGAGCAAGCCCAGCGCCAATCAGGCGATCGCAGCTCGATCGCGGACCTCTGGGGATCGGTAGTACAAGGCACTCAGACAGCCATTTCGCCGGCTGCGGCATCTTGTCGGTCAGTTCAATTATCCTGGGATGGTCACCACGTCCGAGGAGTTCGACCAGCATGAACGAGCCAGAGAAGGCCAAGCGCCGCATCCGCACACTTCGCGGGATTCGACGCAGCTCAGAACTCGAAGGCGAGCGCAGCACCGACGCGACACGTTACGACCAGCTTGAATATGCCCGTGGAACCATCACTGCCGCAGAGTTGGGCGAACGCGTCCGGCGGCGGTACAACGTGCAGTAGCGGACCAGGTGCCTCACCCGTGGGAGCCTTAATTGGACGCTGACAGATCGAGACGAGCTGCACACGGCATGCCATAGCGCACGTGTCCGACAGGACCTTTCACAGTTGACTTCAATGTTCAACCGCATTCTCGACACAAAGCCCGCATACGACTTCCGTTCGACTCCAACCTAATCGTGGCCTACCGCAACCGCGCCCCATCCCCCATCACCGCGCCCTCGCGTCGGGGGTCGGCTCCACCCAGCCAGCCAGACCCCGACCGCTGCAGCGCACTGAGCCCACTGGACTGATCGTCGACCGACACCTCCTCACCCCGTTGCCGCAGCCCCGCCACCAGCGGATCCGACGCGCCGTCGTTCGCTGTGTCGACCAACGGATGCTCACCACCCACATTCGACGTCGGGGTGTTGGCCGTGCCGAAGTCGATCATCGACACCGCCTGCTGCGGATTGAGCTTCCAATCCAGCATGCCGACAAGGGTTTTCACCACGAACTGGATGATCACCGATCCGCCCGGCGATCCGAGTGCGGCGACGACGGTGTCGGGTGAACCGTTGACACCGGGCTGCATCACCAGTGTCGGAGCCATCGACGACCTCGGCCGCTTGCCCGGCGACACCCGATTCGCCAGCAACGCACCGGACGAGTCGCGCGGCTCAGCCGAGAAGTCGGTGAGCTGATTGTTCAGGATGAAGCCGTCGACCATATGGTAACTGCCAAAAGCAGATTCGACGGTCGTGGTCATCGACGCGACATTGCCGTACCGGTCGGCGACGGTGATGTGACTGGTGCCGTGTTCGGTTCCCGGGTAGGAGCCCAGCGGCACTTCGCCCAAGTCGCCCGGTTGAGCCTTGCCGAGTGACGTATTCGGATTGATCAGTGCGGCACGCTGTTTGAGGTATCCCGGGTCGAGCATGGTGGCCACGCCGCGACCGGGGAGCTGGATGAAGTCGGGGTCGGCGATGTATTTGTCGCGGTCGGCGTACGCCAGGCGCTCGGCCTCGTTGATCAGATGCACTGCAGCAGGATTCGGCCGCCCGCCGTCGCGGTCGACGTCGGTGGGCCCCATCGACGGGATGTCGAAGTTGGACAGAATGCCCATGGTGGCGGCTACCGTGATGCCGCCCGACGATGGTCCGGGCATCGCGACGATGCGATGTCCGCGATACTCGGTGGAGACCGGGTCACGACGCTTCGCCTGATAGTTGCGTAGGTCGTCGGTAGTGAGCAAGCTCGGTGTCATGCCACCCGCCGTCGAACGCGCTTTGGCGACAATCGCATCGGCGATCGCGCCAGTATAGAGAGCTTGTGAGCCATCAGTAGCCAAGGCGCCCAACGTTTTCGCGTACGCCGGGTTCGTCAGCCGGGTGCCTGCCGGCTTCGGTGTGCCGTCGGGGTTGAGGAAGTAGGTGCGGGCCTCGTCGTCGGCGGAGAGTTGCTTGGCGGAGTCGGCGATGGCGGCGGCTAGGCGGGGTGAGATGTCGAACCCGTTGTCCGAGAGCCTGATCGCGGGCTCGAACATCGACTGCCACGATCGGCGGCCGTACTGCGAGTGGATCTCGTCGAGCATGCGCACCGCACCCGGAACGCCGATGGATCGGCCGGAGGCGCGGGCACTTGGGATCGGTGCTCGTTGGTCGGTCGGGCTGATGTAGCGCAGATAGTCTTCGGTGGCGGCGGCCGGCGCGGTTTCGCGGCCGTCGAACGCGCTGACCTTGCGGGTACCGGCGTCGTAGTAGAGGGCGAACGCTCCACCGCCGATGCCCGACGATTGCGGTTCCACGAGCCCGAGCACCGTTTGCGCCGCGATCAGTGCGTCGGCCGCGGTACCTCCTTGGCGCAGTACCTCGCACGCGGCCTTGGTGGACAACGGATTAGCGGTCGCCGCCGCATACGTCGCGGTCTGCACCGGCTGCATGCCCGTCCGAAATCCGGTCGCGACCTCCGGGCGCGTCGAGATGTCGGCCGACGACTGCGCCGCCCCGCTCGCGTCGCGCTGGGTGCCGGTCGGGATCTCCCCGCACGTCACCCGATCAGCTGAACTAGCGACGTCCGACGACGAGCATCCGACGACGATCAGCACCGGTGCGATGGCGAGGACGACGCCGCGAAGAACAGGGAGGGTTCGCAGTGGATTGCGCATACTGCTCAACTCTAGGCAGGCTCGAGCACGGATGCGCGCGGCACAGCCGATCCAGTAGTCCCGCGGATGCGCGCGACATTTGCAGGACCAGTAGTCCGAGCCGCTAGGCGAGGACGTATCGAGACCACCGCCACTTCACCACAAGCCCCGTCGCTACGGTCTCCCGACTGACTACTCGACAGTCAATCGCGGTGCGCCAGTTTCCATGACTTCGCCCACAGCTCGAGCGGCCCAAGGCTGACGAGAAGTGCTGCGCCGTGCGTCGTCAACCGATAGCCCGCGCGCCCTTTGGTCACGATCTTGGCTTCCACGAGTTCGTCCAGGCGCTGCGACATGGTGGTCGGTGACGCCTCGGGGATTCGACGACGGAGGTCGGAGAATCTCACCGCCCCGAAGCGGAGTTCCCACAGTATCCGCAGCATCCATCGACGACCCAAGAGGTCGAACGCGGCCATGATCGGCCGGCCCGACTCCGAGCCGCGTACCGCGTGCCCCGGGATGGGAGCTGACTCGTCGTCGGACATGGCTCTGAGAATACCGGGCACACTCCAGGCGCCGCGCGAGCACAGAGCCCTTGCACATCTGGTCCAAATAGTGGACTATTCATCGGTATGTCGATCTGCATAGTCTCGCGCGGACATCACGCGGGATTCGCACCCATCGCCAGCGCTTACCGGCATCTATGCAGGTGACGCTGCTCGACAAGGAAGCGAACACCGGGCGATCGACGCATCCGGTCGAACTGAAGTGATTCACAGAATGGATTCAACGTGTATCAAATGAGACTTCGTCAAACCTCGTCGGAGAGGAAACCTCGCGTGAACGACCGGATGTCGACGGCCCTGTCCACAGCTCTATTGCAGTACGCCCTGCCGTTGGTCGATCGTCGAGTTGACGCATCACAGAAGCCGTTCACGGGCAGCCCCGCATTGGTCCCTCATGAGGCATCGCGGCGGTGGGGCTTCACGCATTTCGGAATCTTCGTGCCGCGATTGCCCGATCCGCATCGATACGTCAACACGATGACCTTGATCGGCGCGACCGGGACCGAGTTGTTCGACAATGATGGGCTCGTCGTCACGCCCGACGTCCGCCGCACCACGACGGTCTTTTCGTCGACCGCGCACGGAGATCACCACCATTACCGGAGCTACGACGCGCGACGCGATTGCGATCTGGCGGACGATGGCTCGAAGCTCACGTGGGGTCAGGACCTTGAGATCGACGTCGCGCTGCCGAGAGTCGCTGTGCGCGGGCAGTATTCGACGTTCTCCGTCGACCTGCTCCTAAAGGTCACCGACAACGTCTCCTACTTCATCAAGTCTCCGGTCTATGACCACCTGAGTCTGCTGGCGCCGTACACGGGCACGATCACCGACGATACCGGCGTGACCACAGTGGAAGGGCTTGGGACGTTTGAATACTGCCGGGCGATGACACCGCAGAACCTGTTCTCATCCCCGTTGCCGCAACGGCTCAAACTACCGGCGGACTACTTCACCTACCAGATTCTCCAACTCGACGACGTCACTCAGGTCCTGCTCACCGAGGTGCAGGCACGCGGCCAATCGGCCTGCCTGATGGCGCATATACGGACCACAGACGGCAACCGGGAAGTCTACGACGACGTCGAGTTCGAGGTCACGGTGTGGGGCCGCGACCAAGTCGACCCGTGGGGACGCGGCATGCCTGTGCCGCAACAGATCCGGTGGCTCGTTCGCGACGGCCAAGGTCACGAGGTCCTCGCACTCGAAGGTGAGATCGATGCGCCGTGGCGGTTCGGCCATGGCCGTGGCTACGTTGGCGCGTATAGCTACATCGGGAGCTTTCGCGCAGCGCCCGTGACCAGTTCCGGATACATCGAGTGGATTGATCTGCGCCGCAGGGTGAGTCGGCCGTGAGCCGGCCGACCAGACCCAACCGGCTGCATTGTGCGCTCAGCGCACAGTGAAACATCCGACTCCTATCGACCATCAACCAAAGGATCTTCCATGGCCATCTGGACCGCCCTCGAGCCCATTGACCTCAGCTACTTCGACACCGCCCAACACAGCTTCAGCTACGACGTCGACGTTCCGGGCGCTGATCCCGACGCCGTCTGGGCAGATATCGCAGCGCCCCAACCGCTGCCGTGGGTACGTGCGCTCCGCGGGCACTACCTCAGCCCAGAGCCTTTCGGTGTCGGCACTCGGCGGGAAGTAGCCGTGCTTCGCGGCGTGCTGACTCTGCGTGAGCACTTCTTTCTGTGGGACAACGACATCCGCCGGCACAGCTTCTACGCCACCGAGGCGAACGTGCCACTGTTCCGCTCATTCGCCGAGGACTACCACGTCACGGAGTTGGGCTCGGGGAGCAGATTCACGTGGCGTTTCGCCTTCGACGCCCGCCGCGGCTTCGGTCCGATCGTCGCCGCGGGTGTACCCCTCAATCGCCGACTCTTCGCATCGATCATCGGAGATACCCAACGCCACTTCGATACCCGCTACCCCATCCAAGGAGTAATGCAATGAGTTCCACGCAACTGTCAACCAGGTCCGCACGTCCGGTTCACTACGTCAGTACCGATCGGTCCGGCGGTCTCAAGCGGCTCGCGATCTCATCAGCCGCCTGGGCGATGCGTGCCTCCAATCACGATCGTGCCGTCCGCGACGACCTCCCCGAGGACTTGACATTTCCGCCGAGTTCGACGCGCCTCATGACCAAGGGTACCGCTCACTACGGAATCATGATCCCGGATCTGCCGGAGCCGCATAGATTCCTGGCCCACATGATCGTGATCGGCGGCACCGGATTCCGCGCCTGGGACGACAACGGCGCCATCACTGGTCCGCCGCGCGGGGTCACGCAACTGGGTTGGGGCACTGCACAATCTGACCCGACCCGGTCCTTCCATGTCTTCGGTACTGATGAGACAGAACTGGCCGCCGACGGGAGCGTTCTCCGCGTCGGGCCTGACCACACCTTGTCGATCAACTACCCATCGGTGCGCTTACGGAGCCGACTCGACGACCTCGATGTCGCGCTCAATCTGCACTGCACCGACGACATCAGCTGGGTCTCCGACAGCGCGATCTACCGCCACTACAGCTTTCTCTGTCAGTACGAGGGCACGATTGCGACCAAAGGATCTGCGGCGCAACAGGTCAGCGGAACCTGCACGTTCGAGTACGGCACCGGCTACGCGCCGTTCATGGATCTGCCGCGGATGCTCCCCACCCCGCTGAAGATCCCGGCCGACTTCTTCACCTACCACGTCGTGGATCTCGGCCCCGGAGAGCAGATCGTTGCCTGCACGCTCGGTGCCTTCGGTCGCCTCACCGCCCTCATGGGCGCGGATCTCAGACAAGTCGGTACGGGGGTGCGCAGGATCGGCACCGAGGCAGAGTTCGTCGTGACCGAGTTTGCTTCCGCACCAACCAGTTACGACGGCCGCGCAGAAATGTTGCTGCCGGTGACCTTCACCTGGAGTTTCACTCATGACGACGGTACGACCTCCTACATCGACGGCACGGTCGATACTGAATGGCTCTACGCAGGCATGGGCTACATCGCCGGATACCACTGGCGTGGCGAAATCGAAGGTCGCACGCGTACCGGACGCGCGTATCTCGAGTATTCAGACCGGCGGGCAGGAACTCAGCGATGAGAAGGTCGTCGGCCACCAACCTGATCCAGCGGATGGGAACCAATAAGGCTGTGTCGCAATTCATGCGGCGCTCAGTTCCGCTTGATCGTTCGATCGCCCGGCTGACCGGCGGACGAGTCCATCTCATACCCCGCGCACTGTTACCTCAGTTGATCCTCACCACCACGGGACGTCGGAGCGGACAGCCACGGTCGACGCCGCTCATCTACATCGAAGACGGCCACGACTACATCGTCGTCGCCTCCAACTTCGGCCAGAACCGGCGCCCTGCATGGTCATACAACCTCGAAGCAACGCCCAGCGCCTCCATCACCATCGGAAGCAAGACGCAGCCGGTACACGCCAGGCGACTGTCCGAATCGGAGCGAACAAAGCTCTGGCCCAAGGCAATTGCAGTGTGGCCCGCCTACCGCGACTACGAACAGTGGGCCGATGCCCGCACGATCCACTTCTACCGGCTCAAGCCGACGTCACCCGTCCGCTCTCAGCCGACATCTGGTCGCGGAGTTATCGGTCGGGCGCCGGCCGTCGAATCTCGTCGGCGCCGCTTGAGCACAGAGTAGAACGGGTGCCGCTGGTTACCTTCCAGGTTCAGCGGTAGGTCCAGTGTCGCGATCAGATGGTCTTCCACCAGCCAGGGCTCCGGATGCTCGATCCACGACACCCGCGCATGCTCAGCGATCCATTCGCTCAGCGCGGCTTCCCCGCTCCCAAAGTGGCACTTTCCGCTGGCGCCATACGCATTCAGCTCAATACCGAGTTCGTCGGCCAACAGGCACCCGAGCGACCTGCGGAGAGTCGACGTCGACGCCTTCCCACGACAGTGATGTCGAATGCGGCGGCGGATGGTTTGTCGGCTACCACCCGAGCCGTCTGATCGCGGCTTCGACGGACTGATGCCGACGTAGAGCAAAGTGAACCCGTCGCGGCGCACACACTTGTCGACGCTCATCTGCGGGTGCAGAACCTGACCGAACCACCATCCATACACACCGGACGCCCTTGGAACAAGGTCGGGCTGCCGGAGAATCCGCTCGGGCTCAACGAGTTCCGCTAACAGAAACCGCTCTACCGCCAAGTCCATCAATCCCGCCGCCCCGCTCGCTCAGCGAAAGCATCAAGTGCGTCAAGCACTTCCGGCGCCCGCCAGGCTCGGTTGCGTGATCTGTCAGTGAATTCGACGACGATCCCGGCCTCAGCGAGCAGCCCTACGTGCCGGCGTGGGTGATCTGTCGAGATCCCGAGTTGCTCACGCAGGAGCGCACCGTTGATCACCGGATACCGCATCAGCAGGTCAGCGACTCGCCATACAGCGGCGTCGGCACGGGCCGCGATCCGCTCATCCCAGCTCGCCCGAATCTCCTTGATTTCATTGATCAATGATCGACCGTTGGCAACAGCACGCATGGCCGCATGTGTGAACTGTTCGACGATGGGCACCGCGTCGCCGTCCCGGTATGCGGTCAGCGCAGCGAAGTAGCCGTCGGTGTCGGCAAGCAGACCCGCCGACACCGGAACCGTGACCCCGTGAGTGAGGCCCTTGTTTCGCAGCATCGCCTGCACCAGCGCTCGTCCCGTGCGTCCATTTCCGTCGGTGAACGGATGGATCGTTTCGAATTGAGCATGCGCAGCGGCGATCTGGGCCAGGGATGGGACGTCGTCGCGGCGGATGAAGGCAAGCAGATCGTCGATGGCGCCGGGAACACGCCCATCTGTGGGCGGGACGAAATCCGCTGTCATCGGGCTGTTTCCGCCGCCGATCCAGACTTGCACGGTGCGCCATTGCCCCGGTGTGTGTCGGGACTGATCGCGCATCAGTGCTGCATGCATCGACAGAATCGATTGTGCATCAATCGAATCCGATAGTTCGATCGCGGCCACCATGGCTGCGGTGTTCGCCACCACCATCTCCGCGTTGGCCCGTCCGCGCACTCCCGGAAGTTCCGCTTCGGCAATGGCCCGGGCCGACGCGGTGAGGTTCTCGATCCGGGAGCTCGCCGCCGACTCCGATCGCAGCAGCACTGCGGCGAACGGCGCGATCTCACCACCGGATTCGGCGTCGAATCGGGCAACCTCGCGACTCGCATCGTCGGCTGCTGCCTGCAGAGTGGGTGGCAGGTTCAGGTCGACGTCGGCGATCGACGCCGGCACCGCAGCACGATAAGAGCCGCCGTGGCGCGAGGACCGGCGGTACTCCAACTCCGTGCGCGGCAGCCAACGCACAGTCTCGTAGGTGACCGGGATAAGTGTCGCCATCGATTCATGATAGCGACACTTATCCGATAAGTGTCGCTAAAACCTGCCCCAGCGCCGACTGCGCTTCCCAACCGCTGGCACAGACTCGGTACCTCCGCACCGCCGAGGAGATAGTTGACGCCCCAACTCTGAGCCACCGAGGCTGTGTCACGCCATCGTCGGCAAACCGCCGGGCCAAGCGCCCTACTCCTCCTTACTCGGCAACTTCCACCCGAACGTCGCGGTCGGCGGCGCGCTCCTGGTGAACAACCTCGCCGGCCGACCACCTCCGACGCGGGTCTCCGGCTCCCCCGTCTCGTCGACCTTCGGTGCCAGCATCGGCTTGACCCGACGGTTGAACGAGTCGCGCATCAGGCGTCGTCCGAGGATCGCTTCGTGCAGCTCACGCAGGTCCGACAGCGTGTACGGCTCGCTCAGCAACCCGTCGGGATCGGGGCCCGTTTCGTACTGATCGCGCAAATTGTCAGTGGCCGCTGCAATGATCTGATCGTGGTCGTAGAGCAGCCGCTCCCCCGACGCGAGATGGCCGTCGCCGTCGAGGGGTGCCAGCTCGCCGATCACCGCCGTGAGCGCAGACGCGGGAAGAGCCACGGCATGCGCGATCGAGATCGTCCACCCGCGGGCATCTCGGTCTGGATCGCTGAACACCGCGAGCAAATGCGGTCTCACGCGATCGGGTGACAACCCCAGTTTCAGCTCAAGGACTTCTCGCACCGTCTCGTCGACGGTGTGTCGTTCCCGGATGAACCGCCCCGGCAGAGCCGGCTGACCCGACGTCGGATCACGTTGCACCACAACGCATAGTGACCGTGCGACGACGGACAGGACAGCGATGTCGACGGCGACGTTCGGGCGCGGATGATCCGAGAGTCGGCCGCGGGATCGGGTAGCCACCATCTGACCCTATGCGCAATACCGCGCAATGTAGTAATCTCACTTCTGCGCAAAGTCGCCTCGGTTCGATGCCGAAGCGGGACAAGGACCGACATCATGAAATTCTCCGCAGCCCTCGACGTCTCCGTCGTCGCCCACGAATCCGCCGACGAGGTCTCGGTCCTGCTCGAACTCGAAGCACCCGATGCCCCCACCACCGACCGCGCCCCGACCGCCCTGCAGGTGGTCCTCGACCGCAGCGGCTCGATGATCGGCGCACCGCTGGAGGGCGCCAAGCAGGCATTGATCGGCGTGATCAACAGACTCGACCCGCAGGACGTGTTCGGCGTCGTCACCTTCGACGATGCAGCCCAGATCGCGATTCCCGCCGGACTCCTGACCGACAAGCAGCGCGCCATCGCCCAGATCGAAGCGATCGTCAGCGGCGGCTGCACCGACCTCTCGTCGGGCTACCTGCGTGGCCTGCAGGAATTGCATCGCGCCACCAAGAAGGCCGGCATCCGCGGTGGCACCGTCCTCGTGATCAGCGACGGCCACGTCAACTCCGGCATCAAAGACGTCGACGAGTTCGCATCCATCACCTCCAAGGCCGCCGCCGACGGCATCACCACCTCCACCCTCGGGTACGGCCGCGGCTACGACGAGACGCTGCTGGCCGCAATTGCGCGCTCCGGCAACGGAAACCACGTCTTCGCCGACAACCCGGACGCCGCCGGCTCGGCGATCGGCGGCGAGGTCGAGGGCTTGCTCGCCAAGTCCGCGCAGGCCGCGACGCTGACCGTGCGCTACATCCCGCAGGTGCAGCTCAGCCTCTACAACGACCTCCCCGCACACCAGGTCGGCGACGGTGAGGTGATGATCGAACTCGGCGACTTCTATGGTTCGGAATCACGAAAGTTGTTGCTCAAGTTGGGTATCGACAAGATGGCCACGCTCGGCGTCGCGCAGGTCGCCGAACTCGAGCTGCGCTACGTGGAGACCGCAACCCTCGCCGAGCACACCATCACGCTGCCGTTGACGGTCAACGTGGTGCCCGGCGACGAGGCCACCGGCCGCATCCCCGACCCGGTGGTGCAGTCGGAGAAGCTGTATCAGGAAGGCCAGGCCGCCAAGCTGCGGGCGTCGCAGGCCTACGAGTCCGGAGACCTCGACGCCGGCGCGTCGTATCTGCGTGACTCCCAACAACTTCTGGGTTCGGCCATGGATATCGCGCCGGCACCCGTGCGGTCGGCGATGCGGGTGGAGATGGATGAGATCAGCGATGTCATGTCGGCGGCCGAGGGGGCTGGCGCCGGATATGCGTCGAAGATGACGCGCGACTCCTACCACCGCAACAACCGGAAACGCGGGCGGGAGTGACGGATTCAACGCTACGCTGACCCAAACGAAAGGCCTGAAACACCTGTGACACCAACAGATCGATCCGACCGCATCGCCGGCACCATTCTCGGCGGTGCGGTCGGCGATGCGCTCGGAGTGCCGTACGAGTTCGAGTCCCGCACCCTGCGCCAGGGCGAAGACCCGCAGATGCTCGGCGGCGGACTCGGTGGTTTCGCGCCCGGGCAGTGGAGTGACGACACTGACATGGCGATGGCCATCGTCGACGTCATCGCCGCCGGAACTGACCTGGGGTCGGCAGCCGGTCTGGACGCCGTCGCGGGCAACTTCCTGCAGTGGTACGTCAACGGACCCGCCGACGTCGGCGTTCAGACCGGCAAGGTTCTCAGCAACACCCGCCGTCGGCTCCGCGAGAACCCCGACGCATCGGCCGGAGCCGTCATGCGAGAAGAGGCGTTGACATTCAGCGCATTCTTTCCGAAATCGGACGGCAACGGTGCACTCATGCGCACCGGCCCGGTGGCGTTGGCCTACCTCGACGACCGCGATGCTCTTGCCGAAACAGCCAGTGCGGTAGCAGGTTTGACACACGCCGGCCACCTCGCCGGCGAGTCCTGCATCCTCTGGTGTGAAGCGATCCGCGTCGCCGTCGTCGAGCGACGAATCGACGTCACCGCCGGACTCGACCTCCTCCCCCGCGACCGCGTCGACGAATGGTCGACGTGGCTCGACGACGCTGCCACGCAAGACCCGAAGACGTTCACGCCCAACGGTTTCACCGTCACAGCGCTGCAGGCAGCCACGTCGTCGATCCTGCGCACCCTGACACCCGACGTCGCACCGCGCCAGCACATCCGGGACGCACTGTTCACCGCCATCCGGATCGGCAACGACACCGACACCGTCGCCGCCATCGCCGGGGCGTTACTCGGAGCACGATGGGGCGTCGACGCGATCGCCGACGAGTGGCGGCAAGCGGTGCACGGCTGGTCGCCGTCGGGGCCGGTGACCGGGGAGCAAGCTGCGCGGCGTGTCATAGGGCGGTAGCGCTCAGCCGACGTTCGCGCTGGGGTTAGCCAAGAACGCGCGCCTGGCAAAGTGCGCGTTATTGAACAGCGCCAGCGCGAACCATCAGCAGCAGGACGACCGACGCAGGACCCATAGACCCACGCCGGCCGCCCCATCACCGACGCTCAGTTCACCCAACACTCCCCTTGCCCGCTGTACCGATTCACCGGCGCCGACCGCGCCATCGTTGCTTGATATTGCCGATCGAACGCCGGCAGCAACGCGCGGTTGAGCTGCTCCATCTGATCCTGCCAGGCCCGGATCTCGGGTCCGCGCGCACGCAGTTCGTCGAGCACAGCCTGTTCGTCGATCGTGGTGATTCGGTTGTTCTCCAGCACAATTCGGCCGTCGACGATCACCGTATCGATCGACGACCCGTTCTCCGAGTAGACAAGGTGCAGTTCAGGACGGTTGCGCGGGGTGAAGGCGAGCGCGTTCATGTCGTAGATCACCAGGTCGGCGCGTTTGCCCACCTCGATGCTGCCGACCGTGCCGCCCAACCTCGCCGACCGCGCCCCGCCGATGGTCCCGGCCGTCAGCACCTCCTGCGCCGTCGGCCACTGCCGATAGTCGGGCCCGGTTACCTTGTGCAACAACGCCGCGGTCTTGACCACCTCCGACATCCGCGCATTGTCCGAACTAGACATCCCGTCAGTGCCAAGCCCGACGTTCACCCCGCGATCCATGTACTTGCGCCACGGAGCTATGCCCGAACCCAGCTTCAGATTGGAAATCGGATTGTGCGACACCGAGGTTCGCGTGTCAGCGAGGACATCCAGATCGGCGTCGGTCATCCAGATACCGTGCGCCATGGTCACGTGCTCGTCCAGCGCCCCCAACGACTGCAGGTATCCGACCATCGTCTTGCCATAGAACTCCTCGGCCGTGACGGCCTGTGTCCGGGTTTCGAGCACGTGGATATGGAACTCGAGATCGAACTCGCGCGCCAACCCGCTTGCGCCCAAGAGGAGTTCGGGACTGCATCGCTGCGGCGCCGACGGCCCGACCATGAATCGCAAACGCCCGTCCGCGTAATCGCGGTAACGTTCGGCCGCCGACCGCGCGAACTCCAGGTAGTCGTCGGCCGACGTCACCGCCAACCCATCCAGCTCACGCCGCAACTCGGGCTCGATCACGTCGGCCAGGAACGGAAAGTGTTCGACGAACGGATGATCCATCACATGCCCGGAGATGTTCGCTCGTATACCGATGTCCCGATACGACTCGAACACAGCCGCCAACTGCCCCTCGGACTGGCCCGGAATCTCCAGCACATCGTCGACGACGGTCGTCACCCCATTACGCAACGACTCGATGCCAACCAGCAGCGACCGCAGCCGAATCAGGTCCGGCGACAACGGTTCCAGACCGAGAACCGGATACGAGAGCAACATCCAATGCTCCAACGGCAAGTTGTCCAGCCGCGCCCGGAACAGTGCCTCCCACGAATGCGTATGCGCGTTGACGTATCCCGGTACGACCAGACGGTCGGCCCCGGAGATCACCCGCTCGTCGGGTTCCGGTTCCAAACCCACACCGACGTCGACGATGAGCCCGTCACGGATGCGAATCGAGCTGGTCGTCGGCGTCGCACCATGCTCGTCATCCATGGGCAGCAGCGTCGCGTCGCGGATCAGTATGCTGCTCATCACTTCTCACCTCCGACGCTGATCGGCGAGACGTCAGCAGCGGCGGTGTGCGCCGACCGGAATTCCAAGGCGAAGTAGGAGAGCCCTGCCGCCAATCCGCCCGCCAACCATGAGATGTCGATTCCGCCGAGCGCCACCGCACCACGCCCCTGGAGTGCGGAAATGGTGCCGTACATGAACATCCAGGTGCAGACGATGCCGACGGCCAACGAGATCAACGCTGTCGGGCGGATCATCGGAATCGCACGCTCCGACGGTGCCGCGAACAGCGCGGCGGCGTCGACCCTCCCACGGGCCACGTAGAACCAGTGCACCAGAACCACTGCCGCCCACGGCGTGACCCAACCGACGATGCCGATCAGCCAGGTGTCGATGGTGGATGCGAAGTCGGTGCGCAGGACGAAGAAGATCACCAGCGCCATCGACGCAATCCCGATGACCACGTTAAGGATTCGACGATCAATGCGGATATCGAGGGCCTGGGTGGACACCGTGCAGGTGTAGATGTTGAGGATGTTGGTGGCCAACGGACCGTGTACGACGAGCAGCAGCACCGGAATGGCCAGTGCGCCATAGGCGTCGACGATGATCTTGCCGGGGTCGGCCGAGGTGCTCAATGTGGCCAAGGTGGCTCCGAGAGTGCCGAGCCAGATGACGGGAATGAACTGACCGAGGGCGCTGGCAAGGAAGAGCTTGCGCGCGGGCACATCTTGGGACACGAAGCGCGAGTAGTCGCCGGCGTAGCCGAGCCATGTCAGACCCCAACCGATACCGATAGCCGTCATGACGGCACTGATCGCACCCCAGTGGGCGCCGGTGGTCATCGTCGAATCCGACGCGCGGCCCCAGTCGACGTCGAGCCCAATCCACGCGACCACGGTCATCGCGAAAAGGATTGCGACGGTAGGCGGTACGGTCCAGCGTTCGAATGTCGAGATCACACGGTAGCCGAACCACGCGATGCCGACCTGCAAGGCCATGATGACTGCAGCGACGGCGATACGGGCACCGTTATTGGTGGCGTCGGCGTCGATGAGTCCGATCTTGCCGAGTAGTGCCATCACCAGGTCGAGCACGATCCAGGTGTTGACCGCGCACCACCCCATGCACAACAGCGCTTGCACAGCGGCGGGGATGTATGCGCCGCGTCGACCGAAGACCGCGCGAGACAACACCATTCCGGTGACCCCGGTCCGCTGGCCGATGACGACGAACACACCGAACAACGCCATACCGATGGCGTTGCCGGCGATCAGTACCGCGACGGTCTCCAGCAATCCGAGACCCATACCGACGCCGAGTGCGCCGAGCACCCAGTTGATCGGGGCGATGTTGGCGCCGGCCCAGATCCAGAATTGGCCTCGGACACTGTGGGTTTTGGCCTCCTCCGGGATGAGGTCGAGTTCGGCGTCGTGCATGGCGTGCTCCGACGCCGTGGCCGGATCGCTCGTGGTGGTCGGCGGGTAGGTGTTGATATCTGTGGTGCCGTCGAAACCCGGGCGGGTCTTCGTGACGGCGTGACGCACGGCGTCGAGTGGTGTCATGACAATTCCTTGGTGCCGGACATGTAGGTCCGGGTAGGCGTACTGAAGGTGGCGCCGCGTTGCGCTGTAGCTATCTTCAGCCCGCGCAACCCTGCGAGGTATAGACACTCTGGATATGATTCCGACGTACTTATGAGCATTTCGTCTGGGATCGGGATGAGCAGAATGACGGGATCTGACACTTCGGGACCAGCTGGGAGCGGGTCGTCGGGTGTGCTGACGCTCCGCGACGCTCTCGACGACCCGGCATTGACGGCCGCGCACCCGACGGTGTTGGCCGGATGGGCCCACCTCGATGCGCCGATCCGGTGGGTGCATACCAGCGAACTCCTCGAGATCGCGGAACTGCTGACCGGCGGCGAGATGATCCTGGTCGCCGGGGTGTTCCTCACCGATAGCACGCCAGAGCGGATGCGCGCCTACATCGATTCCCTCGCCGACGTCGGGGCCGTCGCGCTCGCCGTCGAGACCCCACGCTTTGGCTCCCTGCCGACGCCACTGATCGAGCATGCGCTCGAACGGGACTTCCCTCTGATCGCGCTCGGCGAGGTGGTCCGCTTCGTCGACATCACCCGCGCCATCAACAGCCGCCTGGTATCCGAATCGGTGCGCGCCCTGCAGTTCAACGACGACGTCACCCACCGTCTGGCGGGTGTGCTTGCCGCCCAAGGCAATCTGGAAGCGATGGTGAACGCGCTGCGCGACGTCACCGGTTGCTCGATCATCGTCCGCTCCGCCTCCGGTGCCGTGCTCGCGACAGCCACCGTTCCCGACGCCCGCCCACCGAGTTACGCCCGGGTGGCCGGCATCGAGTCGGCGGGAGTCACCATAGCGACCCTCGAGGTACTCCCTCGCAGCGGCGTGGATCTCCAGATGGTCGAGGCGGCATGCCGACGGGCACCAGAGCCGCTGGCGCTCGCACTGCTGCGGTGGCAACCACTTACGCGGTCGGATCAGCATGTGCGCGAGATCTTTCGACTACTCGCCGCCGACTCCGGCCGACTGTCCGCGGAGGCAGTCAGATCCATCCGGGCTGCCGCCGCCGCAATCGGATTCGACGCTCCCGGAAAGTACGTGGGTGTCGTCGCGATCAGCGTCGACGGTCCGCTGCAGACGACGGAGTTGGCCACCGCCCTCCGGTCCGACGACCGCACCGTTCTCTCCGAGGTACGAAACATGAGTCAGCAGTCCATCATTCGCTGCGGTTCTGGGAGCGATTCACCTGGAACTGATTCGCACAGCGCGACCGATGAGTTGGCAGCGTTGCTCCGCACCCATGCGCTGCCCGGCGGGCTGCGGATCGGGATCACCGAACCCGTCGATGACATTGTCGCGCTTGCACCGTCGATGGCAGTGGCGCGGACCGCTGCGCGGTCGGCAACCGTACGCGACTGGGTCGCACTCGCCCGCGACGTCACACTCACGCACTTCCTCGGTAGCGTCGACGACGCTGCGGTGGACGCCTTCCTTGCCGCTACCCTCGGCCCACTGCTGGGCACATCACGAACCGCGGAGTTCATCGAGACGTTGGTGATGGTGCACCGCACCGGTTCTCGGGTTGCGGCGGCCAAAGCACTGAACATTCACCGGCAGACGATGTACCAGCGGCTCGATCGGATCACGACGCTGCTCGGCGGACTGCCTGAGCCGACATCAGCGGCGTACGGGGCGTTGGTGGTCGCGGCCGAGATGGCGTTGGTGCGGTATCGGGAGCCCCCTAGGGTCGCGCCGGCATTCTGAATAGGCTGACGGGTTACTGAAGTCGGTAGTCGCCGTAACGCTGCCCCACAACGCGAACCTAGAAGTCACTGAATAGGACCCGCTCCTCTTCTGTGCCGCACTCGTCAACGAACGACGCTGGCGTGTAACCGGATTTGTCACGATGGTGCGGATCGCACCCTGCCTCCAGAAACAGGCGTTCGATCTCGACGGACTTGGCCCGCATGAGCGCAAGCATGAGCGCCGATCGATCCATGTTGTCGAGAGCGGCGACACTCGCACCCGAAGCGATGAGCAGCTCGATGACCTTTCTCGTTCCGGGGTATTGGGCAGCCATCAGGAGCGGCGTCATGCCCTTGGAGTCTCGCGCGTCAATGTCCGCGCCTTGAGCGAGGAGATGACGAACCGGTTCATAATCGTCCCCATTGTCGATGGCGGCATAGTGCAGTTCGGTGCGACCTGCACGGTCTCGCGCGTGGACGTCGATCTCCACCTTCTTGCTGGCCTCACGCCTCCTGGCCTCCCCCGGCCGGCTCCGGCCCAACATCTCAAGGTTAGCCTCCCGCGCACTGCGGTAGTTCTTTACGGTGACCTCTGCCGCGATCCGCAAGTCGTCCAGGTCGTCCGCGATTCTCGATGCTTGCGATGCCCACTTCGCTTGCGCCTCAGCGAATTCCCGCGCACCCGTCCCAGTCGACGATCCAGCCTCAACGCGGGCCGCCATCCGCGCTACCTCGGCCTGCGCTCTGTCGAGTTCCGCGCGATAGGCCTTCATCTCAGCAATCGCCGTAGCGAACTCGTCGAAACAGATGGTGAAACGCCCGCTCACGGTTCCTGCCACTTGCCGATCGTCGGGCCGATGTCGGCGGCGACGCAATTCGGGATACTCCGCTGCCTCCGCGCCAAGTCCACGCACCATCTTTTCGAGTTCGTTGACCATGTCGGCATTGCTGTCCGACCACGAGTCGTACAGCAACCTGTACGAGTCAGCCGACCGACCTATCCAGGCGTCAAACAAGGATTCGGCCGCGTTGGACAGACGAGCACTGCGCAGATCGAGTTCATTCGCCGCGTCACTCAGCGTGGCTGCATGGACGTCGTTGGGCGACAACTGAACATGGCCGTCAGAGCCATCGCCGCCGGACCGTTCAGTAGACGACATTCAGGACCACCCCGTCAGTATGTTGTCCTCACCGTTGCACGCGGCAGCGTAGTGCAACGCGGTACGCGCTCGCTACCGGATGCGGTAGCAACACCACATCAACCTCGCTACCGGTACCGGGCGCGCGTCCACCGACCGAACAGACCGACCGTCGCTTACCCAAAATGCGCAACCCGTCCAGCAGACCGATCCACCGGCCGTACCAGTCCCAGGTTCTCCCGAAGTGTCGTCCCGCGGTACTCCCCGCTGAACAATCCTCGTCGTCGGAGAATCGGCACCACCTCATCGATGAACACCGACAACCCACCCGGCAAATACGGTGGCATCACGTTGAATCCGTCCGCGGCCCCCTGGGTGAACCATGCTTCGATCTCGTCGGCGACCTGCTCCGGCGTTCCGGCGATGACGTGATGGCCGCGCGCACCGGCGAGTCGGTGCAGTAGTTGCCGCACGGTTGGCCGTTCGCGTTCGACGATGGTCGCCACCACCTGCTTTCGTGACCGACTGTTGTCGGCGATCGACCCCGCATCGGCGAATAACTCGGACGGAACCGGTCCGTCGAGGTCGAGGTGGGACAAGTCCGTTCCAGTGATCGTGGCCAACTGATGCAGGCCGTACGCGGGCACGGTCAGTTCGTCGAATTCACGTTGGAGCGCAATCGCTTCGGCTTCGGTGGACCCGATGAACGGGCTGATTCCGGGCAGGATCTTCACCCCGTCGGGATCGCGGCCCGACGCCGACACCTGCGACTTGATATCCGCATAGAAGTGCTGCCCGTCCGACAGTTGTTGCTGCGCAGCGAAAATCACCTCGGCATAGCGGGCCGCGAATGCCCGGCCCCGATTCGACGCCCCGGCCTGGACCAGCACCGGCCAGCCTTGCGGTGGGCGCGGAACATTCAACGGCCCGCGCACACTGATGTGGCGGCCGTGCACGTCAATCCGTCGCACCTTGTTGGGATCTGCATACCGGCCGGCCGCGCGGTCCAGCACGATCGCATCGTCATCCCAGCTATCCCACAGCGCCAGAACAGCATCGGTGAACTCGGTGGCCCGGTAGTATCGGGTATCGTTGTCCGGGTGGCTGATTCCGAAGTTCGGGCCGGCTCCCGCAGCGTCGGTGGTCACGATGTTCCACCCCACCCGCCCCTTGGACACGTGATCGATCGACGCGAGAGTGCGGGCAAGGTTGTAGGGCTCGGTGTAGGTGGTCGACGCGGTGGCGATCAGCCCGATCCGTTCAGTTGCCGCGGCGATTGTCGTCAGCAGCACCAGCGGGTCCAGCCGCCCGGCTGCATTGAATTCGACGGTGTCTCGCAGGCTGGGGCTGTCGGCGAAGAAGACCGACGCGAATCCGGCGGCTTCGGCGGTGCGGGCGATCTCCTGGTAGTAGTCGGCGTCGTAGATGCGCTCCGGCGTCGCCAGTGGGTGACGCCACGCCGCCTCGTGATGTCCTGCGGGATAGATGAAGACGTTCAGAATGACGTCGCCGCGTCCGGTCGATCCCCGTGCCATCACATTCCTCTCGATCCTGCCCTGGCTGGGCGGTGTGCACCGTACTCCCGGTGATCAAGGCGCCACAGGGCAGAAATCACCGCAGGCGAAAGACGTGACACGACGAGCCTGGCCCGGCAGTCTGCGCCGACACACTCATCGCACGCCAGGACGGTCATGCCCGCAGAACCGCTCAACCTCACCCACCTGTCCACGTTCATCGGGGTCGTCGAGCATGGCGGTTTCACACGGGCCGCGCACGCGCTGCACCTGGGTCAATCGACTGTCAGCCAACATATTCGAGCGTTGGAGAGCCGGCTCGACGTCGCCCTGCTGAACCGCGCCCAGGGACCGCTCACCTTGACTTCCGACGGCGAAATCCTGCTTGCCGACGCGCGTGACTTGATCGCTGCTCACAATCGGCTCGTGGAACGCTTCATTCATCCAGCACCGCAATCGATCTCGATCGGCTCCACCGAGCATGCCGCAGATCACCTTCTGCCGCGGTTCGTCGACCTGCTGCGTGACACGTACCCGCACCGCGACGTCACCTTCACCGTCGACAGGTCGCCGGCACTGATCCACGCAGTCGAGCTCGGCCGCCTCGACTTCGCCCTTACCCTCGCCACCTCACCCGATGCACCCGGAATCACGCTGGGCGACTTGGGTTTGCAATGGCTCAGCAGCTCACCGGATGTCGATCCGCGTCGTCCGGCCGATCCGGTCTCGTTGGTCGCCTTCGACAGTCCGTGCGGGATCCGGGAACGCGCGCTGAGTCTCTTGCATGACGCCGGCGTCGACAGTCATGTCGCGGCGCAGTCACCCACGCTCGATGGAGTGCTCGCGCTGGCGCGCAGCGGACTCGGTGTTGCGCTGCTCCCTGTCGTCGCGACGGTACCCGACGGTTTGCACGCGCTGACCGGACTTCCCGACGCCGGGACCGTCTCGGTACACCTCCACGTGCGCGATGGATTCGACGACGAGACCGCCGACGTCGCCCGGCGTGCCGTCAGCGAATTGCTCACTGAGATCACCAGGATTGGCGCGCACTGAATCCAACTATGGGTGACCCGATGAGTGGTCCCCGACGTTGGTTCTGACCTGCACATTCGGCACCCATCGCGAAACCCGATGGGCGGCGATCGCAAACATGCTCTGGCATAGCGGAGGTCACCGCTCATACGCTCAGCCGCACCACAACTCGACGTCCATCTGCGGTCAATACGACATCGCCACATCACCAGTGCCGCACGCATCACCACTGAGGAGATAACCATGACCATCCAAACCGAACGGCCTACCGTCGCAGCACTAGAGACGCCGGACTGGACCGCGGTCCCGACGACCCGCGAGGGGTGGATCGCGCGGGCCGCCGAAGCCGCCGCGATCGTCGGCACCACCTCACTCGAGCGCGACCGCGCGGCCGCCGACCCGGTCGCCGAGATCGAGGTCATCAAGAAGGCCGGTCTGCTCGGGCTGCAGGGTCCGGTGGCCTCCGGTGGCGGTAACGCCGATTGGGCGACCGTCCTCGAGGTGGCGGCTGAGTTCGCCAAAGTCGAAGGCTCGCTGGCGAATATCCTCGGCTGGCACTACGCCTACTTCTGGTTGTTCCGGTCGTTCGGAACGCCCGAGCAGCAGGACCGCTGGGAGCGTGAGGTCACCGAGAATCGGCTCCTGCTCGCCGGAATCGCCAACTTCCGCGACGACCCGGTCGAAGCCACCGACCAGGGCGATCACCTGATCCTCAACGGCGGCAAGCAGTTCAACACCGGACTTCCGGTCGCCGACCGTCTCGTCATCGGCGTCGCGATCGCCGGCACTTCCGACGTGTTCTTCGTCCTCGCCGACGCCAAGCAGTCCGGCATCATCTACGGAAACGACTGGGACACCCTCGGTCAGCGTTCCACCGGCAGCGGCAGCGCTCGCGTCGAAGGTGTGTCGGTTCCGTGGACGGATGCGATCGGGTTCTCCGACAAGCAGTTCCAGCCGCGTGGCGGCAACCTGACGCCGGGACTCACCTCGCAGACCCTCATGCCGACGTTCTACATCTCGCTGGCTCGTGGCGCCCTGGATCGGGCGGTGGAGTACGTGCAGAACAACTCACGGTCGTGGCTGCATTCGGAATACGAACGCGCCGTGGATGAGCCGCACGTCGTCGACGGTTTCGGTGAGCTCCAGTCGCATCTGCTGGCCGCGGAAGCGTTCCTGCGTGAGGCCAGCGCCAAGGTGTCTGCGGCACTGGATCATCCCGACGACATCACCCCGGAGTACCGCGCCGAGCTGGCTGCGTTGCTGTCGGCGGTGAAGACCGTCGCGGTGGAGACCGGGATCGAAGTGACCACCACGATCTTCGAGTTGGTCGGTGCTCGTGCCACGGCTCGACGCTACGAGCTCGATCGCTTCTGGCGGGACCTGCGGACCCAGAGCCTGCATGATCCGGTGGCCTACAAACGACGCCAGGTCGGCGCGTACCTGTTGCGCGGCGAAGCTCCGCTGGCCGTCGACTGGTATTCCTGATCGCCGAGAACGCCTGAAAGACCAGCACTCCTGATTGCCGCGGGTGGTGCCGACGTCATGTGCGTCGGCGCCACCCGGCACCTGCCTGCCCACACTTGACCGGAGACCCACGATGACCACCCTCGCCTCGGAACCCAGCACCCAAACCACAGTTGTCGACGGGCCACTGCACCTCGACGACGCACTGCTGCAACGCATCTCCGATCGTGCCGACGCCTATGACGCTGCCGGCGAGTTCTTCACCGACGATTTCGCTGAGCTGCGCGACGCCGGCTACTACCGCGCGCCGGTGCCCGTCGAATTCGGTGGCAGCGAAACATCTCTCGCCGATCTCGCGCGGTGGCATCGACGGATCGCGTATCGCTCGTCGGCGACGGCGCTGGCGTCGGGAATGCATCTGTTCTGGGTGGGTGCCGCAGCAGACTTGCACCGCGCCGGTGACGATTCCGCCGATTGGATTCTGCGAGCAGTCGCCGATGGTGCGATCTTCGCGGCCGGTCACAGCGAGAGCGGCAACGACCTCGGCCTCGGAGGCTCCACCACCGAGGCCGTGCGAGATGCCCAGGGCGGCTATCGGTTTACCGGTCACAAGCACTTCACTTCGTTGTCGCCGGTGTGGACACACCTGGGCGTGCACGGGCTCGACACCGCCGATGGGACGTCGATCGTGCACGGCTTCATCGACCGCAACGATCCGGGTGTGCGCACCGTCGAGAACTGGAATACGTTCGCGCTGCGGGCAACTCGTAGCGATGACACCGCACTCGACGGCGCCTACTCGCCGGCCGATCGCATCATCGCGATCACCGGTCCCGGACACCCAGACAGCGCCTACGTCACGAGCTTCGCCGCATGGGCGCTGACGTTGACCTCGAACGTGTATCTCGGTCTGGCACAACGAGCATTCGACGTTGCTGTCGAGTCGGTCACCGGCCGCGCGTCGGCGCGGCTCGAGGGTGCACCCCGTTCGTCGGACCCGCTGATCCAGGGAGTACTCGCCGATGCTGTCGTCGAACTCGATGCCATCGAGGCGCACCTCGACTTGACCGCCGCGGCCTGGACGTCCGATCCGACGCCGTCGCTGGCGTGGGGTCGGAGGTTGCAGTCGGCCAAGCAGCACGCCACGACAGGCGCCAAGCGGGTCGTCGACTCTGCGCTGCAGATCGTGGGTGGCCGTGGACTGCACCATGGTTCGACGATCGAGCGCCTTTACCGCGACGTCGCCGCGGGCACACTGCACAACCCGACCCCGCACACGATCCGCCTGACGCTCGGCTCGCCAGACTTCACCGCGCGCAACAGTTTCGATCGCTGATCCTCTCCCCCACGCCGAAAGATGCACCCATGCCAAACCTCACCGACGCCGAACTCCGCGCCAAAGCCCGGACCGGCGATACCAGCGAACACAACGTCACCTTCCCCGCCGGCGACGGCGAAGCGCACGGATACCTGGCGCTACCACCCTCTGGAACGGGTCCAGGCCTGATCGTGATTCAGGAGTGGTGGGGTCTGACCACTCATGTCGCCAATCTGACAAACCGTTTCGCCGCAGAAGGTTTCGTCGCTTTGGCACCCGATCTGTACGGCGGCCGCACCACCCACGATTCCGCCGAGGCGGCGGAACTTCTCGAGTCCTTGCCCGTCGACAAAGCCGCTCAGGACCTCGCCGGTGCCGTCGACTTCCTCCTCGATCACCCGGCAGTGACCGGTGACAAGGTGTCAGCGACCGGATTCTGCATGGGCGGCGGATTCGTACTCGTTCTCGCCGCACAGCAGGGCGACCGGATTGCCAAAGCCGTCCCGTTCTATGGCATTCCGCGTGTTCGGCAGGACTACTCGGGACTGACCGCGCAGGTGCTCGGGCACTACGCCGCAGACGACGCGTGGCTCGAACGCTCCGACGTCGAGGCCGAAGCTCAGCGGATCCGAGACGAATCGGGCGTCGACGTTAGGTTCGAGTTCTATCCAGCCGGGCACGCATTCGTCAACGACGAAAACCTGCTCGGTACATATGATCCCCAGCAAGCTGAGTTCGCATGGTCACGGACCGTCGAGTTTCTCAAGGCCGATTAGCCGGGTTATTCAGTCTGAAACGCCGGTCCCTCGGATTCGGGGATGCGTGCGACGCGTTGACCCGCCAGAGTCACGCTACGCGCAACGCGTACCGGGCTGCTCGGTGTCCGCATGATCTGCGTATGTTGTCACCCATCGCACGTATCCTTACCCAACCAGCAGGAGGCTGAGAAGGGTGGCAGATTCATGGGATCCAACGATCATGCGGAACAAGGTGGAACCGTCTGCGACATATGTGACCAGGCGATCCTCCGCAATCACGAAGGAACCTGGATTCACATCGACGCCGCAGGCAAGCAACTGCGCGGCGTCGGCCACGGCGCCAAGGGACCGTGCCGCACACCCGAGAAGCGGACATACCCCACCCGAAAAGCCGCGGCAATCGAGCTCGAGTCACTCCGGCAAGGCGGAGTGTTTGCCGACGGGCGGCCCTACCGCTGCGCCCCATGCAAGGGGTGGCATATCACTTCGGCTCCGACGACGAGGACTGGCAAACGTGGCGCCGCACACGGTTCTCTCGTCCACGATCCTGTTCTGCGAGAGCATTTAAACAGGCTGGGGAACGAGTCTCGGAATACACAAACACAGTGATCCAGCAAGTGTCGTTGCGACCCAAGGGCCGGAGCGCGTCAACACCTGTCTCGACTAGATGCGGCGGTACTTGATCAGCTTGTAGACCGTGGTCCCGCCGACCGTGGCTGTGTAGTTCTTCGACACCCATGTCGAGATCTCCGAGTCTCCACCGGGACCGCCTTCGCCGCCAAAGATGTGGTAGGCGACCTTGCCAGCCTTCACACAAGCAATGAACTGCTGCAGTGTGGGAGCGGGATCGCCACTTCAAGCGCCGACCGCCATCACCGACTTGCCAGTCGCAATCTCATAGCCCGCCACCGACTGGGAGCCATTGGTGACAGCCGCCCAGGTTGTGGTGGTCGACTACGACGTGGAGTGCGCTCACAACTGAGTGCTACTGCTCATCACGCAATGGTTTGAAAAAAACCCTACCCGGCTCCTCTGCGCCATCGAATCGGAACTGGACCACCGTCGAGCCCTCTGCACCATCCTCAATCGGCACGATCTTCAACTTGGATTCGTTCAACACCGCGATACGTCCTGTAACCAAACACATTTCCTTACCGACTACCACCGTCACACCATTCAGTTCAAGATCTAGACTTCGGACTATGCTCACCATGATCTCGTCGCCAACAGTCAGGGCGAGATCGTTGTCAGCGTGAAGGTCAACGCTGAACCTCGACCATGTGCCACTGACGGGTGTGCCGGACAGAATCTGCGCAATCCGATTGACTTCTAACGCTTCCTTCCGACTCATTTTCGGCGGCATAACCAGTCGATGTGGTGTGTGATCCTGGATGGTGCTCAGATCGCGAGCTGAACGTGCAATCGCCTTCATTTCTCTATCGGGAGCCCCAGTCAATTCCGACGTTCGCATAGTTTCGTATTCACGCGGGCCGTAAGCACGCGATAATCCCACCGAGTTGGGTGCATGCGCATGAGCCCAAAATGTAAGCGCATCAACTACATCACTCGGAGCAAAGCCCGCGAAGTCGCCTTCGTAGCGCACGTTCATAGCCCCCTCCCCGTCAGGCGAGATCAGAATCTCCAAACGGAGCAGGCCAGCAAGATCCCGCCAGACCGTCCGGTATCCTCCGTTAAATCCCTGCGAACCCTCCGCTCGTTTCACTTTGAGTTCCGAAATCGTCGCTCCCTCTGGCGAAAGTACGCCCACAAGGAGATTGAGCGACGGGTCGGCCGAATCGATGACGTCGACAGGCGATATGGAAAGCGTGCCCCTCGTGCTGCTGGTCCCAAGTCCTCCTGGCAGCGGGAAATCGACTAGCGATTGGCCTTCGGGAAGATTGAGGGGTGTCCCGTAATCGAGAAACCGTCGGAAATCTTCCTCCAGATCAGACCCTGTTTCGGGTTGATAGATGGTCAGGTTGCCACTGAGAGGGCGTTCCTCAAGCGCTGCCATGCTGGTCGCGAACACGCTGACGTTGACCCACCCGTTCCCCTCTGATCCATAACCGGTTACCGCCACGAGGCCAGGTTGGATGCCATCGGTTCGCTCAGGTGGTTGCGCTGTCATCGAGATTTCATAGCGGTAGTGCGGGTCGTACTCGTTGATGGCCCGGTAGATGTCAAGCAGGTCATCTCGTACGTCGATCGGTTGAAGTGGTTCTCCCACTGATCGATTGGCACGGCCCGCGAGAATCCCTGCGAGGCGGTCGGTCTGCTCCTGAAGGCGTTCTCGACCATCGTGAAGGTAGTAGTCAACGACCTTCGGGTTCTTGCTGGCCAAGTGCTCAACCCGATTTAGCCCCATCCAGTCGCACGGGAACCCAGCCGATCCGGTGAAAGTGGAGAACCAGCTCTCGTTGCCCGGAGTCGGGTCGAGCGGCATGACGAGTGTCCACGAATCAATCTCCCAGCCTTCGTCGTTAGCTGACTTCACCACGCGGTTAAACGATCTCTTGATCTCCCTCTTCTGGCCGCTCGTCAAGTTCGTCGCGTATCGCTTAACTTGAAACACCTTGCGCCGGTGTCTGCTCGGGTCCAACGGGACGAATATATCGACGCCCCCATCACCCCGACCTGGCCTGACGCGCCAAGCATTTGGGTAGATCGAGCAGAGCAGCATCCCTACCACTGCCTCTACATCCTCACCAGCCAGTCGTGTCCACTCAATCCGGGCCATTCGAAGGATTCTGCCATCCACTCCTGACAAGCCTGGGAACTGCTAATCCGGCCACCGACGCCGGTTTGGGCGCTAGGGCTGTTCGTGGGTTACACGGACCCGTCAAGTGGTCGCGACATGCGTAGGACGGGATTGCTAAATGCCCATAGGCGTACCGCGGGGTTCGCGTCTCACCCAGGAGGAGGCGGCGGTTTCGGCGCCCCCGCCGGCGGCGGAATCTTCGGGTAGGTACGGCCACCAACAGCCACGTCTCCCCCTGCGGGCGAGGCGAACTCACCAATAGGCTCCCGCTGCGGCGCCGGATCCCAATGGGTGTCGACGAGACGCTTCTGCACGACGATCGCCAACGCGAGGATCGCCGCACCGATCAGCAGCATGACGATCACGCCGGGGACGCCCCCGATCTTGCCGGCACTGCCGAGAAGTAGCCCGTACCAACCGAAGTCGGTGTCGCCGAAGGTGGTGTTCTCCTCGCCGAAGCTGCCGAGCACACCCAGCAGCATCGCGGGCAGGAAGGTGATGAGCAGGCCGTTGGCGAAGGCACCGCAGATGGCGCCTCGTCGTCCGCCGGTGGCATTGCCGTACACGCCGGCCGCGCCACCGGTGAAGAAGTGCGGGACCAATCCGGGGAGCACCAGCGCCCACCCGAAGGCCGGGCCCAGCCACAGCGTGAGCACCGCGAGTCCGACGAGCCCAGCGGCGAAGCTGGACAGAAAGCCGATCAGCACCGCGTTCTGCGCGTACGGGAAGACGATAGGGGCGTCGAGGGCGGGGATGGCGCCGGGCACCACGCGCTCGGCGATGCCCTGGAAGGCCGGCACCAGCTCGCCGAGGATCGTGCGGACGCCGAAGAGGATAACCGCCACTGCGACACCGAAACTCAGTCCTTGTGTGACGCCGTTCATCAGGAAGTTGCCCATACCCGTTGCGCCGCCGGTGCCGTCGTCGGCCGCATACGCGAGGTAGGCCTCGGTGCTGCCGACCCGGGCGACGTAGACCAGCGACACGACGATGTACATCAGCACCATCGACAAGGCGGTCGCGACCATCGAATCACGCAGGAAGCGAAGCGATTCAGGCAGATTCAGGTCTTCGGTGGATCGACTCTTCTTGCCGCCCGTAAAGCGGCCGACGATGCCGGCGACGATGTAGCCCAGGGTTCCGAAGTGTCCGATGGCGATCGTGTCGTCGCCGGTGACGCGTCGAGTCCACGGCTGCGAGATCGCCGGCAGCGACACCATGACCACGCCGAGCAGGATGCCACCGACGCACACGACGGTGACCGCGTTAAGGCCGGTGGTGGCCAGGACGATCGTCAACAGCGTGGCCATGAACAGGGTGTGGTGGCCGGTGAGGAAGACGTATCGCAGTGGGGTGAATCGTGCGAGCACGAGGCTGATCACGAAGCCGAGGATCATCAGCCACGCGACCTGCGCGCCGTATTTGTTTTGTGCGATACCGACAATGGCCTCGTTGGTGGGCACCACGCCGTGCGCTCCAGTGGCGCCCTGCAGCATCACCCCGAGCGGTTCAAGCGAGGCGACGACCAGCGTTGCGCCGGCCCCGATCAGCAGAAAACCCAGCGTCGCTTTGAGTGCACCGCCGATGACCTGCCCGACCGACTTTCGTAGCGCGATGAGCCCGACTGCGGTGATGATGCCGATCAGATACGCCGGTACGGCGAGGATCTCGTTGACGATGAACTCGGGAATGGCAATGAGCCAGTTCATGATTCAGTCACCTCAGACGTCGTAGTTGGAACGCAGCGCTGCGTCGACCTCAGTGGTGCTGGTGAAGTTGTTGATCACCGTGACCGGGGTGCCGACGTCGCCGAGGGTGCGGGCGATTTCGCCGGAGGTGAGGATCAGGTCGGCTTCTTTGGCTTTGCCTTTGGCTGAGATCGTGTCGGTGGCTTCGACTGTGATGAACGGCGCCCAGCCCCACGTGGTCAGGACCTGCTCGAGCGTGTTCTTCAGGAACAGGCTGGTGCCGAGTCCGTTGCCGCAGACGGTGAGGATCTTGTTGGTGGTCCGACGCTGCGGCTGGTCGGACGGTGTTGAGCCGACGCCACCGAGGATCGACATCACCTCTGCCGGTGTCTGTGCGGAGTCGAGGGCTGCTGATCGCGTCGGGTCGCCGATGACCTTGGCCAGCTCGGCCATTGCGGATGTGTGTGCGGTCGCGTCGGTGGCAGCCAGTGCGACGACGAGGCGGACCGGGTCGTTGGAGGTGTGCCCGAACTTGACCGGCGTGGCCAGGCGCACCCACGACATCCCAGTCCGATGAACCGCCGGCGAAGGCCGCGCATGCGCGAACGCGAAGCCGGGTGCGATGACGATGTAGGGCCCCTTCTCCAGGACGCCGTCGATCATCTCGCTCGTGTACATCTCGGTCGCGACGCCGGTCTTGGTCAGGAGGTCACCGGCGACGGTCAGCGCCTCCTGCCAGTCGGTCACGTCGACAGCGAGTGCGACGGCATCGGGACTCAGCAGATCGGTGAGTGCAGTCACGCTTCGGACGTTAACAGGCCAGGTGACCAGGTCTGGGGTGGTTTTGGGGATCGCGCGGGTTACGGTTCGGTGACTGAGCGGTCGATATCTATACGTCGACCGTTCTGAGACTGCGCCAAGATTGGACGTACCCGCTTACATCGCCTTGAGCAGGTCTAGAAATCCCGCAAACTCGTTGTCATCGACCTGCACGATGGATTCAGCTCGCGAAGCTGCTCGTCGAATCCCCTCAGAAATCTCGCTGGGAATCGGTGCATCGTATGCGGTTGGTACACGTGTTGAATGCGAGACTAGGTCGATATCGAATCTGTACGGGTAGAGTACTTTTCGCTCCTCATGCTCGTCTGGCCAGAACGGATCGGCTTCCACCGTCAAAAGAGATCGGACACGAAATACGTAGACGTCAATCGTCGCCTTGACCCACTGCTCCGGTTGAGATCGCGGCCCATGTCTCAAGCCACGCGCCTTGGCCCCGATGACATGCCAGTCGAAGGAAACACCAGCGCTCCGCGAAATAGGTTCCTTCCGAAGCCCCCAGCGTCCCTTCCGAATTCCCCACAACAAGTTCTGTTCGACAGCCTTTGGCGTCTTCCCGGAGTAGGTGGTCAGGACGTTCACCACGACCGATCACCACCCACCAACGAACGCAGCATGTCCTGCGTCTCCGCATCCGTCGAGTAGATTCGCATCCCGCGCATGCCCCGGGTGAGCAACACCTTGTACGTATTGCGGATCGCGTTCTCGAACGCCACGTGATCGGCCTTGCGGACCTGGTTGTCGAAGTTGAACTCCGGCCGGGCAATCCAGCGGTCACCGCGCCAGACGAAGTCGGGCCCGAAGATGACTGCGCCGTAGTCGTATTCGAATCCCTGCGCCGTATAGACGCAGCCGACCTGATGGAATCCGGCCGGATCAGTTGCCCAGTACTCGCGGCCCGGTGCGTCTCCATGCTTGGTTGTGCTCGGGTTGTTCCACGGTCGTTTCCAGCCGCCGATCACGATGTCCGGCTTGAGCGGCACGCCCTTCTCAGGGGTGCTCCACCTCCAGCAGTAGCCGGCTACGATACGGGCTGAGTAGCCTTCTTCAATCTTCTGCTCGAGCTCAGTCTCGATCAGCGACGGAGCATCGTCGACTGTGACGTCGAAGGTGTCGTCCCCCTCCCACGGCACCGGACCGCCGGGCTCGATTCCCAGCAGTCTGCGGACCCAATGGTCGTAGGCTTGGCTTCCGCCGCAACGGAATTGGCCGTCGAGTTCGATGAGCTTGAACTCGCAACCCATGCGTTTGGCGGCGCTTTCGATTTCGTGAACGCTCCCCCGCTCGGTCGGCTTCACGACTTGGAACTCATCGAGCAGGAACACCGGGACTCGCGCGGCGTCGATGAGTTCCTCCACCTGCGGTCGACCCGTTCGATCGATGGCACGGGTGAACCTGTTCGTCGACGTCTCCCGAATGCGGTGCGCCTCATCGCAAATCAGGACATCGAGATCGTTGGGTTCGGAGTTGATGAAGTTGTTGTAGTACGTGAACATCTTCTGGATTCGCGGCGCGCGTACGCCGGCGACCTTGCGCAATGTCTTGGTGAACGCCGACGAACCGGTCGCATGAACCGCGGCCCTCCCCTGCCTCGAAAGCTCGCCGAGCAGACTGAGCGCGATCACCGATTTCCCGGAGCCCGGCCCACCGACAATCGCAATGACCCGCTTCGTATTCGACCGAGCGGCGTCTTGGACGGCGCGCATGACGATCGAGTACGCAACCTGCTGCTCGTCAAGCAGAACGAACTGCTCACGCCGCTGCACCTCCTCGGCCGCAAGCGCCATCAGCTGCTTACTCGGCCGCACCGCCGACGACAGCAACTCGTCCGCGGCGTGGGCGCCGGACGCGGTATCCAGCTTGGTTCGCAGGAACTCGACGAACTCGCCACGGCGCTGGCCGGTAAACATCCGACCCGTCTCCGACTGCGGGTAGCTCCAGAGGGTGCGAATCCCGTCGTCGGTGGCGTTGTGCAGGTACGCGACGCCAGCCAGCTGATCGGTGCTCCCCTGCAGGGTCGCGATGAAGTCTGAGATGTGGGTGCAATAGCGCTCCACCTGCTCGACCGGATGCAACCTGTCAGCGACACCGTCGAGGACGACGACATCCTCTGTCCCGTCAAGAACAGACGCCTTGGTCCACTGCTTGAGCTCGACGACGACGTACGACGACTGCCCGGTCTTCGGATGGACGCCACAGAGAACGACGTCGGCGCGTTTACTGGTCAGCGGCAGCCGATACTCGATGAGCATTTCGACGCTATGCAGACCACAGTCCTCCAAGTCGCTGACCAGCACATCGAGACTGCGCTCCCAAGACCTGATTTCGGCCGCGGACGGGTGGTACCCGAACTCGTAGAAGAACTGCTCAGTCAACTTTGACCCGAGCTGACGCGCGGCGAGCTGGGCACGGACCCCAGCCACCGACGCCCGATACAGCGACGACAATGCGGCTCCAGGAAGACACGACGGACTTCCCGCCCGGGTTGGAGCCTTGTCTTAAGCGACGCGTCTGTCGGGCCGTAGCGGATTACCGGTTGAGGCTAGCGCGGGCGACCACAGGTCGAAGCACACATGGATCGTGTCGCAGGCTGAACGCATCGATTCATCGGAGTTACTACGAGCGCGCCACCGCGAACTGAGCCCGCGCAGGCTTTCGGGTGCACTGCAAGGCGAAGCCGGTCGGATCGCGTCCAGCCAGTTGTGAGGCCCCTGATTCTCCGACTACTTCCTGCGCGCTGCCGCAGAGCCGCATTCCTCCCTCGACCCCCGGATCACTCTCCTGGCCATACTGGATCGCCCAGCAGGATTCGGGGTAAGCCGATCAAGTTGCAAGCGTATAGAGGCAACACACCTGGCGTGAGTGCATGTGGCGGTACGTCGAACCTCGTAGATTCCCAACGGCCGCCCGGTCGATCCTCGGGCACGGCTTCTGCTATCCAATCGCGATCGATCGTTGCGGTGGCTATGGGATTCAGAGCATCGTCTACCCGTAGGGAAACCAGGAGCCAATCGGGGTCACGCCGCATCGTTTCAAACTCGTTGCGAGACAGGAATATTGAGAGACGTCCGCGTCGCGTAGTTGTCTTCACCTCGATGTGCATTGCCATATCCAGCACGGCTGCGTCAATGTCATACCCGTACCCGTCCGATTCCGCGGCCACATGGCGAACCTCGAAATCGGAAACGGATTCGAGTAGCGACACGAGCGCACATTCACCGACTGCACCGAATTTGGCGCGTTCAGTAGTGTCAACCTTCCCCCAACAGCTGCGGAGAATTGCTAGCGCCTCTACCGGCTCAATCCCCAAAGCTTCTGCAGCAGAACTACCATCCTCTGGCATCGAGTTTGGCTCGGGCACAAGCAAATCTGAATCGGGAAACCAAAGTGCATCGCGGACAGCTGCTTCAAAGACCGAGCGAGTACATTCGCTCTTCGGCAGCGATGCCTGGAGCAAGCCTCGAGCTTGCAGCCATTCATACGCAGTCGCGTACTGGGTTGGCGTGATATCGGCAAAAGCCGGATGTGCCCGAAATAAGGCGCGAAGTTGCGCATCGCTCGATTCACACCGATGCTCAAGCCAGCGGGCAGCAGCTCGAAGGATGATGCTAGACGGGACCGGCACGGAGGTGCCCCATCAGCGCTCTAAGATCACTGAGATCAAGTCCACCGCCGACCGCAGGTTCTTCGTCTGGGTCTGCTAGCTCCTGAACCGCTGGGTCGTCCAGAATTCGCCCCATGAAATACAACTTGGATGCCAACCTTTGGTTCACGACTTCGTCAATCGTGCCCACACTTGTTAGCACAATAATCCGCGTCTCTACATCGGGGGCAAGACCAAGCCTGTGAATACGGTCGAGACTTTGAAGGAAGCGCCCCGCTGCAAAATCCCGGTCGATGTACACAGCATCGTGACACTCATGGTGCAGACTGATGCCCTCGCCGAGCGTCGCGGGGTTAGACACGAGCACCATGCAATCGGGGTCGTTCCGGAAGCGCGCGATTTCACTCTCGCGATCCTCAACTGCCCCATGAACGATGGCGGGATGAAACTCCCGCAGCATGTCCGCCAACGTGTTGATGCTGCGGATGAACGAGGACCAAACGAGGGTCTTCCGACCGCCTGCGGCATTTGATGCCACAATCGCAAGCGCTTCCTGATACTTCGGCGAGAGTTCATAGCTCGGTAGGTCTTGCATCAGTCGCATGAGTGGCGCGCCATCAGGCACGGGGAGTGGTGGTACCTGGTAGGCAAGTGGCTCGTACTTTGTGGTTCCTGCTGCAAGCAACGCAGGACTAATCGCGGCCATCAGCAGGTAGACGAGGATGCGTCCTAGCAGCTGCAAGTCGTCTTGCGAGGTAGCTGCTCTCGCAGAATACATACCGATCAGGCCGTCGTAGATCTCGCGATGGAGAGGCGGTAGATCGACTGGCCGCTGGCTAAGAATGACTGGAGGAAGACCAAGTTCGTTCTTCGTAGTTCGTGTGAAAAGCGGTTGCAGGACTCGGCTTGCGTACGCGAGGTCGCCTCCGGCGACGGCATTGCTCACCGTGCGCCGACCATGACCGGGCCACACAAATCCCAGCAGGTTTTCAAGGTCCTTTGCGCCATTGGGTGCAGGAGTACCCGTAAGGATCAGCCGACGCCGTGCACGTGCACCAAGCGCCATGCATGCGGTTCCGTACACCCCGTCCGCACCGCGCTTCATGCGATGCGCTTCGTCGAGAATGAGAAGCGTCGGCCGAGCGACTATCCAGCCTCCGAGCGCATTCATAGAGCCCCGAAGCCGTTCATAGTTCACAACCAGGACCTCCGCGGATGGGTCGACGCTCGATTGGAGTACCTGGATGCGAAGCGGCGGAGTCAGACATTCCAAGTTCTCAGTCTGCCAGGATTCGTAGCAGGACTTTGGGCCAACGATCAGCACCCGCTCGACGACGCCAGTCGACCGAAGCGCTTGAAACACTGCAAGTCCCACACGAGTCTTGCCCGCGCCGGGGACAGAGAAATTGGCGCCATGACGAAGCGACAGCAGGCGTGCGATGTCCCGCAGTTGAAAGTCAGTAAGATCTCCCTTCCATTCAGACCCGAGTAGTTCCGGCACGGCATCCGCCGCGATACTGGTGCCAGAGTCTGTATCGTCGCGCAGATGCCCGGCGACTTCCTGGGCGTCAAGCGTTGTGTCGCGCGCTAGAGCGGCGAGGTCAGGCTGCCAAGCCACGCTCTCTGGATATGGCCATGTCGCTAACTCTGCAAGATTCACAAGTAGGTCGTCTACTGCGATGTCGACGATGCCCAGCCCACGCAGCCGAGCAGTTCGAAATCGTGTCGCCAGATGCTGAAGGTCCTCGGCGTATTGTCCACCCGTACGCAGCCGCGCAACCAATGCATCGTCACCAAACCCGATATCCAGCGACGGGGCAGATTTACTCATTGACTGGCCTCTGCAACCGTCAGCAGCCAGTCCACGCCCTCGCCAGGTTCCGTGAAGGTTCGTCGAGCTTCCTTGGCGAGTTTTACAACCGCGGTGCGTAGCCGCAGAACAGCGTCATCAAATGCCGCATCATCGATCGCTCGCGTCGCCCGGCTTTGCGCAAGATCACCAGCGCACAGTTCGATGTCATCGCACGCATCCGAAAGACGCTCGGGCGCAGCCAATTTGAGCTGCTGAAGGCGGGCATCCTTTCCTGCGGGCTTCAAAGCGCGGTCAAATGAACTGCGCGCAGCAGCGAGTTTGGCGCCGGCAGCGCTGCCTGCGCCGTTCCCGCCTGCGAGGGAGACTGTTTGCGCTTGAGCTTTCGCTTTGAGCAGGTCATCTGCGAATGCCCTCGCGATTCTCACTTCTGGCCCAGCACCTGGAACTTCGACGTCGAGGCCGGGAATCCGGATACTTGCAGTTGCACCGACGGTTGGTTTGAGGTCATCAGTGAGCTTCGGCTCGAGGTACTTCTCGTAGAAGTCGGGCTGCGCGAACCTAAGGTCAGTCTTGGCGTAACCGAGCACAATCATAGCGAGCCGTGTGTTCTTCAATAATTCAGCTGCATCCTGATCAGTGGCGGCCGCCTTCGTGTAAGCACGATAGAGTTCACGCAACTTTTCTTGGTGATCCTCGAAATCAATTTCCCGAAGCATCGCACCGTCGTCGGTCTTGCTTCGCTCTATAGCGTCGCGGATGACTCCGTAGACCCACTGATCCTGCTCCAGCGTCGATTTCTTAATTCGAAACTCACGAGCGATATCCTCTGGGCGACGGCCAAGAGTCAACTGCTCATCCATAGCAATTAGTCGATTAATGTAAGAGTAATCGCGTTTCTGTTCTTTTCTCAATTGCAGCGACAATTCGACCGTATTGATGTCGTCCCAGTCGGCCGTTTCTGGTAGCACACCAACCCGAATGTACTTCTCGCCAAGCTCGCGCAATGCCGCGCAACGGGTATTGCCGTTGACGAGCACTCCGTAGACAGAAATGAGGCCAGGATCGCGCTGACCGAATGACTCAAGATCGTCGCGCAGAGCTTCAAAATCCGGATCAGTCTTGTCAGGATCGGATGGTTGGCGCTTGAGGAGGTAATCGAGATAGTCCTGAGCGCTTTCACCCCACGGTTCCTCTTGCAGCTCCCGGTCGCGGACGGGGTCTAGTGACCGCTGCGCTCTAATACGGTGGGTGTCAGGGTTATAGTAAAGAAGCTCCACCGGCATCGAGATCACGTACAGGTGCTTTGGCTGACCGCGCCACTCGATAGTGACTTTCTCGCCATTCGACTTTACGGCCTCTTCGATTTGCCCCTTGACGATATCGCTGATCTGCGAGCCGCGCGGCGGAACTCCGTAGTCTGTGGCCATCAGTGTGATGCCTTCCCTCGGGTTCTATAGTTCGACTGACGTGGTGCCAGCCACCTCCGATCCACCGATAGTAATCGCGGGCTCGGACACTCTAGACGGAGCTTGTCTTGAAAATTTTGCGGCCAAAGTGGAACGATCCCGAATTCTCGGCTGGAACGATGGTACGAGGGGCCCTGTGGCTGCTGGACGTCGTCGGCGAAGGCAACGTCTTTACGAAGGAGCAAGTAAGGCACGCCTTCCCAGGTATTTCACAAGCCGACCGCCGAATCCGCGACCTACGCGACTTCGGTTGGAAGATCTTCTCCAGCTCGGACGACGCCACGCTGGACTCGGACGAGCAGCGATTTGTTGCGGCGGGCGTCGCAGTGTGGGATCCGGTCGCTCGGCGACAGGCGCAGGCCAAAGCAGTAACAGCCAGAGAACGTCAGACGGCTATGGCTGCCGATGGCTACCAGTGTGTTGTGTGCGGTATCGGCGGAGGAGAGGCGTACCCCGACTCTCCAAACGAAACAGCTATTCTTAGCGCCACCCGGCGGCCGATACGCCTTGCCGATGGTTCGTCTACTGTGCAGCTAGTCACCGAATGCAAGCGATGCAGAGCGGGCGACGGTCCCTCCCGTCCGGAGCCTGATATCCGCAGATTGATTGATGAAGCACGCTGCTTAGAGGACGTTGACCGAAACCGTCTGCAACGCTGGATTGAGCGAGGGCGGCGTGGACCGACGCCGCTGGATCGACTATGGAACTCGTATCGCCAGCTGCCGGCCGAAGCGAGACGCGAGTTCGAGCATCTCCTAAGTAACTGATTGCGACTGGACGGCGGGCGCATGCAGAAGGCAGCCAGGCGGCCTCATTCACTGTGCGGCGACGTCAGCGTGGACGTTCCATGGCGATGCAACTGCCGATTCGGCAAACGCTAGTCTTTCCGAACTGGATTGAAGCGCTTTCCTGTGCTGGCCTGACCCAGCTCTTCGACGGTAGGCGCACGAACGGGAGGTGGCTTGATGGAGGCTGGACTAATAAGCTCGGCAAGGGACGCATTCCACAGAAACCTGACAGAAGGCCCTCTCTCCATCTATACGGCGACCATAGACAAGGGGAAGAAAAACCAACGCCGCGAGCAGGTGGCGTCGAATGCCGATATCAGCCAGAAGACCTCTCGCGATGTTGCGATGTTAATCGCCCACGCCCTGAATGCTCCCCGTGTCGAAAAGGGCCCGGGCCAAACGGCCGGAAGATTGTTCGAGGCAGCTGTAAGTGACTTCTTAGCCGTAACTATGCCAGGCATGAGCGCGGTTCGTCCGGGAGTTTGGCGAGTCGAGAACGTTGGAGGCAGCAGACAGGTCGACCACATTGCAAGGTATCACCCCTACAGACACCTGGACGACCTGGCCCGTGCTGTCGAAGATGACCCCACCCTTCAGTCAATCCTAGGAAATTCCTATGCAGTAAGCCCTGACGTGCTGGTTCTGCGAGAGGCGGAGACTGACGAGGCAATCAATTCGAATCAGCTAGTCGTAGATACCAGAAGCGCGCTCCTAAGCCCTTTCCGCGCGGATAACGCCGAGCTCCGAGGGGAGAATCAAGTCAAGGTCCCAACCTTCGTGCATGCAGTTGTGTCATGCAAATGGACAATGCGATCAGACCGATCTCAGAATTCCCGTTCGGAAGCGCTAAATCGAATTCGCAACAGAAAGGGACGGACTCCTCACATCGTCGCGGTCACAGCGGAGCCATCGATGTCTCGAATTGCATCCCTCGCACTCGGAACCGGAGATATCGATGTCTTATACCACGCCGCCCTACCAGAGCTTGTTGATGCGGTTCGACAGGTCGGAAACGATGAGTCGCTCGACATGCTCGAGATTTTGATGATCGGAGACCGCCTTCGAGACATCGCGGACTTACCCGTGGACCTGGCCGTCTGAGGGTTCCACGAAAGCTTGCCCTGTCGCATCAGCATGTAGTCGAGCATGGTCGCCGTCGCTTGGGGTGCGGGCACGCCCGCAATAGGCTGCCCAAGTTGCCCACCGCCGGCGAGTCAACTCGAGTCTTGTCGGTGGCTCGTGGTCGAATTGGCTGCCGGGAACGAACCAGAGTGAGGGCAAATGCAGGCGAGGTACACCTCAATCGAGGTTTGTGCAGGTGCAGGCGGACAGGCGCTGGGCCTCGAACGCGCGGGGTTTGACCATCTCGCGTGCGTAGAGATGGACGCCGCAGCGTGCGCAACACTCCGCCGAAACCGCAGTCGTTGGAACGTCATCGAGCAGGACCTCAGACTATGGTCACCACATCCAGAGTTGCTGGAACCGCGAGTGGACCTGTTGGCGGGTGGTGTCCCATGCCCGCCGTTCAGCCTGGCTGGTCAACAACTCGGGCGTGACGACGAACGTGACCTCTTTCCTGAGATGCTTCGCCTTGTCGACGAGATCCGTCCGAGAGCAGTAATGATCGAGAACGTGCGTGGTCTGATGTCCCGGAAGTTTGAGGGCTACCGCGCCGATATCTTGGCTGACTTGAAGGAACTCGAGTACGAAATATGTGGGTGGACGCTGGTTAACGCCGCCGACCACGGCGTACCGCAAGCTCGCCTCCGTTCGATCCTAATAGCTATGGTGCCTGAGGCTGCGGTTTACTTTCGCTGGCCTGAGCCGGCCGCAAGACGTAAGACGGTTGGCCAAGCACTAAAGCGCCAGATGGAGCAGGCGGGTTGGGATGGCGCCGAAGAGTGGGCAAAACACGCGTGCGACGTCGCACCCGCACTCGTAGGCGGCAGCAAGAAGCATGGTGGCGCCGATCTCGGTCCAACACGAGCCAAGGCCGCCTGGCGAGAGCTAGGCGTTGATGGGATGGGAGTGGCCGATGCTCCGCCGGCCCCAGGTCATGCCACGATGCCGCGCCTTACTGTTCAAATGGCAGCTACAATCCAGGGCTTCCCGGCTTCATGGACATTCGAGGGCAGAAAGACAGCCGCGTATAGGCAGGTAGGTAACGCTTTTCCTCCCCCAGTTGCCAGGGCCATGGGTGATGCGATCCGGTCAGCGTTGGTCGATGCAGACGCGGAGCGCAGCGAAGCCAGGTAATTGCAGATTGTCCTACGACCTATCCCCTGACACCCGTCTAAACCTGCTTCTGAAAGTGTGGCTGCATTCAAAACCCACGTCGGAAGCAACTCGAGTAATTTTGGTCATCGCCTGACCTTTCCTGCGACTGCAGGCTCCTTCTCCAAGCCAAGAGCGATGCCTCGGGAAGGTGCGAATCTGGAGCAAACCCCACTCCCGCAGTCGCTCTTCTAATGTGGTCATGCGCCAGAAATGGCTTGCAGATTCGACTATCTGAATTACTGTCGTCAGCAATGCGAGCATCTTTGTACGTAGGGGAACGGTGACAAGCGGCGCGGCGGGGAGCCTTCCAAACGCGTACAACCGCTGGCAAGCCCGACTGGCCGATGAGTTCTTCTCCGGTCACGAGAAGCAGCCGGTCGTCATGTTCGTTGACCGTGCGGTACTGAACGACCTCGTCAGACCAGAGGACGGTCCACGATCACTTGCCACAGCGGTTCGTGAGCTCGTGGACATAAGCGCGGGGCGGAGAATGTTCGCCCGCGTGGAGCGGACTGAAGCGACGTGGCACCAGTCGTCACAAGATTGTCCGCCGCCAACATTGCCAATCCTTGCACTCAGCGTGCTGGCTGCTTCGGAGATGTCACGCGAGGGAGCTATCGCCAGCCACAACTACTATGTCCGCTTGGCGAAGGCGATGATCCCGGATGCCAGCGACGCAGAGGTAGCGGCGCTCAGACACGAGCTACGCGACCGGAACGCGTTCACTGCAGTGGCGGACATGTGGGCCCGACTAGACCGATGGCTCAAGGAAAACGATGGTCGCCACGGATACTCAACAATTCTGGATCATGCAGAGCTCACACGCATTGGGTATCCGCTGTCGCAGACACTTGTTCGCAAGAGCGACCGTGCTGCGCTGACTCGGTTTTTCGACCGAGGCAACCTTGCAGTTCAAGGCATGCCGTCAGCTACTTCATTAATCAAAATGCTCAAGGTCTGGACGAGCACCCGGTCACACGGTCTGAGCGACCGCTTCGTAGCGTCGCTGGGAGATCCCTCGCTTGCCGAATACATGAAGTCATTGGTGTACCAGCTGGCCCAGGCATGGGATGGAAAGACCGTCACCGTGGATGGGCTGCGTCGGCTAGATCTCCGTATAGTGATCGATCTCGATCGAGCGAATGCCTGGTGGGTCATCCCAGCTGTGCGAGACGTGAGCGAGGATACTTTGTGCGGAATCGCGGATGGGCGGGAATTTGCCGCGGCCCTTTCCGCCGATCCCCACAGCTCTATGTTCGACGTTGAAGGCCTACCGTCGGTCAGCACCACTACGTTGTCGGAAGGCATGGAGGCCCGTGGCACCAATTGCGCAGCCAAGTTCCGGCCCGCCACGATGCTCATACTCAGGGACAACGCAGATGCGGGTGGCTGGATGTCGGTGGACGCGCTCCAGCCCTATGAAGAACACGCCCTTGTTGTTGCGTCGACGTCAACCGCCGCGGTTGAGCGCGCACTGAAAGACGCTGCGGACAGCGGATGGCGGCGCATGGATCAATCTATCGCTGACAAAATCTTCTCGAACTACGCCATCTTCTACTGCGTAACCTTCAGCGATCGGGAAGCGCTTGAGGCCGCCATGGGAGTGCTGCCCACCGCTGTTGCATCGAACTTTCGAGTGGGCTCAAACATTCGACCTCGCCTTGTAAACGGCCTGCCGATTCTTCGCGATGTGGCCCGAAACGTCTACCTTTCAGGTGGCGAGCCTGACCTTGCGCTCCCAGTCGGAGCAGTACCCCGCAAGACAATTGTCTCGATCGATGGAATCACCGATCGCCTTTCCGCTTCAATTTTCCCTTTTCCCATCAGCCGAGTGGAGTCTTGGCGCGAAGGACCTCACCATGTCAAAGCCGACGGCGAAGAACTGACTTTCGTTGTGGCGCCCGGCAACGCCGACGATCGTGATCCGCCCGGAATGGGCAGTCTGAGTTGGTCAGGCGACATCCTTGGCTCCTCCTCGACGCCGCAGTCAGTTTCAGGGGCATTCTGCTCCAATACTCAACCTGAGCGGCCGGCCCTTGCTCGCCGTGGGGCAACAGAGAGTTGGCTTATCTTGCCGAGCGGCCAGATGATTAGAATTGATGAACCACCACAACCTATCGGATTTGACGGGATCAATTTCCCTCTCTTCGAGGTTGATAATCCACGAGCAACGTGGCTAGCACAGAAGCGTCGGGAAAAATGGTCAGTCACTCGAATTCGAGTGCAAGAGCCAAACTTTCATGCGCTCTCTTCAAGGGATCGCCAATTGTGGCGCGAGCTCTGCCAGATGACAGAAGTAGACGACGCCATCTGGCAGATGTACCGAACTGCGTGGGGCCGATTCAATGAATCCTGATCTCATGCTCACTTGGATGAGTGAAACCGGCGTCGGCGATATTCGCGATCTCCGACAACGAGTGGCATGGTTGGCGCGAAACGCGGACTTGAACCCTCAACCCTTCGTAACGGGCCGGTGGTTACGAGATATGTCAGCACTTGGACACGTGGAGGTCGACTGGCGCGGTGGCCGCTGGGCAATCGCCCCACCTATCGCAGCACTCCTCCCATCGTGTGGTGGAACGGCCGTTCTAGCTGGTAGCCGCCGGAAGGGCCTGGTGGAGAAGCTAGACTCCATGATCTCTGTTCAAACGTTGCAAGCAGTAGGCAGCGATTCCCGTTTGGTGACGCCGAATCAGGTTTACCTGCAGGCAGATTCGATCAAGGTTCTAGTGGAGGCCCTCGAAGAGTGCGGTATAGGATACGGAGGTCGGGTGGCCGACCACATCGCGAATGGGCTGCCCAGATTGCGGCTTGGGCAACCCGCAGCGCCACCAGCCTACGACGCGCCTGTCAATCGTTTGGAGCTACGTGACGGCATTCGGTTTGTGCATGGGGAAGCTACAACCGATTCTGGCCTCTACCAGCTAACTGTTCAGGGTCGGCCCTCATATCTCTACCGAAGCGGTGACGAGTGGTTCCACACTGACCACGCGGGGGGAGTGCTCTGGGCCATCGCAGAGAACGGACACGACGTGTTCCGCTGGAGACACGAGCGCACTGACGGCCCCACCGAGATTGGAACGCTCTTCATCGACCAGGGAGCGCCCCTCCCTGCGCTGCAAGCGCGGGCACTCGTCCTATGCAGTGGAATGCCTGCTGCGTTCGGAGATAAGGCTAAGACCGCAATCTACCGGAACGTTCCAAAGACGGTGGCCGACGTTGTTGCGCGATCTGTCCGTCAGCAGCTTGTAGCCATCAATTAGCAATCAGAGGAGATCGCTTTGCTGCCAACCGATTCTGCCGCCTCCGCGCGCGGTCTCGACGTCATGGGTACGTTTAATCGATTGCGCGATGCGTACTTTCGGTACTATGAAACCCCGTTCGGGCTCGCCGATCCTCGCCTTCAGCAAGAGCGTCGCGAATTGTTCGACCGCGACAACGGCGCATACCGCATGCCCTTAATCGAGCTACGACCTGAGTACGTCAACGTTCCACGACCGCTAAGCGAATCCGTTGTAAAGTGCGGCGCACCAGTCGAATTGGGCGCCTTTGCGGCTGCTGGCCTGATACCACCAGGTGTTCGGTTATACACACACCAGGAACGCGCATTGGCCGCCGGCCTGACACGGGGCCGGAATATGGTCATCACTGCAGGCACCGGGTCGGGCAAGACTGAGTCGTTCATGCTGCCGGTGATCGCCTCACTACTAGAAGAATCGCGCAATTGGCAGGGCACACCGGCCACCTTTCGCCCTTGGTGGCGTTCGACAGGTGCGTCATTTCAATCGCAGCGTGCAGACGAGCATGAGCGTCCACAGGCTGTCAGAACGCTCATCTTGTACCCGATGAATGCGCTTGTTGACGATCAGCTCATGCGTATGCGGCGCGCGCTCGACAGCGACGCCGCAAGACAGTGGCTCAACACCAACCGCCGGGGACATCGCTTTTACTTCGGTCGGTATACCGGCGCAACGCCAGTCACGGGACCCCGCAACAACGCAATGGCCGTGAGTCGTCTCCAAGAAGTCTTGAATGAGACTGACGTGCGCTCGGCTCGGGCCGCCCAGGTTGCGAACAAAACAGGGAACCCAGATATCCAATTCTTCGTACCGCGGCTGGATGGTGCTGAGATGCGGTCCCGTTGGGACATGGCCGACGCCCCGCCAGACATTCTCGTCACCAACTATTCGATGCTCAACGTCATGCTCCTACGCGAACGTGATGAGGTTTTCTTCACCTCGACGCGGCAGTGGTTGGACGCCAGCCCTGATAACCGCTTTACCCTTGTGGTGGATGAGCTGCACACCTATCGCGGTACTTCCGGGACCGAAGTCGGATATCTCCTGCGGAAACTCAAGCATCGCCTCGGCTTGGACGAGAGGCCCGATCAACTACGAATCCTGGCGGCATCGGCTTCTCTTGATGCGCAACGTGATCAGCAATATCTCGAAGAGTTCTTCGGTGTGGACGCACGCTCATTCGACTTCGTCGAAGGCGAACTCGACATGCCAGAGGTTGCGCCCGTGGGGTCGAGCGAAGACGCGTTGGCGATTTTGGCCGCAGATGCTAGGGGATCCGCCCAGTTAGCCCGAGACCGAAGATTGACAGACACAATGCGGCGGGCATTCATCGACAACACCAACACAGAGCGCGTGTCGACTGTCGCGAAGACGCTCAATGCTGTTGCTGCAGAGATGTTTCCCGACGCTGCGCCACAAGCACGCGATGACGCCCTCAATGCCCTTTTAAAGAGTTTCACCGTTTCGCCCGTTGCTTCGGATCCGAAACTAAGGGCGCACTATTTCTTTCGCAATATTCCTGGAATCTGGGCTTGTACTGACCCCGCCTGTCCTGTTACGCGGGAACAAGATGGTTCATCTCGGACTGTGGGCCGCTTATACGGCGAGCCCACTACACGCTGCATATGCGGTGCACGGGTACTTGAACTGCTGTACTGCCAGAACTGCGGCGACGTAATGCTCGGCGGATTTACACCCGAAGGCGCAACGCAGCAAACCCGTGTCGACACACTGCTTTTGGCGGACATTCCTGAGCTGGGCAAGCTACCTGATCAGGTCCGGTTGGACCGGACTGCCGCCAATTATCTTGTCTACTGGCCAAATCCGATGAGGGCGCTAACCGCACCCGATCAAACGAGTTGGACGCGCGACAGCGGACGCGTGGAGTATGACTTCCGTCAGTCAGCGCTTGTGCCGACGTCAGGCGCTATTCGTGTGACTGGCAGAGGCGGCGGACACACAGGCTGGACGTTTCATGCGTTCGTCCCGCCCGCCTCCCGCCAGCAGCGCGACCCAGCCACTATTAGCCCGTATCCAACTGTGTGCCCGGCCTGCGGTGATGATTGGGAAATTCTGTACGAGCGTGGGGGCACTCGGTTGCCGCATACCGACCCACGGACGCAGCGATCGCCGATAAGGGCGATGCGCACCGGCTTCGAGAAGATCAATCAGGTTCTAACGACAGAGCTAGCGACGGACCTTCCAAGTAGCGACAGAAAGTTGATCCTCTTTACAGACAGCCGTCAGGACGCTGCAAAACTGTCGTCGGGCCTTAGCCTCCGGCACTATCAAGATCTCTTGCGACTCTTGTTGCATCGGCAGCTCAACAGCAGCGGTGATCCCGCTGCAGACCTTCAGCTGGCGCGAGCGAATGTTGTTGATCGAGTTCGGACCGACGAGACATGGGCCGCATATGGTCGGCTTGAAGCGCGGGATGCGACGACGTTTGCGCAGATTCGAGATGTCTGGGAGGAACGCCCGGGCACGAAGCCCGAAGACGAGGCACCCCTCGCTGCACGGCTCGGCCGCGGGCCGACGATCGAGGCTTCCAGTGGTGCAATCGCGGGCCAGTTACTCGGCTTGGGAATGAACCCGGGTGGCCCGCACTCCCGTTTTGAAGAGACTGGAGGACGCGGGAGTCGGCGTTGGCCCACGCTCTACGACTGGAACGCCTCGCCACCCGTTCCTAGAGGAAACCTCTCCGCAGACCAACAGAGTTTGCTCGCTGACATCAATCAGTCCCTACTGCGCGAAATGCTCGATGGTCTATTCTCTGGTGTCGGCCGTGACTTCGAGTCGCTCGGGCTCGGGTGGTTAGCGCTCGCGGATGACGCCATGCCCCTTGACATCACACCAACGAACGACCTCGCATACGCGCGGTCGAGTCTGCGCGTACTAGCGGACACACGCCGGTTCTTTGGGCTACGAGATGGTCGTAGCGACCCGCCGCGACAACTCAGGGCGTATTGGAGGGCACTCGAACGAGCCGGTGGACCGACCGAGGGTGAGCTTAGGACGAAGTTTGACGCCAATTGCGGCGCAGCCGTACGTGGTTTCCTCATTGATCCCAATGCCGTGGTACTACGCCAGGGCGAGCGCACGGGATGGGTTTGTGCCAATTGCCGACGGCAGCATCTAGTCCGCGGTTGCGGCTACTGCACCCGATGCCAGCAAGCACTTCCAACCCATCGCACATCGGTCTCCGCCGAAGACGACTACTACAGTTGGAAAGCAACTACCGGTTCGGGCCACTTTCGCCTGAATTGCGAGGAACTGACTGGGCAGACTGATCGTATAGATGCCCAGGTCCGTCAGTCGCGGTTCCAAAATGTGTTCCTCGACGGCGAGATCCCACTTGCTGATGGCGTTGACCTATTGAGTGTCACGACCACAATGGAGGCGGGCGTGGACATCGGCTCCTTGTCTGCGGTGGTGTTAGGCAATATGCCGCCGACACGATTCAATTACCAGCAACGTGTTGGCCGCGCCGGCCGACGTGGAACACCCGCCGCGATAGCGCTAACCGTATGCCGCGGCCGTAGTCACGACGAATACTACTTCGACCAGCCCACTCGGATCACGAATGATCCAACTCCTCAGCCATATTTGGCCGTCAACAGACGTGAGATCTTTTTGCGATCGTTGAACGCCGAGGTAATACGCCTGGCGATACCCGATGTGGAGCAAAGTATCCTAATCAGCGGCGGAACATTTACGCCTACGAGAAACGTGCACGGAGAATTCGGCACAGTGGCCGATTGGGACAACGTCGCTCCACTTCTCGCTGCGTGGCTATCAAGCAACCGCAATACTATTCAAGAAGTCGCAAGAGCGATCTCCGATCGTACTCCGCTTGCCTCGGAGAGCGAGAGTTTGACTGAAGAAGTGATAACCCAACTGCCAGCGATGATTTCCGCGGCCGTGGCGGGAGTCGGACATGACGAATTGAGCCAGCGCCTCGCTGAATTTGGGGTGTTACCGATGTTTGGATTTCCGACCAGTGTGCGATATCTGTATCTGAAACGCCCCAAGGCTTCATACCCTTGGCCCCCTTCACATGTAATCGATCGCGACCTAGCGATGGCAGTTAGCCAGTTCGCCCCCTTGAGTGAAGTCGTTCGGGATGGAACGGTATACACGTCTGTTGGTGTCGTAGATTTCGAGCCAGTTGGGCGGCGTCCCAGGCCTTTGGCGGGGGATGCTCTAGGCACCGTGCGCGCTATTCATCTCTGCCGCTCCTGTTCCTATCTAACCGACGACGACATCGGCGATGTCGCCACTTGTCCCCGATGTGGCTATGGCCCAGAGGGATTCGAAAAGTTTCAGCTGCGGGAGCCGCGCGGCTTCCGTTCGTCATCGATCAAGCGTGATTTCGATGGGAACTTCGCCTGGACGCCCCGGGCCATGGCAGCGAGAGCGCATGCCAATTTGGTCGAACTGACGAAGACCAATTTTGGATCGGCAGTCGCGTACTTCGGTCCTGGCGACCGCTACGTAATTAATGACAACGGCGGCAGACTCTTTCGTTTCAGATCAGCCGCACCTAGCGGTCATGACTGGGGCGGATATGTCTCAGTCGACGCGATTGAAAAGGACTTGCTCCGGCCAAACGACGCCAACGGTCCTGAATTCGAGGTCGCGCTTGGGGCAGTGCAGCCCACGGATTTCTTGTTCATTGGTCCACAACACGGAACCATCACGAATCAGGGTCTGCGCCTAAACTTCGGCGGGACCGTACAGCCATATGGAGTACCTGAACTGAAGGATGGCCGACGCGCGGCGTGGTACTCGCTCGCCTTCCTTGTGAGAAAAGTCGCAGCCGCAAAGCTCGACATCGAGCCCCTTGAACTTGTCGCGGGAATATTCACTGGGCTCGCCAATGGCGAATCCGTCCCATTTGCGTTCATAGCCGACACGCTTGAAAATGGCGCAGGGTTCTCCACACACCTTGGGCGACAACCAATCTTGGGAGAGTTGACCCAACAACTTCACGAGCATCTCGACCGACTGGCTGAACCCGATCACGCTGGTTCATGCAGCGCTTCCTGCTATCGGTGTCTTCGAGACTACGGCAACATGGCGTACCACGCGCTCCTGGATTGGCGTCTCGCTCGCGACCTCTTAGAAGTGCTTGAGAGCGGCCGACTCACGATCGATGCGGCCGTCGAGACGGCAGCACTACGAACGTGGTCGTACGGCTACGCCGCATCTCCCCTAACGAATGTTCCAGGTGCCGTGCGTTTCACGCATCCGCGACTCGGTGATCATGTTCTGATCGTTAGACATCCCCTCGAGGCGTCGGAGAAGGCTTTCATCGGGGACCGACTGGCGGAAGTCATGGCTGAGGCCGAAGTCGAAGCTCAAAGCGTTCAAGGGATTGTCTTTGCAGATACCTTCACACTTGATCGCGACCCTGGCAAGGTCTTCGAACTGTGCGAAGCGATTTCGCCGACGTCGTGACTGATCCTGTTGATCGTGAGTGGTTGTCGCCAACACGGGCATGGCGGCTGACAGAGTGTGCTGCATCGGTCGGTCCTGTGACTAACGCCCCAATTGCGTTGGAGAACAACGCACTGAATGCAGGCACAGCAGCTCATCGCGCGATTCAGGTGTGGATCAACTCGAATGGCTATGAAGACGACGATGTTCGACGCCGACTTTCAGAGGCGATCGACACGGTGCTCAAGGATTCTGGCGGTAACGTGGTAGTCGGTGAATGGACCTCGACGCGAGCTCGCCTACTGGCACGAGCCGTGCAACTGGCCGCGCTTCTCCGCCGGGGAGGCCGCGTGGTCTCGGAAAAAGAATTGCGAGATTCTCGTCATAAGCTCCGCGGCACGCCGGACATCGTGGTCCTAGGTCAGGGTGGAGCCTCCGTTATCGACCTGAAAACCCCCACTACAAACTGCAACTCTCTACCGCCCTGGATCAATTTTCAACTCAGTATCTATGCTCATCTCGTGCGGCAGGAGTACGGAGTCCTCCCACGTCAGACCGATGTCTTTCGTCTAAACAAAGGCCTCATTCCAGCGGCTATCAGCAAGTCTTCAGTGGCTGTTGCACTAGAAACAGTCCAACGGGCGCGGGAGGCAGATCGATCGGTTGCCAGTCCGGCACCTGAAACCTGTCGATATTGCCGACGCAGGATCGAGTGCCAACCACATTGGGACGCGGCAACTTCGTGGCCAGAGACTGATTGCGTCGAAGGGACGATCGAGCGAATTGAACGAGCGGAAAATGGGCTCACCGCATTGCACCTACAGACGTCTGCCGGGCTGCAGTGGGTGAGTGGCATCCCTTCCGTACTGGTGACAGCAGCGGTCGGCGAGCGGCTTCGCCTTCTTCGCCTCAAACGGTCTGAGTCAGTTGGCGACCTGAATGGATTCATATGGCGACCTCACAGCGCCCTCGGTGTTGTGGGTGCCTCCAGATGACCTCCTACAGCCCACAAGAAACCAGGGCTAAGTGGCAACCTGTTGCAGGACCTTGCATTTATTCGGCCTCTTGACGAGGCCGAATAACCGACCACCATCGAATCAATCCTCGTGTCAGTGCTCGGCGCCTCGCGACGATGTCGTCGGCGAGCCTACTTCGCACACCACGAGCCTAGGGCTCAGTTTTCGCGGGCCGCGCCAGTCGGCAGCGGATCTCTGCGACGTCAATACGAGTCACCGTCAGAGGCGCGCGAGTCGTAAAAGGCACGAAACGTCGTCCGAAATCTAGTTAGTCGACTTGTTGGGGACCAAGTGGTGAGGGCCAACGAAACCGACGTGAACCCGCCCCGTTACCCCTCCCGTATCGTCGTAAAAATAAATGCGAGGCGCCAATCGGCCACCACCCTCTGCAACTTTTAGATGCGCAAGCATTACGATCTTCCCTGAGGAATCGACAGCACCATCAATATCGAAAACTCTTGCCGCCTTTAACTTATCGTTGTTCCGGACCCCTTCACCCTCCGTCATCGCGAGCTTTTTCGGTGTCGCCGGCCACCCCAAAACCGGTCCACTCGCACACCATTCCCAGAAGCCACCGCTTTCCCAGCCGCTTGCGCGATCCTCCGCATACGCCGCAAGAGCCCTCAGCCCACGCCACGCTGTATTACCCCAGGAGTACGCTTCCGGCGCGGTATCGATCTCTTCCAGCTCTTGAGCTGCGGACTCCGGAAGACTGAGCCAATCATTCAGATAGGTTTGCGCGGCGAGAACGGCTTCAGAAGTATCCTGGACCTCATCAGGAACCGAACCGACTTCTTCGTGCTTTGTCCCCCATAAGAGATCACTAAGGTCCCTGTTGATCAGCTCTCTCTTCAGCCGAGAGAGGTGGCCATTCGCGCTCGCTAGCTCCTTATCCAGCTCACTTCGCTCCTCGAGCGCGAGATCATATTCAAACTCCCACCGCTCACGTGCGTCGTCAAGTTCAGAAATTGGAATCGTTTCCGCCGCCGAAGACCCAGCGTGGTCGTTGAATGCGCCGAAAACCTTCGGCACCCGGCGCCTCGCGGATAGCTGCGCCACGGAGTAGACGATGCGATCGATCGTTGCCTGCGGAGATGCTTCCAGTCGTCCTCGCGTGTAGTACCTGTGACGCCAACCCTCCGAAATCGGCGAAACGGGAACTGGCACATAAACACGAACGCCTCCACCCCATATCGCAAGTGCACCAAACGAATCCTTGAATGCCGAGACGGCTCCACTATCTAGCGTGATGACAAGTGCAATACCCTCCGTGCGCGATGCGATCTTGTTGGCAACGTCATACCAGGAATTATCCCGCTGACCACCCGGTTCAGAGCACACAATGATCGGCAATGCGCGGCTTCGGTCTTCCAGCTTCTCCGTGAGGATCTCGATTCCATTGGCAGGAATGGGTAGCTGCTCTGTAAGCAAGACACTTGCGCCAAGAGTCGGCTTATTCGCCGCCACAAGTAATTCATGAACAACTCTGGGACGGCCTATCGACACCCGGCGAGTCAAATCCACAGAGTCCATTGAGGTTTCCACAAGCACATGACTCTTGCCGCCGTCAGAAATGATCCGAATCACGGTTGTCCACTCGGTCCCCTCTTCGACCTTCTGGTCATTCACGATGACCTCAAAGGCATGAGGGCCAACCTCACGGTGGACAATCGTCCTTTGTCGCCCTTGTGAGAGGGCTAAATCAGTAGTGCCCTCCGAGAGAGGAATTGCATCAGAGGTCTCGGTTGCCCACGCCGCAACTATGTTTGCTTGCTTGTTAACACTGGGAACTCCCGGTTCCCCCGTGTCAGACCACACAGCACGGTAAAGAACACTCACTGCGCCTCCATCAATCAACACTCGCTTCCCAAAACTGGGCGAGGAACACTTGTGGAACGCCCAAAGATCAACTTTACGACAGCAATCGGCATCTTAGCCAGAAGGCCTACACTTCGCCCACCCCTCACACAACCCCCGAACCTCGCCCACCGTCGGCGACAGTTCGTACGCGTGCTGATGACAACACCCACTGAGCTGATGCCACAGCGACGCCATCCGGTCCGTGCGCTCCCGATCATCAAGTGCTCGGAGGATTGCCAGCCGTGACCGCATGGTGGCGCGGTCGCAGTCCGCGCCGACCGCCGCGCACCGCTGCTCGACCCACATCTCCACCGCCTGCCGCGCCACAACAGCCGCCAACCGCGACGAGTTGCCCGACGTCGAATCCCCCAACCCGTCGAGCAACCGCTGCGCGTAAGCGACCAACTCCGGCGGAGTCACTGGCCCTCCAACAGATCTGCGACGGTCCGCCTCAAAGCCGACAGGTCGTCCTTCGTCACCGTCGCGCCCTGGTGCACACCCTTGTTGGCGATCTGCAGCGCAGGCCAGCGATAGGCCCGATACGCCCGCCACCCGGAGATGTCAGCGGTCTTGTCATCCTTGAGAGCCAAAGCCACACAGCTATTTACAGTGGTCGCCGCCGACCACAACCCCTCAGACTCCTGCTGCGCCTTGCCCTCAACGTTGCGTCGAGTGAAGTAGACCTGCCGGGCCGCGGACTCGATCGCGAACCGGAACAACGCAGGGCACGCCCGCTGCTTGATCTCGGCGGGCACATTCTCGTCGGCCACCAGCGCAAAGGCGTCTTCGACGTAGCGTCGGGCCGGGTCTTCGGCCGGCTTGACCACCAACGTCGAACCGGATTCGCGCGTCACCTCGATCAGGTGCGCATCGATCGACTGCTGGCGGATCGCGGTCGCTAGCCGGTCGTCGTGGGAGAACACGATGATCTGCCGTGTGACCGCCAAATCCTTGAGCACGTTGAGGAATCCGTCGATCTTGGCCGGGTCCATCGCCTGGATCGGATCGTCGAGCACGATGAACCGGAACGGACTCGACGACGCCGTCGCCCGCGGCAGGAACAACGCCAACGCCAACGCGTGCAGCTCACCCTGACTCATCACCGACAACGCACCGGCCGGCTGCCCATCAACCAGACCTTCCAGCAATGCTTTTCGATGCGTGCGAGACCCGATCAGCGAGATCTTCGAGATCTCGACGTCACTCTCCTGCCGCAGCTGCGCCCAAATCGACCGTGCCGCTTCCTCAATCGGCTTGAGCCGCTCCTCCCGCAGGACCTGCGCATTGGCTGCCACCCACTTCTTCGCGGCTTCTACCTGTGCAAGCGTGCTATCGCTCTCACGCGCTTTGCGTTCCAGCGCAACCCATTCCATCGTCTGTTCAGCGATGGGACCCCAGATGCTCTCGTGTTCGGCGAGCGACGCCGTCGCTTCCTTCTGCAGCGCTGCGAGTGCGTCGTGTGCCGCAGGCAGCTGTGTAGTGAGGTGGTTGGCCAGATCACCAACGTCCACCGCCTCCGTCGCAGTCTCACGCGCCTTCCGGTAGGTCTCCAACGTCGCCAACTCGACACCCGGCACGGCGTCGACAACAGGAAGCGAACTCAACGCCGAGCGCGCAGCTCCCTCCTTCTGCTGCAACACTTTCTGGGCTTCCCGATACAGCGCCAGCTGGTTGTCGGCCTGCATCATTGCCTCGCGCGCGTGGGTCTCCCACTCCTCGGACAACACACCCTCTTCGCACACCGGACACGTGACCGGGTCGTCGGCCGCGGCGCGGTACGCGATCGCTTGCGCGAGAATCTCCGACCGCTTCTCGGCCAGCTTGATCGTGTCGTCGGCAAGTGTCCGCAGAGTCACCAGCGCGTCCCGCAATTCCGTTGCGACGGTATCCCCGTCGACGTCCGGCGCCTGCAGATCGATGATCCGCTGCAGCCCGTCGGTGAGGTCGCGTCGTGTTCCGGACACACCCGACGCCAGCTCAGCGATGGCGTCGAGGTCGAATTTGTTGGGCTTCACCAGCTTTGCCAGCGCTTGCACGTTGGGGTCGTCGACGTCGGTGACAGCCTTCTTGAGCGCAGTGCGCGCGCTGTTGGCCTCTTTCCGCGGCCGTTGACGTTCAGAAAGCTCTGCGGTCAAACGACTTTCGGCGTCGAGGATCTCGTCGAGCGCGAGCAGTTTGTTCAACGCGTCGTAGAGCTTGGACGGTTCTTGTTCGAGCAGGCCACCGATCTCGTCGTAGCTGAGGATGGGCCGGTGCACCTCGACCGCGGTCGACCAGCCGAGTGCGTCGACCCCGTCCTCACGCTTCTCACCCTTGCGTTGCGACCAACGCTTCGCGTCGTCGAGCTCGGCGTCGGACTCCCACTGCGCGCCGATCGAGGTGGTCGGTCCGTTTTCGACGGTGAACTCGACTTGCACGTCGCATGGGTTGGGTTGATGCAGGTTGCGCCAGGTGTCGGCCCATAGCCGCGCCTTCTTGTTGCGCCACCTATAGCTCTCCCCGGTCAGCGCGTATTCGAGCGCTTCGGCGAAGCTCGACTTACCCGACCCATTGCGTCCGCTGACGACCGTGATGCCGGGCGACGGCGTGATCTGCAGCGTCGCCTGCGGGCCGATCCCCCGGAACCCCGACACCTGGATCTCGCGCAGAAATGCCCCGGCCGGCTCCTGCGATGTGGCGTCAGACTCGGGCCGATGATGCTCGACGCCACTGCCGCCGAGCTGGTCGGCGAGGGCCTGATCGCTGTCGAGAGCCGCGATGACCACGTACTTCGCGTCGTCGTCGAGGTCGGAATCTGCCTCCAGCAGATCCCACACCGACTCGACCACCGACTTCTGCCCCACGGCCTGCTCAGTACCCGCGTTCCCCACGCCCATGTCCCCAACGCCCATGTCCCCAACGCCCATGTCAGAGTCCCTTCCTCGCCACACCGACGACTCTGGCATATGGGACAGACAGGTTGGGCGCTATCCATGCGAACTGGACACCTCCGATTCGCGGACATGTCAGACCCAATTGAGACCCATAGCGCGTGACACCATCGCCGGTTAGGTCCACGTTCCTACCCTCGGCTTTCTCCGCCCGCGCAGGCCCGACGCGCCCGGTACATCAGTGACGACTGGGCTGGATATCCCGAGAACACTGATATCGGTTCACGCGGAAGCACCGTCAGCTTTGACACGACCAAACAAGTCCGCCTGTTGCCGCCACTACTACCACCTACTCTCATGCTTCTGAAACGTCACGGCAGAACTTGTCATGTGCGAAAGCTATTCTGATTCAGATCAATCCATGGTGAGTCGATCGACCACTGTTGGACGAGGCTTGCGGCTCGGGTGGATTTAAGCCGAGTGAGGTTCCACGTCAGGAGGAAACATTGCGTGCATGGTTCACCGGTACACTGCCCTTGATTGCGACTATTATCTGGCTGTTTGCTCGACGCCGTTCTGTATCCACTAGCTCCGTTCCAGAGCAGCCACCATCTGCCGATGCGTTAGAAGCCGTAGTCGAGTTACGACAGAATCTCGCACGGCGCGCAAGATCGAGGTTACTGTCATTCCTCATCGGTCTGCCCATCGTTCTGGCAGCGGCAGCTTACGGAGTCTGGCTCATCGGGCACCCTGGTGGCAGTGTTGCTCCCTTCTCGCCGCACAAATCGTTGCAGGAAGTCCACGACCAGATCGCGGGTATTATTCCACCGGAGATGTCGAGGAACTGGGCGATTGCGGCAATGGCACTTACAGCAACATTGTGCGTAGCTATATCCGCTCGAAGCCAAACAAGTTCCGCTTTGCATACCCAGATATCAGTTGATTTCTTCCGTCACTATGTCGACACTATGATTTTCATCATCGCATGTTCGACAGCAGTTATCACTGTGTGCGGATGGCTGAGCGTGACGGACCGCCCTTCAATTGGAACCATGACCCTGACAACACTTGCCGCATTCGCAATTTTTGGCCTGGCGAGTTTACCAGCTGAAGATTCAAGTCCTTCAGGTCGCGTATGGCGGATCGCGCAGTATAAACGGCGCCAGGCAGCTCTCTCGCATTGGCGCTCTGTAATTGATAGCAAAGGTGTACCAGCCGAAAGCGAGGCACGGATAGCGTCACAATGCTATAACTATGCAACCCGTTCAGGCATTGTTGCCTTGGCGAACCTGCTGGTAACTGTGGCGATAATTTTGATCGCACGCGCGTTCCACAGTCCGGCCGTATTCGGACTCAAATGGACTACCCTCTTCACACCATCGCTAGTGGGCATGATCAGCACGCTGGCGATTGGGTACGGAGCGGTCACAATCTGGTCGGCTTATCTCGTAAAGCACGAAAGAGTGCACTTCATCCTGCCTCCTGCAATCTCCGCGGTGCTCTGGGGCGCATTCGCCGCTCTGGCAATCGCAGGTATTGCGCTAAGGGGCGCAATAGAAATAGCAGTGCTGACCGGGTTCTACTTCATTGGTGTACCAGCAATGCTCGTGCTGCTCCTGCGTCTCTCTAGGAGCGGAAGAGTCGGGAGAACTCAGCAGTTCGCGCGATGGATGGCAAGCCCAGTGTGGCAGCAGGTACACACCCGAATCAACCGAGAATTTCGGGCGATCAACGCGGGACTTGAGTACGAGGCCGAGAACTCGCGACAACTTCACATCAATGAGATCGGAACTATCGAAATGCTCAATGCAAATCGTTAGAGAAGCAGCAGGTCCCGGTAGCCGGTCCAAGCGTCCTGGTTGCCCGGCCCTTGCGCTATCCGACTCAAGCATCACGAAAGTGGCAACGATCTCAGCTACCCGGCAGACCGCCCATCGGTGTATCAGCGCGGCTGTCACCGTAATTGTGTTGCTGCTCAGCGGAATTGCTTGCTCGACCGACGTCGACAATGCAGAACGAGCTGCCTCACTGTTGCATGTCAACATGCCGGCGCAGGCTACCGACCGTCGTTTCGATGTCAACCGCGGACGCGACGGCACCTTCGTGAACCTCGAGTACGCGGTGCCAGGCGCTGAGTGGCGATCGGAGCTCGCCGCGTACCCGGGGTTGAAGCCATCCCCGATCCAACAGGCATGCGGCGATTGGTGCTCGCACTTCAACCACGCACTGCCGGGCGAGTCTCACTACGTCGCCACCGACCAGATCACCATCGACGACAATGGCACGCACACGTATCGACGCACGGTCCGTGTCATCCCCGACGCCGCGAGCGGCAAGACGTGGATGCTGTGGTCCAACGATCGTCCGCCAGGTCTTTGACGCTAATTGCCTCGCCTCGCAAGAACAGCGCACGTCACCGCACTCGCCCGCCCGCTCCCCTCACGCCCGATCATGCAGCGTGATCTGGTAGCCGTCGAGGTCAGCGAAGGTGAACGTCAACCCGAACGGTCCGTCGAACGGCGCGTTCACAATGGTGTGACCGCCGGCGACGAGCGCGTCGTGGATCTGTTGAACTCCAGTGGCGTGCAGCCAGATTGCGGCGCCGATGCCTGGTTGCGCGACGGAGTCGAGATCGGTGCCCGGAATCAGGTCTCGGAGTGCGAAAACGATTGGCTTCGTGTCGAATACGACGGCGTGCGGCGGCCCGGCCGGCGAGCGGACCAAGCCGAGGTAGCGCTCGTAGAACGCCTGCGCGGCCGACAGGTCGCGGGTTTGCAGAGAAATGAAGTCGGGTCCGGTGACCGGCATGATGCTCCTCGTCGTATGTCAGTTAGTTGACACAGGCCAAGCTATGTCAGAATACTGACATGAGTCAAGGTGAGGTGGCAGCAGCGTCGAACCGGGGCGTCGACCTGGAAACCTCGATGGGGTACCTACTCAAGGAAGCGGCAACCACCCTGCGCGGCGCGATGGAAGAGACCCTCCGACCGCTCGGCATGACCGTCACCCGCTACTCATGCCTGGAACTGCTCGCCCAGCGGCCGGGCCTGTCCAGTTCAGAGCTGGCCCGCGGTGTCTTTGTCACGCGACAGTCCATGAACGTGCTGCTCCAAACGCTCGAACGCGACGGCGATGTGGTCCGGCCGGCGACGGCACCGGTGGGAAAAGTCTTGCCCGCCACACTGACTGATCAAGGACGCAAGAACCTGCGTCGAGCGACCGTCGCGGTCCGGTCGATCGAGGAGAAGATGCTCGCCGGCCTCAGCGAACGCGACCAGCGAGCGACCTTCCGCGCGCTGCAGGCCATGATCGATTCCTTGAAGGAGACAGACCCGCCCACGCGGTAACGTCACAGGTGCCACGCCCGCGCGATCCGCCGAAGGGAAAGCCATGACCGACGATCCCACGCCAACCGGTGGCGGGTCGGTCGTCGAGTCACCGGACGTCCCCGCCTACTCCCCCGGCACCTGGCGCCTGGCGGCCGGCACACTGGACCTGCCCGGCAGCACCACCCCCGGCAACGTCTCGCGCGCCGAGGCCGCCGCCGACCGCATCGCCCTCATCGCGGCCGGCGCCGGGCCCGGTGAGCGTATCGGCAGCAAGGACGACATTCGCAAGCTCTGCGCGGTGTCGGTGGGCACGGTGAACGAGGCCATCAAGCTGGCCCTCGAGCGTGGCGTGATCTCCTCACGCCCAGGTCCGGGCGGCGGGATCTTCGCCAAGGACCCGTCCCCCCTGTCCCGCATGAACGGCTGGTTCCGGGAGGCCGCCGCGGACCGATCGGCGCTGACCGAGTCCATTCAGATCCGGGACGCGTTGGCGCCGCTCCTCGTCGACGAGGCGCTGGCCCGGATCACCGCCGACGATAAGGCCACCCTCGACCGACTCATGGACGTCCTGCGCGAATCGCGTGAATCTCGCGACGTCTCCGAATTCGTTTGGGCCGCATGGAATGTGCACGAATACTTCGCAGGCATCGGAAGCAATCAACTGCTCAACAGCCTCTACCTGTCGATCATGGACGTCGGCACCTCACACCTGCGCGCACGCCTCAATGCCATCGACACCGAGAACGGCACCGCCCCCATGCTTCACCTGGACAGCATGGTGGTCTTCTGCGCGGATCTCGTCACGGCGCTCAGGACACACGACGCACCGGCCGCAGTCGACGCCCTGCGTCGCACCGATCCGACGATCATCCTGCGCGCACCGTCGGAGAGCTGATCCTCGCAGGTCAGCGTGCGCGATCTCCCCGCGTCGACGACCCGCAACCCAGCCTCCCTTAATTGATCATGATTTTTTCGAAATGACTATTGACAGCTAGGTCACATCTCCTCCACTCTGTGATCTACGCAATTAATCATGATCATTTCGGATCGGCGGGTCCGAACGTTCCGTGGAGGATCGAATGCTCGACCAACACTTCCGAGATCTGATGGCCGGGGTCTGCGCACCGGTCACAGTCGTCACGGCCGCTGCCGGCGACGACCCCCACGGCGCGACGGTGAGTTCGCTCGCGTCCCTCTCGCTGCGGCCGGCGCTGCTGTCGATCGCCCTCGACCGCCGATCCAGCCTGCTCACCCGCATCCGCACCTCGGGACGCTTCGGGGTCAACGTCCTCAGCGCAAGCCAAGACGACGTCGCGTTGACCTTCGCATCCCGCAGTGAGGACCGCTTCGCGCAGGCGCCCTGGTCGATGAGTGACGGATTACCGCGACTCGACGACGTCGCCGGCTGGGCGGCCTGCGATCTGTGGCGCACTGTGGAGGCCGGCGATCACCTCCTCCTGATCGGCGCGGTCCGCACGGCGGCGTCGGCCCAACGACCCCCACTTGTCTACGGACACCGCACTTTTGGCACGCACTCACGCTTCGTCGAACGTCGCCGCCCGGCGATCCTCGATCAGCTCGCTGCGTGCGCGAGCTGACCTGCCACCGCGACTTTCCCACCCCCACTTGCCAATCCCATACCTACTTGCCAACAGCCCTAGAGAGAAAGAGAAAACCAATGACCACCACCGCCGAGCCCCGCACCGAAACACCCTCCGCCGCAGAGATTGTCGCGCGCGCCCGCGAACTCAAGCCGCTGCTGTCGGCGAACGCCGCGCAAGGCGAGAAGGATCGTCGGGTCGTCGAGGAGAGCATCACAGCGATAAAAGACGCGGGCCTGTTCAAGATCGCCATCCCCAAGCGCTACGGCGGATACGAGACCTCCATGCGCACCATGCTCGAGGTGTCCGCGGCGGTCGCCGAAGCCGACGGCGGCACCGCCTGGGTCCTGACACTGACCAACGTCTGCAACTGGCTCGTCGGCCTCATGGGCCAGCAAGCGCAGGATGACGTCTTCGGCGCCGACCCCGACGCGCGGGTATCCGGCGTGCTGGCACCCACCGCGCAAACCCGCAAGGTCGACGGCGGTTACCGCGTCTCCGGCAAGTGGTACTACAACTCCGGCTCCTACCACTGCACCTGGGCCGTCATGGGAATCCCCATCACCGACGAGCAGGGCAACGTGGTGGACCAGGGATGCGCGCTGATCCCGCGCTCGGACATGGGATTCGAAGAAACGTGGTTCGTCGCGGGCATGCGCTCGTCCGGGAGCAACTGCCTGATCGCCGACGACGTCTTCGTCCCCGACCATCGCGTGATCAGTGTGCCGCCGGCGATCGGCGGCGACTACCCCACCCCGCACACCGACGAAGCGCTCTACCGTAGCGCACTCCTGCCGGTCCTCGCGCTCGTGCTGGTGGGACCGCAGCTCGGAATGGGCCGTGCTGCATTGGATTTCGTGATCTCCAAGGCGAGCAAGAAGCCGATCTCGTATACCTTCTTCACCGCACAGAGTGAGTCGACGGCATTCCAGTTGCAGATCGCCGAGGCCGCGCGCCTCATCGACACCGCTCACCTCCACGCGTTCCGGGCCGCCGCCGACATCGACGAGGCAGCCGCACGCAACGAGTACCCCGACTATCTGGCGCGCGCCCGCGTTCGTTCCGACACCGGCTACGTCGCCGAATGCATCACCCGCGCCATCGACATTCTGCTGTCCGCCCACGGCGCCGGTTCCTTCGCCGATGTGTGCCCGCTGCAACGGATCTGGCGCGACTCGGCCACCGCGGCGCGCCACGCGATCGTCGCACCAGCGGTCAGCTACGAGGTCTACGGCAAGGCACTTCTCGGCGTCGACACACCCATCACCCCGATGGTCTGAATTCCCAAGCTGACCAACACCTTTAACCTCAGAAAGTAACCAGCACATGCGTATCGCCAACTTGCATGATCGAGCCACCCTCGTCCTCGGCGAGCCCGGAGCCGAACGCGGCATCGACATCGCCACCGCCAGCGACGGACGCTTCGGCCCCGACCTCACCTCCATCTACCTCCAGTGGTCCGCCGTAACCGCTTGGGCACAAAGCGTTTCCGACGACGCGCCGGGCGAGGCCATTGACCGCACGGCCCTGGGCGCCCCCTCCCCTGCGCCGCGCCAAGTGTTCGCCGTCGGCCTCAACTACGACGAGCACGCCGCCGAATCCGGATTCGAACCGCCGGAGAACCTGCCGCCGGTGTTCACCAAGTACGTGTCGAGCTTCTCCGGACCCGACACCACCGTCGTGATCCCCGACGGCGGCGCAGTGGACTGGGAGGTCGAACTCGTCGTCATCATCGGGCGCGAGGCGATCAACGTCGACGAGGCCGACGCCTGGGATCACGTGGCCGGACTCACCGTCGGACAGGACATTTCCGAGCGCGTCTCGCAATTACGCGGTCCCGCACCTCAATTCGGGCTGGGTAAGTCGTTTCCCGGCTTCTCCCCGCAGGGCCCGTGGCTGGTGACCCCGGACGAGGTGAACGATCCCGACGATCTCGAAATCGGCTGCAGCATCGACGGCGAGAGCATGCAGAAGGGCCGCACCGGCGATCTCATCTTCCCGGTCGCCCGGCTCGTCGCCGAACTGTCGCGCAACGTCACGCTCTATCCGGGCGACGTGATCTTCACCGGCACACCCGCCGGCGTCGGCGCCGGACGCACCCCCAAACGCTTCCTGCAGCCCGGCGAACGACTCGACAGCTCCATCACCGGAATCGGCGAACTCCACCAGAGTTTCGTCGCCGCTTCCTGATCTTCGACATCATCCAAAAGGACCACTCCCATGTCTCTTCATCGCCTCGCGTCGATCACGATCGGCGTACCCAACGTGGCCGAAACAGCCTCTTACTACACCGAATTCGGTCTTACGGCGGAGGCCGACGGCTGGTTTTCCACCACCGACGGCGGCCGCCAGCTCCGGATCGTCGAAACCCCCACCCGACGACTCGTCGCGCTGGTGGTGGGTGCCGATCACCCCGACGACATCGAGCGCATCGCGCACAACCTGTCCGGACTCGGAATCCAGTTCGAGCGCACCGCCACCGGCGTGTCGGCCATCGAAGTGGCCACCAGCCTGCATGCCACGGTCGAGGTGCAGCCCCGCATCACTCAGCCGCGCGCCGAAGCCCCTGTCTACAACGGTCCCGGCCGCATCGATCGCAACAACTGCCGCGCGCCGGGCGTCCTCCGCGACGACGCCGTGCGGCCCCGCAAGCTCGGGCACGCCGTGATCGGGAGCACCGATCACGCTGTGACACAACGGTTCTTCACCCACGGCCTCGGCTTCAAGATCAGCGACGAAGTGCCCGGCCTGGCCGCGTTCATGCGGTGCTCCACCGACCACCACAATGTGCTGGTCCAGCAGGCTCCGCTGACCTTCCTGCACCACACCTCGTGGCAGGTCGACGACGTCGACGACGTCGGCCGCGGCGCGATGCGCATGCTGGAGGCCGACCCGGACCGGCACGTGTGGGGCCTGGGCCGCCACTATGCCGGCTCGAACTTCTTCTGGTACCTCAAGGACCCGGCCGGCAACTTCAGTGAGTACTACTCCGACATGGACTCCATCGTCGACGATCAGTTGTGGACGCCGGAGACCGTCGAAGGCATCAAAGGCCTGTTCAGCTGGGGTCCGCCGCCTCCGCCGTCGTTCCTGATGCCCGAGGATCTCGCCGCACTGATGACCGGCGCGCACAGCGCCGGCTGACCACCGCGTCGGCTGACCACCGCGGCCACCAACAGAACCGTAGCCACCAGGAGAACAACACCATGACCGTCGACGTCGTCGACCAGACCGCGGCACCGATCTGGGAACCCGATCCGGCACGAGCGCGCACGTCGCGCCTGACTGAGTTCACCGCGTTCGTGGCGGACCGTATCGGGCGCAGCCTGCCCGCCTACGTCGACCTGTGGCGGTACTCGGTGCAGGAACCATCGGGTTTCTGGTGGGCCGTGGCCTCGTACTTCGATGTGCTGGCCGACGATCTTCCGAGCGACGACGCCGCGAGCGTGTTGCCCGACGCCACCATGCCGGGCGCGCGATGGTTTCCGGGTATGCATCTGAACTACGCCGAGCACGCGCTGCGCCGGCGTGGGCCCGAGACCGCGGTGATCGCTCTCGACGAAGCGGGCCAATCGGCACAGGTGTCGTGGGATACGTTGCGCGGCATGGTCGGGGCGGTGCAGCGGTGGCTGCTCGACAACGGGGTCCGACGGGGCGATCGGGTGGCCGGGTATCTGCCGAACTCGCTACCCGCTCTGGTCGGCCTTTTGGCGACGACGAGTATCGGTGCGATCTGGTCGGCATGCGGTCAGGATTACGGTGCCGCCGGTGCACGGGCCCGGCTCGGACAACTCGAGCCGACGGTCCTCATCGCGTCGGACGGTTACCAGTGGAACGGCAAGCTCTACGATCGGCGTGCCGAGGTCACTGAACTGGCCGCGTCCATCGACTCGGTGCGCGCGGTGCTGCGCGTGCCGACCGTTGGGATCTGGGATACCGCGAATCGCGCTGCGGGAGAATCCGACTGGGCTGTGGTGACCGCTGAACCCGCGGAGCCCGAGTTCACCCGGGTGGAGTTCAACGACCCACTGTGGGTCCTGTTCTCCTCCGGCACCACGGGGATACCGAAGGGCATCGTCCACTCCCACGGCGGAGTCCTCCTCGACCATCTCAAACTCCTTGGCCTGCACAATGATCTGGGCTCGGGTGAGCGGTTCTTCTGGTACACCACCACCAATTGGATGATGTGGAACATGGTGGCATCGGGCCTTCTGGTAGGTGCCACCATCGTGACCTACGACGGCAGCCCGGCATTCCCCGATCCCGACCGTCTGTGGCGCATCGCCGCCGACCACGACGTCACCGTCCTCGGTGTCAGCCCGGGGTACTTGGCAGGCAGCGCGAAGGCTAGAGTACACCCGGGCACCGAGCACGACCTGTCAGCGCTGCGCACCATCGGATGCACCGGCGCGCCTCTTCCGGCACAGAGTGTGGAGTGGGTTCGCGATCATGTCGGCGCCGACATCCAGGTCGCATCGACCAGCGGCGGAACCGACGTCGTGAGCGGATTCGTCGGTGGCGCACCGACTTTGCCGGTCTATGCCGGTGAGATCTCGGCTCCGTTGCTCGGCGTCGACCTGCATGCGTGGAATGCGCAGGGCGAGCCGGTGATCGACGAGGTCGGCGAGTTGGTGATCACCACACCCATGCCATCGATGCCGATCTACTTCTGGAACGATTCCGACGGAAAGCGTTACCGCGACGCCTATTTCGACACCTTCCCCGGCGTGTGGCGACACGGCGACTGGATCACCGTCACCAAACGTGGTGGCGTCATCATCTCGGGTCGATCCGACGCCACCCTCAACCGCCAAGGTGTGCGCCTGGGCAGTGCCGACATCTACGACGTGGTGGAGAGCCTTCCGCAGATCCGCGAATCCTTGGTGATCGGGGCAGAACTCGATGACGATTCATACTGGATGCCGTTGTTCGTGGTCCTCTCCGACGACACGGAACTCGACGGCGCGTTACACGCACGAATCGTCGAGGCCATCGCCACCGACGCCTCGCCTCGCCATGTCCCCGATGACATCATCGCGGTGCCCGCCATTCCGCACACACGTACCGGCAAGAAGCTGGAGGTGCCGGTGAAGCGGCTGATCCAGGGACGGGAGCTCGGGCGCGTGACCGGCGTGGACACCGTCGACGACCCCACAGCGCTCGACTACTTCGTCCGGTTCCGTCGGTCGGCGTCTCCTCGTCGACGACCAACCAGCTGACGGGTCACGCTCGGCGTCAAGGGAAGACCCGGTTAGTACACGTAGAACGGCGCGCCCACGCAGCCGCCGCGGGTCACCGCACCCGACGACGCCGTGTTCGGGGTGCCGCGGTTGACAGTCTGCACCCGTACGACGACGCGCCCGGTGCCGGTGAGGACGTTCTCGGCGTAGGCGATTGAAACCTCGCCGCCCACCGACGTTCGGCCCGTGGCCGTTCCGGTCCTGCCGGTATCGAGATTGCGCCAGCTGAATGTCGCGGTCTGGTCGAATCGCGGCAGGAACAGGAATGGACCCGAGAGCAGCTCGAGGTTGACCGACCCCCGCCTGCCCGTCCACTGTGGCTGGTCAAACTTCCTGCCCGACTGGTCAATTCGTAGGCGCGACCCGACCGGAATGACCGGGAAGTTCGGATACGGACTCGACGCCGAACACAGAGTCCGGGGCGGTTGGCCCGGCTCTATGGGCGTAGCGTCGGCGTGCCCGGGACTCAGCCCGACGCCGACGGCGGTCGCACCCACCGCCAGTGCTGTGGCGACGCCACGACGTACGCCTCGTCGTCGAATCCGGGTCTGCTTATTGTTGGGCGCTGTGTGGGACTCCACGATCGCCACCTCATCCATCGAATAGCTCGAGATCGGACGTGCTCGGACACTAAGGACTTCGCAGCCGTCGCCCCGGTCGTTAGCCCCGTGACCTGATCGTTACCGCAGCTAATGGACGGCTGTGCTCTGTTTGACCGACATTCGCACGCCCTGATCAGCGGGAACCGATTCGGGACGGCGCACCGTTCACCGAGTGTCTATCGAGGTACCCCGACCGCGGGCGTCCGCACCGCCCCGAACACCGTCCGCGTGCGCAGTCGGAAGCCGATCGATTCGTAGAGCCGGATGGCGTTGGTGTTCGACGCTGACGCGTGCATGAACGGTGTCTCGCCGCGCTGCCGAATGCCATGGGCGACAGCAAGAACCAGCCGGGTTCCCAAACCCTGGCCGCGGAACTCCAGATCGGTACAGACGGCGCTGATCTCGGTCCAGCCGGGCGGGTGTAACCGCTCGCCGGCCATCGCGATCAGACGGCCGTCGCGTCGAACACCGAGATAGGTACCCAACTCGATGGTGCGCGGCAGGAACGGACCGGGCTTGGTCCGCGACACCAGCTCCAGCATGTCCGGGACATCCGCAGCAGTCAGTTCGACGGCCTCGTCGAACGGCTCGTCGGCGACACCGTCGTCGACGAGTTGCACTCCGGCAATAGTGGATTCGACGATCCAGCCGGGCGGAGGGTCGAGCGCGGCGCTTGGCCGTGCGAGGCTCTGGTCGGGGCCGAAGAGCGCGAACAGGTCGTCCCAGACACCAGGTCCGGGGTTGTCGGGGACTGCGACGAACGGCGACACATCAACCGGATAGCGGTACGCCTGCCCGACTCGCTCGGCCAGATACGCGTGCGGGCCGGTGAGTGCGGCGAAGGCCGGATTGTCGAGAACCGCTGTGTCCGTCTCGATCTCCTGTCTCACCTGCGGGCCCACTCCTGCGCCAGCAACTCATACGACCGTACCCGGTCGGCATGATCGTGGGTGACAGTGGTGATGATCAACTCGTCGGCGTCCGTGGCGTCCCGCAAACGCTGCAGTTGATCGACCACCTGCGCCGGCGTTCCGACAAACTGCGTCTCGACGCGGTCGGCGACCAACTCCCGATCCGCATCCGACCACGCGTATGCGCGGGCTTCATCGGCGGTCGGGTACTGGATCGCGCCACGCGCGGTACGGATGCTGTGCACCCACGGGCCGTAGCCGACGGCCAGCTCGCGCGCCGTCGACTCAACGTCGGCGACAACCACATCCGCCGACACGCTGACCAGCGGACGCTTCAGATCCGACGACGGCTCGAACGCCGCACGGTACCCGTCGACGGCCTCCAGCACCGTGGCGGGACTGACGTGGTAGTTCGCGGCGAACCGCAACCCGCGCCGCCCCGCGACGACGGCACTCTCACCGCCGCTACTGCCCAGAATCCACACCTGCAGATCCGCACTCTCACCCGGAACCACATGCGCCTCTTCACCTTCGGCCGACTTGTACGTCCCGGCGAGCAACGCCAGCACATCGTCGACCTGCTCGGTGTACGGCTGCGACGTCGAGCCGGGCGCAGTGAGCAGACCCTTCTGTAGCGCAAAGCGTGGCGATCCCAGCAGTGGAGTCGGATCGAAGCGTGCCGGAATCCGCAGTCCGTTCTCGGTATGGCCGTCGACGATGGTGCGCGGCGGTACCGCATTACCGGCTGCGACAGGCACTTTCGGACCACCCGCGGACCGACCCAGGCCGAGATCGAAACGACCGGGGTACACCGCGTCGAGCAGACCGAACTCCTCCACCGACGACAACGCCGTCCGATGTCCCATCTGCAAAGCGCCCGAACCCAATCGGATGCTCGACGTCGCGGCCGCGGTCAACGCCAGCACCACTGCGGGTGATGTTCCGGCCACCCCTGGATTCAGGTGATGCTCGGCGAACCAATACCGGGTGTAACCGAACGACTCGGTCTGCCGGGCGAGGTCGATACTGTTCTGAATGGCCTGTCCGGCGGTCGATCCGGTGGAGATCGGGACCAGATCCAGCACGGTCAGCGGCGTGTTCATCCGGCCACCCGCTGACGATCGCGCGCACCCAGCGGCGCCAGACCGAGGTTCTCGCGCAGGGTACTGCCGGTGTACTCAGTCCGGAACACGCCGCGCTCCTGCAGTAGTGGAACCACCTTGTCCACAAAGGGTTCCAGCCCGTCGGCGGTGATGTGCGGGACCAGGATGTAGCCATCGGCGGCGTCGGCCTGCACCAGATCGTTGATCTCGGTGGCCACCGTGTCGGGCGAGCCGATGAACGATTGCCGGGAGGTGACCTCGATGACCACCTCACGGGCACTGAGGTTTCCGGCCTCAGCGCGGGCGCGCCACTCGCCAGCCAATGCGATCGGATCCCGCGCGAACGAGCGAACGCTGGCTCGGCCCTTGGAGATCAGCTCATCGCTGACCACCGGATCAAACGACGGCAGCGGGCCATCGACGTCGAAGTCGTCGAGCGTGGTGTTCCAGAGTTGCTCGATGAACCGGATGGCGGTGGCCGGCGACACCTGAGCTCGTCGGACCTCGTGCGCGAGATCGGCTGCCTCGGCGTCGGTGTCACCGAGGATGAACGTCGCGGCCGGGAGGATCAGCAGGTCGTCGCGGGACCGCCCGAACCGCGGCAGACGGCCTTTGACATCGGCATAGAACGCTTGACCGTCGGTGAGCGTGGAGTGGCGGCTGAAGATCGCGTCGGCCGACGCAGCAGCGAAGTCACGTCCGATGTCGGAGTCGCCGGCCTGGAAGATCACCGGCCTGCCCTGCGGTGAGCGGGGCACGTTGAAAGCGCCTGCGATGTCAAAGAATCGGTCGTGGTGCTCGAACGCTCCGGGCGACGGCGTCGAGAGGAACTGTCCGGACTCCTTGTCGGCGACGATCTCGTCGCCCGACCACGAGTCCCACAGTTCGATCGCAGTGTCGAGGAAGGTGCGGGCACGCTCATACCGGTCGGCTTCGGCGAGATAGCCGCCACGCCGGAAGTTCTCACCTGTGAAGGCATCCCAACTGGTGACGACGTTCCACGCGGCGCGCCCGTCAGAGAGGTGATCGAGCGACGCGAATTGCCGTGCCACCTCGTAGGGTTCGTTGAAGGTCGAGTTGATGGTGCCGGTCAGCCCGAGGTGCTCGGTGACCGCGGCCAGCGCGGAGAGCACCGTCAGGGTGTCGGGGCGGCCGACGACGTCGAGGTCGTAGATGTACCCGTTCTGCTCCCGCAGCCGCAAACCCTCAGCGAGAAAAAGGAAATCGAACTTGCCGCGCTCGGCGGTCTGCGCGAAACGTCGGAACGAGTCGAACTCGATGTGACTACCCGACGCCGGATCGCTCCACACCGTGGTGTTGTTGACGCCCGGGAAGTGGGCGGCGAGATGAATCTGTTTGGCCATCGTGAGTATCTCCTCAGGCTGTGGTCTCTATAACGCTGTGGTGTTCTCAGGCAGTGGCTGGTGCGTAGCGGTTGGCGGGGCGCGGTAGGCCCAGCAGGTCACGCAGCGTCGACGACCCGGAGCTCGACGCCTCCGGGTAGGCGGTGCGGAACAGGTTGCGGCGCTGCAACTCCGGCACCAGTCCGGTGGTGATCTGCTGCAGGTCGTGCGGGAGTGCGGCTGGCCGTAGACGGAACCCGGTTAGGCCGGCCTGGTGCCACTCGTCGAGCCGGTCGGCCAACTGTGCGGGTGTCCCGACGAAGATCTGGGCGTCGCTGCGGTAGGTGGCGCCAGTGTCGCCGGCCCCTTCGTCGAGCCGGGCGAGGCGTTGGCGCGCAGCACCTTCGGTGTCGTCGAGGACGACGACGAGGTCGGCGAAGACGTGCACGGTCTCCTCGGCGCGTCCGGCGTCGGACTGGAATCCCCTGATCTGCGTGATGATCTCGCGAGCGTCGTCGGCGTCGACCGGTGTCACGAACCCGACGTCGGCGGAGGTGCCGATGAGTCGGTACGGGATAGCCGCGTGGCCGAGTGCGGCGACGATCGGCTGTCCCTGCGGCGGGCGCGGCGTGATCGACGGGCCTTTCACGCTGAACCAGCGACCCTCGAAGTCGATGTAGTGCAGTTTGTCCCGGTCGATGAATCGTCCGGTGGCCACATCACGGATCTCCGCGTCGTCTTCCCAACTGTCCCAGAGGCGTCGGAGTACCTCGATGTAGTCGGCGGCCTCGGCGAACTGCTCGGCCAGCGCGCTGTCGCGGGTGGGGTCGGAGGCGTCGGCGAGATTCACCTCGATCGGTTCCCGACGCCCGAAGTGTCCTGCCGCGTCAGCCCGAACCGCAAGTTGAGTGCGCACTCCCGCCCGACCCGAACTCACATAGTCCAGCGTCGCAATCGCTTTCGACACGTGGAACGGTTCGGTGTGGGTGGTGATGGCGGTCGGCACGAACCCGATGTGGCTGGTGGTCGGGGCGACGCGGGCGGCGATCTCGACAGCGTCGAGTCGGCCGCGGACCCGGTCGGTCCGGCTATCTGCGTGCAGCACGTGATCCGATTGCAGGGCAAGCGAATCCTCGATGGTGAGGAAGTCCAGCAGACCCGCTTCTGCGGTGGCGGCCAGATCCACCCAGTAGCGGGCAGTGAACAACTCGCCCGGTCGTGCGTCGGGTTCACGCCAAGCGGCGGGATGCCAGCCGGCGTCGTTGAGGGCGACGGCAAGGTGGATGTGGTCGGACATGACGACCTCCTCAGGGTGGGTAGGGGTCTCAGAACGTGCTGGGCGGGTTGACGAGTGACTTGTCGATCTTGGTGTCGGGGACGTCCCATTTCTCGAACAGCTTGCCGTAGACGCCGGTCTCGATGAGTTTGTTGATCGCGGCGCTCAGCGGTTCGGCGAGACCGGAGTCCTTGGCGGTGACGAATCCGACCGGCGTCGAGGTGATCTGGCCGACGAATTTTGTTCCCGGGATGTGCTTCTCGTCGTACTTCAGGCTCAGCACCGGACCGAAGAACAGGTCGACCTTGCCGTTGGCCAGCCCGAGGAAGATGGGTGCGGTGTCGTTGAAGTACTGCACCGTCCACGGCTTCTTGCCCGCCTTGGCGCAGTCGTCGGCGTGCGTGGTGAGCAGCTTCTGGAACGTCGAGCCGGGTGTGGTCGCGATGGTGTAGCCGCAGGCGTCGACGATGGTGTTGACCTTGGTCAGCGGTACCTTCGCGCCGGCGAGAAAGCCTTGGCCGTCGGTGACGTAGGTGGAGAAGTCGACGACCTTCTCGCGTTCCCCGGTGACACCGAAGTTGGCTTGTCCGACTTGGTATTTACCGTTCTGCACGCCGGGAATGATCGATGCGAAGGTGCCGGTCTCCTTGCGCCAGGTCACGCCGAGGACTTTGGCGACGGCGTCACGCAGTTCCACGTCGAGCCCGACGTCCTTGCCGTCGACGACGCCGGTGTGCGGCAGGTTGACGACGCCGGGGTTCAGTACGGTGCCCAGCAACAACGTCTTCGACGCGCGGACGTCGGGCGGCAACGTGGCGTTGATGGCCGGGTCGGTGGTGACGGCGCTGATGACGTCGGCGGTCGGGATCGACGCGGTGCCCGACGGTGCCGTGGTGCTGGCATCGCCCGACGAGCCGCAGCCGGCCAATGTCAGCGACAGCACCGATGCGCCTACTGCGGCGAGCACGGCGAATCGGTTGGTGCGTCTCATGATTGGTGTCCCCCTGGTTGAGTGGTGAGCGAGTTCGATTGGGCTGGCAGAGTATCAGAGCACGGCAGCCAGGAAGTCCTTGGTGCGTTGGTGTTGTGGACGGTCCAGTACCTCTGCGGGCGAACCGGATTCGACGACCACCCCGCCGTCGAGGAACGTGACCTGGTCGGCGATCTCGCGGGCGAATCCGATTTCGTGGGTGACGATCACCATCGTCATGCCGCTGGCGGCGAGGTCGCGGATCACCGCGAGGACATCGCCGACGAGTTCGGGATCGAGTGCGCTGGTCGGCTCGTCGAAGAGCATGAGGCGGGGTTGGAGCGCGAGCGCGCGGGCGATGGCGACACGTTGCTGTTGGCCGCCGGAAAGTTGGCGCGGATAGGTGTCGTCGCGGCCGGCCATGCCGACGCTGGCGAGGAGTTCTCGGGCGGTCTGCACCGCGTCGCGTCGTGGAATACCGGCGGCGAGTGGGCCTTCGATCACGTTCTGCAACACCGTCATATGGCCGAACAGGTTGAACTGCTGGAAGACCATACCGATCGATGAGCGTTGCCGGGCGATCTCGCGCGGCGGCAGTTCGTGCAGCTTTCCCGGCGCATGTGGCTTTCCCGGAGCGGGCCGGTAGCCGATGATGTCACCGCCCACTTCGACGAACCCGGCGTCGGGCGTCTCGAGGTGATTGATGCAGCGCAGCAACGTCGACTTGCCCGATCCGGATGGTCCGAGCAGCACCGCGACCGACCCCGCGTCGACGTCGAGGTCGATGCCGTCGAGCACGGTATGCAGGCCGAAGTGTTTGCGCAGCCCACGGATTCGCAGCAGCGGGCCGTCGGCGGCGGTGTCGCGTGGCTGGGTGGACGTCGATACGACGGTCATGCCGGCGCTCCCCGTCGCGATGGTGCCGGAACGTCGGTGCTGACGCGGCCGAACAGCGGTAGGTTCTGCCGGAAGGTCGTCCAGAATGAGCGTCGGATGCGGCCGTTGCCGCGGGAGTAGTGACGTTCAATGCCGTACTGCCCCACCGAGAGCAGGCTGGTGATGATGACGTACCAGAGGGTCGCGACCAGCAGCAGCGGGAAGATCAGGTAGTTCTGTTGGTAGATCAGCTGGACCGAGTAAAGCAGGTCTTGTACGGCGATCACGCTGACGATCGACGTCGCCTTCAGCAATCCGATCAGCAGGTTGCCCGACGCCGGGATGATCGCCGGCATCGCCTGCGGCAGGATGATTCGTCGGAACACGCGATACCTGCTCAGCCCCAACGCATGTGCCGCTTCGGTCTGGCCGGGGTTGACCGAGAGGATGCCGCCGCGCACGATCTCGGCGGCAAACGCCGCGACGTCGATGGTGAGTGCGACGAAGGCGGCCAGCACACCGGAGAACAAGTGCGCGGTGTCTGCGGTGACAAACGACGGACCGAATGGAATACCCAGCGAGAGTTGCGGATACAGCGTCGCCAGCTCGTACCAGAACAGCAACTGCACCAGTGGCGGAACTGAGCGGACGAACCACACGTAGCCGGCGCTCAGCGTGGAGAGGATCGGATTCGACGACAACCGCATCACCGCGAGCACGATGCCGAGGAGGAACCCGCACACCATGACCGCGGCGGTGAGCCACAGGGTGAGGCCGAGTCCGCGCAGGACCGAGCCGTCGAGGAAGTAGTCGGCGACCACGTGCCACTGGAATCGGGGGTTGGCGACGAGGGTGTGGACCAGCATCGCGGCGAGTACGAGCACGATGGCGGTGCTCACCCACTGCAGCGGATTGCGGCCCTTGACCAGTTTCGCCGCGAGCAGGTCGTCGTCGGCCGGTCGGGTGAAGAGCTGGTCAGGACGCGCGCCGACAGTCGTCGGGAGGGTCTCTGAGGTCATCAGTCCGACGCTAAACCCGCAGCCACCTGCGTCCGAGGGTATGAATTAGCGAGATTCTTAGGCTTGCGAAGGCTCCGGAAGGTCGGCGAAAATCGCGCTCACGTGATCCGCGATGTCAGGAGATTTAACCCCGGGCCGTCGAGGTGCGCAAGCGCCACGGCTCGACCGCACACCGCCAACATGATCGCCCATCCCGGGCCGTGCACGGCGTCACCATCACCCCAGGACCGGCCAGAGTCATCGTCGTGTAACGCGATGCCATGCAACCCCTTTCGGGATACGAACACGGTTCCGGTGCGACCGGTCAGAAAATCCATCACCGCGACGACACGCTCGCGGTCGGGCTCGTACGCAGTCCCGAGGGGCAGGCGGATATCGGCGCCGTGGATGAGGAGGTCGGCGAGACCGGCACGCGGTCCGACGACGGGTGGACTCAACCGCTCGTCGGCGCGGCTGCGCAATGTGTTGACAAGCTCCACGGTGGGCGCTTGTGCTCGCTGGCGCGCCAGCGCGTCGATTCCGCGATTGATACCGCCGCGGCGAATCCCACTACGCAGGAAACCACTGAATCCGTCGTCGAAGTCACTGATCAGATGCGCAACAACGGTTTTCACATCCCACCCGACACAGAGGCTTGGTGTGGCAAGTTGATCGGGAGTGAGGCTGTCGACCAGATCGGCGATCGCGCGCCGCTCGTCGGCAGCCGCAGCGAACACCCATTCGCGGGTTACGCTGCCCTGAGTCATGGCCGACATCCTACAACTGGCGCTGCGCCGCAGCGAGATACGCCGCGCGCAGCTCAGCCGGTATCCGGCCCCGGTCCGACACCGTGTGCCCCTGCGCGACCGCCCACTCCCGGATCTGCGCGGCCGTCGGAGCCGACAGTGGCGTCACCGTGGCCGCCTGATCCGACGCCAACCCGTGCTCGTGTAGGCAAGCACCGAACCAACGGTAGAGCCATTCCTGTGCCAGAGAACGGGTTTCGCAGAAGATGATCGGCACCGAGGGGAACCGTGCCTGAGCTTCACCGAGTGCCTCCGCGACCGCCGACGTCGAGACATGCTCCAGTTTGAACAGTTTCGAGTATCCGGCGTCGACGATGACCGCACCCCGCGGCAGCGACGCGAGCTCGGCGAGCTGATAGGTCAACTTGCCGGCCATCAGACTCGACGACAAATCCTCGATGCTCTTGCGTTCGGCCGCGGCAACGAGCACGTCGCCGTCGAACACGGCGTAATCACCTGCCGGGAGTGAGCGTTTCGTGGTCTGCGCCTGCTGCGCGGAGAAGTTGTAGGCGTAGCGTTCCCGCGTGTCGACGATGATGTCGAGTACGCGCCCGTGGGCGCGCGCCTTGGGTGTGGTGACGTTGGGCCTGGCCTGCTTGGCGGTCCGCCGCGACTGCCAGAACACCATCTCGCGGCCCCGCGCGCGGGTGAGCACGAACTGCGAGCGGTTCTCGCGCCCACGGTCGAGCACGAGGTCGATGGCCGCGCCGCGCGTCGTCAGCGACCGCACGCCGACGCGTTCGATGATTTCGGCGTCGCGCGGCCAGTCGGCCACCCGATGGCAGTACACCTTCGACGTCCGCGGCCACGTCTCGCGGGCCTTCAGGATGATGCCGTCGGGACCGAGCGGCAACCGAACGAGGTAAGGCAACGAGGTGCCTTCCTCGGGGTTGCGTGCGATCAGGAATTCGTCCGACATCACCGTCAACCCTGCCGTAACGGTGCACGTTAAACAAGCAACGCGGGGCGGTTCCGCCGGACGCCTTCGCGTTCTTCCGCGTCGAACTCGGCCATCCGGCACCAGCAGGTGGCGGAACGTCGAAACCGACGCGGAAGAACCGGGCGGGGGTGGGGCGGGGGCCGGGCAGGGGGTTGGGCAGAACCGGGAAAGCTATCCCAGCATCTCCCGGATATCCGTGGCGCTGAGTGCGGTGCCGAACAGGTCGCCATCGTCCACGACGGCGTCGAACAGCGCTCGTTTGCGGTCCTGCAGCTTCACCACCCGCTCCTCGATGGTGTCGGCAGAGACCAGCCGGTACACGGTGACCGGGCGTTGCTGTCCGATGCGGTGCGCGCGGTCGATGGCCTGGGCTTCGGCGGCCGGGTTCCACCACGGGTCGCAGACGAAGCAGTAGTCGGCCTCGGTGAGGTTCAACCCGAATCCACCGGCCTTGAGGCTGATCAGGAACACCTGCGTCACACCGGACGTAAACCGACGAACTGCCGAATCACGTTGCGCGGCAGTCATCGAGCCGTCGAGGTAGCTGTACTCGATGCCGAGCTCGTCGAGTTGAGAACGCACGATGCTCAGGAAGCCGGTGAACTGGCTGAACACCAGCGCGCTGTGCCCCTCGTCGATGAGCGCCGGTAGTTGTTCGGCGAGGAACTCCACCTTTGCCGACGCCACCTCGTGATGCGACGAATCGACTAGCGCCGCATGCAGACTGAGTTGGCGCAGCATGCTCAGCGACCGGAAGATCTGGAATCGGTTCTTCTCCCAGTCGCCGAGCAGGCCCAGCACCTTCTGCCGTTCGCGCGCCAGGCGGGTGTCGTAGACCTTGCGGTGCTTGGTGCCCAGTTCGAGCACCATCGCCTGCTCCTGCTTGGCCGGGAGGTCGATGGCCACCTGGGTCTTGGTGCGCCGCAACATGACCGGTTTGATACGACGACGCAGCGTGCCCAACCGTTCCGGTTCGGTTCCCGATTCGATGGGTTTGCGGAAGTACTCGGTGAACGCCGTCGGCGAAGGGAACAGCCCGGGCGCGGTGACCGACAACAACGACCACAACTCCATCAGGTTGTTCTCCATCGGCGTGCCGGTGATCGCCAACTTGAACGGCGCGTCGAGGCGTCGGGCACACTGATGGGTCTTGCCGGTGTGGTTCTTGATGAACTGGGCCTCGTCGAAAATGACGCCGTCCCAGGTGTAGTCGTCGAGGTCGTCGAACAGAATCCGCAGCAGCGCATACGAGGTGACGACGATGTTCGCGTCGCCGACCATCTCCCCCACCGTCGAGCCGGTTCGCGATGGTGTGGCGGTGATCGACGACACCCGCACGCCCGGAACGAATTTCTGGCATTCAGCCACCCAGTTGGGCACCACGCTGGTGGGTGCGATCACCAGGAAACGGCTGTCGCGCTTGGCATCGACCGCCTTGGCCACCAGCGCGAGGGTCTGCACGGTCTTGCCCAGGCCCATGTCATCGGCCAGGACACCGCCGAGTTCGTTCTTCCACAAGAACATCAACCAGTCGAAGCCGGCCTGCTGATATTCGCGCAGTTCGGCTTGCAAGCGCTTCGACGGTTTCACCGTCCGTGGCGGTTTCGCCGACGCCAACTGCGCCATACGTTTACGCCACTGCGCCAACTGCGCGTCGACGACGCCGAGTTCGAGCAACTCTTCCCAGAACGTGGCATTGAGGCTGCGGCTGCTGAACTTTCCCGACTCGATCTCGCCGAGGCTGCGGGCCTCCTCGAGCAGCTCCGACAGCTTCTGCAGCTCCGGCACCTCAAGCGAGAAGAACGTGTTGTCGGGCAACAACATATGCTGCGCACCGGAATTGAGTTCGACGATCACGTCGGCGGTCCGCACGCGCTGATTCCCGAGCAGGATCGCGACGTCGAGACCGAACCAGTCACTGCCCTCCTCGTCGGCGGCGAACGCGATCCGTGGGGCGTTCTGGTTGCGGGTATACGTCTGCGTCAGTTGATAATCGACGCGCAGGCCGGGTACGTCGGCCAACTCCGGCAGCACGTCGGCGGACAATACCGCGACCTCCACCGGCGAGAGCGCCACCGATAGCCGCAAGGTGGACAACGACGCCTGCGCGGCCGCCTGACGCGCCGAGTCCGCCATCTCCAAGGCCGCTGCTTCGTCGAGCCGCGCCTTCGTGTACCCGAATGCGAGGATGCGGCCGGACACCTGAGAGCCCCACGACGAGCTCTGTGCGGCAACCCTTTCCATCGCCGGACGCAGCCGCTCCCACAGGGCATCTTCGACGCCGGCGTCGCGGTAGGAGGTGTCGCCGATGGCCTGCGTCGGGTCGAACACCACCGTTTTGTCGTTGAGGCCGTACCCAACACTCCACGAGTAACGGGGGCCCGACACGTTATCGGAGATGGTCAGTACGGCTTCGGGTCCCTCGATGGTCGGCGGGGTGAACACCCCTTCGGCAACGCGGGTGGCCCGGACTTGAGTCAGTTTCGGTAGCACTTCCAGCGAGAACTCGGTCAAATCGGCTGCGGGGATCACGATTTCGTGACCGTGCGTGAGCGCCTCGACCTCACCCACGGCCGGCGGCGTGGTGAACCCGGCGACGGTGAGACACCCATCGTCGATGCACCATAACCCATGCGGCACAGTGTTTCCGACGAACTGCACCGACTTCGGGTCGACGGGTTCACCGTCGACGATGAGCTGCCGGGTGAGACGGGCACCGTCGGGGTGCTCGGTGATGTCGATGGCGAGCTCGGCCTGACCAACCACCACCGACGTGAACCGGGGTCCCGGCATCGAAGGTCCCTGAATCAGTTCGACGCCAACATTTTTCGCGTTGGAGATGAGTTGCCAGATGCTGGCGGATGCCGAGCCCAGGCTCTGCCACTCGTTGTTGGACGCGTACCCGCGCGTCGTCAGCGCCCGATAGATGGCCTGTAGGGCGTCGAGGTGCTCCTGTACGACGTTGAGCCCGAACCCGTAGGAGATCTCGTTCCACGTCGCCCCCGTCTTGATCCAGGGCTGTTTGGCGCCCTCGACCATCGGCCGGATCTGCAGATGCGACGTGGGGCTGAACCGGTTCGGCATAGTCGTCGAAAACGCCAGCGCCAGCTTTTTCCGTTGGGGTGCAACGGTTTTACCCGTGCCGACGATCCCGGCAATGGCCGTCCGCCACGAAGCGACCTGCGCTGCCGGGTTCCCCGACACCGCGTCGGCTACGGTCACCGGCACCTGCCGGCCCGAGCCCAGCTCGGCGGTGAGCAACACCGCGACCGAGTGCTTGCAATACGCACCGACCGGGCACGTGCACAGGGCGCGGGTGATGGTGTCCGACGATCCGGCGAGCAGGATGTCCTGCTCGTAGTCGAGCCCACCGCTGCCCATACAGGTGCCGGTGAGTCTGCGGGCACCGGGATACCACTTCCAGTCGACCACCATGGCCTGCCGGTGATACGCCCGGCCGCGCGCCACCGTCGCCACCCCGAACGCACGATCGAGATGCGTGCGGGTGATCGACGGAAACGACATGGCGTCCAGATTACGTGGGCGGATCGGGCCGGACGGACGTGCGGTGGCGTGTCGGGCAGGCAGTTCGCCCGCCGCGACCATGGGACACATCAGGTTTGGGACTGATGTGGAACGTGTGACGCACGGGTTGCACGTGAGGCCAGAGCAAGTCTCTCCCCGCCGCGTGCGGGTCGCTGCGGTGACATAGCCTCGGTAGGTGTGCGTTGTCGCGTCGACTATTGATTCGGCGTCGCTCTCCTACCGAGGCTGTGTCACCGGAATCGGGTGCCGGGCGGGCGACACCGGGCGGAATGCGCCCAGTCAACGCTCGCGCGCGCCCAGTCAACGCCCAGCCGCGCAAAGTCAACACCTGGCCGGACCCAGTCAACGGCCAGCCGCGCACAGTCGACGCGGAACTACCGCGAGAACGACACCCGCTGCCCCGCGAGTGCGGTCAGGGTCCGGTCCCGCGCGACCCGACCTTGCAGCCGGTGGGTCAACCAACTGATGGCCATCGGCCCGGACAGCGGAAGCAGCGAATAGTGTTCGCTCACAAGGTCACGCACGTAGGTGACCGACGCGCCGAGGTCGCGGTAGCGCCGCACCTGGGCGTCGACGTCGGCGGCGTCGATGACCTCGTCGTGGATGGCCTGCATCACCATCAGCGGGGTGTTGGGCGCGTGGGTGCCAAGGCGGATGTCGGCGAGCATCTCGACCATCCCCGGGTCGGCGAGGGCGTCGGCGAGCGGGATGTCGAGGTAGTCGTCGATGTCGTGGTTGCGGAAGCGGCGGATGGCGTCGAGCGTCGGCAGGGTAGCCGCGAGCTCGATCTCACGCTTTCCCGCCTCGGTGCCGTGGTCGTTGATGATGCGGTCCAGCGCCGGATAGATCCGACGCAACCCGGCGATCACCAGGATCGGTAACCCGGCGTGCAGACCGCCGTTGAGCCGCAGCAGCGTCGACGCCATGTCACCGACCGGCGAACCAAGCACGGCGCCAACAATTTTCAGCTCCGGTGCGTAGGTGGGTGCCATTTCGGCGGCCCACGACGTCGCCATCCCGCCGCCCGAATAGCCCCACATCCCAATCCGGGTATCCGGCGCCAGCCCCAGCTCGTCGAAGGACAATGCGGCCCGAATGCCATCCAGCGCACGGTATCCCGGCTCCCGCGGCGCACCCCACGCGCCGACAAGGCCTTCATGATCGGGCATCGAGACCGCCCACCCCTTGGCCAACGCGCGTCGAACGACCATGAACTCCAGCGGCGCCACCGCCCGCGAGGCCTCAGCACCCTTCTGCAGCGCATACGACGGAAAGCATTGCGAGGTAACCGCATCGATCGCACATTGGAACGAGAGCAACGCGGGCCGGGCATGCTTGCGCTTGTCGGGTACGACGACGGTGGTCACCGTGACGTCGGGGTTGCCGTGCAGGTCATTGGAGCGATACAGCAGCTGCCACGTCTCGTGATTCGACACCCAGAAGTTCTTCAGCTCCACCTGCCGCGAGCGGATCACCTCGCCAGGGCGGATGGCTGCGATGTTGGCGGGGGTCTCGTAGAACGGATCATCGACGGGCAGTAGCGGTGCGCGGATCGGCCCGGTGTCCCGGGGATCTGCGAGGCCCTCCGACGTCCACGCCGGTTCCGCCGTCATCCACACTCCCTGTCCTGACTCGCCTGCACTGTCCTGGCTCCACACGGCGTTAACCTGCGTGTGGGCCATTGGCAATTCTACGCGCGGCGAATCATCGTTCCCCCCAGAACGAACCCGGACCGTTTGCCGGGAATCGCAACCCTTTACCGATCGTGTCACATGTCAACAGCAGAGCGCCGCACGGTAGGCACGTGATCATCACAACGATCGACGTACGTGTACTGTCACCGTCACATCGTGTGAACAAATGACAACAACGCGGGGGACCTTCAAGATGCACATCCGATCAGTGGCGATTGCCGTCGTGACCGCAGTCGCCACCGGACTTCTCGCGTTGGGTGCCGGCCACGCCGACGCGGCGAAGGTGATCAGCCGCGGCGACACCACCTACTTCGTGTTCACCAACGACGAGACGATGAAGATCTCCGCGGCCGGCGTCGCCTCCATCCTCGACCAGCCCGACGTCCGCAACCACTGGAGCGCCGGCCCCGACAAGAAGACCCACGAACCCATCTTCGTCATCCCCGGCAAGGGTGTGGTGGTGCGAACCACCGCCGAACGCCTCGTCCGCGAAGCCGCCGAGCACGAGGGTGGGCAGCTGATCGTCGGCGTTCACCCTTCGGAGTCGACGGTGATCACGCTGTACACCAAGTGGTAGCCCGCACGGCCTCCTGAGCATTACCCCTCCGAACTGCGCAAACAGTTCTGTCAGTGGCGTCACATACGGTGTCTTCGAACATACATTCGCACCCGTTGGGTGCCGAACGATTCGGGGGCACGCCTTATGTCCGGAAAGTCACCGTCCAAGCAGTCGCTGTCGAAGAAGTCGCCGTCGAAGCGGTCACCATCCAGCGCCGTCGACGAAGCGTGGCGCGAGTTCGCCGAACGCCTCACCGCCCGCCTGTCCGCGCTGCCGCGGGATGAGTTCATTGAGATTGCTCGCCAGGACGGCAATTCACGGCGACTACTGATCTCGTTGACGACGCGGGCGGCGGGCCGCGTGCGCGCCGAAATCGACGACCCCGCGCTGTCGTGGCGCGACCGCACCCGATGGCAGGCCGAACACGACCTTCTGTGCCGCCTCGGGTGGCGCTTCCTGACACGACCGCGCGTCCACATCGCCGACGCCGGACGAGGCAGCGTCGACACGTTGGTGGCGTTGGTGATTCGCACGCTGCGCGAGTTGTGGGGCCAAGAGCATCCGGCGTACGTCACCGTGCACGATCCGTCCGCGGTGGCCGGCGTCGACGCGCACTCTCCCGTCGACGGACCGTCGCCGACGGCGGGTCGTCGTCACCTCACCGCGCTGCCTGACCCTGCTCCCGAACCCGTTGCAACGGAAGCGCTTTCCGACGAGGACGACGACCTTCCACACTTCCTGCCGGCCTCACTGCCCGACGGTTTCGCGATCTCACTGATCCCCGTCGGGCCCGGCCAGGCACTCGAGATCGCACGCGCGGTGCTGAGCGCGACGCTCGGTCACGAGGTGTTCGTCGCCGACGGCGTGATCGAGGTCAACACCGCCGATCCGGTGCCGTGGCGGGTGTTCGCCACCGACGGACCGAGCCTGGTGCTCAGCGCCACGCTGACCCACCGGTTGACCGAACCCGACGTCTTGACCCGGCTCATCGTCGACGGTTCAGCCGACTGGCCGGAGGTGACGATCATGGTCAACAACGACCACGTGTACGCACGACGGACCCTCGACGCCGCCGTCGTGCACCCGAACAACGTCGAGTTCGCGTTGGGCACGTGGCGGCAGTTCCTCGCTGACGCGGCCCCAGAGGCGATGTCCCGCTTGAACTCCGGCGGTCTGGGCGCGCACAGCTGCGCTCCGATCCGGGAAGCCGACGCGAAGGGCGCATAGCGCGGCGCTAGTCGGCGAGGTCAGGTCACCGGCCGCGCGGCGGCGGC
>JAEYMI010000003.1 GCA_023461275.1 Actinomycetes bacterium | reverse complement strand
GTGCGACGTCGAGGGCGCGCACGATGTCGCGTACCCGGCTGGTGGAGTAGTCCCCGGCCAGGTATGCCTGGCGGACTTTCGGATACGCGGCCAGCGATTCGCCGAGTTTGATCCACTCCCCAGCTTTTGTGCGTGAGACACCGAGTTGTAGGGACACTTCTCCGGTGGCGACCTTGTCGGCTTTGGTGTGCGAATAACTGGACGCCACCCCGTACACACCGTTGATCACATCGTCGTAGGTGTCCAACGCCAACCGCGTCGCCAACAGCACGGTGCGAGCTTCTCGGGCACGAGCCTCGCGCAGCATCGTTGCGGCGGTGGTGGCCACCTCGTCGCGCGGCATCGACGACACCACAGCGTCGTCGATGACCGGGTCGGAGAAGGTGAACACCTGACACCACTTTCAGTGAACCACCCCGCGGGCGGGGTGTGTTGGGTTGGACCGCATCATCATTCACGCGTCAACACTGAAAGTAAGCATCAAGAAATTTGCACTACCGACAGACTAGCGAGGGGGTGTGACAAGACCGGTCGAGCCGTCGTCGACCTTGGGAAACGGTGTGGCTCGACGGGTCTCGATACGTCCTCGGCTGGCGCCTCGGACTACTCGACCAGCGACGGGTGCGACCAGCAGAAAGCAAGTAGCACAGCGTAACTCGAGAAACAGAAACACCCGATCTCGCTAGAAACACTACGCACGCGCAGTGTTTCTAGCGAGAAGCGGGGTTTCTGGCCGCCGGCCGTGCCCAGTCAACGGGCCACTGCTGCAAGCGAACTGCGGGCGCTGCCGACGCGAGGCAGGGCGCCGTCAACGCGTCCGAGGGCGCTATCAACGCGAGACAAGGCGCCGTCAACGCGTCCGAGGGCGCTATCAACGCGAGGCCGGGCGCCGTCAACGCGTCCGAGGGCGCTATCAACGCGAGGCAGGGCGCCGTCAACGCGTCCGAGGGCGCTATCAACGCGAGGCAGGGCGCCGTCGACGAGGCCTAGCAACAACCGTGCGACGGCGGGCCGGCCACGTCGAGCCGGCATAGGCACGACGCCACGACGGGGACGTCGGCCAGCGCGGCGGCAAGGGTGAGTTCGCGGCCGATGATCGCCGCCTCACCGGTCTTGCCGAGCCGGGTCAGGCACTCGTGATAGCCGTGCAGCGACCACACATTCCGCGGGTGCTGCACCGAGCGGCGCAGGGTGTCGTCGTAACCGAGGTCGGCGCGATACACCGCTTCGGCCTCCTCGACCCTCGCCTGCTCCAAAAGCAGCGCACCGTAGGCGTGCCTCGTCGGCTGCATCCAGCCCCACGGTTCGTCGTAGGGCAGGTGATCGTCGAGCGCGATGGAGCGTCGAAGATGTTGGAACGCCGCATCGATATTGCCTCGGCGATACTGCAGTTCGCCGTCGAGCATCGCCGACGCGACAGCCAGGATGTCGCGGCAGGTGTTGTTGAACAGGATGCGACTCTCCGGCACCCGCCTGACCGCCTCACGGAACAACTCGCGCTCGGCCTCGGCTTCCGGCACCCGGCCGGTCGCCGCATAGGCCACACCGCGCCCGTAGTGGATGAGAGCCGTTGTGGTGCATTTGAGTTCAGGATCGCTGGGCAGCTCCAACGCGATGAGTTCAGCCCACATCCCGAATCGGATGTAGACATGCACCCGAAGCCCGAGGAAACCTTCCAACCAATCGGCCATCGGTGGAACATCAACGTGCAGAAGGTCATCGGGAATCGTGCGTTCCAGCTGTTCAACCACTGTCAGCGCAATCTCGGACTGCCCGAGGAACATCGCGCCGTACACCGCGAAATGCAAGTCGTGGCACCGATACATGGTGTAGAAGTTCATCGGACCCTCACGGTCGACGAACTTCTCGTCGGCCTCGATGGCCCGCAGGTTGGCGGTGATGACCTGCTGGTAGTCGCCGCACAGCACGTCGAGGTGGCTCGGCATGTGCCGCAGGTGACCGGCGTCGGGCACCAGGTCCCGCAGCCGATTGGCAACGGGCAGTCCGTTTTCCGGCGTCGACGACATCTCCACCAGGTGGATGAAGAGGTGCAGGAGGCCCGGGTGGTCACGTCCACCGGGTAGCGTCATGGCCCGCTCCAGGACGTCCTTGATCTCAAGAGCATAGGAGCCCGGCGCCGGCTCACCGGTCACCAGATCCCACAGCGCCCACGGCGTCAGATTCATCAGTGCATCAGCGAAAAGTGTTGCCACCTCGAGATCTTCGGGATGCTCGTCGTACACCGTGCGCATCGCGTCGGCGAACGCCACATTCCAGACCGCACACGTCTGCGCCTCGCCCGCCGGACCGTCGGGCGTGGAAGCCGGATACCGGTGCACCAGAGCACCGATCAACGCCTGTTCCACCGGAGTCGCCGAACCGGCCAGCTCCCGGGCGCGCACCGCCGCCTCGTGCGTCCGTTCGACGACGGTGCCCAACTCGGTCTCGTCGAAGAACTCCCACGGCTTGTTGTAGTTGGGACCCAGCGCGTAGGCGATACCCCAGAACGCCATCGCACAGTTCGGGTCGGCCTCGACCGCCCGCTGGAAACAGGCGACGGCTTCCTCATGGTTGAACCCGTAGGTCCACACCAACCCGCGGTCGAACCACTGCTGCGCCAGCGGTGAGCTCGTGGTCACCCGATGCGAGTACGTGCCCAGATCGAAATACTCGTCGCTCATCGGTCCATCATCGCGCGGCGACGGGTCTATCGTCATGGTCATGGGTCCCATCGGCTGGGTTCTGATCGTTGCGGGTGCATCCTGCCTCGGATGCTGGGTGGCGTCGCTGGTCACCGGTGACACCTCGTGGGTCGATCGAATCTGGTCGGTCGTGCCGGTCATCTACCTCTGGATCTTCGCCATCGCGGCCATCGTCGACGACGAACCGAGCGGCCGGCTCGTGCTGATGGCCGTTCTGGTGACGGTGTGGGGCGCGCGGTTGACGTTCAACTTCGCACGCAAGGGCGGCTACAGCGGCGTCGAAGACTACCGATGGGCCATCCTGCGCGGGCGCATGAAGCCGTGGCAGTTCCAGCTGTTCAACATGTTCTTCATCGTGCTCTACCAGAACCTCTTACTTGTGCTCATCGCCTTACCGGGGGCGATGGCCTACTGGCATCCGACGCCGCTCAATGCCTTCGACATCGTCTGTGCGATCGCCTTTCTGGCGTTCCTGGCCATCGAAACCGTTGCCGATCAACAGCAATGGAAGTTCCATCAGCAGAAGGCCAGGGCAGGCGGCCACCTCGAGCCCGGGTTCGCGACCACCGGGCTCTTCCGGTACAGCCGCCACCCGAATTTCTTCGGTGAGCAAGGTCAGTGGTGGATGATCTACTGCTTCGGGGCGAGTGCGGCCGTCGCGTCGGGCCTGGGCTTCTGGGGTGGGGTGATCAACCCGACCATCGTCGGCGCGGTGCTGCTCACCCTGCTGTTCATCGGTTCGACGAAGTTCACCGAATCCATCTCGGCGTCGAAGTACCCGGCCTACACCGACTATCAGCGCGCGACGTCGATGCTGATCCCGTGGTTTCCGCGCGAGCGGGGCGCCGCCCTGCCGGCCTGACTCCTCAGCCACCGAAGTCGTGGAAGACCGCCTCGACGTTGTTGCCGTCGGGGTCGCGCAGGAACACTCCGTAGTAGCCGGGGTGATACTCCGGCCACAGACGCGGCTCGTGCAGGATCGTCGCGCCGGCCGATAGCGCGGCCCGGAACACCTCATCCACCGACGCTCGGTCGGATGCGGTCAACGCGAGGTGGATCGGCCGATCACCTTGATCGACGAGCGGCCCGAGCCAGAGGTGCGGAAAGCCGTCGGCACCGGAGAGCCCGACGACCACGCCACCGTCGCGCTCGAACCGCATCGCCTCGCGGACGCCGATCGCGCCGAAGACCGTCGTGTAGAACGATGCCGCAGCAGCGACGTCGGAGCATTGCAGTGCCACATGATCCAGCATGATGCCCACGGTAGTTGTTTGATCGAGGGTTGTTGATCGATCCCGTGGCCTGTGGATAACCCTGCGCAGCGGGCTGAACCGTCGGATTCAGTCCCTACCGTGAGCGCATGTCCCGATTCGGCCCGCTTCACATGCACCCCGACGAGCTTCTCCGGCACTTCGACGCCGACACCGTCGAGCGTGGCCAGGTGTACGCCGGCCAAGGTCGGGTGGCGCACGAGTGCTGGACGCCAAGCGGTCTGGTGCTCACCGGAATCTGCCGGGACTCCGAGCAACGGACCTACTTTGTGACGGCATCGTTCGTCGCCGACGGCGCCGAGCGTCGACTCACCCTGACGACCTGCACGTGCCCCGCCGGCGGCGCGTGCGCGCACGGCGCCGCGCTGCTACTGGCCGCCGCCGAACCGGCGGACGAATCGTCAGAAAACCTGCGGCCGGCAACCTCTTTCACCGACGAATGGCGGAACGTGCTCGGCGCCTTCGTCATCACTGACTGCGATCGCGTATCGGCACCGCAGACACCGCTCGGACTTCTCGTCGAACTCCCGGAGCCATCGCTGTACGGCACCGACGCAGCTCCGGTTTTGCGGCTGATCACCCACGACAAGGTCGGCGCCTGGACACCCGCCGGAATCACCTGGGCCGGCTTTCAACCCACCCCGACCGAGGGTTTCGCTCCGATGCCCGGCCCGAACCGAACCGATTCGTTCCCCCTCGAACACGTCCGCGCGATCCGCGCCATCGCCCGCGCCGACCTCGACCCGAGCACCCTCGACGCCATGTCGCTGGGCCCATCCCCGGCCGACATCTGGGATCTCCTCAGTGCGGCAAGCGATGCCGGCGTCACACTCATCCCGCACGATGATTTCGGAGTGCGAGACATCAAGCTGATCACCGGTTCCCGCATGGCTTTTCACGTCTACCACGACTCCGTGGACGTCGTGGTGGAACCGTACCTGCAGATCGACGGCAACCACACGCCCACCGGGCCTGTCGGGCTCATCGGGTTCCCGCTCCCCCACGGGCTTTTCGCGGTCTGCGGCACCACCCTGGTCCTCGGCCCCTTCGACTCCCCACCCTCGCGTGAAGCGTTGGCAAACCTACTCGCCCAGGGCACCATCGTCATCCCCGACGACGATCTCGACGAGTTCATCACCGACGTCCTCCCAGAGCTGTCGGCTTCGGCGCCGGTCGACGTCGACGACGACGTACTCGATGTGCGATCGGTATCCGGCCCGATTCCGCTGCTCACCATCTACGCCGACGACAACGGTTCGCGCGTGCACTGGTCGATCAGCTATCGCGTCAACGGTCGGCTCCGCGAGTTCGTCGACTACTCCGACCCCGACGACACCGCATACCGCGATGCCGACGAGGAAGAAGACTGCTGGTACCACTACCGCTACTACCTGGAACTCGTTGCGCGCGTGTGTAAGAGGTGGCAGCAGCAAGCTCTGCGGTATCGGTTTCAGGGCGGCGTCGGAACGCTCTTCGACGATCCCGACGGCGACATGGAGTTTGACTTCGACGTCGAGAGACCCGGACTGTTCGCCCGCATCTTCACCTACGACGCCGTCGAGACCGCAGTACTCTGCGCCGAAGTGGTGCCCGAGCTGTACGCCGCCGGACTTGAGGTTCGCATCGTCGGCGATCCTCCTGAATACGTTCCCGCCGAAGACGATCCGGTCATCGCGATCAGCACCCACGCCGATGATCACGAGTCGGTGGCCAACGACTGGCTGAACCTGTCGATCACCGTCGACGTGGCCGGCCATGCGGTCCCGCTGAGTCATGTGCTGCGCGAACTCGCCAAGGGCGCAACGCATATGCTCCTGCCGGGCGGCACCTACTTCCGACTCGACACACCGGAGCTCACCCGCCTGAGCGAACTCATCCGCGAGGCCACCGAACTCGGCGAGATCGAGCGCGGCAAGGTCCGCCGCCGACCGTCGAACTCATCACTGTGGGACGAACTACTGTCCCTGGGCGTCGTCGACAAGCAACTCGCACAATGGCATTCGCGGATCGAGCAATTGGCGTCGGCGACCGCACCGGCGCCCGTCGAGCCGCCGCCGACGCTGCACGCCGACCTGCGTGACTATCAGCGCGCCGGCTTCTCCTGGCTTGCCTTCTGCTGGCACAACGGGATCGGCGGCATCCTCGCCGACGACATGGGCCTGGGCAAGACCGTGCAGATCCTGACGCTGCTCGCCCACGCCGCGGCCGACGACCCCAGCGCCCGATTCCTCGTCGTCGCACCCACGTCGGTCGTCGGGAATTGGATCAGCGAGGCGCAGCGCTTTGTCCCCACCCTCGACGCGGTCGCGATCACCACCACCAAGGCCACGTCCGGCGCCGGGCTCGCCGAGCGCATCGGCGACGCCCGGCTGGTGGTCACCTCGTACACGATCCTGCGGATGCAGATTGCCGCACTGGGCGAATTCACCTGGTCTGCAGCGATTTTCGACGAAGCACAGTTCGTGAAGAATCACCGTGCCAAGACCCACACGAGCGCACGACAACTCCCCGCCACCACCAAGTTCGCGATCACCGGCACTCCGATGGAGAACAACCTGATGGAGTTGTGGGCATTGCTGTCGCTGACCTCGCCGGGCCTGTTCCCGTCGCCGACGTCGTTCACCGAGTACTTTCGCAAACCGATCGAAGGTGGCAACTCCGAACGACTCAGGCTTCTCCGCCGTCGTATCCGCCCGGTCATGCTGCGTCGCACCAAAGGTCAGGTCGCCGACGACCTGCCGCCGAAGCAGGAGCAGGTGGTGACCCTGCCACTCACGCCGCGGCACGACAGGATCTACCAGACCCGACTGACGCGCGAACGGCAGAAGGTGCTCGGTTTGCTGGGCGACTGGGAGGAGAACCGGTTCGCGATCTTGCGCTCACTGACCATGTTGCGGCAGCTGAGCCTGCACGCCGGGCTCGTCGACGAGGCACACCTCGACGTGGCGTCGACGAAGATCGATTACCTCGCCGAGCGACTACCCGAGCTGGTCGCCGAGGGCCACTCGACGCTGGTGTTCAGTCAGTTCACCGGCTTCCTGCACCTCATCGGGGAGCGCCTCACACAGATCGGCTTGAAGTACAGCTACCTCGACGGATCGATGCCGGCGCCCGCGCGGGAGGCCTCGATCAACGAGTTCACCGGCGGAACCACACAGATCTTCCTGATCAGCCTCAAGGCCGGCGGGTTCGGACTCAACCTCACCGAAGCCGACTACTGCTTTGTCTGCGACCCGTGGTGGAATCCGGCTGCCGAAGCCCAGGCCGTCGACCGCGCGCACCGCATCGGGCAGACCCGCCCGGTCACCGTGTACCGGCTGGTGTCCGAGGCAACGATGGAGGGCAAGGTCATCGAACTGCAGGACCGCAAGCGTGCGCTGTTCACCGCCGTCATGGACGAGGGCGCGGCCTTCGGCGGAGTTTTGGGTGCCGAGGACATCCGCGAGCTCTTCAGCGACGAATAATCACCTGATCGGGGGACAGCACTTAAGTCCCTGTTCGTTTCAGATGGCCACACGTGTCGTGGCCGTCTCTTACTCTGATACCCGGGGGGTGATCTGGCCCGGTGTGCCGGGTTGTGCGGAAGGAGAACCGATGAGCGCGTTTGCATTTGATGACTTCGTCGAATCCGCCTGGGCAGAGTTCAGAGATGACCTCGCCACCAGGCTCTCCACCCTGGCTGACGACGGTGTTCGGTTCACCGTGGATCAGGGCGACGAGATTCCCGAGGGATCGCACGGCACCATCGAGTTCACCCGTACCGACGACGGCGATATCCGTGCCACCATCAGCGAGTCTGACCTGCGCCCGACGCCGGATTACGCCGACGAACACATCCGCCTGCTGCGCAGCATGGGCTGGCATCGATCGGCCGACGTCACGGCGAGCACGCTGATCTTCGAGGTCGCTCCGAGCGACGTCGGGAGTCTTGCGCAGACGGCTGTGCAAGCCTTGCGTGAGGTGTGGGAGGTGGTGCATCCCGCCTACATCGACGATCGCCCGGCACCCACGGAGTCGATCGTCGAGACCGCCGTACTCGCCCTCGGGCACGAGCAACTGCTGGAACTGGTCGTCCGGGCGCTCGAGGAGATGCGCAATGAGCCCGTCGAACTCGATGCCGATGCCGACTACCCGCTGCCCACGCCCATCCCGTCGTGGTTGCGGGTGCTCCGCGACAGCCCCAGTGTGCGGTTCTTCGCGTTGATCACCGACGAGATCGCGAACCCGGCCCGGGCCGCCGACTACGTCGCGCGCAACGCGGCCAAGTGGCCCTACGTGTCGCTGATCCTCGACGACTCCGGCGTGCACGCGATGCTCACCCAGCACCTCTGGATGTTCCATCCGAAGAATCTGGCCGCGGCACTGGCAACCTGGGTCGACTTCCTGCGCAAGGATGCGCCGCGGATCGCGGAGGATCTCGCCGAACTCGACGACGAGCCGCTACCCGAAGCCATCATGGCGATGATGCAGCTCGAGGCCGACGGCGCGGAGCTGACACCGGCCGAGGTCGCGCAGGTGTGCCGACACGACAGCTCGGCAATCCTGGCCTATCTGCGCGTCTGCGAAGAGCAGTACCTCGCCTGGGAGGCGTCGGCCGAGGACGCCGAGAGCACCGGCTCCAGCGACGAAGCCGAGGCCTGTCGCTCCGAAGAGGAGAGCTGGCGGCGGACCGCCCGGCAACTACGCCAGGCCCTGCGGCTGATCCTGCTGCCCGAGTCCTGAGAATCCGAGACAATCGTCGGAAGGACACTCCCTCCCCCAGGAGACCCGCATGACCGCCACGAACATCCCTCCACGTCCGGCGCCGATCGATATGGCGCATCATGCACACCTGTCGGGTGTGTTCGCACCGCAGCGCGAGGAGGTCGATGTCCGCGGTCTCGCGGTTACCGGCGAGATCCCCGCCGATCTGCACGGCAGCTACCTGCGCAACGGCCCCAATCCGCGCTTCGACCCGATCGGCACCTACGTCTACCCTCTCGACGGCGACGCGATGGTGCACCGGATCGAGCTGGCCGACGGCGGCGCGCGGTACACGAACCGATTCGTCCGGACGCCGATGGTCGTCGCCGAGGAGAAGGCCGGACATGCCATCTGGTCGGGCATCACCGACGGGTACGCGCCGTCGGAGGCGGAGGTGGGACCCGACCTGGCCGGCACGATGCGGCAGCTGCCCGACATCAATATCGTCCGCCACGGTGGCCGCCTGATGGCGATGGCCGAGGCCGACCTGCCCTACGGTCTGAACCCTCCCGACCTGGCGACACTGGCCCGCGAGAACTGCGATGGCGCCATCGGAGTCGGTAGCACCGCGCACCCGAAAATCGATCCGACGACCGGCGAGCTGTTCATCTTCAACTACGAGATCGAGGCCCCGTTTCTGACGTGGTCGGTGGTCAACCCCGACGGCACGGTGTCACGGCCGCCGACGCCGGTCGACGGTATGGACAACAGCTACATGATCCACGACATGGCCATCACCAGCACGTACCTGGTGATCATGGTGTGCCCCTTGGTCTTTGACCTCGCCGGCGTGATGTCGGGTGGCAGCCTGCTGGACTGGCGACCCGACGACGGCACCCGCATCGCGCTCATCCCCCGCGACGGCGGCCCGGTGCGCTGGTTGCACACCGACCCGTTCTGGGTGTGGCATTTCGCCAACGCCTACGACGATCCGGGCACCGATGGCGGTGTCATCGTCGACTACGTCGAGTGGACGTATCCGAACGGGTTCGCCCATGAAGCATCCCCGTCGACGTCATCGTTGACCCGCGCGCGGATCGATCCGGCGACCGGCACGGTGTCCCGCGACGCCGTCATCAGTCGCGACATGGAATTCCCGCGCATCGACGACCGGCTGATCACCAAGCAGCACAAGCACATTGCCGCCGCTGGGCGTGGCTCGTCGAATCCCGACGCACTCGACGGTCTGTGGTTCTTCGATCCCGCCACCGGCAAAGAGGTGTGCTGGAACCCGAATGTGGCTGTCGGCGAACCGATTTACCTACCCGGCGACGAGCACGACTACTGGGGCGCGATCGGCACCGACCCGACGGACATGTCGTCGCACTTCTACATCCTGCCCGCCGACGACTCCGGGTCGGGTCCGCTCGCGACCATCCACCTACCGATCCGCGTGCCCGCCGGGCTGCACGGGGCGTGGCTGGCGGACTAAGCGCTAGACAGCCGCGCCCACCTTGGAGTTCTTCAACTCCCGCAACGCCGTTCGTAGTCCGCGGCGCTTTCCGGTGACCGGGTCCGGGCCGAAGTGGGTCTTGGTTCCGTTGAGCACGTTGAACCGCAACTCCGACGCTGTCTCGGGGGCGTCGTCGGAGGTGGCCTTCAGCATGGCGTTGGGTACCGACAGCTTCGCGATGGTCCGGAACGACTGGAAGTACTGGTGCAGAATCGATCCCGTTGTGTAGGGCAGGTCGTACTTGTCGCACAGCTCGCGGACACGGACGCCGATCTCCTCGTACCGGTTGCTCGGCAGATCGGGGAACAGATGATGCTCGATCTGGTGGCTGAGGTTGCCGCTCATGAACCGCATCAGCGGCCCGGCGCGGAAGTTGGCTGATCCCAACATCTGTCGCAGATACCAGCGCGGCTGATCCTCGGTCTCGTACTCCTCGAGAGTGAACTTCTCCGCACCGTCGGGGAAGTGACCACAGAAGATCACCATGTACGACCAGTAGTTACGGATGATGTTCGACGCGAAGTTCGCGGTGATCGTGGTCTTCCAGTTCGGCCCCGACAGCGCCGGGAAGATCAGGTAGTCCTTGGCCGCCTGCTTGCCCACCTTGCGCCCGATGATCCGCAAATCCTTGAGCGCCTGACCCCACGACTTCTCCTTCTTGCGCAGCTTCTCGGTCTCCAAATGGTGAAGTGCCACACCGATTTCGAAGAACGTACCGAGAGTGAGGTTGTAGACGGGGTTACCGATGTTCCACCACTCCCACGGCTGATCCCGCGTGACCCGCAGAATGCCGTAGCCCACGTCGTCGTCCATGCCGACGATGTTGGTGTACTTGTGATGGACGAAGTTGTGCGAGTGCTTCCACTGCACGCTCGGGCAGGTGGTGTCCCACTCCCACGACGACGAGTGGATCTCCGGATCGTTCATCCAGTCCCACTGCCCGTGCATCACGTTGTGGCCGAGTTCCATGTTCTCGACGATCTTGGCGACGCCGAGCATGCCGGCACCCAAGAGCCACAACGGTTTACGGTTGCTGAACAGCAGCGTCACGCGGCCGGCCGCAGCCAATCCGCGCTGAAAGGCGATGGTGCGTCGGATGTAGGTGGCGTCACGCTCGCCGCGCGACTCCTCGATGTCACGTCGGATCGCGTCGAGTTCGGCGCCAAGCGCCTCGACGTCGGCATCGGTCAGATGGGCGTATTCCTCGATGTCAGTGATGGCCATCGGGCCTCCTCACAGGTCGATCGTGCATTCTCCGGACACAGAGCTGATACATGTCTGGATTCGTTCACCTTCACGGCGTTCATCCCCGGTGCGCAGATCCCGGACGTAGCCTGCCGCCAGGGGCACCACACAGGTCTGACAGATTCCCATCCGGCATCCGAACGGCATCTGTATTCCGAGGTCCTCTCCCGCTTCTAGAAGAGTTGTGGCGCCGTCGATTTCAGCTGTCTTGCCACTCTTGCTGAACGTCACCGTGCCGCCTTCGCCACCGTGGTCGGTGCGGGCGATGGCGAAACGTTCGATGTGCAGTGCGTCGCGCACATCGCTGTCGGTGAAGAGCTGTTCGACGTCGTCGAGCATCGCCGCCGGACCGCAGGCCCAGCATTCGCGCTCCCGCCAGTCCGGCACCGCGTTGTCCAGATCGGCAACGTCGAACTTGCCCATCTCGCGGGTCAGTTGCAGGGTCAGCGCGTATCCCGACGTCTCGTCGTGGTGGGTTTGCAACTCGTCGAAGAAGATCACGTCGTCACGCGAGGGCGCCGAGTGCACGTGCACGACGTCGGGGTTCTGTTGACGCGACCGCATGGACCGCAGCATCGCCATCACCGGTGTGATGCCACTGCCCGCGGTGAGGAACAGGATCTTTTCGGGCAACGGCTCGGGCAGGTGAAAGTCGCCTTTGGGTGCGGCCAGCCGGATCACTGTGCCGGCCGCGACGCCGTCGACGAGGTGGGTGGACAGGAAGCCGTCCGGGTTGGCCTTGACCGTCACCGAGATCGTCTTCGACGTCGACTCGCCGATGGAGGTCAGCGAGTAGGAGCGCCAATGCCACCGGCCCTCGACCTGCAGGCCGATGCCGACATACTGGCCCGGCACATAGGACTTGGGAAACCCCCACCCGGTCTGGATGATGACCGTCGCGGTGTCCTCGGTCTCCTTGACCACGCGGATGATCTTGCCGCGCAGTTCGCGGGCCGACCACAGCGGATTCACCAGGTGCAGATAGTCATCGGGTAAGAGCGGGGTGGTCGCCCGGGCAATCAACCCGCGGACGACGTTGACCTGCGGGCTTGCGGCGTCGACGTCGGCCGCCGGCTTCTTACTCCATTTGAGCAGGTCCACGAATCATCCCCTTTCACACTCAGTGTACAAGTGTACACACCGCGATTGTGACGGGGCGCACACACGTGACAGTACGCGCAGCCGGGCCGATTGGTCTGCCGAACCAATCCGGCGCCCCAGCGGAGGGTTCGCCGGAGGTCTGGTGAAGGTCTAGTCCGCGGAACGAATCCGCTTGGCCAGCCCGTCGCGATCGGTGACGTCGAGCTTGATGCACGCCCGATAGATATGGCCTTCCACGGTACGGATCGAGAGCACCAGCCGGCCGCCGATCTCCCGATTCGTGAGCCCGGCAGCCACCAGATTGGCCACCTCGCGTTCGCGCGGTGTCAGTGGAAGTGGTTCTGCCGCAGCGATAATCGCAGGCGTGGTCAGCCCACCGCAGGTCGCCGCGAGTCGATGAGCAGTCGCCGCCGCCAGCGCCGTCTGACCCTTGTTGTCCGCCGACGCGAACTCCGACGATGCCTGCGCGGCCGCATCGGCAGCCGACGCGAGAAGCCCCAGCTCCTCGAAGGCCACCGAACTCGCCAACAGCGCGTCGGCGTCCGACTCGGCAACGGCGCGCGCATGCTGTGCGCATAGTCCAGCGATCGGCCCGTCGACGCGATCGGTCAGCTCCGCAAGGCGTGGCGCCACGGACTGCTCACCCAGTCGCGCCGCGAGATGGAGTGCTTCGACTTCGATCACGAATTGACGTTGGTCGCGCGAGGACGCCGCGATGTCCAGCGCGGCGGCAATCGCCCCCGACACCAGCCCCTCGGCAGCCAAGATCCAGGCCTGAGCGAGCTTCAACTCCGGCCGCCACACGCCGAGGTTCTCACCGATCTTTCCGTCCACATCGGCCACGACCTTCTTCGCGTCCGCGACCCGCCCGACCATCGCGTACGACTTCGCCAGCCCCAGCCATGCCGGGAACAGCCAGGCCTCAGTGGAATCGGAGGACAGGGCGGCCACGGCCTCTTCGAACGCGGAGATCGCCAAGTCGAATCGGCCTCGGGCGGCGACCACCATCCCATACAGCTCCCTGGTCATACCCCATCCCAGATACTGACCGGGAGTGGAGAATTCGGCGAAACCGGCCGCGCAGGCCTGGGCGTCGTCGAGTTTGCCGGTGGCCAACAGCGCCTGCACCTGCGCAACGCCGGCCATGATCAACGCGAGGCCGTCGACGCTGGCCGCACCGCGGGTCCGTGCCGCCAGCGCATGAACCTCGTCGCCGCGACCCATCAGGCCCAGTGCGCGCTGCGCGGCGAACGACGCCCAGAACAGCCCGGCCGGATGGGCCTCGGGTGCCTCGATCACCGGAGTGGCCAGCAACAGCGCTTCTTCGAGGTGGTTGAAGTGCATGGCACGTGTCGCGTCCATTGCGGCAACGATCAGCAGTAGCCGCGGATCCTGAATGCGCTCATGGAGTTTCGCCAGGACCTCGTCGCCGCGCGCTCCATCGCCGGCGGAGAAGTAGAAGTTCAGCATCCGGGTCAAACCCCAACGCAACAGGTCGACGTCGGCGAGGGCGTCGGGATCGATCTCGGCCAACGTTCGTTCGGCCTCGTTGAACTGGCCCTGCCACAGCAGTGATCGCGCCAGCAGATCGGCCGCCCGTACCCCACCGTCACGCTCCAACGCCGACCGTGAGAACTGTTCGGCGGCAGCGACATCGGCGAGCAGCATGGAGCTACGGGCACCCTTGAGGAACAGTTCGGCGTCGACGTCGGAGTCGGAATCGAGCGCCAGTTCGGCCAGCCGGATGCGGTCCGACGCGCCGTTCACGCCCCGGTTGCGGATCGCGGTGACCAGTTGTCCACGCAACCGTCGGGACTTGATCCGGCCGATACGGCGTCGGATGACCTCACCGAACAGTGGATGGGTGAACCGCACCATGAAGTTCCGGCCGTGCCGCGAAACCCGGACCAGCCCACGGGTTTCGGCCTCGTCGACGGCCTCCTCGCCGGCCAGGTCCACCAGGATGTCGACGTCGATCGGCTCGTGGAGACTCAGCAGGTTCAGCGCGTCGAGCACCGTGTCGGGCAGGATCTCGATCCGGCTCTCCAACAGGGTGGCGAACTCGTTGGTGACCGTCGCCTGACCACGCAGCTGCCACACCCCACGAACCTTGCTGAGGTGACCGGCCTCGAGCGCGCCGTCGACGAGGTGGTGCAGAAACAGCGCGTTGCCGCCGGAGGCCTCCCACATCAGGTCGGCGGACAAACCCTCAAGGTGTCCGCTGAGGGCGAGTTCGACGAGTTCGACGCTCTGCTTCTTGGTGAACGGGTGTAGCTCAAGTCGTTGCAGGAAGCCGTCTTTCCACAGCGCGGTGACCGCGTCGGGGAGCGTCTCGCCCGCCCGTACGGTCGCGACGATGCGGGCGTCGCCGTCGATCGCGAGCTGATGCAGCAGGGTGGCCGACAGCGGGTCGAGCAGGTGCGCATCGTCGACGCCGAGAACGAGTTGGCCTCCGTCGAGCAACGATTCGCGTGCCGCGGACAGGTATCCGATGGTGTCGGTGGCGGCGCTCGGCGCGATCACATTCGCGAAGGCCCCCAGCGGGATGCTGCGTGCCGACTCGGTGCCGACGATCCACCGGACATCGTCCAGTACTTTCGTGACTTCCCTTGCCAGCGTTGTCTTTCCGACGCCGGGTGGTCCGGTGAGGACGACTCCGCAGCGCGGTGCGGGCGCTTTGGTCAGCGCAGCGTGGATTTGGTCGAACTCGATTCGTCGTTCGACAAGTGGCCAACCGCCGGTGCGCGTCACACGCTAGATTCTAGGTCCTACCAGCGAGAATGCCGTCACGAAATACTTTCGATCGTCATCCGTTCGGGTGACACGACGCCGTTGGCGCCCGATCAGTCGTCGCCGATGACAGCCGGTCCGAGGAACTCACAGACGGCCAATGCGAGGGCGAGGTCGAGCCGATCCCGGTGTGCGGGGGCGATGCTGAGCGCCTTGCCGATCCGGTACTTCACCGTGTTCCGGTGCAGGTTGAGCTGCTCCGCGGTGTGCAGATGGCTGTCCTTGGTGGCGAAGTAGGTGGACAGCGTCGACCGCAGTGTCGCAGCGGCCGGGGTGTCGTCGGCGAGTCCGCCGAGAACCTCGTGCACCCAGGCGCGCGTCGATTCGATATCGCGAGCCAGCAACGAAACGACCGCAATACCCCGGTCGCCGAAGCCGACGATCTCGCCCGTCGGGCTGCCCGGAGCTGTCGCGACTCCGTAGGCGGCCTTGGCCTGTTCGTGGGATCTGCGGAATCCACGCACCCCACGCCCGGGCAGACCCAACGCCACCCGCACACCGGGCGGCAGGTCGATCCGGTCGGCGACGGCGTCGGACTGCACATCCATCGCGCGTTGGCCCAGCGGCAGCCACGCCCACACCGTTGTGCGGTCGATCGCGGTGAGGATCGGTTTGCCCTCGGCGAACAGCCGCGTCCCCACATCACGGACCGCGCGGTCGAGGACCGACAGGTCGGCGACGCTGTGATCGGGTGCCCAGATGATGGCGGAAAGGTGGAATTGGTCGAGCAGATAACCGGTTTCGTGTTCGAACGGCCGCACGTCGGTAGCCGACGAGTTCAGCAACTGGTGGATCGCCGAGGACAGCACGTTGCCCTCCACACCGATCCAGCGTCGGCGTTCCTCCTCATACGCCGCGAAGACGTACAGGGTGATCCAATCGATATAGGAGAACAGCACTTCGGAGATGTGCCGGATCGCGGCCATCGCCATACTCGACGGCAGTTCCATCTGCTCGACGATCGCGTAGCAGCGACCCATCACCTCGTTCTGCCCCAACCGGTACGCGCGTACCAGTGAGTTCGACGGAACGTCACGCTGCGCCAGTCGAAGCGCGTATTCGACGGCGGCCGTGGTGGGTTGGAGGTGATCGATCGGAATGTCGTTGGCCAGCACGTGAATGATCGTCGAGGCGTTGCCGTGCACGCTGGCCTGCAGCATCTCCACCAGCACCGGATCGGCATCGAGGTCGTCGATGTCGCGGGCCAGGACCGCGGAGATCTCCGAGACGAGCTCTGCCTCGTTCTCGCGCAAGCCTTTCGCGACCCGCGCCACCACTTCGAGGAGTTCCGGCTCGGCCATCGCCGGCACCCGGGCGAGCCGGCGCCGGGCGGCGGCACGTTGCTCGGGACCGCTCGCCTCGGCTACGGCCGGCCAGGCCCGGTGGTCAGGTGATGCGCTCATGCTGCGATGGTGTCATTCACTGTCAGGGGTCAGGATACGTGCTCAAGCGCCGACGACGCCGCGAGCGAACCGCACAGACCGTGCACGCCGGCTCCCGGCGGGGTCGACTGAGAACAGATGTACACCCCTTGCACCCCGATCGAGTACGGATTGATCGCAGCACGTGGGCGCATCAGCATCTGCAGGCCGTCGTTGGCGCCGCCGATGATGTCGCCACCGATGAAGTTCGCGTTGTGCGCGTGCAGCTGTTCGGTCGACGTGCTGACGGTGTCGACGATCTGGTCACGGAAGCCCGGTGCGAAGCGCTCGATCTGGGCGATGACGGCCTCGGTTGCGTCACCGGAGTAGCCGTTGGGCACGTGCGCGTAGGCGTAGATCGGGTTGATCGAGCCGCTGCTGCGGGTGGGATCGGCGAGGTACTGCTGGCCGAGCAGCACGAACGGCCGATCGGCCATCACCCCGGTGGCACGGAGGCGTTCGGTGCGCGCCACCTCGTCGAATGCACCGCCGAGGTGCACGGTGCCGGCCGCTCGGCAACCCTCGTCACGCCACGGGATGTCGCCCTCGATGGCGAAGTCGACCTTGAAGGCCGCCGACCCGGTCCGATAGTTCGCGAAGCCTCGTCGAATCCGTGCGGGCATCTGGTCACCGTAGATCGAGAGCACCTGTGCGGCAGACAGATCCAGCATGACGATGTCGGCGTCGGGGATGTCGGCGTGGCTGCTGACCGTGATGCCGGTTTCGATCTTGCCGCCGTAGTCACGCAGGGCGGCGGCGGCAGCCGCGGTGATGGACCCGGAACCCCCTTCGGCGACCGGCCATCCGAACCGGTGACCGCTCGCGCCGATCATCAGCCCGAGCGACGCGGTGAGCGGGCGGTCGAGCCGGCCGTACACGTGTGCGGCGATACCGCCGTAGAGGGCACGTCCCCGCGGGGTGCGGAACCAGCGGGCCAGCACGGTCGCCGGCAACACCGCGCGGGGCCCGAAAGCGGCCAGCCGCAACGGATGCCGGGGCACATTCACGATCGGACGCAGCAGGTCCGACGAGAGGTCGTCGAATCCGGCGGCGAGATCGCCGAACATGCGTCGCCAGCGTCGGCCGTCCTCGCCGAGACCGTCGGCGGTGGTCTCGATGGACTGATAGAGCAGGCCCGCGGGCCCGTCGTCGAGCGGATGCGCACAGTCGATCTCGGGCCAGCGCCACCGCAGCCCGTAGCGTTCGAGCCCGACCTCGGCCCAGAACGGTGAGCCGACGCCCAGCGGGTGGAACGCCGAGCAGTAGTCGTGGATGACGCCCGGGACGGTCAGCTCACCCGAGCGGGCACCACCGCCGATGGCGTCCTGCGCCTCGAGGACCGTGACGTCGACTCCCGCACGGGCGAGCCGCAGGGCGGCAGCGAGCCCATTGGGCCCGCTGCCGACCACCACCGCTTTGGTCACTGAGGAACCTGTCCGGAGTCGGGAGCCGCTGCGGACCGCGGAGCCTGCGTGGACTCGGGAGCCCGGGTGGACTGCTCACGCATCTTCGGTTCGGGCACCACCTCAGGATCGGTGAGTGCGCGACGGGCGTCAACGTGCAGTGTCGAGTCGATCTGGAACGGGATCGGACCGTCGGGAAGCCACGGCTGGGCGTCGATGGCGTCCTGCACCCGGTAGGTGCCGGTCTCGATGACGCCGAGCGCCGCGTCGATGACCTTGTACTCCTGGGTGCGCTTGTGGATCGGCTGCGACTCGAGCCACGCCACCAGGAACTCGCCCGGCGCGAAGTTGCAACGTCGCTGCAGGGCGGCGATCAGCTGCTCGTCGTGGAAGTGACCGTCACCGAAGTTGAACGCCACGACCGAGTTACAGGCGAACTCCGCTTCCCGCAGGTCATAGGTGTTGATGTCGTCACCGAGGTGCCGCATCATCAGCGAGTACAGCGCGCGGCCCTGGCTGTGCATGGCACGGAAGCCGAGCAGCTGATGCATCACCACGTCGGCGACCCCCGGAGGGTAGCTGGCCAGCAGCTGCGTACGGGTGACCGTTGCCGGGCGCGGGTAGTTGGCGTCGATCTTGGCTTCGGCACCGGGCGCGAAGGCCCAGGTTCCCGACGCCCAGTTACCGGCGTACTGACGCATCGACGGCAGGAACGAGACGAGGTCGGGTCGCAGGTTGCCCAGGATCGGGAAGAACAGCAACGCGGCCACGATCAAACCCATCACCCACGGCATCGTCGCGTCGGTGACGCCGAACCCGTCCCATGCGGGGAAGCCCCAGAACAGGAAGACCGACGCGTAGGCGAACAGCAGGTTCCACTCCAGCGGCACGGCCAGCGGGAACGTCGAGAAGATGAACAGGTGGAAGCAGACCATCAGGACCACCGCGGCCAGGGTCAGCGTGCGGTTGGTGGAGAAGAGCAGAACCACGGGCGTGACGATCTCGACGATGGTGCCGAGGACGTGTCCGATGCCCGAGCCGAGCTTCGACGGGCGCAGATCGTTCGGGAACGACCGGTAGTTGGCGCGCTTGAGGGTCTTGCTGGCGAGCCACGGGGTATTGGAGATCATCGGCGGGATCACGTTGGAGAAGTGATGGCCCAGTTTGGAGATGCCGGCACCCATCCATACGACGACGATGAGCAGCTTGAGCGCGATGATCATGTCGACGAACGGCAGGAATGCGAAGAACACCATCGCGGGCAGGTATTGCTCGGCGCGGGCGGCGATGAAGACGACCTTGTCACGCAGGCCCAGCAGGATGAACAGGGCGATCATCGGGTAGAAGAGCACGGGATTGATCAGACCGGCGTTGTCGGGAACCACGGCGTTCAACGACGACGAGTTCACTCCGGGCAGCACCACGGCCACCGCGACGTTGATCACGAACAGTGCGTAGATGGCGACGTCGACGATCTCGCGGTTGTCACCCTTGGTGAAGGGCACCTTCTCCGGCCATGGTGGGAGGCGAATGGTGTTGGGGCGCAACCAGAACAGGAAGCCACCGGTCATCGGCTTGAAGTGACCGGCCAGTGGTCCCCAGGAGCCGGCGAGACCGAGCGTCTCCACGAGCACCGTCCACATGATCGCCTTCTGGTACACGATCGGCTGGTTCCACCAGTCACCGATGTGGAACAGGTTCAGCCCGGATGTGAACGTGGCCAACGCAAGTCCGATACCGATGTAGAGCACCAGGATCTTGGTGATGTACACCGCGTGCACCATTTTCGGGGTACCGAAGCCGTAGTCCACCCAGTGCTCGTTGAGCACTCGGATACGGTCGAGGAAGGGACGTTCCAAGAACGTGTCCGGATCGACGGGCGGGAAATCGCCTTCTTTGAATCCCATGGGTAGCTCCTTTGCTGAGGGATCTGATGCGAAAGTCGTTGTGTCAGATGGATATGTGTGGCAGATGTCTTGTGTGGGCAAGGCTCATCGACTCACCAGGGGCGGTGAGTGATCATCCGGGCGGGCTGGTTCAGCTGGGTTGTGCGACAGCCTCGTTGGACTTCAGCCGGGTGCGCAGGCCGGGCTTGTCGATCTTGCCGACCGGGTTACGGGGCAGCGCCTCGACGATCTCGATCGACACCGGCCGCTTGACCTTGGTCAGTCGTGATTCCAGATGTGCGGCAAGGTCGTCGGCGTCAGCGTCCGCGTCAGGGAAGGTAACGACGAAGGCCACCGGTACCTCGCCATACAGGTGATGGGGTGCTCCGACGACCGCGCATTCCAGGACCGCAGAGTGGGTGGCGAGCGCGTTCTCGATCTCCTTGGGGTAGATGTTCTCTCCGCCGCGGATGATCATGTCCTTGATGCGGTCCACCAGGGTGAGGTAGCCGTCGTCGTCGAGTTTGCCGACGTCACCGGTGTGCAGGCGGCCGCCGACGACGGTCGACGCGGTGGCGTCGGGTCGATTCAGATAGCCGCGCATGACATTCGGCCCGGAGATGACCACCTCTCCGACCTCACCGGAGACCACTTCGTTGCCGTTGGCGTCGACGATGAAGATGGTCTGGCCGGGGAGGGCCGGCCCGACGGTGCCGAGTTTGCGGACACCGTCGACGGGGTTGCAGGCCGACGCGCAGGTCCCCTCGGTGAGTCCGTAGCCCTCGACGATCGGAACGCCGAAGGTGGATTCGGCCTTGTGCAGCAGTTCTTTTGAGATGGGCGCCGCGCCGCAGATGGCGAAGCGCAGAGACTCCAACGCGTCGGGCTGCACGTCGGGCTGGGACAGCAACATCGCGTAGATGGTGGGCACCGCGGAGAAGTACGTCGGCTTCAGAGTGGCGACGTCGACGAAGAAGCGCGACACCGAGAACGCTCCCGTGACGCTGAGTTGCCCGCCGACCAGGATCGGTGCGAGGAAGCTGACGCAGATGGCGTTGACGTGGAACAGCGGCAGGATCAGCAGGGCGTGGTCGTCGGCGGTGAGCTTGGTGTGTTCGGCCATCGCCGAACCCATGTAGAGCAGGTTGGAGTGGGCCAGGCGCACGCCTTTAGGCCGGCCGGTGGAACCCGACGTGTAGATGAGCAGGGCGTCGTCGTCGAGTGCGGGTGCGGGTGGCGGCTGCCACGAGGGGCTCGGCCTGGTGGCGAGGTAGTCGACGGGGAGGTGCCGCCGATCGGGATCCGTTCCGCCGGGTTGTGTGCCGACGACGACGCTCGCGCCGGAATCGTGCAGCTGGTACTCGGCCTCGTCGGCGGTGAATGCCGGGTTGACCGGGGTGCCGATCGCGCCGAGTCGCCAGGCCGCCATCAGGGTGATGAGCAGCTCTGCACGGTTGGGCAGGAAGGTGGCGACGACGTCACCGGGACCGACACCCAACTCGGCAAGCTGTTCCGCACACGCCTCCACGCGCTCGGCGAACCCGGCGTAGGACAACTCCATGTTGTCGTCGCGAACACACGGGCTCGACCCGCGCGATGCGAGATCCCAGGCAAAATACGTACCGCTCACCGACTACCCCTCGTCTCAAACTCACCACGCCCTGGACGTTGACGTGTTGTGAGCTATGACACTAGGCGCGGGTCACTGCAGGTGAAACGGTCCAGCGAGCCAGACTTGCCAAGCGGTGTTGTGCTGGGGGGACAAGAGCCGCTGTTCGCTGGCGGGATCTCGATATAGCCCCTCAGCGAGCGCTTCGGGGCCACTCGATCAGCGCAAGAGGCGCGCCGCTGCTGGTCGTATCGAGGCCCCAGCACAGAAACGCCGATTCTCGCTAGAAACACTGCGCATGCGTAGTGTTTCTAGCGAGAACGGGGGTTTCTGTATCGCCGAATTACGTTCCGCGGCTGTCGATCTGATGGCTGCGATCTCGATCAGCGCAAATGCTGGTCGATTAGGTCGGCTCGCGCAGCGAGCCGACCGTATCGAGGCCACCCGATCACAAGGGGTCGAGCACACCCTTCTCGGTCAGCAGCGTGACGATCCGGCCGGCGAGTTCGTCGATGTCGGCGCCGGTGGTGTCGAAACGCAGGTCGGGATCGGTGGGCTTCTCATACGGGGCGTCGACGCCGGTGAGTCCCTTGAGCTCGCCGCGTCGAGCCCGCTGATACAGACCCTTGGGGTCGCGTCGCTCGCACTCGCTGACCGGGGTGCTGACATGGACTTCGACGAAGTCGAGGTCAGCGGCCCGGTGCAGCTCGCGGGCGATCTCGCGGTCGGAATGCAGCGGCGAGACCATCGACGCGATCGCGATGACCCCAGCGTCGGCGAACAATCGCGCCAAGTGCCCGACGCGCCGGATGTTCTCGGCGCGGTCGCCGGGTGAGAAGCCGAGATCGTCGGAGATGCCGTGGCGGATGTTGTCGCCGTCGACCAGGTACGCGACCCTACCGCGGCCTACCAGCTCGCGCTCCAAAGCGACTGCCACCGTTGACTTTCCGGAGGCCGGAAGGCCGGTGAGCCACACGGTTGCGCCGCGCTGACCGGTTTTCTCCCAGCGTTCGGCGCGGCCCAGCGAACTGGGATGCCACTTGATGTCGTTGCGGGTGGCCGCGCCCGGAATCACCTCGCGCGGTTCCAGGATGGTGCCGGCGCCGACGGTGTCGTTCGACGACTCGTCGATCAGGATGAACGCGCCGGTGTCCCGGTTGGCGTGGTAGGTGTCGGCCACCACCACCGACGACGTCCGCAGCGTGATCGTCCCGATGTCGTTGAGCCCCAGCTCACTTGGGTTGACCTGCTCGATCAGCGTCTCCGGATCGAGGCGTCGGTCCAGCGACTGGACAGTCGCCCGCACGGTGGCCGCGGCGTGCTTGAACGCGACCCGGTCACCGGCGCGCAGCGGACGCTCGGCGAGCCAGCACACCGTCGCATCGATCTCCCGGGCCAGCACGGGCAGGTGCGCATCGGGCTCGGCACTGACGATCACATCGCCACGGCCGACGTCGATGTCATCGGCGAGCTTGATCGAAATCGACAGTGGCGCAACGGCTATCTCGCGGTCGTCGTCGAGGGTGTCGAGCTCGGTGACGCGGCTTCGGCTCCCCGACGGCAACACGGTGATCTCGTCGCCGACGCTGATCGTGCCGGCGGCCACGCGACCGGTGTAGGTGCGTTTGTCGTCGGCACCGGGCCGCGACACCCACTGGATCGGCAGGCGCAGTTCGCCTTTCACCGGCAGCGGGGCGTGCAGGTCGATGTCTTCCAGGTACTCCAGGATCGACGGTCCCTGATACCACGGGGTGTTCACCGAGCGGTGCACGATGTTGTCGCCGTGTTTGGCGGCGACCGGGAAGGCGACGATCTCGTCGAGCCCCACCTGGGTGGCCAGCTCCGCGAGGTCGGCCTCGATCTCGGCGAACCGCTCCTGCGAGTAGTCGACGAGATCGATCTTGTTCACCGCGGCGATCACATGCGGCACACCGACCAAGGTGGCAATGCGGGCGTGCCTGCGGGTTTGGCGCTGCAGGCCGTGCCGGGCGTCGACGAGCAGGACCGCGACGTGTGCGTTGGAGGCACCGGTGAAGGTGTTGCGGGTGTAGCGCTCGTGGCCGGGTGTATCGGCGAGGACGTAACTGCGTGTGGCACTGGAGAAGAAGCGGTACGCGACGTCGATGGTGATGCCCTGCTCACGTTCGGCGCGCAGGCCGTCGGAGAGCGCGGCAAGGTCGACGTCACCCTCGTCGTCGGTGACCGCGTCGAGGTGATCGGTGGGCAGGCTGCCGGTGTCGTGCAGCAGCCGGCCGATCAGCGTCGACTTTCCGTCGTCGACGCTGCCGGCGGTGGCCAGCCGCAGGATCTGTCGGGGATGCGACGGCGTCCTCGAGGGAGCGTCTGCGGCTGGGGTGGGGTCGGTAACCGAACCCTGCTCGACCGAGATGGGCTGTGCGGTCATCAGAAGTATCCTTCGCGCTTGCGGTCTTCCATGGCCGCCGACGACGTGCGGTCGTCGGCGCGGGTCTCGCCACGTTCGGAGACGGTGGCTTCACTGATCTCGGCGATGATGTCGGTGATCTCGGTGGCCCGCGACCGGACGGCACCGGTGATGGTCAGATCGCCGACGGTGCGGTACCGCACCCATTCCTTCTGTGCCACTTCACCATCGCGCGGTTGGGTGTAGGGCGAGACGGCGAGCAGGATGCCGTCGCGTTCGAAGACCTCACGTTCGCTCGCGTAGTAGATCGGCGGCAGTTCGAGGTTTTCGAGTGCGATGTAGCGCCAGATGTCGACCTCGGTCCAGTTCGACAGCGGGAACACCCGAATCGACTCGCCGCGCCGGATCCGGCCGTTGTACAGCGACCACGGCTCGGCTCGCTGGGCCCGCGGATCCCACTGCCCGAACTCGTCACGGAAGCTGAACACCCGCTCCTTGGCGCGGGCCCGCTCCTCGTCACGACGGGCACCGCCGAAGGCGGCGTCGAATCCGCCGGCCTCGAGGGCGTCGAGAAGTGTCCTGGTCTGCAGGCGATTTCGCGATCCGGAGGCCTCGGTGGTCTCTGCGACACGGCCCTCGTCGATGGCCTGCTGCACCGATGCGACGATCAGCTGAATGCCGGCCGGGTTGTCCTCGGTCGGGGCGACGCGCCGGTCCCGGAACTCGATGACCTCGTCGAAGTTGTGTCCGGTGTCGACGTGCAGGATCGGGAACGGGAGCGGGTGCGGACGAAATGCCTTCTCCGCCAAGCGGAGCAGCACGATGGAGTCCTTGCCGCCGGAGAACAGCAGCACTGGTCGCTCGAGTTCGGCGACCACCTCGCGGATGATGTGGACTGATTCGGATTCCAGAACACGTAGTGCGGCAACGTGTTCGACGTCGTCGGTGATATCGGTGGTCGCGGTCATGAGGGGTATCCGTTCTGGGCGGCGTCGGCGCGGTAACGTTGCGCCCATTCTTTCGAGCGGGAATTCGACTGCGGCTTCAAGGGTGGCGGCGGTGCCAGTGCGGGGTCCTGCCCCAGGGCGGTCAAGATATCGGCGGTGAGCCCGGTGGGATCGGCCACCAGTTCCCGGAACTCTATCTCAATCGGCGTGATCTGTTCGGCGGCAAACCATTCCCGCCAGCGACGTTCCTCGTCGGCGAGGATACCGGCCAGGTGCGCGATGCCCTCTGCGTGATAGACGGCGCCGTCATCGGCGTCGGGATTGCTGCCGTCGTCGCGCCAGACGCGCGTCTGCACCGCTCGCCACATCGAGACCGCCTGCGCAACAACGTCGTTGCGTGAGACGTGGACGAACAGCGGGTCTTGGCCGTCGAAGAACCAGCGCAGCGCCGAGCGCAGGGTGCCGTCGCCGACGCGACTGCGCGCGACGAGCAGCGGTGTCTGATTCCACATCAGCTTGCCGCCCCACACACCGTTCGAGGTGCGACCGGCGTTGCGGACGTCGGTACGCCACTCGTCGCTGTCACGCTTGTCGACGGTGCCCGGATCGGTTTCGTCGAGCAGCTTGAGTATCTCGGGGTCGGTGACCCCGACGAACCACTCGCGGGGCTGCGGTGCCAGTGACGAACTCGGGTAGTACTGGAAGAACTCCTGCGGAACGCCTGCGACGCCGGTCGCCGCGAGCGATTCGACGAGAAGCGTGCTGCCGCTGCGCTGACTGGCGCAGACGAGATATGTGTCGGGGAGGGGCACAGTGACATGATGGTTGACGCCAAGCGCCAGCGCTTTCTTAGCCGCCATCGAGACCAGAACTCTTTACAAACGCCGACGGCTGTGGTGCTACTGACTGTGATGCCACAGAAGCCGCGGGTTGATGCCCCGAGCGTCAGTCGGGATCGGCGACGGTGACCTCGCCGGACAGTTCTCGGCGCGATCCCTTCGGTCGCCGCGACGGCAGCGCATCCTCATCGGGGGACTTGGCTTCGGCCTTGGCGAAGAACTTCGCCATGAAATCGTCGGCGACCGCGGTGCCGGTCGGTTCATCGGGGATCACGTCGCCGGTCTCGGACCGCCAGTGCGCCAGGGTCGCGGCGAGGCGTTCGCGAATCGGAGCGTACGACGGGTCGTCGGCGAGGTTGTGCCGCTCCAACGGATCCGCCCGGAGGTCGTAGAGCTCGTGGTGCGGGCGCGGTGCGGTGGTCTCCTCGGGAGCCAGCGATCGAGCCGAGGTGCTGTCGGCGATGTCGAGCGGCAGCAGCAGAGCAGGCCGGTCGGCGTAGTTCTCGATGTAGCTGAATTCCTTGGTACGCACGGCGCGGATCGGGTCGAAGGCGTCGTGGTAGGTCTTCTCGGTGAACACCTCGGTACGCGCCGGCGGCGTCGAATCGCCACTGGTCCCGACGATGTCGCGGGCATGGGACACGCCGTCGACGTCGGCCGGAATCGGGAGCGAGAGCAGGTCGAGCAGCGTCGGGGTGAGGTCGACGCCGGAGAACAGGTCGTCGTAGACGCGCGGTTCGATGGACCGGCCACGCGGTGGCCGGACGATGAACGCGATGCCGGTGCCCTCGGCGTAGAGCGTCGACTTCGCTCGCGGGAAGGCCAGGCCGTGGTCGGTGAAGAAGACGATCCAGGTGTTCTCGTCGAGCCCGAGTTCGCTGATGGTCGCCAGCAGGCGGCCGACCGCGGCGTCGGCGACGTCGATGCTGCCGAGCAGGCCGGCGAGATCGTCGCGGACATCCTCGGTGTCGGGGAGGAAGCCGGGCACCGAGACGTCGTGCGGATCGGCGTGTTTGTACTGGTCAATGGGATAGGGCCGGTGCGTCTCGAAAAACCCGGCGGTCAGCATGAACGGGCGTCCGCTCGCGTCGGCGACGTGTTCGCGCAGCCATTGCTGCGACTGGTCGACGACGTAGTCGCAGAGCGAGTCCGAGACGTCGACGCTGGAGAAGCCCAGCCGGGCGGGGTCGGCGCTCTCGTGTTGCATGCCGAACAACGCGGTCCGGAACCCGGCGGCCGACAGCAGCGCGGGCAATGTCTGCACGTCGTCGTGGTACTCGAAGCCGTGATGGGCCAGTCCGACCAGGCCGTTGTGGTGCGGGTACTGGCCGGTGAAGATCGAGCCGCGCGCCGGCGAGCACAGCGGTGCGGTGGCGTGGGCGTCGGTGAACAGAATGCCCTGCGCGGCCAGGGCGTCCAGATTCGGCGACGGAACACCCGCCGCGCCGTAGCACTGCAGGTGCCGTCCGAGGTCGTGCCAATGGATCAGCACGACGTTCTCGTCGACGGCGGGGCCCGTTCGGTGTGTAGTGGCCATTTGTTCATCATGCATGACGCGGCCGAGTGTGCATGATGACCGTTTCGGCTGCGTAAACTGCGTCGGCGGGACCGGAGCGGGCATGCGCGAAAAGGTCTATGCGACGGGACAGACTGCGACACGTGGCGGTGGTCGCGCACCGACGGTAATCGCGGGGATGCGATCCGGCAGGCCGGATCGGTGCGCACCACCGATCGAACGTCGTATGCCGAACTCGGAGTTGATCATTCGACATCGAGCCCTGGCTTCGGCGGCAGCCTCAATCCACTCGTCGACGGCCACCGCGGGCGGTGGGAAAGCCACTTGAGTCGCAGACCGCGCGCGGCTAATATCTCGCTTGGTTTCGCGCCGCCTGATCGCAACTCCGGCCAACACGCGCAATCGTCCTATGCTTGGCCCTTACCCGATCTGTGCAGACATTGCCCGTCCGAGGAGACCCCGATGGCAACAGCGCTACCTCGTCATTCGTCGGCTCCGACAGTCGATCTCGATCCGGACCGTTTGCTCGCGTTCGCCGTTCGGTGGTACCGGCACGGTGGCGGATCGCCTCAGGAGATCTGGGAAGCCTTCAAGTTGACGCCGGATGAATTTTTCACGGAAGTCATCGCTCTGCTCGACCAGCCCGATGCCGCACGGGTGAATCCCGGTACGCGCCAGGCGTTGCGGTCGGTCGCTCGACGACGACTGTGGCTGGCTGCCTGAGGCGACGACCTCCCCCGAGCCAGGCGAGCACTCAGCCGTAGTAAGCGAATTCGCAGGTCGGATGCGGATCCGTCTTGAACGACACCAGGTTGCTGCCCATGGTGATGGTGCAGGTGGCGCCGACTCCGGTCACACTGACACTCGTCGAGACCTGGTTGTACACCGGGTAGTCCTTGCTCCACGGCAGCGTCACGTTGTTCTCGGTGGTCTCGGGGCCGCCGTTGATCCGGTAGCGGATGGTGACCGGCGTCGAACCGCCGACGACGCGCATTGTGGCGGTGCCGACCGGCGTGCCCGTGGGTGCGGGTTGATCGCTGGATTCGGCCACCGTTGCCGATTCCGGCGCGGTTGATTCCGGCGCCGCGACTGGGTTGCCCGACGAGGTGCACCCCGCGATCGCCAGCAAGCCCACTCCGGCCAGGCAACACAGTCCCACCCGCACACGCACCGCTTCGATCGACATGAGGGTGGAGTCTAAGGTCTCAGCGAAGCCCGGTGGAACGCGGAGGACCGACGGTCAGGGAGCGACGAGGTAAGTGGTGTTGCCCCGGACCGCGCGCACGCGGTCCCGGTGATCGCCGACCCAGGTGGTGTCGTAGGCGGAGTGATCGACGAAGCGACCCGCCGTCGACAACTTGCTCATATCGGCGGCGTTGGTGGGTCCGACGGGCCAGTTGTCGGCGTTGGCCCAGCCATCCCAGCGCTTGGCGATGTCGGTGACCTTGTACTTGGTGTTGTCCGGCGTCGGCAGAAGTTCAATTCCCTCAAGGGTTTTCATGTGCGGCTTGCCGCCGAATCGTCGTTGCGGGTTGCCGATGAAGATGAACGACAGCTCCGACGCCTCGGGCGCATCCGCGCGCTTTGCGTAGGTACGCAACCACTCCGACGCGATCTGCGCCCCACGCGAATAGCCCATGACGATCTTCTTGCCGGGCGTGCGCTTGATGTAGTTGTTCAGGATGTCGCGTCCGCGCATCAGGCCCGCGTAGCTCAGATCAGTGGTGGTGGGCACCGCGACCGGCTTGCCGTACTTACGGGCGAAGCCCTGCAGGGAGCGATCCATGATGTTGACTACCTTGCCCATACCCATCGTCAGGGGTTCGCACGTGAGAACGGTGGTCTGCTCGGCAACCGGCGTCGTGATCGGTGAAGTCGACGTGCTTGGTTCGGCTGACATGGACGGTTCAGTGGTCAGTTCAGAGATCGTGGTGGAAGGTTCGGTCGTCGTGGCCGGTGCAGTGTCTGGTTCAGCTGACGCGATGCCGGCTTGCTGCCCCCCAGCCCACAATCCGACGACACACAGAACTGTGGCTACGCCAGTCTGAATTCGATTCATTCCCGGTCACTTTCGTCGTGTCGTCGTGAGAATCGGACACTGTGTCATGTATGGACGCGCTCGTTCGCGCCCGACTATACGAGAGAGTGTGGCGCTTGTCTTCACCGCTTTGCACAATCCTGTAAGTCGGAAATCAAATCTGCGGCTTGCTAATTCAAGTCTCGGTCGCGCTTGCACAGATCCGGCGTTCCGCTGAACGCTCATAGGCGTTAGAGTGTCGGCACTCACATCAGCACGGGGGAGGCTGCCGGAATTGACGATTCGAAAGATGTTCTTGGCGTTTGTGATTGCCATCTTCTCGTCGGCGGCCCTGTTGGCGATCACCCCGGGTGAAGCTCACGCCAGCTGGCGTCCGGCGCAGGTGAGCGCGGGCAATTCCGGTGCGGTACTACGCAATTGCTACCAACCGTGGGTGCGTCCGGTGGGCACCAGCTGCAAGCAGATCGCGGTGCTCAAGAATTCGACCAAGCTGTTCCTGGTGTGCCAGGAGCCCGGCCAGGCGGTGTCGGGACCGCGCGGTGCCAGCGACACCTGGTACTACGCCTACGCACAGACCGGCGCCGGACCGAAACCGCAGGGCTACATCGCCGGCGCCGCCGTCGACACCAAGCGACTCAGCCGCGTCGTCGACGAGTGTCACTGACCGGTCCGGCGTTCTCTGACTGATCCGTCGCGAGCTGACCGGGCGCGCAGACCGGGCGTCGGAAAAGCGCCCCGCAGCGGGGCAGCGTGACCACTACGTCAATGACGTCCCGCTGCTGGGTCGATTTCCTTCAGCTAATCGCGGGCGAGCGTTAGGAAAAGCGCCCAGCAGACGGGCGCGAAAGCCACTGTGGCAACGGCACCTCGCTGGTGGGTCGATTTCCTTCAGCTAATTTGCGCCTTTCGATGTCGATAGAGTCGACGGTGCGATGTACACACCCGGCGAAACCATCGACGCGGCGATGTTCGTGGTGCTCATCGTTCTCGGTATTGCGGCGTCGGCATGCGCAGTTGCGGCCGCGTACGTCTACTTGCGCGACCGGCCGGGTCGTAGTCGACAGGCCCGCGAACGCCTCGCTCGACGATGGTTGCTGGCGACCGCAGTGCTGGGCTTCTCGATCGTCGCGCTCCGATTCGTGTGGTTGCTGCTGTGACCTGCGGGTTGCGGGATCTCATCAATTAATTGACAACTGTTCATAAACGGGATGACACTTCGGTAGTGTCTGTAATACAGATCACTGTCTGAGTTCATAGCGGCCTACCTCACATGGCCGCGCCAGTGAAATGGGGTTTCCATGTCGTTCCGTCCACCCCGCGCGCTACTCGCGATTGTCGGCGTTCTCGCACTGCTTGCCGCGGCCGCACTCCACTTCTGGGTAGCGCCCAGCCTGTCCAAGCTGCCCGACGATGTGAACGTGACTGCCGACTACGCAGGCACGATGTCTGTCGCCGACGCCGCGACCGGGAAGCTCGGCGCGCCCGCCGACATCCAGGTGTCGAAGAACGTGAAGGTGCTCTCGACGTCGGGCAACACCGCGATCACGCAGGTAGTCACCACCACGACGACGCCGGCTGGCACGGGGAACGCCAAGGGCGTCTTCGCCGTCGACCGCACCACGCAGGGACAGGCCGTCGCGCCGTCGGGTACCGAGGTCACCGATCAGAAGGGCGGTCTCACCGTCGGCCGGCCCGTCAATCCGGGCCCCGGCGGATTCACCGTGTACGACGCGCTGACCCAGACCGCGATTCCGGTTGCGTACGTCGGTGAGTCGAGCATCGCCGGACGACAGGTCTACGAGTTCACCGGCAAGACGACCGCCCCGGTCGCCGATCCGGCGCAAGCCGCGCAACTTCAGGCCGGGGTCGCGAAGTTGGCACCGGGTGAGGGCAAGACCCTGCCGAAGCTGGCGCTGGCGGCCATCGGAACCACTTTGCCTGCCGCACAGCGTGTTCCGTTCGAGCAGATGCTGACGCAGCTGCCCGAGCAAGTCCCACTCTCCTACCTCGCCACCGTCGACCAGCACCTGTGGATCGACAAGCAGCTCGGCACCGTAATCAAGGCGACGAGCGTCAACGACATCGGCCTCAACATCGCCGGACCCAAGCCCGTCCCGCTGATGCCGCTGCTGCGGACCGACGTCGCGCAGACCCCGCAGAGCTCACAGCAGATCACCGACCAAACCGCTTCTTCTGCAACGAAACTCGCGTGGATGCAGAACTGGATTCCGCTGATCCTGGCGATCCTGGGTGCGGCCCTGCTCCTTCTGTCGGTGATCTCCTTCGGCCGACGAGGCCATGCGATCACCCACGAGTCGCTGCCGTCGACACCGCCAACGAAGACTCCGACGGGGGTCTGAGCTCTCTATCCAGTCTGAGCTCTCTATCCATCTGATGCGATCAGCGGCCTATCGCCTGGTTCCCTCGCCGGGCGGTGGGTCGCTGATTGTTGTAGCGGTGCGCCCCTGATGTCGTTACCAATGCCAGGCGTCGCCACCGACATTCTCGATGGTCCGCTGCAGAGTTCGGATGGTGGTCTCATAGTCGGCATCGGAGATTCCCTGGCGACGTTCGTAGTTGAGCACCGTCTGAATTCTCGCCGCCTCATCGAACACTGATTGCCCTGTGTCCGTGACTTTTACGCGTGTTTCGTCGACGGTGATCCAGCCCTTCTTCGACGCAGAGCTGATGGCGTCGGTGATCGCATCATCGGAGTCATTGGGTCCGATGGTTGCCACGATTTCGTCGACGTCGATCCCCGCCGGATGCAGCGACAACTGATGCAATAGCCACCATTCCGGTTGGGAGACAGAGATTTCCGCGAGGCGAGACCGCGTTCGAGCGCGAATGGCCTCGCCCGCGCGCATTGTCCAGAAGCCGATGGGTTGAAGGAGCGGAGGTTGCATCTGTTTGGTCATGCTTCGTGAGGCTAGGAGTTCAAGTGAACTTCAAGTCAAGACTCGGCGCCCTCCGAATGGACACCACGCTCGTCGACTTCCAATCCGGCATCGACCGCCTGAGCTCGGCCGAGCAAACCCGATTCGACGGCAACCTCGACGACGTCCCCGGCATCTTCTCACTCATGGATCCGATGCCCGGCGCGATCGATGCCTTCCATCAGCTGGCCGCGGTGTTCGATACCTACATCCTCTCGACCGCACCGTGGGACAACCCGCTCGCGTGGACCGAGAAACTGCTCTGGATCAAGATGCACCTCGGGCGCGATGAGGCGTCACCCGCGTACAAGCGACTCATCCTGTCGCATCACAAGAACCTCAACGTCGGCGGCTACATCGTCGACGACCGAACCGCCCGAGGCGTGGATCAATTCGCCGGTGAGCACATTCATTTCGGGCAGGCGGGGTTCGAGACGTGGGAACGAGTGCTTGCGTATCTGGTTCCGTTGGCGTCTCACCAATAACAAAAGGCCAGGCGCATCTCTGCAACCTGACCTTATGTACCTCTCGAGCTGAACCGCTCGTGGTGGGCGAAGGGGGACTTGAACCCCCACGTCCCGAAGGACACTGGCACCTGAAGCCAGCGCGTCTGCCATTCCGCCACTCGCCCGTGGCACCGGAAGTAACTCCCGGCGAGACCGTCCGAGATCGTGGGTTCGACCAACGGACTGCAGAACGATAGCACGCAGCCTCACCGCGTCGAAAATCCGTTCAGGCCGACGACGTTCGCGGCCAGAATCGTCGTTCGCGCGTGAAGCATCAGTAGCGAACGCACGCATCGCTCGCGAACGCGAAGTTCGCCACTGTGACGCACCACTTTTGAGATGACAAACCCCGAAGAAGTCGCAGGTCAAGTGTGCCACCATGGAGGACGACAAGTAGCCGTGCGCATGAAACAAGTGATGCGCACGGTGCAGCAGTTGACGTGGCAGCCCCCCTACCGGGCACAATCGGTATCATCAATCAATGTCGTAAGCGAGGCGACACGCCACGATGGCGGCGAAGGGAGGTCGACGATGGGAATACTGCAACGCATCGAGCGCAAGCTCGAAGGAGCCGTCGACGACGGCTTCGCACGGGTATTCGGCGGCGAGGTGGCGCCACAGGAAATCGAGAACGGTCTGCAGCGTGAAGCGCAGGAATCACTCGAGGATCTCGGCGACGGCGCCATCCTGGCGCCCAACAGCTACTCCTTGTTGTTCAGCCCGTCGGACTACGAGCATCTCGCAGCCGAGTACGAGCTGAACCGCAAGACCTTCTCCAAGCACCTCGAGAACTTCATCAAAGACAACGGATGGCAGACCTACGGCCCGGTCGTCGTAGAGTTCGAACAGTCCCCGTCGTTGCACACCGGAATCTTCCGTGCCCGCGGATCGGTCAATCCCGATGCCCGGCCGCGCCCCGTTCAACCGAGCCGGGCACCAGGCGGAAGTCAGCCCCCACCAGGGCCAGGACGTCCGCCAGCCGGTCACGGACCAGAACAACAGCACGCCAGTGCCCACCAACAAGTAGGAGCCCCTCAGATGACGCACAACCCCGGATACGACCAGCGCAGGGGCGAGCCTGCCTACGACCAGGGTGGGTATGGCCAGCAAGGCTACGACTACGGCCAGGCCGATCAGCAGAACGGCTACGGCTACGACCCGCGCGCCTACGACCAGGGGTACGGCCAGCAGGCTCCGCCGGCGTACGACCCGCAGCAGCCGGCCTACGACCCGCAGGGGTACGGCCAGCAGGGCGGCTACGACTACGGCCAGCAGGGCTATGACTATGGCCAGCAGGGCGGCTACGAGCAGGCCTACGCACAGCCCGGCTACGAGCAGGGTGGCTACGACTACGGCCAGCAGGGCGGATACGGCTACGAGCAGGGCTACGGTCGCCCCGCCGCCGGCTACGCACCGACCGCCATCACGCTGCTGCTCGAAGACGGCAGCAACCGCACCTTCCAGCTGCGCGACGGCTCCAACGTCATCGGCCGCGGCCAGGACGCCCAGTTCCGCCTCCCCGACACCGGCGTTTCCCGCCGCCACGTGGAGATCCGCTGGGACGGCAGCACCGCCATGCTCACCGATCTGAACTCGACGAACGGCACCACCGTCAACGACCTTCAGGTCAGCAGCTGGGAGCTCGCCGACGGCGACCGAATCCGCGTCGGCCACTCCGACATCACCGTGCGTTTTCAATAACGGCGACATCGACAGGGTTCCCCGAACGGGCGAACCATCGTTGATACTGAACTGTCACATCCGAAGGCTGGTCGTCGTCGATTCAGCCCATAAGATGCACACGGGTCGGTATCTGCGACCCGTATCCCGACAAACCGTCGGGGTGCAGATGTGATGGCGCCGGAGGTGAATGACTGATGCAGGGGTTGGTGCTGCAGCTCACCCGATTCGGGTTCCTGCTGCTGCTCTGGCTGTTCGTGTGGGCAGTCGTCCGCACCCTGCGCGCCGACATCTCCGCAGCCGGTGGTGGCCGTATCGCGCAACGCTTCTCCGTCGGAGACAAGCGTCGACGCAACTCCACCCCGCGCGGCTCGGCCCGATACCTCGTGGTCACCCACGGCGCCCTGGCCAACACCCGGATCACCCTCGGCAGCCAGCCGCTGCTGCTCGGCCGCGCCGACGACTCCACGCTGGTCATCACCGACGACTACGCATCAGAACGTCACGCGCGGCTGTCCAAACGCGGCGACGACTGGTACGTCGAAGACCTCGGCTCCACCAACGGCACCTACCTCGACCGTTCCAAGGTGACCACCGCTGTCCGGGTCCCCCTGAACACCCCGATCCGCATCGGCAAGACCGTGATCGAGCTGCGCCCGTGACACTTGTGTTGCGCTACATCGCGCGCAGCGACCGTGGTCTCGTGCGGTCCAACAACGAAGACTCCGTCTACGCGGGCGCCCGGCTGCTCGCCCTCGCCGACGGCATGGGCGGTCACGCGGCCGGCGAGGTCGCCAGCCAGCTCGTCATCCAGGCGCTGCGCACCCTCGACGACGACGATCCCGGCGGCGACCTGCTCTCCAAACTCGAACGCGCCACCGGCGCGGGCAACGAGGCCATCGCCGCGCAGGTCGCACAGTCACCCGAACTCGAGGGCATGGGCACCACGCTCACCGCGATCCTGTTCGCCGGCAACCGAATCGGGCTCTGCCACGTCGGCGACTCCCGCGGATACCTCTACCGCGACGGCCAGCTCACCCAGATCACCCGCGACGACACGTTCGTCCAGACCCTCGTCGAAGAGGGCCGGATCACCGCCGAACAGGCGCACACCCATCCGCAGCGCTCACTCATCATGCGGGCCCTGACCGGCCAAGAAGTGGAACCCACCCTCACCATGCGGGAGGCCCGCGCCGGCGACCGCTACCTGCTGTGCAGCGACGGACTCTCCGACGTCGTGACCGAGGAGACCCTCGCCGACACCCTCGGATCCATCGCCGATTACCGCGAATGCGCAGACCGTCTCATCGAACTCGCGCTGCGCGGCGGCGGACCCGACAACGTGACCGTCGTGGTCGCCGACGTCGTCGACACCGAGTACGGCGACTCGGTCCCGATCGTCGGCGGCGCCGCCGGTGGTGATGAGGACTCCTACACCCCCAACCCGTCGACGGCAGCCGGGCGGGCCGCGGCCTTGCGAGCACCGGCCGCCCCGTCGCAACGCCCGACCATCCTGACCGACGACGAAGAGCCCAAGCCGCGCAGTGGTTTTCGACGGTGGTTCATCATCGCCGCGGCGATCCTGGCGATCGCGCTGCTGGCCGCCGGATTCCTCATCGCCCGAAACATGGTGCGCACCAACTACTTCGTCGGTGCCGAAGACGGCAACGTGGTGGTCTTCCAGGGCTCCCCGGACAAGGTGCTCTTCGTCGACCTCAGTTCGGCCTACGAACGCGCCTGCGTGTCCGGCCTGAACACCACCGACCCGACGATCACTTTCGCGCAGTACGGCTCCGACGACACCTGCACGCCCCTGCAACTGGCCGACCTGACCGAACTCGACCGCACCGCCGTCGCCGGTAAATCGATCCGCAGCATGCCGATCGCCGAGGCGCAGAACCGCGTCGAATCACTGAATTTCCTTCCGCTGTGCCCGGATCCGCAGCCGGCTCCCGCCCCGACGCCGGCACCTGCACCGCGGGCACCGGGTGCGCCCGCGCCGACGCCGGCTCCCGAGACGCAGCCCGCGACCGCCACCCCGGCACCGCCGGGCTCCCCCGCCACGAGCTCCCCACCGGCAACATCCTCGACGGAAGTGTCACCGCAGTCGCCTCCCCAGTACGACAGCGACGGGAACAAGATCTGCCGGGGCCATTGATGACGCAACCCGCCGCTGCCACGCACGCGCCCGCCCAACAACCACCCGAGAGCACCGGTCGCACAGCCGAATTGGTGCTGCTCGGATTCGCCATCGGTCTGGTGACCGTGGCGTTGCTCATCGTGCAATCGGCCCAGGGTGAATCGCTCACCTGGGATCTCGCGAAGTACGTCCTGGCCTACTCCGCGTTGTTCGCGGTCGCCCACGTGGTGGTCCGACGCTATGCGCCCCATGCCGATCCGATCCTGCTGCCGGTGGTGGCCCTGCTCAACGGACTCGGCCTGGTGATCATCCACCGACTCGACCTCGGGTCCGGACGCAACGGCGAATCGATCAACGTCAGCGAACGCACCAACAACGCCGATCAGCAACTGCTCTGGGCGGTGCTCGGCATCCTGGCCTTCTCCGCGATCCTGATCCTGATCCGCGATCACCGCACGCTGTCGCGCTACGCCTACACCCTCGGCGTGGGCGGCCTGATCTTCCTGGCCATCCCGGCGATCCTGCCGTCGTCGATGTCGGAGATCAACGGGTCCAAGATCTGGATTCGCACGCCGATCTTCAACATCCAGCCCGGCGAGTTCTCCAAGATCCTGATCATCATCTTCGCCGCGGCTTTCCTGGTGTCCAAGCGCGATCTGTTCACCACCGCCGGAAAACAGTTCCTCGGCATGGACTTTCCCCGAGCACGCGACCTGGGTCCGCTGTTGGCGGCGTGGCTGCTGTCGATCGGTGTGCTGGCCTTCGAGTCCGACCTGGGTACCTCACTGCTGATCTTCTCGACCGTGCTGACGATGGTCTACGTCGCCACCGAACGGGTCAGCTGGCTGGTCCTGGGACTCTCGCTGTTCGCCGTCGGTGCCTTTGTGGCCTATCACCTCTTCTCGCACCTGCAGGTGCGCGTCGAGGTGTGGCGTGATCCGTTCGCCGACTTCGATGCCGCCGGATATCAGGTGGGCCAGAGCCTGTTCGGGCTGGCCACCGGCGGGATGTTCGGCACCGGGCTGGGTTCGGGACGACCCAACATCGTGCCGTTCGCCAATACCGACTTCATCATCTCCTCGATCGGTGAGGAACTCGGACTCGTCGGACTCGGCGCCGTCCTGATGCTCTACCTCGTCTTTGTGATGCGGGGCCTGAGAACCGGTGTGGCCGTTCGTGATTCGTTCGGCAAACTACTGGCGACGGGCCTGGCATTCACCATCGCGGTGCAGGTCTTCGTCGTCGTCGGCGGTGTCACCAAACTGATTCCGCTGACCGGTCTGACGACGCCGTTCATGTCCTACGGCGGATCGTCGCTCTTGGCCAACTACATTCTCGTCGCGCTGCTGATCCGGATCTCCAACGCTGCCCGCGAACCGGATCCGACGCGGCGTCGACAGAAACCGACGCCCATCGAATCACTGCCGACCCAGGCGGTGCCGCGCTCATGAACAAGCCGATCCAACGGGTGTCGATCGCGGTCATCGTGATGATCCTGGCGTTGCTGGCCAATGCGACGTACGTGCAGGTCATCAAAGCCGATGCGCTGCGGTCGGATCCGCGTAACAACCGGGTGCTGCTCGACGAGTACTCGCGCCAGCGTGGCGCCATCACCGCCGGAGGCACCGTGATCGCGGCGTCGGTGCCGACCGATTCCCGACTGAAGTTCCTGCGGACCTACCCGCCCAACGGCGCCGATGCGTTCGCACCGGTCACCGGTTACTACTCCTTCCAGTACGGCTCGAGTGGCATTGAGCAGTACGAGAATTCGATTCTCAACGGCAACGACGACCGGTTGTTCGGGCAGCGGTTCATGGACATGTTCTCCGGCCGCGACCCGCGCGGCGGCAACGTGGTCACCACCATCGACCCCAAACTGCAGCGGGTGGCGTTCAACGCGATGCGCAACGGATGCTCGGGGGGCTGTCGCGGCGCTGTGGTGGCCCTGCAACCCAACACCGGCAAGATCCTGGCGATGGTCAGCTCACCGAGCTACGACCCCAACCGGCTGTCGAGTCACGACCAGACGGTCCGCGAGACCAGCTGGACGGCCTGGAATCAGGCCAACGACATCAACAACCCGATGCTCAACCGCGCGATCAACGAGACCTATCCCCCGGGCTCCACGTTCAAGGTGATCACCACCGCCGCGGCACTGCGCGACTCGGTGCGACCCGACATCCGGCTGACCGCCGCACCGCGGATCACGCTGCCCGACACGGCGACCTCGCTCACCAATTACGGTGGCGAAACCTGCCCCGGCTCGGTCGGGGGCACTGTTTCGCTCGCTCAGGCGTTCAAGTACTCGTGCAATACCGCCTTCGTCGACCTCACGACGAGCAAGATGAGAGACCCGATCACCGTGTTCCGCGAGACCGCCAACCGCTTCGGCATCGATTCCAAGCAGCCCGACACCCCGCTACCGGTGTCGATGTCGACGGTCGGTCCAATCCCGGACCTGGCCGCCCTCGGGCAGGCCTCCATCGGTCAGCGCGACGTACGGGTCACCCCGATGCAGAACGCGATGATCGCGGCGACCGTCGCCAACGGCGGTGTCCGGATGCAGCCGTATCTGGTGGACAAGCTGCAGGCAGCCGACCTGCGAACTTTGCAGACCACCCAACCCACTACGATCAATGAGCCGATCAGCTCCGACGAGGCGGCCACGCTCACGTCGATGATGATCGAATCCGAACGCAGCACCGCCGGAGCGGGCGGCCCGGTGTCGATCGCATCGAAAACCGGTACCGCGGAGCATGCGGACTCCTCGAGCCCCGGCTCGGAGACTCCGTACTCCTGGTACATCGCCTTCGGTCCGTCGTCGAACGCGCAGATCGCGGTGGCGGTGGTGGTGGAGAACGGTGACCTCGGTTCCGGTTCAACCGGTGGTGCCGTCGCGGCACCGATCGGACGCGCGGTGATCAACGCACAGGTGGGGGGTGCAGGCGGATGACGCTTCAGAGCGGTACGACGATCGCGGACCGTTACCGACTCATGCGCCTGATCGCCACCGGCGGCATGGGTCAGGTGTGGGAGGCGATGGACACCCGACTCAACCGTCGGGTCGCGGTCAAGGTCCTCAAGGCCGAGTACACCCACGATCCAGAGTTCACCGCACGGTTCCGGACCGAGGCGCAGACCACCGCACGTCTGAACCACCCGGGGATCGCCAACGTCTTCGACTACGGCGAGACACCGGATCGTGGCGGCGGCGAGGCGCTGTCGTATCTGGTGATGGAACTCGTCGACGGTGAACCGCTGAACTCGGTGATCTCCCGGATGGGCCGGCTCTCGCTGGGCAACACCCTGGACATGCTCGAGCAGACCGGTCGCGCTCTGCAGGCGGCGCACAGTCAGGGTCTGGTGCACCGCGACGTGAAGCCGGGCAACATCCTGATCACCCCCACCGGACAGGTGAAGATCACCGACTTCGGTATCGCCAAGGCGGTCGACGCCGCGCCGGTGACCCAGACCGGCATGGTGATGGGGACCGCGCAGTACATCTCCCCGGAACAGGCCACCGGCGAAGAGGCCACCGCGGCGTCGGACGTCTACTCGCTCGGCGTCGTCGGATACGAGTCGCTGACCGGCCGCCGACCCTTCCTCGGCGACGGCGCCATCACCGTCGCGATGAAGCACATCCGGGAGACACCACCGCCGCTGCCGAACAACCTGCCCGCGCCGGTTCGCGAGCTCATCGACATCGCACTCACCAAGGACCCACGTCAGCGCTACGCCAACGGTGGCGAATTCGCCGACGCGGTCGCCGCGGTGCGCGCGGGACGTCGACCCCCACGGCCCGGTTCCGCCGGAGCCGCAGGTGCGGCGGCCGCCGGAGCTGCCGTGGGCGCCGCGGGAGCCGGCCTCGCCGCGACCCGGGCCATGACCGGTTCGGAGGCGATGGCGGCACGACCGTCGACGGCCCGCTCCACCAGCCGGCCCGCCAGCCGGCCCATGCCACCCCCGCCCGCCGACAACGGGTGGACCACCGGGCAGAAGGTGCTCGCCGGCGTCGCGGTCGCATTGCTGGTCGCCGCCCTGGGCCTCGTCGGATACTGGATCGTGGGTTCGAACACATCGAGCCGGACCCCCGTACCCTCGACAACGGTCGTGACGACGACGACCGAGGTGCCCCAGACCACCGAGGAACCGACGGAAGAGACGACCACCACCACGCGTCGTCGAACCACCACCACCACGACCACCACAGAACCCACGACGACCACCACGACCGAGGAGCAGCAACCCGTGCCCGGCGACGCAGGCGACACCACAGACAGCGGTGCGCCGACCGCCGAACCGCCGCGACTTCCGAACTTCACCATCCCCGGAATTCGGATTCCGTGATCCGACCAGCGGTGATCAGAACTGCGGTGATCTGACCGATATGACCATGAGTGAGTTGAGTGCCCTGACCAACCGGAGAGCGACGTGATGTCCACGCCGCATCACCTGTCCGACCGCTACGAACTCGGCGAGACGCTGGGTTTCGGAGGCATGTCCGAGGTGCACTTCGCGCGGGATCTTCGACTGCACCGTGATGTCGCGATCAAGGTTCTGCGCGCCGATCTGGCCCGCGATCCGTCGTTCTACCTGCGTTTTCGACGCGAGGCGCAGAACGCGGCCAAGCTCAACCACCCGACCATCGTGCAGGTCTTCGACACCGGTGAGGCCGAAACCGAGGACGGTCCGCTGCCGTTCATCGTGATGGAGTACGTCGACGGTGACACGCTGCGCGACGTGCTTCGGTCGTCGGGGACCGTGTCGCCGCGTCAGGCGATGACGTGGATGGCCGATGTGGCCGCGGCGATGGATTTCTCGCACCGCAACGGCATCGTGCACCGCGATATGAAGCCGGCCAACGTGATGATCGACAAGACCGGCGCGGTCAAGGTGATGGACTTCGGTATCGCGCGGGCGATGAGCGATGCGACGTCGACGATGACGCAGACGTCGGCGGTGATGGGCACCGCGCAATATCTCTCGCCCGAGCAGGCGCGTGGCATCAAGGTCGATCCGCGCAGTGACATCTACTCGATGGGCTGCGTGCTGTTCGAGCTGCTCACCGGGGAGCCGCCGTTCACCGGTGATTCGCCGGTCGCGGTGGCCCACCAGCATGTCCACGAGGATCCGCCGTGGCCGTCGCAGGTGAAATCCGACATCCCGCCGGAGCTGGACTCGGTGGTCCTCAAGGCGATGAGCAAGAACCCGGCCAACCGCTACCAGTCGGCGGCCGACCTGCGCGCCGACCTGATCAAGGTGCTCGCCGGCGGCAAACCGTCGGCGCCGATGCTGCTATCCGACGAGGACCGCACCGAGTTCATGGGGTCGTCGTTCCTCGACACCGGGCCTCGACGACTGCTCGCCGAAGCCAACTCGCGGCGCTCGGGTAACTCCGGTGGCAGCCACCGCCGCGATGACGAGGACGGCGACGAATTGCGTCGACGGCCGTCCCGAAAACTGGTGATCGGCGCCATCGCCGGTGTGCTGGTGCTGCTCGGTGCGTTGCTGGTCTTCTGGTCGCCGTGGTCGGGTGACGGCGCCGCCAAACAGGTGGCCGTGCCCACCGTCGCGGGCAAACCCGCGTCCGACGCACGCACCTCGCTGGAGGGTGCGGGCTTCCGGGTCAAACAGCTCGAGGAGCCGAGTCTCGAAGTGCCGCAAGGCAATGCGACGAGATCGACGCCCGGCAGCAACGTGCTCGCCGCGCAGGGATCCGAGGTGACCCTCTACATCTCCACCGGTCCACAACGACACCAGATGCCCGATCTGCGCGGCCGTACCGCGCAGGACGCCACCGAGGCGTTGCGCGTGATGGGCTTCCTCAACGTCAAGACCGATCGAGTGGATTCCACCGCCGAGCTGCGGGACAAGGTGGTCAACACCACCCCGCCGACGGGAACCGACGCACCGGTCAACGGCGCGGTCGTCGTCCACATCGGCAACGGTCCCAAGGAGGTGACCGTGCCCGACGTGACCGGCCAGACCGAGGACGAGGCACGCACCATCCTGCGGCAGATCGGCTTGGAGATGGTGTCGGTGGCCGGGGATTCCGAGCTGCCGCAGGGGCAGATCGTGTCGTCGTCGCCGGGCCGCGGAGTGACCGTGGAGCAGGGCAGCACCGTGCAGGTCACGGTCTCGCGCGGCAACATGTTCACCGTGCCCAACCTGCGCGGGCAGACCGCCGCTCAGGCCCAGGACACGCTCACCGCGGCCGGATGGTCGTCGACGACATTGACCAAGACCACCCGCAACGTCCCGATCGGCAGCCCCGACGACGGCAAGGTGATCTCCCAGGACCCGGTGGCCGGCAGCACGTTACGCAAGAACGGTTCGATCTCGATCGTCATCGCCCAGGTCAGTCTGCTGCCGAACTGAGCGTGGCCGCGAGGTCTCAGCCGAGGGCTTCGGCCATCTCGCGTTCAAGGCCGGCGACGCGGCTCTCGTCGACGTTGACACCGCAGACGGCCAGCCAGTTGGCGAGCATCCGGTGCCCACCCTGGGTGAGCACGCTCTCCGGATGGAACTGCACGCCGTGGATCGGCAGCTCGCGATGCATCATCGCCATCACGATGCCCGTCTCGGTGCGACCGTTGACCACGAGCTCGTCGGGAATGGTGTCGGGGACGACGGTCAGCGAGTGATAGCGCGTGGCGGTGAACGGGCTCGGCAGCCCGGCGAGCACGCCGGCGTCGTCGTGGATGACCGCCGACGTCTTGCCGTGTAGCAGTTCCGGCGCGCGGTCCACGGTGGCGCCGAAGGCGGCGCCGATCGCCTGATGGCCGAGGCACACCCCGAGCAGCGGTTTTCCGGTGCGCGCGGCGACGTCGACCATCGGCATGGTCGCGCCGGCCCGCTGCGGGGTGCCCGGTCCGGGACTGAGCAGCACGCCGTCGAAGTCATCGACGGCACTCGCGAGGCGCTCGACGTCGAAGTCCGCCGGATCCGATCCGGGAGCGCCACCCAGTTCTTCGGCGTCGTTGCGCCACACGACGGCCTCGACGCCGAGCTGGCCCAGGTACTGGACCAGGTTGTAGACGAAGCTGTCGTAGTTGTCGATGACCAGGACACGGCCGGACTGATTCACCACGACAGGCTACCGCGCACCCTGGTGGCGCCGGAATTCGATTTCTCCCCCTTCACATGCATTCCTGGGCCACCGACCTGGTGAGTTACCGTGTAGGGCAGTGCTCGTGTACGCCCAACAGAGGAAGTCATGCCGAAGTCAAAAGTCAGGAAGAAGACCGACTACACCATCAACCCGGCCTCCCGGGTGCCGGTGAAGGTCAAGACCGGGCCGTCGAGCTCGATCTACGTGTCGGTGATGCTGGGCCTGATGCTGCTCGGACTCGCATGGTTGATCGTCTTCTACCTGGTCGCGACGCCGTCCGCGTTGGGCGCCGACGGCAAGATCCTGCACTGGATGTATCAGCTGGGTCCGTGGAACTTCCTGATCGGCTTCGCGTTGATGGTCGTCGGGCTGCTGATGACGATGCGGTGGCGCTGACCTGCGGATTCACTGCGACGCCAGTTGTCCACACTGTGCAAATTACATGTGTGTAATTCATCCCCACTGTGAGTAAGCCCTGTGGATAATTCTGCGGATCCGTCCTCGACCAGCGCTTATGCCGCGCAGTGGGCACCATCGCGTGTCGGTGGGGCAGCACTCGGCGTCGGCGGTGTGGTGCTGCTGATCGCTGCCTTCGCCGCGGCCTCGGATGCGGCCGGGATGGTGTTGATGGCCGTCGCCGGACTGTTGTTGCTCGGCTTCTCGGCACACGCACTGTTGGTGCGGCCGCGATTGGCGGTGGGCGCCGGCCCGGTTCCCGAACTCACGGTCGGGACCATCACCGGCACACACACCTACCGACGCGATCAGATCGAGCGGATTCGGCTGGTCAGCATGCGACGCATCGGTCGACGTACCGGTCAGCTCGAGATCGACCTGGCCGACGACGATCGCCTCATCGTCTTCGGGCGCTGGGATCTGGGCACCGATCTGACGTCGGTCGTCGACGTTCTGCGCGGTGCGGGATTTCCCGTCGTCGACGGCAGTTAGCGGCCACCAGAGCCGATAAACGCGCTCAGCCGACGAGCGCCGCACCCACGCTCAGCGCGATCGACAAGACGAACAGAGCGGTCAGCCCGATCCAGCCGACCTTGCTGACGGCCTGCGGCGTGCGTTTGTCCTGTGACAGCACGTACTGCGGCGCGAACAGCACCGCCGCGGCGGCCGCGGCACCGAAGAGCAACCCACCAACGTGGGCGAGGATCGAGATACCGGGCACCGAGAACGAGAACACCAGGTTGAACACGATGATGGTGATCACGGGCGTCGGCGACACCTTGGCGCGCAACACCACGACGAGCATCGCGCCCATCAGCCCGTAGATCGCGCCCGACGCACCGCCGGTCCGGACATCGTCGGAACCGAACAGCATCACTGCCGCGCTACCGCCGAGCAGTGACGTGAAATAGAGCAGCAGGTAGCGCGGAATGCCCAGCGCCATCTCGAGGTCGCGGCCGAGAATGTAGAGCGAGATCATGTTGACGGCGATGTGGATCACCGAGAAGTGGATGAAGCCCGCGGTGAGCAGGCGCCACCATTGCCCGTCTGCGACATAGGGATTGATCAGCGACCAGTCCATCGTCAGCGGGGCCATCGAGACGTCGGCGCTGCGGATCTGCAGCACGCACACGACGAAGACCGCGAGGTTGGCCGCGATCAGTCCGTAGGTCGCCACCGGACGACGCGCGACCACCGGGTTGCGCACCATCGGCGAGATGCCGCGGTCGCCGAAGGTCGGCGCGGTGGCGCGCTGCACTCCGTCATCGGCGAGGCAGTCGACGCAGTGCTGACCGACCGCGGCCGGTCGCAGGCACTCCGGGCACGCGGGACGGCCACAGCGGCTGCACGCCAGGCCGGTCGCGCGGTCGGGATGTCGAAAGCACACCGCCGGCGGACCGGCGGTGTGCTGCGGAGACGGGACGGTCAGTTGACTTCGATCTTCTCGATCACGACGGCGTCGAGCGGCCGATCCGAGCGGTCCACCGAAGTGGTCGCGATGGCGTCGACAACCTGCTGCGACGCCGGATCGGTGACCTCACCGAAGATCGTGTGCTTGCGGTTGAGGTGCGGGGTGGGGCCGACGGTGATGAAGAACTGCGAACCGTTGGTGCCCGGTCCGGCGTTGGCCATGGCGAGCAGGTACGGCCGGTTGAACTGCAGTTCCGGGTGGAATTCGTCGGCGAAGCGGTAGCCGGGCCCGCCGCGGCCGGTGCCGGTCGGGTCTCCGCCCTGGATCATGAATCCTTCGATGACGCGGTGGAAGACCGAGCCGTCGTAGAACGGTCCGCTGTTGCCGCCGGAGGCGTTGAGCTCTGAGTAGTCCTTGGACCCGTCGGCGAGACCAACGAAGTTGGCCACCGTCTTGGGAGCGTGATTCGGAAAGAGGTCGACGACGATGTCTCCGCGATTGGTGTGGATGGTCGCGGTCTGATTCGGAGTAGTCACACCACCATCCAACCACTTTCTGTCCCGGCCCAGGTCACGACGCTCCATAGCTGTCGGTCGCGTGCCCGTGTGGGCATCGGCGCACCGATGCTGGCAGGCTGGATGCCATGTCGAAGAAGTATGCGGTGACCTCGGTGGCCGCGGCGGCCGGTGCGCTGCTCACCGTCATCGTCGTTCTGATCGTGAAACGGTCGCGGTCGGAGACCCCGCCGATCTCGCCAACCGTGCCGCGCGTCGACGATCAGCTGCCCGTCGATGAGCGCAGCTCAGGCGACACGTCGGCGACCGGTTCCTGACCGCTGGCCGGGCCGCGGATGACGCTTTTATAACGGTCTCGTCGCGACCTTGCATGAAGCGCAGGTAATTTGTAGTGGTGACTTCCGACGATTTCGACCGTGCCCCGGACAATCCGGACGCCGTGAACGGCGGGGGCGGCGCTGCTGAGGCCCGCTCCTCGGACGCGGTCGGCGCGCCGGGACCCGCTGCGCCTGGATCTGCAGCTCCCGGACCTGCAGCGCCGGGGCCCGCGCCTCGTCGGCCCGGCCGCCTCGCGCCCTGGGAACGTCCGCCGATGGCGCCGCTGTCCAATTCCGGGGGCCCGCGGCCACCGTCGGACAGCACAGGTCTGGACACGCCGCCGCCGGCGCCACCGTCCGCGCCACGCCCACCACAGGGCCCGATGGCACCGCCACCGCCGAATGCTCGCTCACGTGCCGTCCCGCCGCGCGGTCATCCGGGCGCACCCAGGCCGGTACCCAATCCGGGCCCCCGTCCCGCTGCTGGTCCGCCGCCGACCGATCAGGCGCCCCCGGCACCACCACGACAACCACGGCCCGGCTCAAACCGTGGTGCGCCACCGCCCGGGCGTCGGGCTGCGCCGATCGGACGCTACGGCGACGCCGGCTCAGGACGCAGCCGGCCAGCACCCAATCCCATGCCGCCGGGCCCGCTGTCACCCAACACTGGTCCAGCGAATGCCGGTCCAACGAATGCCGGCCTCTCCGACGGGTATGTCGCGAACGCGCCGGAAGCCCGTGCGACGCGGTCTGATCCGGCCGCGCCCGTCGGGCCCGCGCCAGGTGGTCCCGGTGGTCCCAACGGTGCTCCCCCTGCTCCGGGTGCACCGCTGAACGGCTCACCGTCGGGTCCGGCCGGCGGCAGATCCGGTCCTCCGCGACGACCGATCCGCAACGGCCCGCCGCCACCGAACCGACCAACTGGCCCGGTCCCGACGGGTTCGACCCCGCCGGGTTCGACACCGCCGGGTCCCGGCCCGTCCGGTCTTGCCGCATCCGGCCGCGCGCCTTCCGGTGCTGTCCGCGACCCCGACGAACACGATGCCGGGGCCGAGACCGTGGTCCACGACCGTCCGCTGGTCGGGGACTCGACGACCACCGGGCAACGACGTTCATCGGCTCCGACGAGATCGGCCTCGTCGTCGAGTGTCGGTGCGCGCGCGTACTCTTCGGCCGACGGCATGGACATGCCGATTTCGCGCCTTGACTCGACGCCGGAGGTAACCGTGGGCAGCCGGCCCGCCACCAACACCACCAATCGGTTGTCGATTTGGGCGCTGGTGCTGTCGATCCTGGGTATCACCTCACCGATCGGCCTCTACCTCGGTTACCGTTCGCGGTCCCAGATCGCGCGCACAAGGGAACTCGGTGAGCCATTCGCGAAGGTGGCGATCTGGGTCGGCTGGGCGTACATGGTGCTGCTCGGATTGATCATCCTCGCGTACCTGCTGATCACGCTGCAGAGCTCCTGACCCGACGTCGTTCCTGACCCGACGTCGTTCCTGACCCGACGTCGTATCTGACCAAAGTCGGTGAGCCCGGGATCGATTGCGATGACACGGTCTTCCGGTGATCGTCGCCAATGGTTACGCTCTGCCGGTGACTTCGGATTCGACTATCTCGCGACGACGACTTCTGGCGGCCGGAATCGGCGCATCGGCGGCGGTTTCGGCCGGGTGGCTGGCATCTTCTCCGACGGCATCGGCCCGACCCCAGCAGTGTTCGGTCCGTTACCCGGGGTACCGCGGCCATGATCTGAAACTGCCCTACGCCAAGTACTTTCGCCCCCACACCGCTCCCGCGCTGCCGCACGTCGTCGACGCGTTTCACGCCAAACCGGTGGCCGCGGGGCGGATTCCGGCTTTTGAGCGCATCACCGGCGACCTCACGCCCACCGGCTACTCACCCATCGAGACCGGATACGGACAGACCGCGGCCGGGATCACCTGGGTCGCCGTGCACACGCGCATGCCGGATGTGACTGCGGCGATGTGGGATTGGTGGTTCGGCTGGCATTCATCGGAGTCGGCTCGGTACAAGCTGTGGCATCCTGACGCGCACCAGTACGCTGCCATCGAGCGTGATCTCACCACGGCCCGGATTCCGGACCGGGCCAAGTACATCGGCAACACCTCGTATGTGGACGAGTACATCGGCCCCAAGCTGCAACAGCTGGCGATCGGGTTCCGGGATCCGGTCGCGCACGGCTTCGATGTCCCGGCCGGACACACCGTCATCTTCGGTCGCGTCGGAAACTCCATCGCCCCAGTCGATCTCGGATGGCTGGCCCACCAGGTACGCCCCACCCCGGAGGGCTGCGAGATGCGGAGCCGCTTCTACCTCAATGTGCGCGGTCTGCACACGCCGAATCTTGCGCAGGCAGCGTGTGCCATCGCTCGAGGACCGTCGGCCGACCCGCGCGACACCACTCTGGGCCTCGACGTCGGACGTGATCTACTCATGCACTGCGGCCAGGAGATGCATCACCTCGCCGGCTTCCTCCCGGAGTTGTACCGCGAATTCGCCTGAGGCTGTGCCAGATCGCAGTTGCCTGATCCATCAGATCGGACGGTGATCGTCTCGTCGACGACGCACACCGTGTTCCGACCGTCACGCTTGGCTTCATAGAGAGCGCGGTCGGCGACTGCGATCGCGTCGGTCACGAACGCCTCGAGTACTTCTTGGGACCTCATACCAGGCGACGCCCGGACCACCGCACCGGCGCTAATCGTCAGGTTCTCGCCGGCGAGCAGGTCCGGGGTGATGGCGCGGACACTCTCGATCAAGGTGCGTAACTGCGCGGCGTCGACGATGGCAGCTATCGCGAACTCATCACCGCCGATGCGGGCCACCGCGATCCGCGGGTTCGCGATGGAACGCAACGCAGACCCGAACTCCGCGAGAATATGGTCGCCGACCGCATGGCCGTGGGCATCGTTGATGTGCTTGTAGTTGTCGATATCGAGTACGGCCACCCCGATGCTCGTCGACGACGATCGAACGAGTGTTGATGCGCTGGAATGGAATCCCCGACGGTTCAGCAGTGTGGTGAGCGCGTCGGTGTTGGCCCACACCATCTGATGGAACAGCGCTCGACGCGATTCGTCGGCGTAGACCCGTACCAGCAGAACAGTCGCGTTCGCGGCCACCAATGACACCAGGGCGAACCAGATCACCGTCGCGACGTACTGACCTCGGAACAGCAACACGCCCGTGAAGACGGCGATCAGCGCGGAGGTGAACGCCAGATGCGCAGCGACCACCCGTTTGCCCGAGAAGTGGGCGACGAATCCGCCGACGACGGCGAAGATCGTGGTGCCGTGCAAGGACAACCACGGGTCACGCATGGCGGAGAGCACGAGGCCGACGGCCACGTCGGCGTAGACGACGAACCAGGTGGCGAATGTACTGGTCGAGTACTCCTTGGTGATCCACAGACTTCCGAGGTTGACTCTGGCCACCCACACGGCGGCCGGAATCGTGCTCAGCGACACCGCGAGACCGATGGCGGTGCGGACCGGTGATCCGCCTGTCCCGGCCGGACTCAGGAGGGTGAGCGCCCCGCACACACCGAACACCAGCGTCAGGGCCGCGATCGACCATCGTTGGAGCGGTTCGGAGAACCTCAATTGTCGGGCCAGGTCTGAGCGATCCAACGGCAGATCGTCAGGATCGGTCGACGACATCGGCCGCCTGTCCGGTTGCACGCCCACCACTCCCCCTCTGGTACGAGCGTTGTCGCGGTGTCGCCGACTTCGATGAAGCTTCTCCCCCCGGAGAATTGTGTCGACGACCGATCGCTCGTTTTTGGACACTATGCCAATGAACGCTGCAATATGGGGCTAAATCGCACTCAGCTATGTATCGGTATTGGATTGTTAGATTCTGCCGAACCTCGCGGTGGCACAAGCGAAGTCGTGTCCGTGCGCAGATGATCGCCGGATAACCAACGGCGCTAGTCGGTTCTGTTTCGCCGATCAGATCTGACTTGTGGACGTGACCGTTGTTTGATCTCGAATTCTTCGCACTCAGAGTGAATCAGAAATTCGGCGATCAGAATTCGCCGTCGGCGACCTGAAAGCAGACCAGGCCAAGACTTCGCCACATGGCGACGACCTTTGCGCGGTCGTCGAGAACCCCGACGACGTTGAACCGAGGAGCGATCCGCGTCGAGTAGATCTCCTGCTTGACGATCTCGTCGGGCCGGTTGTCGCCGGTGGGGCGCAGGTGGAGTTCGGTGAACGGGACGTTCTGGGCGTCGAGCCACATGTGTGTCTGGCGTCGTGCGACCTCGTCGCGCCCGGACACGGCGATGATCGCATCGACAGCAGGGTGCGCGTGCAGCGCTTGGGTGGCCATCACCACCGCGGCATTGGGCAGGTCTTCGCCGACGCGATGCCACGCGTACGGACTGCGGCCCTGCATCCGCGCGAGGGTGCCGTCGAGATCGACGATCCATGCGACGGGAAGTTCGGGTGAACGCTCGGGCACGTTGGTGACTCTAGCCGTGGGCATCCGTTCGCTTCTTCCGCGTCGGATTCGATCGTCCGCCACCGGCAGGTGCCGGAACAGCGAGTTCGACGCGGAAGAACCAATTCGCTGACGAGAACCAAATACGCTGAGTCACATGCGATGGACTGAACCCTGGTACTCGGCCTACGCAATTGTCGGCACGATGGTGCTCGGTGTCGCGCCGATCCTGATCCCTCTGACCGTGGAGGACGGCGGCCGCAACGGTGCCACCCTGGTGGGCATCGTGGTCGCGGCGTTCTACGCGGGCGGACTGTTCGCGCCGGCACTCGGCTCGCTCGCCGATCGCACCGGACGCCAGCGACTGGTGTTTCTCGGGTGCTTTCCGCTGATGGCGCTCACGGTCGCCGGTTTCGCCTTCGCCCACGACGTATGGCTGTGGGCCGCTCTGGCTCTGGTCTTCGGCGGCGCGGGCTCTCTGGCCGGGACGGTGGCGGGACTGTTCATCGTCGAATCAAAACCGAAGGCGGAGTGGAACAATCGCATCAGCTGGTTCCGGCTCGCGTACAGCGCCGGCCAGGTGGCGGGCTTGTTGATCGCGGCCGTCGCCGCCAGCCATCTGAAACTGGGCTGGCTGGTCACCGCGGTGCTGCTGCTGGCCGGCTTCGGCCTGGGCAGGATCGGACTGCCCGCCCTCAGCGCAGTGCACCCGGCCGCCGACGCGACCGACGGGTCATCGGCGGCGAAGCCGGCCGGGCACGGGTTGGGTGCACTCAAGAGCATCTACGGCGTCTTTCTGCTGACCTGGCTGCTCACGATGACCGGCGTGCAGACCTTCTTCAATGTGGTGCCGCTGGTGATGCGGGACGGCTTCGACGTCAGCCCGTCGACCGCGTCGATTCTGTTCCTGGTGGGTGCCGCGGGCGGCACGCTGCTCTATCCATTCGCCGGAACGCTGGCCAACCGGACCGGACCGGGGGTGGTCTTCGGTGTCGGGATCGCCGCGACCATCGTCGCCTTCGGTGCGATGGCCGCCGCGGTGGCCTTTCACCTGCCCGGCAAGCCGGTCATCGGCTCGGTGGCCCTGATCCTGGCCGCAACCGCGTATGCGCTCGAGGTGGTTGCGGCAACGATGATGATCGTGCAGGTGACCCCCGGCACCGAGGGGTCGGCGATGGGCTTGCTGAACGGGATCATCGCCGCCGGCGCGGTGATCGGCGCGATCGTGCCGTCGTTTCTGGCCGAGGCGCTGGGCTACCAGGCGCTGCCCGCGATGGCTTGCGGCGTGCTGATCGTTGCCGCTCTCTGCGGGCTGCCGTTGTATCGGCGGTCGACGTGGAAATCCCGCGCGTAACCGGTCAGGTGCCGCGGGTGAGTGATCCGCCTCAGCTCCGTGCTTTTGGTCTCATATCGCGACCAGAACTACGGAGATAAATGAGCGACGGCGTGCGGTCGGAAAGAACCGCCCGAAACGGGAGGTCGGGAAAAATGGTGGAGCCTAGGAGATTCGAACTCCTGACATCTGCCTTGCAAAGGCAGCGCTCTACCAACTGAGCTAAGGCCCCGTGCCGGGGTCAACCGGCGTTCGGGTCGGGATCGACGCGCGGCGCGAAAGCGCTGCAGCAGTTCATCCCAGTGGGCCTAGGAGGACTTGAACCTCCGACCTCTTCGTTATCAGCGAAGCGCTCTAACCGCCTGAGCTATAGGCCCGTGAACCGAGGAGTCAGATTACCCGACACCCTCCTCCACAACCAAAACGGCTGCTGGAGGTGTACTCCAGCAGCCGTTCTGTGACGAAAGTCAGGTGCGTCAATCGAGGTCGGCGAGAGTGATTTCCGCACCACCGATGAGGTCGGCGCACAGGTTGTAGATGTAGGCGCCGACAGTGGCCAGTGCGGTCAGCAGGATCGCGTTGATCGCTCCGAGCAGAATCGCGTACCCGAAGACCGTTCCGGCGCCGATGATGTCGCCGCCGCTGCTCGAGCCGTCGGCGGTCACCAACGTGCCGAAGCTCGAGTTGACCTGGTCCCAGACGCCCATGCCGTCGAGGATGAGGTAGAGCACGGCGACCGAGATCATCCAGATGAAGAATCCCGCGACGGCGAGCACCGCGGTGATCTTGAACGTGGCCCACGGATCGATCCGACGGATCTGCACGGCCGCACGCAGGGGCTGCGTCGCACCGACCTGAACCGGCGCCGAGCGCGGTGCACTGGGCGGCAGCTGCACGGGCTTGGTGTCGTCGACGTGGTGGATCGCGTCGAGGTTGGGCAGGCTGGTCGTCGGGATGTTGTCCCGGGAGATGGTGCGGGTCGGGGATTCGACGAACTTGGCCGGCGCCTCGGTGGCCGTGGCCATTCCGCCGCCCGAACGTTCGGGGGTACCCACCGGTGCCTGCTGGCCACCCATGCTGGCAGCTGCGGTTCCGCTGGACACCACACCACGCGGCGGCGGTCCCGGCCGGCCGTTGGCGGTGCCGTTGACACCTGCCGGCGTCGACTGAACCCCGTTACCCGGCTTGGGCGCGGTGCCCGGCTGAGCTCCGTTACCGGCCGGAATGCCGTTGCCCTGTTGAACGCCGTTGGCCGGGGTGGGCCGGTCTTTGCTGCCGGCCACCGCCTGGGCATCACCGACGGGTGCCGACGACGAATTGGCCATCGGCTTGGCAGGCACGGGCTGCGTAGGCGGTACCGGTGGCTTGGGCGGCTGGGGGCCGGGTTTGGGTGCCGAACCGGGCCCGAGTCCGCCGCCCTGGGGGCGGGCGGAAGCAGCATTGCCGTTGGCACCCGGCGCCGGCTTGGGACCGCCGGACGGGCCCGGACCACGCTGCCACGGCGGCACCAACCCACCCTTGGGGGCGTTCTTGGACGGACCGGCAGCCGCCCCCTTCGGTCCCGTACCGTCAGGCGTGGACTGCTTGTTGTCCGGTTCGTTCGGTGTGCTCACTGGCATTCCCTCACTCGGCGACCCTGCATCGTGTCCACCCTAACTGTTGTGGAACTCACCTTGTGTTCACGCGTACGACGCTGGTGTCGCGATCAGGCCTCGCCACCGTCGCTGCTCTGCTGTTCCTCTTCGTCGGCATTGCGCGCGATGGCCAGCAACGTGGCGCCCTCGTCGAGGTTCATCAGTCGCACGCCCTTCGTCTGGCGCCCGGCCTTACGAACCTGCTTCGCATGGGTACGAATCACTCCGCCGCCAGAGGTGATGGCGTAGAGCTCGGTGTCGTCGTCGACGATGAGCGCCCCGATGAGTGTGCCGCGTCGACGGTCATGGGCGATGGTCAGCACGCCCTTGCCGCCGCGGCCCTGGACCGGATAGTCGTCCATCGCGGTGCGCTTGGCATAGCCACCCGACGTCGCGACCAGCAGGTAGGTGTCCTCGCGGACCACGTTGAGGGACAACAGCTCGTCGTCGCCGTTGAACCGCATGCCCTGCACGCCGGAGGTCTGGCGACCCATCGGGCGCAGTGCCTCGTCGTCGGCGTGGAACCGGATCGATTGGCCCTTCTGCGAGACCAGCAGCAGATCGTCGTCGGCGCTGCACAGCTGCGCACCGACGAGCTCGTCCTCACCACGGAGGTTGATCGCGGCGATGCCACCGGAACGGTTGGAATCGAAGTCCTCGAGCTTGGACTTCTTCACCAGACCGTTGCGGGTGGCCAGCACCAGGTAGGGGGCGTCGGCGTAGGTCTTGAGCTGGATGACCTGTGCGATACGCTCCTCCGGCTGGAAGGCCAGCAGGTTGGCGACGTGCTGGCCGCGCGCGGTGCGGTTGGCCTCGGGCAGTTCGTAGGCTTTCGCCCGGTAGACCCGACCCTTGGTGGTGAAGAACAGGATCCAGTCGTGGGTGGAGCACACGAAGAAGTGGGCGACGATGTCGTCCTGCTTGAGGCCGGCACCCTGGACACCCTTGCCGCCGCGTCGCTGACTGCGGTACAGGTCGGTCTTGGTGCGCTTGGCATAGCCGGTTTCGGTGATGGTGACCACCACGTCCTCGCGCGCGATGAGGTCCTCGTCGGACACATCCCCGTCTGCGGCGATGATTTTGGTGCGACGCTCGTCGCCGTACTTCTCGACGACCTTCATCAGCTCGTCACGCACGATGGCGCGCTGACGTTCGGGCTTGGCGAGAATGTCTTTGTAGTCGGCGATTTCGAGTTCGATCTCGGCCAACTCGTCGATGATCTTCTGTCGTTCCAACGCCGAGAGACGACGCAGCTGCATCGCGAGGATGGCGTCGGCCTGGATGTCGTCGATGTCAAGCAACCCGATCAGGCCCTGGCGAGCCTCGTCGGTGTTGGCCGACGCGCGGATCAACGCGATCACTTCATCAAGGGCGTCAAGGGCTTTCACCAGACCGCGCAGGATGTGCGCGCGTTCTTCGGCCTTGCGCAACCGGTAGCGGGTACGCCGGACGATGACCTCGATCTGATGCGCCACATAAAGTCGGATCATCTGATCCAGACGCAGGGTGCGCGGCACACCGTCGACGATGGACAGCATGTTGGCGCCGAAGCTGGTCTGCAGCTGGCTGTGCTTGTAGAGGTTGTTCAGCACCACCTTGGCCACCGCGTCACGACGCAGCGTGACCACGATGCGCATGCCGACACGGTCCGACGACTGATCCTCAATTCGGCTGATGCCCTTGAGTTTTCCTTCGTTGACCTGTTCGGCGATCGATTGGATCAGGTTGTCCGGGTTGACCTGGTAGGGCAGCTCGGTGACGACGAGGGTGGTGGTGCCCTTGTTCTCCTCGATGTCGACGACGCTGCGCATCCGGATGCTGCCGCGTCCGGTGGTGTAGGCGTCGCGGATGCCCTGGCCGCCGACAATCAGTCCGGCCGTGGGGAAGTCGGGTCCCTTGACCGCTTCCATGCAGGCATCGAGCAACTCTTCGTCGTTGGCGTCGGGATGCTCGAGCGCCCAGAACACCGCGTTGGCAACCTCGGTGAGGTTGTGCGGCGGGATGTTGGTGGCCATACCGACGGCGATACCGCCGGATCCGTTGATCAGCAGGTTCGGGATGCGCGACGGCAGCACCGTCGGCTCGTTGGCCTTGCCGTCGTAGTTCGGGACGAAATCGACTGTCTCCTCGTCGATGTCGCGCAACATCTCCATCGCCAGCGGGGTGAGGCGGGCCTCGGTGTAACGCATCGCGGCGGGGCCGTCGTTGCCGCGGGAACCGAAGTTGCCCTGACCGTCGACGAGCGGGTAGCGCATCGACCACGGCTGCGCCATGCGGCACAGGGCGTCGTAGATCGACGAGTCGCCGTGCGGATGGTAGTTACCCATCGTCTCGGCAACGGGTTTCGCCGATTTCACGTAGCTGCGATCGGGACGGAACCCGGCGTCGTAGGAGGCGTAGAGCAGGCGTCGGTGCACCGGCTTGAGTCCGTCACGGACTTCCGGCAGCGCGCGACCGACGATGACGCTCATCGCGTAGTCGATGTAGCTGTTCTGCATCTCCTGGCCGAGATCGACCGGTTCGATGCGGTCGCCTTCTCCCCCGGCCGGGGGCAGTGTGGTGTCAGTCATCAGTGACCTTCTCTGGTGGTTGGCGTGGTGGTCTCGATACGCTGCGTGCTCGCTGCGCTCGCGACGCGGCTACTCGACCGGCACAGGGTTACGCGGCTACTCGACCAGCGTGGTGAACCGCTGGTCGAGTGCGGCGACGAAGGAGCCGTGTATCGAGACCCATGGATGTCAGACATCGAGGAAGCGAACGTCTTTCGCGTTCCGGGCGATGAAGCTGCGACGCGCGGCCACGTCTTCACCCATCAGGACGGAGAACAGTTCGTCGGCGGCCGCGGCGTCGTCGAGCGTGACCTGACGCAGTACGCGCACGGCCGGGTCCATGGTGGTCTCCCACAGTTCCTTGGCGTTCATCTCGCCGAGACCCTTGTAACGCTGGATGCCGTCGTCGGTGTTGATCTTGCGTCCGGTGGCACGGCCCTGTTCGAGAAGTCCGTCGCGTTCGCGATCGGAGTAGGCGAATTCCGGTTCGCTCTTCTGCCACTTGAGTTTGTAGAGCGGCGGCTGCGCCAGATAGACGTGCCCATGCTCGATCAGCGGCTTCATGAACCGGAACAACAACGTCAACAGCAGCGTCGCGATGTGCTGACCGTCGACATCGGCATCGGCCATCAACACGATCTTGTGATACCGCAACTTCGACAGATCGA
>JAEYMI010000002.1 GCA_023461275.1 Actinomycetes bacterium | reverse complement strand
GCAAGGCCCCGACGACCCCGACGGCGGCCCGGACGGCATCGATGGGCCCGATGGTGGCGACGGTCCCGATGACACTGGCGGGCCCGATGACACTGACGGTCCCAATGATGGCGACGGCGCCGAGGGCACGGACGGCGACAACACCGAGGGCGACGACGTCGACGGGACACCGGAACAGGCCGAGGCGCAACCAGACTCATCCGAATCCGAACCCGAACCCGAACCCGAACCCGAACCCGCGGCGGAACCTGTTGTGCCGCAGCCCCAGCCGAGCCGCGACGCCGAGCCCACGCCCGCAGAGCCAGCAGCGTCGACCGGACTGACGGTCAGCGTCGACCCCACCGGTACCGAGCTGCCCCGTCTGCGCGGCTATGGCGCGGTCACCCCGGCCTACGCCACCCAGCTGCATCAGCGGGGCATCGCGACCATCGTCATGCGTGAACCCCGACCGCCCGACCCGCCACCTGACCCGTCTCGCCCGCGGGGCGCACCACCACCCGGCGCGCTCACGTACAAACCGAGCCGACGCCTGCGCGAGGAGATCTACGCGACCGATCATTACTGCCGATATCCGTACTGCGACAGACCCGCCGAACAATGCGAACTTGACCACCTACAACCGTTCGACCACAAGCATCCGGTCAACGGTGGCTGGACCGTGCGCGAAAACCTCATCCCACTGTGCACCCCGGATCACCACCGCAAACACTTCGGATTGTGGCTACCCCGCATGGGCGAGAACCGCACCGTCATCTGGCGTAACCCGAGAACCGGCCAAACCATCACCACCTGGCCGAGGTGACCCGGGCGTCGAGCGTGAGCGACTTCTGTTCAGTGTGAACGCAATTGGCTGGCGGGGTGTACTCGCAGGTGAGAGCGTCAACGGCGCGCTGATGTGACTGCAGGCCGGCCGGCGACGGGGTCTGCGCGCGTTAGCGTTCCAGAGTTGTCGCAAAGATTCTCGGGAGGTCATCGTGCGGTCGAAAGTGCTCGCCGTCCTGTTCATGTTCGTCGTCGCGGGATCGGTACTCACGGCTTGCGGTGGCGGAAGTGACTCGTCGACGGTGAAGATCGGCGTCGCCGATGCGTCCGAAGAGTACTGGAATGTGTTCAAGCAGAAGGCATCCGCGCAGAACATCGATGTCGAGCTGGTCAACTTCACCGACTACAACCAGCCCAATCCGGCGCTGGCAGAAGGGGAACTGCAGCTCAACGAGTTCCAGCATCTGCTCTACCTGGCGACCTACAACGTGAAGAACAAGCAGAACCTGGTCCCGATCGGCGCAACCGCGGTCTACCCGCTGCCGCTGTACTCCAAGCGCTACACCTCGGTCGATCAGATCCCGCAGGGCGGACAGATCGCGATCCCCAACGACCCGACCAATCAGGCGCGTGGCCTGCTGGTCCTCGAACAGGCCAAGCTCATCACGCTCACCAAGCCGGGCAACGCCTTCTCCACCCTCGCCGACATCGACCAGGCGCGATCGAAGGTCAAGGTCATCGCCGTCGACGCCGGACAGACCGCCGCGAACCTCGACTCGGTCGACGCCGCGATCGTCAACAACAACTATGCGACCTCGGCGAAGCTGACCAAGCAGCAGATCATCGCCTCCGACGACCCGAACGCCGCGTCGTCGAAGCCGTACATCAACGCCTTCGTGGCGCGCGAAGCCGACAAGGACAACCCGACGTACGCGAAGCTGGTGACGATCTACCACGATCCGGAAGTGATCGCGGCGGTCAAGAAGTCGTTGGGCGATTCCGGTGTCATCAAAGACAATTCACCCGCCGACCTGCAGCAGACGCTGACGCAGTTGCAAGCGTCGGTCACCACCGATGGCTCCTGAGGCCCCATCAGCTGCTGCCGGATCCGGATTGGCCGTCGAGTTCCGGAACGTCTCGAAGCGGTTCGGCAAGGACGCGCCGCCGGTGCTCGACGGGATCGATCTGGGCATCGGCGCCGGTGAGATCGTCGGGATCATCGGTCCGTCCGGCGCGGGGAAGTCTACGCTGGCGAGGCTGATCAACGGACTCGAACGCCCCACCGGCGGAAGCGTTCTCGTCCATGGACACGATCACAGCTCGGCGTCGGAACGCGAACTCAACCGGTTGCGCATCGGCATCGGGATGATCTTCCAGCAGTTCAACCTGTTCAACTCCCGCACCGTCGCCGGCAACGTCGACTTCGCCCTGCAGGTGGCGGGCGTCCCGAAAGGCCGGCGGCGCAGCAGAATCGACGAGCTTCTCGACTTTGTCGGCATCGCCGACAAGGCGTCGGCGTGGCCGGCCGCACTGTCCGGCGGGCAGAAGCAGCGCGTGGGCATCGCACGTGCGCTGGCATCGTCTCCGTCGATCCTCATCGCCGACGAGGCGACCAGCGCACTCGATCCGCAGACCACCGCCGACACGTTGAAATTGTTGCGCCGCATCAACTCCGACCTCGGCACCACCATCGTCGTGATCACCCATGAGATGGATGTGGTCCGGGAGGTGTGCGCCTCGGTGGCGGTCCTCGATCATGGTCGACTTGTCGATCACGGTGACGTCTATTCCGTATTCGACCGGCCGTCGTCGGAGGTCACCCGCGGCCTGATCCGGCATGCGGTCGCAGGAGTGCCCGACGGCGACCTGCTCGACACGCTGCGCGACCGGCACGCCGGCCGCCTGGTGACGGTTTCGATCCGGGATCGCGCCACCGCAGGAATCGATCTGCCGGCCTTGGCAACTCGATACGGGACATCGTCGACGGTGATCCATGGCGGCATCACCGACCTCGCCGGACGACCCTTCGGTGCGCTGACCTACGAGATCACCGGGGAGCCCGGCGGTGTCGCTTCGGTTCTCGACGAGGCGGGCAGGCTCGACGGCGTCGTCGTCCACGGGCAGGTGGCTGCATGAGCACCGCGCTGCTGGCCGCCGACGAAGGCTTTACCCGGGTTCTCAGTCCCGAACTGCGACCGCTGCTCATCCAATCCATCTGGGAGACCATCGAACTCGTCGGTGTGACACTGATCATCGGTGGCCTCCTCGGCTTGCTGATCGGTGTCGTGCTCTATGCGACGAGTCCGGGAAATCTGTGGTCGAACGCGTGGATCTTCAACGGCCTCAACGTGATCGTCAACATCGTCCGCCCGATCCCGTTCATCATCTTCATCACCGCGATCGCACCGGTCACCAAGGCGGTGATGGGCACCCGGATCGGAACCGAGGCGGCGATCTTCCCGATGACGGTGATGGCGATGTTCGTCATCGGGCGCGTGGTGGAACAGAGCCTGGTGTCGGTGGATCCCGGGGTGGTGGAGGCCGCGCGGGCTGCCGGTGCGAGTCGACTGCGGACCTTGCTGAGCATCGTGGTGCCCGAAGGCTTCGCGCCTCTGGTACTGGGCTACACGTTCATCTTCGTGGCCATCGTCGACATGTCGGCCATGGCCGGCTACGTGGGCGGCGGCGGCCTTGGCGACTTCGCCTTCCAGTACGGCTATCAACAGTTCGACTGGAAGCTGACGGTGGTGGTCATCGCGCTTCTGGTGATCCTGGTCCAAGCCGGTCAGTACTTTGGGAACCGGTTGGCGCGCCGCGCTCGGCACCGCTGACGCAACCGCGCTGACTCACCCGTCGATCTGAGGAGACTTCCGTGACCGAGCTGCTACCCCTGGACCCGGACCAACTGCTGACCACCACCCGGTCGGTGCGCAAACGTCTGGACCTGGAGAAACCGGTGCCGATCGAGGTGGTGCGCGAGGCCCTCGAGGTGGCCTTGCAGGCGCCGACCGGCAGCAACTCGCAGACCTGGCATTGGATTGTCCTGACCGATCCAGAGCTCAAGGCGAAAGTCGCCGAGTACTACGCGCGCTCATTCGCCACCTACTCCGCCGAGCGCCAACTCGCCGACGACACCGCGCGCCGCGTGGCGTCGAGCGCCCAGTACCTGGCCGATGTGATGGGGCAGGTTCCGGTTCTGGTGATCGGTGCCATCTACGCCGGCGACGAACTGCCCGACGGCAACCAGGCCGGGCTGTGGGGGTCGCTGTTGCCCGGCGCGTGGAGCCTGCAGCTCGCCCTTCGCGCCCGCGGCCTAGGCTCGGCGTGGACGACGCTGCACCTGAACTACGAGCGCGAAATCGCTGAGCTGCTGGGCATTCCGCCGAAGGTCCGCCAAGGTGTGCTGCTGCCGGTGGCCTATTACACGGGTGACACCTTCAAGCCCGCACCCCGCAAACCGCTCGACGACGTGCTGCACATCGACGGCTGGTGAGCCGGCCGACGCCGGATCGGTGGAACCCGTAGCGTTGCGCCGAACGCTGGGTGGCACGCCCGCCCGGCGGTATGTTCGATAGATCATGACGCTGTCCGACGATCTTCCCAAGGCGAGCACGCGCCGTGGCCAGGCAAAACAGGCACGTCGCGCGGAGATGCTGGAGGCCGCCGCCAAACAGATGGCCGAGCGTGGGTTCTCCGGCGTCCGCCTGGAAGACATCGGCGGCGCGGTCGGGGTCAGTGGCCCCGCGATGTATCGGCACTTCTCGTCGAAGACCGACCTTCTCGATCAGATGCTCCTCGACATCAGCCGACGGTTGCACGACGGCGGGGCAGAGGTCGTCGCCCGTGGCCTCGACCCCGAGCAGACGCTGCGCGCACTCATCGAGTTCCACATCGACGTGCTGGTCACCAAACCCGATCTGATCGTCGTGCAGGATCGGGATCTGCAGTCGATGACACCCGAGGCCAACCACGAGGTTCGTCTGTTGCAGCGACGCTACGTCGAGCAGTGGGTAGATGTCCTTCTGGCGCTGGATGATTCGGTGAGTTCCACGTTGACCAGAGCCGAAGCCCGGGTGCGGGTGCACGCGATGTTCGGCCTCCTCAACTCCTCACCCCGACTACCCGCCTTCGACGAGAACCGACTTCGTGAGCTCCTGACGTCGATGGCGTTGGCGGCGTTGGGATGTCGGGTCGAGTCGCACTAGGCTCGAGCCCTCGTCCCCGGTGAGCGAACTGCCCGCTCACTCCGTCAATCGGATCGGCAAGGTCTCCAGAACGCGCAGGGTGTTGTTGAGATGTCGGGTAGGCGTTCCGGTGAGTTCGATGCGGGAGAACCGCCGGCTCAGTGAGGTCAGGATCGCCTCGGCCTCGAGCCGGGCGACGTGCTGGCCGGCGCATTGGTGGACACCCATGCCGAATCCGACGTGCCCTGACGGATCCCGGCCGACGTCGAAGCGGTCCGGATCGTCCCACTTTCGTGGGTCGCGGTTCGCCGAACCGAGGAACAGCAGGACCTTCACACCTTCGGGAATGAGATCATCGCCGACCATCACCGGCCGGGACGCCGTTCGGAAGAAGACCTGCACCGGCGACTCGCGTCGAACCGCCTCGTCGAAGGCCACCCGGATCAGCGCCGGATTCTCCCGGATGCGTTGCCACTGATCAGGATTCTGGGCGAAGCACAGCAGGGCGGCAGCGATACCGGTCACCGTGGTGTCGACTCCGGCCGAGAGCAACGCACGCACCACCAGCGGTGCATGTTCGGCGGGGATGTCGCCTCGATCCGCGGCCGCCCAGATGAGGGCGCCGAAGGTCGGCTCATCCTGATAGACGGCGGAGGCCAGGACTTCTCGAGCCGTGTTGGCGTGGATCCACTTGGCCAGCGGTGGGAAGATCTCGGCCGCGTTGCGGATCAGGTCGTTCGGCGGTCCGAAGGTGTTGAAACCGAGATCGCCGAAGGTGAGCAGGTTTTCGCGGTTGTCGGGTCCGATCCCGACCGCGTCGGGGAAGATCCGGAGCGGATACTTTCGGGCGATGTCGGCGACGCCGTCGAGTTCTCCTTCGGGCAGGTCGTTCACCAACTGCTGGGCGTCGGCCACCCAGTGCGGCCGCAACCGTCGTAGTGCCTGCGGACTCAGGATCGACGACAGGACCCGGCGTGGCGCATCGTGGACCGGCGGATCGGATTCGAGCAGCACGCTGGGTGGGCGCCACGGCTCTTCGTAGCGGAAGTTGGCATAGCCCACTCCTGCCGAGGACTGGAAGGATTGCCAATCCGTCAGCGCCGCATGAACTTCGGCGTATCGGCCCATTGCATAGATGCCGTACTGCGGCAGGAAGGCGACCGGGCCGATCTCACGCAGGGTGCGGTGGAAGTCGTATGGCTCGGTGAGGATCTCGTGTCCGAATGGGTCCTCGTCGATGATCGGGGTGGTGTCCGACGCGGGACTGGTGGGCGGTTGGTAGGTGGTTGATGTCATCGGTCGTCGCTTCCGGTGGTGATGAAGGGGGAGTCGTGTTGGTGAGTCGTGCGGGTGCAGTGTGCTGATGAAAAGGTCAGAGATCCAGAGTGATTCGGTCGGTGCACGAGCGTGACACGCAGATCAGCATGGAGTCGCCGGCGGCCCGCTCGTCGTCGGTGAGGATCGAATCGCGGTGATCGGGGATTCCGTCGAGTACGTCGGTCTGGCAGGTCCCGCAGACCCCGCGTCGGCACGACGACAACACCGAAAGCCCAGCAGCATTGAGTGCGTCGATCACCGAGGTGTCCGGCGTGACCGTGACCGATGTGCGTGACCGATCGCACCAGACCTCGAAGTCCTTGTCGCGCACCGGTGCTGACATCTCCCGGGGAACAAAGCGCTCGATGTGCACGTGGCCGGGCTGCAGACGGTCACCGACGGTCTGTACCGCCGTCAACAGCGCTTCTGGCCCGCAGCAGTAGATCACCGCGTCGTCGGGGGACTCGGCGATCGCCTCGTCGATGTCCAGCAGTCCGTACTCGTCGGCGGGCCGTAGCCGCACACGGGGATCATCGGCGAGTTCGTCGGCATACGCCATGGATGCGCGACTACGGCCGCCATAGTGCAGCGTCCACTCGCTGCCGAGGAAACCGATCTGTCGGATCATCGCCAGGATCGGTGTGATGCCGATTCCGCCGGCGATGAACACATGCGCAGGTGCCGGCGTGAGATGAAAGTTGTTGCGGGGACCACCGATCGGCAGGAGGTCACCGACCGCGAGCGCGTGGTGGATGTAAGTCGATCCGCCACGACCTTCGGGTTCGAGCAGAACGGCGATGCGATAGGTCGACGGATCCCACCGGTCGCCGCAGAGCGAATACTGCCGGACGACGTCACCAGGAAGGATCACGTCGATGTGTGAACCCGGCGACCAGTCGGGCAGTCGCAGACCGTCGGGATCGGTCAGGGTCAGCTCGCAGACGCCGTCGGCGATGAGCCGTTTCGCAGTCACGCGCAACGTCAGTCCGTCGGCCGACGCCGCGGGGATGAGCGACGCGGGGGTGGGTGACACGGGGGTGGGTGACGCGGGGGTGGGTGACACGGTCGGGTTGAGGTCGGTGATCGGCACGTGGGGCTCCGTCTCCTGGGTGAGTGGTCACGTTAGTGAGGTGACTCACTTTTGGTGAGTGTTTGGAGACTAGATCACATTCAATATTGAATGCAAGAGCCTCAGAGTCGGACAAATCGGGTTATTGCATTCAATCTTGCATTCATCTACCGTGTGGTGAGTCACATACAGTGCTCGCAGAGCTTCACATCACGGAGTCGCATATGACTGGAATTCTCGCCTCGGCGACGCTGCACGAGGCCGCCGGCCGGACCGGTGCACTGCCGGCCCGGCTGCGCCCCGCATATCGCGACGCCTACCTCGCCGCTCCAGCCTTCCCGGTTCTGTGCCCGGTGGGCGACAACCTGTGGTTGCACCGCGCGGTGGCAACGGCACGCCCGGGGGAGGTGCTCGTCGTGGCGGTCACCGGCGCACATTCGTCGGATGCCGAGGAGTTCGGCTACTGGGGCGAGATCCTCAGCGAGGCCGCCGCCGCCCGCGGACTTGCCGGACTCGTCATCGACGGAGGTGTCCGCGACGTCCGCGCACTGGAACAAGTGGGGCTGCCGGTCTTCTCCTCGTCGATCTGCATCCGCGGCACCATCAAGGACCCCGACGCTCCCGGCTCGCTGGGCGAACCGATCGTCTTCGGCGACGTTCGGGTCAACCGAGGCGATCTCGTCGTTGCCGACGCCGACGGCGTGGTCGTGATCCCGGCCGACGATCGTGCGGCCGTACTGGCCGCCGGCCGTGAACGAGAAGCCAAGGAAGAAGCAATCATTCAACGCATTCGCGCTGGGGCGACGACGCTCGACCTCTACTCGCTGCCGGCGCGCTGAGAAAGGAAATCCGATGAGTTCGATCGTGGCGATGGCAGGCACCTCGCACAGCCCCGTGCTGGGCATGGAGCCGGAGAAGATGTGGGCACTACGTGCTCAGAATGACGCCGACAATCCCGAACTGCGCGACGTCGCGGGCAACATTCGCAGTTTCGACGACCTGGCCGCCGAAGCGGGTGACCGCTACCGCGACGAGCTGACCATGGACGTCTGGAATGCCAAGTTCGGCGAGGCGATGGAGTGCATCGACCGATTGCGTGCCGATCTCATTGCGCTGCAACCGGATCTGCTGCTCGTCATCGGCGATGATCAGGAGGAACTGTTCACCGCACGCAATCAGCCGGCGATGGCGATCTATTACGGCGACACCATCGAAACCCACAAGCCCATCGACTATGGCGAGCCGATGCTCAGCGAGGTGCAGCTCAACCTGGGCATGGACGGGTCGTCGTATCCGGCTCACCCGCAGGCGGCACTGCACATCATCAACGAACTCATCGCCCGCGATTTCGACATCGCCACGAGTTCGGAAACCGAGACCGAGGGCGGATTCGGCCACGCGTTCGCCTGGGTAGTGGGAAAGATGCTTTCCGGCATCACGATTCCGATGGTCCCGATCCTGATCAACACCTATTACCCGCCCAATCAGCCGACCCCCGCGCGGTGTTACGGCCTCGGCAAGGCGCTGCGTGAAGCAGTCGATTCGATGCCGGGTGACCTGCGGGTCGCGGTGATCGCGTCGGGCGGTCTGAGTCACTTCGTGGTCAACGACGAACTCGATCGCGAGATCCTGGAGGCGATGCGTACCCACAACGAGGATGCGCTGCAGAAACTTCCGGTGGAGCAACTGAATTCGGGCACCTCCGAAGTGCGTAACTGGATCGCCGCAGCCGGCGCCGGGCGGCACCTCACCCATCGGTGGAGCACATACATCCCGGCGTGGCGGAGTCTCGCGGGAACCGGCATCGGCCTGGCGTTCGGGCTGTGGTCATGAACGACCTGATCCGACGGCTCGCCGCGCTCGACACCTGCGCGGTCTCCGATGCTCTGGATGCCGCCGGAATTCCCGGCGCGACAACCGGTTTGCATGCGGTATCCGGCAATCGGCGGATCGCGGGCGCGGTGATCACCGTGGATCTGGTGTCTGCGGATCTGGTGCCTGCCGGCTCGGCCGATGCCGCCCCCGACGCCCGACCCCGACACCTCGGTACCGCGGCCGTCGACGCCGCCGGGCCGGGGACGGTCATCGTGGTGGCACATCACGGGCGCACCAAGGTGGCCGGCTGGGGTGGGGTTCTCTCGGCCGGCGCGCGTCAACGTGGCGTGGAGGCCGTCATCGTCGACGGGGCCGTGCGCGACCTCGATGAGGCGCGGTCCTTCGGTCTCGATCTGTACGCCCGGACATCGGTGCCGGTCACCGCGCGTGGGCGGATCGTCGAACGCGGTTGGAATGTTCCGGTCACGGTCGAGGGAATCGACATCGCGCCCGGTGACCTCGTCATCGCCGACGCCAGTGGCGTGGTGTTCATTCCCGCCGGTCGTGCCGCCGAGATCATCGGCGCAGCCGAACGCATCGTCGCCAAGGAAGCGAAGATGCTCCGCAGGGTACGAGCTGGTGAATCGATGGCGTCGGTGATGGGCGCCGATTACGAATCCATGTTGGAAAGCAGTGTGAGGCCATGAACGACAACATCTTCCGTACCGAGCTCGCCGGACTGGACACCAGCCACCTCAGCGACGCCCTGGACAAGCACGGACTCAACGGACAGTGCGCCGGGTTGCTTCCGTTGGACCGCAACAGTCGGCTGGTGGGCCGGGCGTTCACCGTCCGGTACGTGCCCGTCGGTGACGACCACGGCACCGTCGGCGACTACATCGACGACCTCGAGCCGGGCACCGTGGTGGTCCTCGACAACGCCGGCCGCCTGGACACCACCGTCTGGGGTGACCTGCTCACCGCCACCGCCGCGCACACCGGTCTGGCCGGCACCGTGATCGACGGTGTGTGCCGGGACTCGGACTGCGCAGTCGAACTCGGCTACCCGGTCTACAGCCGATCCCGATGGATGCGTACCGGTAAAGACCGCGTCCGCGTCGACGGCTACAACGTCCCGGTCTCCATCGGCGGAGTGCGCGTGGAACACGGTGACTGGCTGGTCGGGGACGCCGACGGAGTGCTCGCCATCCCCGCCGCCCGACTCGAGGAGGTGGTCGCGACCGCGATCGCGGTACGCGACGCCGAGGAACGAATCCGGACTGCGGTGCGTGGCGGCGCACGGCTCGTCGATGCCCGAAACACGCACGGATATCACGCATTACAAACACCTGAGGTGATTCGATGACCACTACCACCATCCCGGCCGAGGTCGAGATCGCCATCGTCGGTGCCGGCCCGGCCGGCCTGACCGCCGCCATCGAACTGGCCGCTCTCGGCGTCGATGTCGCCCTTTTCGAACGTCGTGATTCGACGTCCCCGCTGCCGCGGGCACATCTGCTCAACCAGCGGACCATGGAGATCTTCGACGATCTCGGTGTCGCAGCGGACGTGTACGCGATGTCTCCACCCGACGACCGATGGCACCGCGTCGCCTGGTACACCTCCCTCGGCGGTGAACGCCCCGGACAGGGTCGCGAGATCGGGCACATGCACGCCTGGGGCGGTGGGCCCGACGCCGGACGCTACGCGGCCGCCAGTCCCAACCCCTACGCGAACGTGCCGCAGATGCGACTCGACCGCGCGCTGGCCGACCACGCCGAAAAGTGCTGTCCGGGACGAATATTCTTCGGGCACGAGGTGGTCGAAATCGATGCCGGCGGGGACGGCGTGGAACTCGATGTGCACGTGGTGAGCCGTGGTGAGAGCCGAAAGGTGCACGCCCGCTACGTGATCGGAGCCGACGGTGGACGCACCATCACCAAGGCGCTCGGTGTGCCGATGGTGGGGCCGACGGAACTTCTGGACATGGTGACGATGCACGTGACCGCCGATCTCTCGCCCTGGATCACCGACGAGCAGGTGCTGCTGTACTACTTCATCGACCCCAAGGGTCAGGGTGGCTTCCGTGGGACGATCTGCGCGATGGGACCCGACACCTGGGGATCGCAGACCAGGCAGTGGGCATTTCATCAGGCATTCCCGATGGGTAGTCGCGATTCCGACGACATCGACACTCTCAGTGCCCGTTTCCGGGACATCGTGGGCATCCCCGATCTCGAGTTCGACATCCAGGCGGTCAGCCACTGGACCTTCGAAGGGGTTGTCGCCGAACGCTATCGGGTGGGTAACGCCTTCCTGGTGGGCAACTCGGCGCATCGGCACCCGCCGACCGGTGGGCTGGGCCTCAACACCGCGGTACAGGACGTCCACAACCTGTGCTGGAAGCTGGCGCATGTGCTGCGCGGGCAGGCCGATGACGCCCTGCTGGACACCTACGGCGCCGAACGTCGGCCGGTGGGCGAGTTCAACGTCGCCCACTCGCTGGAGAACGCCGGCGGTCATCGACGGATCGCCGCGGCACTGGGCCTCACCGAGGACATCACCGAAGAGGACGGCTGGGCGCAGATCGACGCGTGGTCGGCGTCAGGACCCGACGGTGACGCGCGCCGGCGCGCCGTCGCCGACGCGGTCGGTGGCAACGGCGACGACTACAGCCAGCTCAACGTCGAACTCGGTTATGTCTACGAATCCGGCGCGGTGGTCGGTGACGGCACGCAGGCACCGCGAGTGGACAATCCGCTTCGGGACTACACACCCACAACCCGCCCAGGACATCACCTTCCGCATGCCTGGGTCCTGCGTGACGGCCGACGGGTATCGACCATCCACGCCATCGATCACGCCCGCCACACCTTGCTCGTCGACCCGTTCGAAGCGCAGGTGTGGGAGCACGCCGTCGATGTGGCCGGGGTGCCGGTGACGGTGATCGCGCTCGCGTCGATCGACTCGGCAGGCGAGCCACAGTGGGACCGAATCCGGGAGGTCTCACCTGGTGGGGCGATCCTCGTGCGACCGGACGCCCACGTCGCCTGGCGCACCATGGCGATGCCCGACAATCCCGCGCAGGTGTTGCAGAACACGATGCGCACCATCAGTTTTCGCAAGGAGGTGCTCGCATGAGCAACGATCAGATGAGCATTCGGGGCACGAGCACTCAGGGCCCGAGCACTGGCGACATCGTCACCAGAACACGTCGGTACGGGGTGGCCGATACGCTGCATCGGTCAGCCGCCCGATTCCCCGACAAGCCGGCCCTGATCGGCACCGACCGGACGTTCACCTTCGCCGAACTCGATGCCGCCGTCGACCGCACCGCGGGCGCTCTCGATCGCCGCGGCCTTCGGCACGGGGACCGGCTGGCGATCCTCTCGCGGAACAACTGGCAGTTCGTGGTCGCCGCCTACGCAACCGCACGCACCGGTGTGATGCTCGTGCCCATCAACTTCATGCTCACCGCCGACGAGGTCGCCTTCATCCTCGAGCACAGCGGGGCCAACGGGATACTCGTCGGTGCCGATCTGCACGACGTCGCGGAAAAGGCACTCGGGCAGATCAATCACCGGATCGACATCGGCGCCATCATCGGTGGCAGTGGGGACCACGAGGGATGGGAAGAGTTCACCGACTGGGTGGACGAACCCGGCGAGGCGCCCGATGTGGCAGTGGCCGACGATGATCCGATCCGCATCATGTACACCTCGGGTACCGAGTCGCGGCCCAAAGGCGTACTGCTGTCGAGCAGGGCACTGCTGGCCGAATACGTCAGCAGTATTGTCGACGGCGGGATGAGCGCCGACGACGTCGACCTGCACACGCTGCCGCTCTATCACTGCGCACAGCTCGATTGCTTCGTCGGACCCGACGTTTACCTCGGAGCCACCAGCATCATCCTGCCCGGGCCGGCGCCGGCCGATGTGCTCGCCGCCATCGAAAAGCACCGTGTGACAAAGTTCTTCGCACCGCCCACGGTATGGATCTCGCTGCTGCGGGCACCCGAGTTCGACACGGCTGACCTCAGTTCACTGCGCAAGGGCTACTACGGCGCGTCACCGATGCCGGTGGAGATTCTGCGTGAGATCAGTGCCCGACTGCCACATGTCCGGCTGTGGAACTTCTACGGTCAGACCGAATTGTCGCCGGTGGCAACGATCCTCGGGCCCGAGGAACAGCAGTCACATGCCGGATCGGCGGGACGCCCGGTACTCAACGTGGAGACCATCGTCGTCGACGCCGACGACAACCCGGTGCCCCCGGGCGAGGTGGGCGAGATCGTGCACCGCAGCCCGCAGGCGACGCTCGGGTACTGGCATGACGAGGCCAAGACCGCAGAAGCCTTCGCCAACGGCTGGTTCCATTCCGGCGATCTCGGTTTCTTCGACGACGGGGGTCGGCTCAGCGTCGTCGACCGCAAGAAGGACATGATCAAGACCGGTGGTGAAAACGTCGCCAGTCGCGAGGTGGAGGAAACGATCTACCTGCATCCCGATGTCGCCGAGGTGGCGGTATTCGCTCTGCCGCACCCGAAGTGGGTGGAAGCGGTGACCGCGGCCGTGGTGCCCAAGGCTGGCTCCACACTCGACGAGCAGGCCGTGATCGACCACTGCGCAACACATCTCGCTCCCTACAAGCGGCCGAAGAACGTGGTGATCGTGACCGAACTACCCAAGAACCCGAGCGGCAAGATCCTCAAGCGCGACCTACGCAGCACCTTCGCCGATCTGACACCGGCCGATCTGACACCGGCCGATCTGACGCCAGCTGATCTGACCCAGGAGCAGAATTCATGAGTCGCAAGTCAATTGAAGTGCCCGGCCTCCACCACGGCAAGGCACCGATCCCGCAGGCCGCCCTGGTGGGCCCGCTGCTCACCTCCAGCGGCATCAACGGACTCGACCCCGTAAGCGGTCAGGTGCCGCCCACCGTCGAGGAACAGACCGCACTGATCTTCGCCAACATCGACGCCATCCTCGCCGCCGCCGGTGGCAGCACCGAGGACATCGCCAAATGCACGTTCTTCGTTCGTGATCGGGCAGCACGGGCCGCCATCGACCCGTACTGGCTGGCTATGTTTCCCGACGAGGGTTCGCGCCCGGCCCGCCACACCCTGGAGTACCCGCTCGCCGATCCGCTGCTCATCCAGTGCGAGCTCGTCGCCTACCTGGACGGCCACTGACCACCCGGCGCGACGCGCCGAACACCACTATCACCGGCACATCGTCGTCGGCCCCATTTCTCAAGGAGTATCACCATGATCATCGACTCCCACGCCCACGTCGTCGCACCCGACGGCCTCTATGCCTATCGCGCGAACCTGATGGCCGACGGCGGCTACTTCCTGGGTAAGCCCAAGATCAGCGACGACGCGCTGGCGCAGTGTGCGCAGAGCAACGTCGACACCATGGACGGTGTCGGCACCGACGTCCAATTGCTTTCTCCGCGAACGTATTACCAAGGTCATTCGATGAAGCCGGCACGGCTGGTCGACGCGTGGATCGCGGCCAACAACGACGTGATCGCCCGCACCGTGGAACTGCACCCGACCCGCTTCGCCGGCGTCGCCGGGCTGCCGATCGTTCCGGACGAACCGGTCGAGCGGGCATTCCCCGAATTGCGCCGTGCCATCGACGAACTCGGTTTCGTCGGGGTGTCGGTCAACCCGGATCCGCACGAGGGCACCGGCCATGCGCCCGCGCTCGGTGACGAGTACTGGTACCCGCTGTTCGAGCAGTTGGTGGATCTCGACGTTCCGATGCATGTTCATTCGGCGGGTTGCTACTCCCAACGGGAAACCTACAGTGAGCATTTCATCACCGAGGAGTCGATCGCGATCCTGTCGATGATCCGCGGCGAGGTGTTCGACCGCTTCCCATCACTCAAGGTGATGATCTCGCACGGCGGTGGGTCGGTGCCCTACCAGCTCGGGCGCTGGCAGGCCGAGCATCTGCATCCGCTGCTCAACGGCGGCCCCGACGCTCCGCGCTTCGAAGACAAGCTGCGCCACTTCTATTTCGATACGGTGCTGCACTATCCGCCGGCGCTGGAGTTGCTGCTGAAAACCGTTGGCCCCGAGCGCGTGCTGTTCGGCACCGAACGGCCCGGCAGTGGTTCGGCCACCAACCCCGACACCGGTCTGGCCTTCGACGATCTCAAGCCGGTCATCGAGGGATTCGGGTTCCTGTCCGACGCAGAGCGCCGGTCGATCTTCGAGGACAACGCCCGTCAGGTGTTCACCCGGCTCAAGTCGTGACCGTGGCCGCCGGACACCGCCCCGAGCGCGGTGCTCCGGCCGAACCCGCCTCGGCCCGTACACTGTCACGTCGAACACCTTCGACGAGAAGTGGCGGACGAGAAGGGACGGTTGTGGCAGACGGCGGCCAGACAGCCAGGATCATCGCGGAACTGCGGAGATTGATCCTGCTGGGTGAGCTGCTGCCCGGCGAGCAGCTCCGGCAGGAGGAGCTGTCCCGACGCCTGACGGTATCCCGGGTCCCGCTGCGTGAGGCGTTGTTGGTGCTGGCCCACCAGGGACTATTGACGCATCGGCCCAACCAGGGATTCGCGGTCGCCAAACGGACCGTCGACGAGCTCGACCAGCTGCACCGGATGCACACCTTGCTGGAGAACGAGCTCAACGAGTCGATTCACTGGCCCGACGAGGCCGCATTGGCGCGGTTACAGCAGATCAACGACGAGTTGGCCGCGACGTCGGAGACCGGCGACGTGGTCGGCTTCATCGACCTCAACCACGATTTCCACCGCGCGGTGTGGGACCTGTCCCCGCTGAAGCTGATCGTGTCCGAGGTGGAACGTCTCTGGTCGTTGTCGGACTCCTACTTCGCTGCGAACTACTCGGCGGCGGAGCGACGCGAGGAGGCCGTCGGGCATCATCGTCGGATCATCACGGCGCTGGCCGATCACGACATGGCAGCCTTCCAGCGGGCGTCCGGTGAGCATCGCAACGACACCCGCGCCGGGGTTGCGGTCGGCCTCGCCGGCCACATGCGTTAGCTGCTGTTCTCGAGGCTGTCGAGAGGTACTCGGCCGGGATGTGCTCGGGTCAGCCGCCCCACACCGCACGGGCACCCGAGTGGCCGACGAGGATCACCATCACCAGCGTGCCGATGCCGATGACGACGCACCCGGCACCCAGGATCACCGCGGACCAACGCTGCGCGTCGGCGGTCGAGAGAAAACGCAAACGCTCGGTCACCGCGTCGATACGCAATGCCCAGAACAGCACCACCAGCACGAACAATGGGGCCACCCAGTAGATCATCTGATCGCCGAGTTCGGTGTGATGGTGCAGCGCGGCAGTCCTGGGCACCTGTTCCTCCAGAGCCTCGCCCGACGACGTGGTGAGCGGCGTGACGATCAGCGCGACGACGGCCACCAAGGGAGTCAGGAACCCGAGGCGTGTTCGGGCGGCCGGCCAGATGGCGGTGAGGATGGCCAAGAGCGCTGCGACGGCGATCGCGACGACAGCGAGATGGACGAACAACGGGTGGGCGGGTAGCCCCGCGATGGTGGTCATGCCGGAGACGTTTCCGCGTCGCACACTGAAGACAACCTGAAGGGGCTCAGGGAATCCTATCCTGGCTCGGCCGGATTGCGTGATGGGCGAAAGTGCTTGACGGTCAGTCGGATTCCGTACAAGACCGCGCCCAGAGCCAGCACGGCCAGCCCACTGAGCGCCGACGCCAACGGCAGGGTGAACGTCAGGATCAGACAGCCGACGGCACCGAGGACCGGCACGATCGGGATCCGACGAGAACCCCGCGCCCGCAACGTGAACGCCGACGCGTTGGCGATCGCGTAGTACACCAGCACGCCGAACGACGAGAACCCGATGGCCGAGCGGATATCGGCGATGGCGGTCACCACCGCGACCACGATGCCGACCGCGATCTCGGCGCGATGCGGCGTCGCGAACCGCGGATGGATCGCCGCCAGCGGTGCCGGCAGATGCCGGTCACGGGCCATCGCCAGCGTCGTTCGGGAGACACCCAGGATGAGCGCGAGCAGCGAACCGGTCGCGGCCACCGCCGCCGCCACCCGGACGACCGGCGTCAACCAGTGAGCCCCGACCGCCGACGCGGTATCTGCCAGCGGCGCAGCCGAATTCGCAAGTCCGGACGGGCCGAGCACCCACAGGCAGGTCACCGCCACCGCGGCGTAGACCACCAGCGTGAACGCCAAAGCGATTCTGATCGCGCGGCCGATGGTGTGCTCCGGATCGCGGACCTCCTCGCTCAGCGTGGCGATCCGCGCATAGCCGGCGAAGGCGAAGAACAAGATGCCCGCCGACTGCAGCACCCCGTACACGTCGACGTCGGAGCCCGGCCACAACCGGCTGAGCTCACCGGAATTCGACGTCGGACCCCAGACCGCCGCCGACACCACCACCGCGGCCAGCACGGCCACGACGACCACCACGATCGCCGTCGTCACCCGAGCCGACTTCTGTACGCCCACAAGGTTGATCGCGGTCACGGCCAGCACCACGATCACCGCGACCTGATGCGCGTAGGCGGGCCACGCGTACACCCCGACCGTGAGTGCGACCGCAGCACACGACGCGGTCTTGCCGACCACGAATCCCCACCCGGCCAGGTACCCCCAGAACGGCCCGAGACGCTCACGACCGTAGACGTAGGTACCGCCGGAGACCGGATAGAGGGCGGCGAGCCGCGCTGAGGACGTCGCGTTGCAGTAGGCGACCACCGCCGCGACGGCCAGGCCGATCAGCAGACCCGAACCGGCGGCCGCGGCGGCCGGGGTCAGTGCGGTGAAAATGCCCGCGCCGATCATCGCGCCGAGGCCGATGAGGGTGGCATCGGCAAGCCCGAGGGTGCGACGCAGTGTCGGTCCGGTCAGTGTTGGTCCGGTCACCGGGGTGATTAGACCAGACCGAACGGGTCAGCCGAACAGTTCGCCCAGCAGGCGTTCCATCTCGTCACGATATCGACCGACATTGTTCATCTTGATCTCTTCATAGCCGCGGACCATGTCGGGTAGTTCGGCCAGTCGCACCGCCGTCGGCATCTGCTCCGCGGTGAGCGATCGCGAACTGATCGCCTCGAGCACGCGGTCGATCGCCGTGCGATATTCGACGATCAGCGCACGCTCGGTGCGCCGGATCTCGGTGTACCCGAACGGGTCGAACCTGGTGCCGCGCAACCGTTTCATTCGGGCGAGACCGGCCAGCAGGGGAGCGGTCCGCGCGCCGAAGGCCATCTTCTCCGTTCGGCCCATCGCCCGCAGCACCGGCGGATGCAGGCGGACCGCGACCTGCGCGTCGCTGCCGTAATCCGCTGCGATCTGTGCCGCGAACTCCGGATCGGCGGTCAGCCGGGCCACTTCGTACTCGTCCTTGTAGGCCATCAGCTTGTACAGATTCCGGGCCACCGCATCGGTCAACGCGGGGCCACCGGCACTGTGTGCGACCCGGGCAACCACATCGAGATAGTCACGTGCATAACGGGTATCGGCGTACTCGACGAGCTCGTCGAAGCGGACCGCGACCGTGCGGGTCAGCTCCTCGTCGAGTCCGAGCGGACGCACCACGTCGAGCGCTGCGGGGCTCGGTTCCGACGCCTGCGCGACCGGACCGGTGAGTTCGCCGGCGAGCGTGTCCGGATCGGCGATCACCTGCCGACCTCGCCGGAAGGCCTGCAGGTTCTTCTCGACGGCCACGCCGTTGAGTTCCACCGCGCGTTCTAGCGATTCGGCCGAAATCGGCAGTGCCCCGGTCTGATACGCGGCCCCGACCATCAGCATGTTGGCGTACTGCTCGTCGTCGAACAGTTCGGTCGCGAGCGCACCGGCATCCAGATAGGCGGCGCGGGCGACGCGCCGATCGATCGCCTCGTGCACCTGCGTCTGGGCCGGGAATCCGACGGCGGTGTCGATGACCATGCTGCCGGTGGGGATCTGCGTGGTCGACACCACGGCCACGGTCCGATCGGCGGCGGCCACCTTCAGGTTCACCGGATCGGTGCCCACCAGCGAGTCGCACGCCAGATAGAGATCGCAGGTGTCGGCGGCGGCTTTCGCCGCGTACTCGGCCGGTGCCGGCGAGCCATCGGCTCCCGAACCCAGCTCTCCCGTATCTCGCCACGCCGACACCTTGATGTCGCTGACCACCGCGCCACCCTTCTGCGCCAACCCCGTCATGTCGACGGTGCGAGCGGCGTGACCGTCGAGAAATGCTGCGGTGGCCAGTATTTGGGACACCGTTACCACTCCGGTGCCGCCGATGCCGGTGATCCGCATGGTGAAGTCGTTGTCGGGGCTGATCGCCGAGGCACGCGTCGGCGTCGGTATGTCGTCGGCACCGAGGTCACTGCTGACCCCACCCGGTGGCCGCTCACCCGGCGTCACGGTGACGAACGACGGGCAATCGCCCTTCAGGCACGAGAAGTCGAGGTTGCACGAACTCTGGTCGATGCGGGTCTTGCGTCCGAACTCGGTCTGTACCGGATGCACCGAGAGGCAATTCGACTTCTCACCGCAGTCGCCGCATCCCTCGCAGATACGCTCGTTGATGACGACCCGCTGCGTCGGGGTGGACATGGTGCCGCGCTTGCGTTTCCGACGTTTCTCCGCCGCGCAGTGCTGATCGTGGATCAACACCGTGACCCCGGGGACCGCCGCCAGTTCGGTCTGCACGTCGGCCAGATCACCGCGGTCGCGCACGTCGACACCGTCGGCCAGATCGGCACCTCGGGTGCGCGCCGGATCGTCGGAGGTGACGACGATGCGCGAGACCCCTTCGGCGACCAGCAGACGGGTGAGGCGCCCAAGGCTCAACTCGCCCACCGGATCCTGCCCGCCGGTCATCGCGACCGTGCCGTTGTAGAGCAGCTTGTAGGTGATGTTCTCACCTGAGGCGACCGCGGCGCGTAGCGCGAGCGACCCGGAGTGGGTGAAGGTGCCGTCGCCGATGTTCTGCACGAAATGATCGGCGGGCACGAAGGGTGCCATACCCAGCCACTGCGCGCCCTCGCCGCCCATCTGGGTGACGCCGGCGATATCGCCGACCTGATGCGGGTCCATCAGCAACACCATTGCATGACAACCGATTCCGCCGCCGACCAGCGTTCCAGGAGCCACCTTGGTGGAACTGTTGTGCGGGCAGCCCGAGCAGAAGTACGGGCTGCGCACGGCCAGCGGCAGGTCGATCCGGGTATGCGCGTGGCGCGCCGACCGTTCGTCGAGCCACGCCTGCGCAGCGTCGACGTGATGGGTGCGCGCCAGTCGAGTCGCGAGTCCGAGGGTGACGGCGTCGACGTCGAGTTCACCGAACCGGGAGAACAACGTCGAGCCGTCTTCATGCACCTTGCCGACGATCCGCGGCGCCCGCGGATGCCGATAGAGCATGTCGCGCATCATCGTTTCGATGAAGTCGCGCTTCTCCTCGACGACGATCACCTCGTCGAGTTGCCCGGCGGCGGTGTCGGTGATGAAGCGTTCCAGGATCTCGCGGTCCATCGGGTAGACCATGCCCAGCTTGAGCAGGCGGATACCCAGGCGCTGCAGGTCGGTGTCGTCGAGTCCCATGAGCCGCAAGGCATTACGTAGGTCGAGGTAGGTCTTGCCCGCGGCGACCAGCCCGATGCGGTCGTCGCCGCTGCGTACCGTGATCCGGTTGATGCCGTTGAGTCGTGCGTAGGCCAGCGCACGCGGAATGCGGGTGGTCAGCTGATTCTGTTCCAGCTCCATCAGATTCGCACCCAGGAGTCGGCCGCTCGGCACGTGCGGGCTGCGACCGAGTTCGCCGAACACCGGGGTCATCCTCGCCGGATCGACGACCGCCGTGGACGAGCCGTCGGCAACATGCGCGGAGATCTTCAACGATGTCCACACGCCGCTGACCCGGCTCATCACCGCGGCGTGCACGCCGAGATCGAGGATGTCCTGCGAATCGGCGGGGTAGAGCGTGGGGATGTAGAGGTCGGCCAGCGCCATCTCCGAGGTGCACGGCACCGTCGAACTCTTGGCGCCGGGATCGTCGCCGACGAGGGCGACCGCGCCGCCGTCGGGGTGGGTGCCGATCAGGTTGGCGTGCCGCAGGGCGTCAGAGGCGCGGTCGAGACCGGGTGCCTTGCCATACCAGTAGCCGACGACGCCGTCACGGATCACGCCGGACTGATCGGCAGCCAGCGGGCCGACGGTCGGTGCCAACTGTGTGCCCATCACCGACGTCGCGGCGATCTCCTCGTTGAGGCCGGGGCGATGGACGACGTCGAACGGCTCGAGGAACGCGCGTCGACGCTGCAGTTCCAGATCGAATCCCGCCAGGGGAGAGCCTTCGTAGCCGGAGACGAAGGAGGCGGTGCGCAGATTCTGCTGACGGTCGATCCGGGTGCGATCGGCGATCATCCGCACCAGCGCGGCGATGCCGCCCAGAAAGACCGGCCCGGATTCCCGGGTGTAGCGGTCGTCGAGCGTGAAGTCGCTGGTCGGACGGGTCGTCGGGGGCGTTGCTCGATGGTGATCGCGCCGTACTCGGTCGGCTCGGTCATCTGCGAGGGTCATGGGTTCACCTGGCCTTCGGTGTCGTGATCGCGTCGGCAGGGGTGATGCCGACGGACATGGCGGGTTGCGGGTCCATGGGTGGCGGACCCGATACCACCCTACGAAATTCAGTGACCCCCGTCACGTATGGGTGGACAATGACAGGTGGATGACACCCGGGACAGGGGTGCGCTACAGTCAGTTCAGTTAATCGAAACTAACTGAAAGGGTCGACGGTGACCACATCAGCGGCACGGGTCGCGACGAGCGCATCCGATTGGCGTGCGACCCACCTCGAGAACGTCGACCGGCTGCGCTCCCGACTCGCCCGCGTGGCTGTCGGCGGCGGGGAGCGGGCGCGAGAGCGTCACGTCTCCCGCGGCAAACTCCTGCCCCGTGACCGGGTCGAGAAGCTCCTCGACGTCGGGTCGCCATTCCTGGAGGTCGCACCGCTCGCGGCGTTCGGCATGTACGACGACAAGGCACCCGCCGCCGGGGTGGTCGCCGGCATCGGGCGGGTCGTCGGCCGGGAATGCATGATCGTCGCCAACGACGCCACCGTCTCCGGCGGCACGTACTACCCGATGACGGTGAAGAAGCATCTGCGCGCGCAGGAGATCGCCGCGGCCAATCGGTTGCCGTGCATCTACCTCGTCGACTCCGGCGGCGCCATGCTGCTGCAGCAGGATGAGGTCTTCCCCGATCGCGACCACTTCGGCCGGATCTTCTTCAACCAGGCCAATATGAGCCGCGCCGGAATCCCGCAGATCGCCGCGGTGCTCGGATCGTCGACGGCCGGCGGTGCCTACGTCCCGTCGATGAGCGACGAGACGGTGATCGTGCGTGACCAGGGCACCATCTTCCTGGCCGGCCCGCCGCTGGTGAAGGCGGCCACCGGCGAGGATGTCACCGCGGAGGATCTCGGTGGCGGAGCGATGCATTCGTCGGTCTCCGGCGTCACCGACCACCTCGTCGACAACGACGAACAGGCCTTGGCCAAGGTGCGCGAGATCGTCGCCACCCTCGGACCGCGGCAATCGGCGCAGTGGGATACCGTGCCCACCCGATCGGCGCGCGAGCAAACCGACATCTACGACGTGGTGCCCACCGACCCGCGCACCCCCTACGACGTGCGCGGCGTGATCGAAATCCTGGTCGACGCAGGCGAATACAACGAATTCAAGGCAAACTATGGCACCAGCCTGGTGACCGCATTCGCCCACATCGACGGACATCCGGTGGGCATCGTCGCCAACAACGGCGTGCTGTTCAGCGAATCCGCGCTCAAGGGAGCGCATTTCATCGAACTCTGCGATCAGCGTCGAATTCCGTTGCTGTTCTTGCAGAACATCACCGGCTTCATGGTCGGCAAAGCCTACGAGCAGGGCGGTATCGCCAAGAACGGCGCCAAAATGGTCAACGCGGTGGCCTGCGCGCGGGTACCGAAGTTCACCGTGATGATCGGCGGGTCCTTCGGTGCCGGTAACTATTCGATGTGCGGGCGGGCGTATTCGCCTCGGTTCCTGTGGAGTTGGCCCAACGCGCGGATCTCGGTGATGGGTGGACCGCAGGCCGCCGACACGCTGGCGACGGTGCGCCGCAACCAGATCGAGCGATCGGGTCAGCAATGGCCGGCCGACGACGAGGAGAGCTTCAAGGAGCCCATCCGCGAGCAGTTCGCCCGGCAATCCGACGCCTACTACTCCACCGCCCGGCTCTGGGACGACGGCATCATCGATCCCGCCGACACTCGCGCCGCCCTCAGCCTCGCGTTGGAGGCCTGCCGGTACGCGCCGCTGCCCGACGCCGGCTACGCCGTCTTCAGGATGTGAGACAGTGACACTACAACCCACGACACTACAAACCATGACCACACGCGCAACGACGAAGCGGACCATCAACACGGTCCTCATCGCCAATCGCGGTGAGATCGCCTGCCGGATCATCACCTCCCTCTGGTCCCTTGGAATCAAGAGCGTCGCAGTCTATTCCGATGCCGACGCCGACGCCGAGCACGTCCGGATGGCCGACGTCGCGGTCCGGATCGGCCCGGCGCCCGCGACGCAGAGCTACCTCAAGATCGACGCCATCGTCGATGCCGCCCTGCGTACCGGTGCCGACGCCATCCATCCGGGATACGGATTCCTCTCGGAGAACGCCGCATTCGCCGACGCGCTGGCGCAGGCGGGTCTGATCTTCATCGGGCCGCCGACCTCGGCGATCGCCACGATGGGTGACAAGATCACCGCTCGCGCCGCGGTGGAGCAGCGGGGTGTGCCGGTGGTGCCGGGCCTGTCGCGGCCGGGCCTCACCGATGGCGAACTGATCTCCGCCGCAGGCGATGTCGGGTTCCCGGTGCTGATCAAACCGAGCGCCGGTGGTGGCGGTAAGGGCATGCATCGCGTCGACGACCCGGCCGAGCTGCCCGATGCCTTGGCCGCGGCCCGACGCGAGGCCGCCTCGGCCTTCGGCGACGACACCCTGTTCCTCGAACACTTCGTGGACACCCCGCGCCACATCGAGGTACAGATCCTCGCCGATGAACACGGCAACGTCATCCACCTCGGCGAGCGGGAATGCTCGTTGCAGCGTCGGCATCAGAAGGTCATCGAGGAGGCGCCGTCGGCGCTTCTCGATCCCGAGACCCGCGCCCGGATCGGCGAGGCCGCCTGCGACGCCGCCCGCAGCGTCGGCTACACCGGCGCCGGGACCGTCGAATTCATCGTCTCCGCCCACCGGTCCGACGAATTCTTCTTCATGGAGATGAACACGCGGCTTCAGGTGGAGCATCCGGTCACCGAGATGGTCACCGGCATCGACCTCGTCGCGCAGCAGATCGCGATCGCCCGCGGCGAAGTACTGACATTGCAGCAGAACGATATTCACCTCAACGGCCATGCCATCGAGGCCCGGGTGTATGCCGAGGACCCGGCCCGTGGCTTCCTGCCGAGCGGCGGGGAGATCACCGCGCTGACCGAACCGGGCGGCCTCGGCATTCGCATCGACAGTGCGATGCGACCGGGATTGCGCATCGGGACCGACTACGACCCGATGCTCGCCAAGGTGATTGCACACGGTGCCGACCGGGCTCAGGCTATCGCCCGACTCGACGACGCCCTGGCAGCCACGCGCGTGCTCGGGGTGCGCACCAACATCGACTTCTGCCGCGCAGTCCTCGCCGACGACGACGTCCGTGCGGGACGTCTGGACACCGCGCTGCTCGACCGGTTCGTCGTCGACTATGTTCGGCCACAACCCGATCCGGGTGCATGGGTGACCGTCGCGCTGGCCGAGATCGGCGCCCGTGACGTCTCGTCGGCATGGGAATCGGCAGTCGGCTGGCGCATCGGCGGGCCGGCACCGGTGATCGCCGACCTGACGGTCGATGATCCGACGACCGGCGACCCGACGCAGGACCGACGGGTGGTCCGCACCGAGATGGTGGTGACCACGGCCCACGGCCCGCACCTGGTCGCGAGGGCAAGGATCATCGACCGCACTGATGACAGCGTTCTGTGGTCGGGACCGGTCGAGATGGATTGGGACACCACCACACCCGACCACCGGCAGGTTTGTGTCGACGGCATCAGCCGACGATGCACGGTGTCGCGCGACGATGCCGCCGACGGCTGGTGGGTGGCCGGCGCGGCAGGAACCTGGCTGGTCCAGCGGGTGCGGGCACTCGTCGACTCCGCCGCCGACGATCACGCGGGGGAGATCACCAGTCCGATGCCGGGCACCGTCGTCGCGGTCCCCGCCGCCGACGGGGATGAGATCGCCGCCGGCGCAACGGTCGTCGTGGTGGAGGCAATGAAGATGGAACACGCCCTGAAAGCCCCCTTCGACGGGGTGGTGACAGTCAAGGCGACTGCAGGGGACAAGGTCTCGGCCGGCCAGGTGCTGGCATTCGTGGAGAGGAACACCTGATGGAACTGACCGAGGAATACACCGACCTGATCCACACCGTGCGGGACTTCGCGCAGTCGGTGGTGGCACCGGTGTCGGCCAAACACGATGCCGAACACAGCTTTCCGTACGAGGTCGTCTCCCAGATGGGGAAGATGGGACTGTTCGGCCTGCCGTTCAGCGAGGACGTCGGCGGAATGGGTGGCGACTACTTCGCCCTCGCGCTGGCGCTGGAAGAACTGGGCAAGGTCGACCAATCGGTGGCCATCACCCTGGAGGCCGGCGTGAGCCTCGGCGCGATGCCGATCTACAAGTTCGGTAGCGCCGAGCAGAAGGAGAAGTGGCTGCCGGATCTGGTCAGTGGCCGCGCCCTGGCCGGCTTCGGACTCACCGAGCCGGGCGCCGGCTCCGACGCCGGGGCGACGGCGACCACCGCTCGTGAGGACGGCGACAGCTGGGTCATCAACGGCGCCAAGCAGTTCATCACCAACTCCGGCTCGGAGATCACCTCGCTGGTGACCGTCACCGCGGTCACCGGGGTACGCGACAACGGCCGCAAGGAGATCTCGACGATCATCGTGCCGTCGGACACCCCTGGCTTCACCGCCGAACCCGCCTACAACAAGGTCGGCTGGAATGCCTCGGATACCCACCCGCTGAGTTTCTCCGACGCGCGGGTACCCGCGGAGAACCTGCTCGGCGTGCGGGGTCGCGGATACGCGAACTTCCTGTCGATCCTCGACGAGGGGCGCATCGCCATTGCCGCATTGGCCACCGGTGTCGCGCAGGGCTGCGTCGACGAGTGCGTGAAGTACGCCGGTCAGCGACAGTCCTTCGGCAAGCCGATCGGGGAGTACCAGTCGGTGGCGTTCGCCATCGCCCGGATGGAGGCCCGCGCACACGTGGCACGCACCGCCTACTACGACGCGGCAGCAAAGATGTTGGCCGGCAAGCCGTTCAAGAAGGAGGCGTCCATCGCGAAGATGATCGCCAGCGAGGCGGCGATGGACAACGCCCGGATGGGCACCCAGATCCACGGCGGCTACGGCTTCATGAACGAGTACCCCGTGGCCCGTCATTACCGCGATTCCAAGATCCTCGAGATCGGAGAGGGAACCACCGAGGTGCAATTGATGCTGATCGCCCGGGAACTCGGTCTCAGCGCATGAGCCGGCCCGACACCATGAGCGAACCCGACGCCACCAACCCGCCCAATCGCGTTGTGCAACGCGGACTCTGGTTCGAGGAGTTCGCTGAAGGCACCGTGTACGAGCACCGGCCCGGCCGCACGGTGACCGAGGCCGACAACGTCTTGTTCACCACGCTGACCATGAACACCCAGGCACTGCACCTCGACGCCGCGTTCGCCGCCACGCAACCCGGATTCGACGGTCAGCGGCTGATCAATTCGATGTTCACCCTGTCCACTATCGTCGGGCTCTCGGTGTCGCAGCTGACCCAGGGCACCCTGGTGGCCAACCTCGGCTTCAGTGAGGTCGCCTTTCCGGCCCCGCTGTTTGCCGGCGACACCCTTTACGCCGAGACCGAATGCGTCGGAAAGCGTGAATCCCGTTCGCGGCCTGGTGAAGGTGTGGTGAACCTGGTGCACGTCGGTCGTAATCAGCACGGGGTGGTGGTGGCGCGTGCCGCACGTGCGACGCTGGTACGTAAGCGGTGAGGATCGCGAACGGGTCCGACCGAGACAGCTGAGGCGACGCGAGTCGCGCGAGACCATCAGGAGTGATCAATGACGTTCATGAATCCGGCCCAAGGGTCTTACTCGACTGCACCGCAGGCGAATCCGAGCGCGCCGGCCGAGCCCAGTGCGCTGGCCAACGCATGGATCCCGCCCGGCCCGGCACTGCTGTTCTGCCCCGCTGACCGGCCCGACAGGTACCAGAAGGCCGCCGAACGCGCCGACGTGGTGATCCTCGATCTCGAAGATGCGGTGGCACAGGATGATCGCGTCGCCGCACGCGAGGCGCTGATCGCGCACCCTCTCGACCCGGATCGGACCATCGTTCGGATCAATCCGGCCGGGACCGGAGACTACCGGCGCGATCTGGCCGCGGTGGCGGAGTCGAACTATCGGGTCGTGATGCAGGCCAAGGCGGAGTCACCGGAGTCGATCATCGAGACGGCCCTGCAGACCATCGCATTGATCGAAACACCGCTCGGCGCGATCCGCGCCAACGAGATCGCCTCGACGTTGAACTGCATCGGACTCATGTGGGGCGCCGAGGATCTGGTGGCCGGGCTCGGCGGTAAATCGAGCCGTTTCGGCGCCGGCGAGAACCGCCCCGGCGAGTACCGGGACGTCGCGCGGTTCGTCCGGTCGTCGGTCCGGATCGCGGCGGCGGCCCACGGGAAGTTCGCGGTCGATTCGGTACACCTCGATATCCACGACGTCGACGGGCTGGCCAAGGAGGTCCGCGACGCGGTTGCCCTCGGCTACTCGGCGACGGCCTGCATCCACCCGGGGCAGGTCGAGACGATCCGAGCGGGATACCGGCCGTCTGAGGACGACATCGACTGGGCGAACACGGTTCTCGCTGCCGCCAAGGACAACCGCGGGGTTTTCAGCGTCGACGGACAGATGATCGACGGACCGGTCCTGCGGCAGGCCGAAGCGGTGCTGTCCCGCGCGGCCGCGGCCGCCGGCGGCGAGCAGTAGCGCCACGCCCATGAGTCAATGACCAACGCCCATCAACACAACTTACGGATGAGGTAACGCCCCATGTCGGAATCAGCTTACGCGGCAGGCGATCGGGAACCAGCGCTGCTCGAGGAGACCATCGGTGCGACGCTGGCTCGCACCGTCGAGGCGTTCGGCGACAGCGTCGCGCTCATCGACGCCGCGGCACGCCGCACGTGGACCTACGCGGAGTTCCATCGTGACGTGCGTGCGGTGGCCGCCGGCTTGGTGCGCCGGGGTGTACGTCCGGGCGATCGGGTGGGGTTGTGGGCGCCGAACCGATTCGAATGGGTGATCACCCAGTACGCCGCCGCCGAGATCGGGGCGATCCTGGTCAACCTGAATCCGGCGTACCGGCAGAACGAGATCGAATACGCACTGCGCCAGTCGGGTACGAGTGTGGTTCTCGCCGCGCGTCGGTTCAAGGACTCGGCGTACGAGTCGATGCTGACCCAGGCCCGACCCAACTGCCCTGATCTGCGCGAAGTGATCCTGTTCGAGGATGCCGAGTGGGAGGCGCTGCTGGCCACCCCGGATGCCACCGAACTCGCGGCGCTGGCCGACATCGCGCGATCCTTGCGGCCCGACGATCCGATCAACATTCAATACACCTCGGGCACCACCGGTTTCCCGAAGGGTGCCACCCTCTCGCATCGCAACATCGGCAACAACGGCTACCTCGTCGGGCACCTGCTGAACTACACCAGTGCCGACCGCATCTGTCTGCCGGTGCCGTTCTATCACTGCTTCGGGATGGTGATGGGCAACCTGGCCGCCACCAGTCACGGTGCGGCCATGGTGATTCCGGCGCCGGCCTTCGATCCGGAGGCGACGCTCGCCGCGGTATCGGACTATCGCTGCACCAGCCTCTACGGTGTGCCGACGATGTTCATCGCCGAACTCGACCTGCTCGACAACCTCGGTCTCCTCGGCAATACCGGCGCTGACCGCTTCGACCTGACGTCGCTGCGCACCGGTGTGATGGCCGGCTCGCCGTGCCCGGAACACGTGATGCGCAAGGTGGTCGAGCAGATGCACATGAGCGAGGTGTCCATCTGCTATGGGATGACCGAAACCTCGCCGGTATCAACACAAACCAGAGTCGACGATCCGCTCGAACTCCGGGTGGGCACCGTCGGCCGGGTGGGTCCGCATCTGGAGATCAAGGTCATCGACCCGGTGAGCGGCGACACCGTCGATCGCGGTGAGACCGGCGAATTCTGTACGCGCGGTTACTCGGTGATGACGGGCTACTGGAACGATCCCGACAAGACCGCCGAGGCCCTTGATGCCGAGGGGTGGATGCACACCGGCGATCTCGCGGTGATGGACGACTCCGGATATGTCCGGATCACCGGACGTATCAAGGACATGGTGATTCGTGGCGGAGAGAACATCTACCCGCGCGAGATCGAGGAGTTCCTCTACTCCCACCCCGACATCCTCGATGCACAGGTGATCGGTGTCCCGGATCGCAAGTACGGCGAGGAACTGATGGCCTGGATTCGATTACGTGACGGCGCAACCGATTTCACTTCCGAGGATCTCGCAGAGTTTGCCGCAGGCAAGATCGCGCGTCACAAGATCCCACGCTATGTCCATGTGGTGAAGGAGTTTCCGATGACGGTGACCGGCAAGGTCCGCAAGGTACAGATGCGCTCGGAAGCCGTCGACATCCTCGGGCTGTCGGATGCATCGGGTTCTGGCGCATCGGGTTCGGCACAGTGACAACCGGCACAGTGGCGACCGGCGCACAGACGGACCAGTCGCAGATGGATCGGTTCGGGGACCTCGTGGCCGCCCGCCATGGCGTCACCGCCGACGACTACCCGAGCCTGTGGCAGTTCTCGGTCGATCATCCGGCGCAGTTCTGGCGGGCCGTCTGGGACTTCTTCGGACTCGACGAGACAGCCGGCCCGCTGGGCACGGCCGACACCGATGTGCTGGCTGACCCGACTATGCCTGGCGCACAATGGTTTCCGGGCATCAAGCTGAACTACGTCGATCAGGTCCTGCGGCACACCGATCGCGACGGCGTCGCGATCATCGGACTCGACGAGGACGGCACCCGACGCGAGATCTCCTGGCGCGAACTGGCGCGGCAGGTGGCCGCAGTGAGCGTGACGCTACGGGAGGTCGGGGTGAGCAAGGGCGACGTCGTCGCCGCCTACCTGCCCGACATTCCTGAAGCGGTCATCGCCTTCCTGGCCACCGCATCGCTGGGTGCGATCTGGTCGGGGTGTGGACAGGACTACGCGCCCGCCGGAGCGGCCGGGCGACTCGCACAACTCGCGCCAAAGGTGCTGTTCACCGCGAATTCCTACCAGTACAACGGTAAAAACGTCGACAAGACCGCCGACAGCGCCGAACTCGCCGGACTGCTCGACGGTCTCAAGGCGCGCATCGTCGTCGGCGCCGGCGAGCAGCCGGAGCCGTTGTCGGACAACGTGATCACGTTCGCCGACGCCGCGTCGGCCACCGATCAATCACTCGAACCGGTCCGGGTGGAGTTCTCCCATCCGCTCTGGGTGCTGTTCAGCTCGGGCACCACCGGCACCCCCAAGGGCATCGTCCACGGCCACGGTGGCGTGGTGCTCGAACACCTCAAAGCCGCTGGGCTGCACGGTGATCTGGGTCCGGACGACGTGTTCTTCTGGCAGACGGCGCTGAGCTGGGTGATGTGGAACTACCAGCTCGCCGGACTGCTGTGCGGCTCAACCATCGTCTGCTACAGCGGATCTCCGCTCTTCCCCGACGCCGACCGTCTGTGGCAGATCCTCGACGCCGAGCAGGTCACCTTCTTCGGTACCAGCCCCGGGCAGCTGCAAGCGTCGCGTAAGGCGGGCCTGCGGCCAGGGCGTGACCATGATCTGCGGGCGCTACGCACTCTGGGCAGCACCGGGTCGACCCTCGCCGCGGATTTGTTCACCTGGGTCGACGACAACGTCGCCGCCGGACTGCCGATCTCCTCGATCAGCGGCGGCACCGATGTGGTGACCGCCTTCGCCGGGGGATCGGTGGGGGTACCGGTGGTCGCCGGTGAGCTCTCGGTCCGCTACCTCGGAGTGGCATTGCAGAGTTGGGCGCCGGACCGGACGCCATTGATCGGTGAGGTCGGCGAGATGGTGATCACCGGCCCGATGCCGTCGATGCCGGTGGGGTTCTGGAACGACCCGGATGGCTCGCGGTATCGCGCCGCCTACTTCTCCCACGAGTGGCAGACGCCACCACCGTCGCCGATATGGCGACACGGCGACTGGGTGACGGTCACCGATCGAGGTTCGCTGATCATCCACGGACGCAGCGACGCGACGCTGAATCGGCACGGCATCCGGATGGGTTCGGCCGACATCTACGAGGTGGTCGAGGGTCTCGACGAGATCGCCGAGGGCTTTGTACTCGGCGTCGACGGCCCCGACGGTGGCTACTGGATGCCGTTGTTCGTGACGCTGGTTCCCGGGGCGGTGCTCGACGACGCCCTGTCGTCGACGATCGCCTCGCAGGTGCGGTCGCGGCTTTCGCCACGCCACGTCCCCGACGAGGTGATCGAGGCCCCCGGCATTCCGCATACCCGCACGGGAAAGAAGCTCGAGGTGCCGATCACCGCGATCCTGGCCGGGCGCACGGAGGTCGCCATCGACCGCAGGTCAGTCGACGACCCGTCACTGATCGACTGGTTTGCGGCTCAGGGTCGCGCGCACAGTTGGTGACACCCGAGCGCGGTGTGCGGTGTCGGTGGAACTGACCGTTCGGTAGCGTGGGTCGGCAGAGAGCTTCTCGCGCTCAATGGGGGTGCGACGATCTGAGCAGGAGAACCATATGACCTACCCCTCCGGTGGTTCCGGCCACCCTCAGCAACCTGACGCAGGTCAGCAGTACGGCCAGCCGTACGGGCAGCAAGGTGCCTACAACCAGCAGCCGTCCACCCAGGCGGGCTACGGCCAGCAGGGTGGCTACACCTATGGTCAGCAGGGCTATCCGCAGGGCTACGGCCAGCAGGGTGGCTACACCTATGGTCAGCAGGGTTATCCCCAGGGCTACCCGCAGCAGGGCTACGGCCAGCAGGGCGGCTACACCTATGGCCAGCCGGAGACCCCGCAGGGCTACGGGCAGCAGTACGGTCAGCCGGGCTACGAGCAGCAGGCCTACGGCCAGCCGGGGTACGAACAGCCCGCATACGATCAGGCCGCGCTCGACCAGTCGACGGGGGGCTACGGCTTCTCCGCCCCCAAGCCTGCCGGTCAGGGCCTGCCCGCCAACATCGGCCAGATCCTCGCCGTGGCCCTCGGGGTCATCGGCGTCGTGGTGCTGTTCCTCGGATTCGCGCCGGCGGTGACCATCAGCCAGTTCAGCATCAAGGTGTTCGACACGTACAACAGCCCGTACGTCCTGATCGTCACCGCAGGCATCCTCGCGCTGACCACCCGACTGCCCAAGCTCGACGCCCGGGTGACGCCGGTCGTGGCCGCGTTCGCGGTGGTCGGCGCCCTGGTCATGATCTTCCAGTACTCGAGTGGCAGCCAAGCCAGCTCCAACGTCGTCGAGTACAAGTCGTCGTGGGGCGGTCTGCTGCTCCTGATTCTCGCCATCATCGCGGCCGCGCTCGCAGTGTTCTGGCTGCTGGTCGACGCGAAGGTGGTCAAGGTCGCGTCGTCGGCCGATGCGCCGGTCGCCGCGGTTGCCGAAGCGACTCCCGCTGTCACCCCTTCGGTGACCCCCGCCGAGCCGGCCGCGCAGGTCGCGGGCGGCTACGGGCAGGCACAGGCCAGTGCGTACGAGAGTGCCGCTGCGTATGAGAAGGCGGGTGCGCAGCAGTCGGTGTCGTACGATCCGTCGGCTTACGCGCAGGCCCCGTCGGCCGGAGCTTCCGCGGCAAGCGCCGCGTCGGCAAGTGCCCCGTCGTTGAGCACCCCATCGGGTTCGCCGCTGTACAGCACCCCGGCGCCGTCGGTGAGCTCGCCGACCGACGCCGCTGCCAAACCGGCAGGATCGGCAGCGTCGGCGGCCGACCCGTTGTCGCCGGACTACAAGGTCGCCGACTACCAGGCAGGCGAGTACAAGGCTTCTGACCGGGGCGCCTCCGACCGCAAGGCAACCGACACCTCCGGTGACAACGCCACCACCGTGATCAGCACAACCGATCCGCAGTCCAAGGGTCGCTGACAGCACAGTTGCTCATCGAGTAGCACCCGCTCGCTGCCTGGTTTCGGGACTGGAAGCTCGCCCCGCGTCCGCGCGCGGCCGGCTGTCGACGAAGGCGTGAGTGCTTGGCACAGGCTCGGTGTCTGGGGATGGTCGCGTAGATTATCGACGCCGGCTGTCGCTCTGACCGAGGTTGTGCCAAGCTCGCGATCGCTCCGGACGTCGGAGACCCCCCAACGTGGGCCGAACCTGCGAACGCCCGATGCGACGCAAGTTGCTTTCTGAGGTTGGTGCGGCGCGTCGGAGCAGTGTGACGACCTGGTCGTGACACCCTCGATGGGATGTCTGCTCCCATTACCGACGACCTCGCATCGCGGCTGCGCGCCGCGCGGCGAGCACACCGCGCCCACCAGGAAGCCGGCGACCATGCGGCTCGGGCCCTGGTTCTGGTGGCGTTCGCCATCCCGGTCGCGGTTCTGATCACGGCAGCCGTCATCGCCCTCGCGGTACTGCTGATGGCGCAGAGTGGATTGACCGGGCTGGGCAGCGCTGTTGCCGGGTTCTGGCTGGCGGTGCACCAGGTCCCGCTCACGGTCAGCGGAGTCACCATCGGCGTGCTGCCCCTGCTACCCACCATGATCGTGGTCGCCGGCGCCGCCCGGATGACGGCCTCGGCCGCCGCCGACCGCGCCGATCCCACCGAACTGCTCGCGGTTGGTCTGGCCGCCATCGGCGGTCCGATGCTGGTCACCGCGATCTCGCTGGCGGTGGTCATGGACGGATCGTCGGTTCTGCCGATCCAGAGCCCCAACCCATTGCTCGCCTTCGGCTACACGCTTGGTCTGCACGGCGGCGCGGCGCTCGCGGGTATCGCCTGGGATCGCCGCCGACAACTGGGCACGCGCCTGGCCATCGGTCCGGCCGACCGACGTGGCCTGCGCTACGGAACCATCGCGGTCATCGCGTTCCTGGCCGCCGGCGCTGCACTCGTGGTCGTTCGACTGGTGCTGGCTTGGGGGACCGTCGGCGCGCTGATGGCCGACGGCTACGACTTCGACGGCATGCTCGGCTTACTGGTGATGTCGTTGCTCTACCTGCCGAATCTGATCATCGGAGCCGCAGCCGTCCTCGTCGGCTCCGACGCCCACATCGGCGGTGCATCGGTCGACCTGTTCGCCGCTCGAGGTGGTGCGGTACCGCCACTTCCGGTGCTGGGCATACTGCCCGACGGCGGTCTGGGCTACTGGGGTCTGCTCGGCCTGATCGTGCCGATGAGTGTCGCGGTGTTCGTCGCCCTGCGTTGCCGCGACCTCGACCCGATGGCGAACTTCCGTTCGGTGGCGGTCGCCGCTGCCCTCGCGACGACACTGATGGTCATCGGCACCGCGATGGCCGGCGGCGAGCTGGGCGAGCTGGGCGACGCCGCGGTGAACGTGACATCCGCGGGCGTGTTCACGCTGGGCTGGATCCTCGTCGTGGGCTTCGTGGTGGGACTCATTCACACGTGCCTGCCGTCGACGCGTGCCGCGCGCGAGCGGGTGCACGGATTCGACGACTTCGACGACTGGGCCGATGAGTTCGACGGCGCCGGTTTCGAGGACGACTACCTCACCGACGAGCACTACGCCGACCAGGATTACGCCGACGAGGGCTACGACGCCGACGAGGACTACGACATCGACGAGGACTTCGTCGATGCCGACCGTCACGATGAGGACCGCGCGGACCAGGACCTTTCCGACGAGGACCAGACCGACGAGAACCGTACCCACGAGGACGAGGCCGACCAGGACCGCGATACCGCCGTAGGCGTCGTCGACGACCTGGACTTGGACGCCGCACCTCGCGACGAGGTCACGTCCGATCCGGGTAGTCGTCGCATCTGATCGGCCGCACCTGATCTGCCCCGATCGCCGGGCTTTCAGCGCCGCCCACTAGGCTCGCTGTGTGACCGACGCGCCCGACGATCCCGTGTCCGGCGCCCGGATACCTGTCGTGGTGATGGCGTCGGGAACCGGCAGCCTGCTCGAATCCCTGCTCGGCTACACCGCCCATGGCGACGCCCCGTTCGAGGTGATCGGCGTTGTCGTCGACCGTGATTGCCGGGCCGCGACGATCGCCGAGCGAGCCGGTGTTCCCGTCGACGTGGTGCGTGTTGCCGACTACCCCGACCGGAATGCGTGGGACGTCGCGTTGACCGAGCTGATCGCCGGCCGTGGCCCCGAGTGGATTGTCACCGCGGGATTCATGAAGATCCTGGGGCCGAGCTTTCTCGGCCGTTTCGGTGGGCACATCGTCAACTCGCATCCGGCGTTGCTGCCGTCGTTCCCCGGTGCCCACGGCGTCTCCGACGCCCTGGCGCACGGCGTCAAGGTCACCGGCGTCACCATCCACCTCGTCGACGAAGGGGTCGACACCGGGCCGATCCTCGCGCAGGCCCCGGTGATGGTCGGACCCGACGACACCGAGGACACTCTGCACGAACGAATCAAGTCGGTGGAGCGGGTGCTGCTCCCCGATGTGGTGGCCAAGGTGGCCACCCGTGGCGTGGTCATCACCGGACGAAAGGCACGCATTCCGTGAATACACCGTCAGCTTCAGCCAACACCACGGCAGCTGGGCAGCGCCCGGTCCGTCGGGCGCTGATCAGCGTCTACGACAAGTCCGGCCTCGCCGAACTGGCCACCGCCCTGCACGGCGCGGGAGTGGAGATCGTGTCCACCGGGTCGACCGCCAAAACCATTGCCGCCGAGGGTGTGCCGGTCATCGAGGTGTCCGAGCTGACCGGCTTCCCGGAGTGCCTGGAGGGACGCGTGAAGACGCTGCATCCCAACGTGCATGCCGGCATTCTCGCCGACACCCGTAAGGAGTCGCACCTCGAGCAGCTCTCCGACCTGGGTATCGCCACCTTCGAACTCGTCGTCGTCAACCTGTATCCGTTTGCCGACACCGTGGCCTCGGGAGCTTCGCCGGACGAGTGCGTCGAGCAGATCGACATCGGTGGCCCGTCGATGGTGCGCGGCGCGGCGAAGAACCATCCGTCGGTCGCGGTGGTGGTCAGCCCCACCGATTACGACGCGGTCCGCGACGCGGTGGCCGCCGGCGGGTTCACCCTGGATCAACGTAAACGACTGGCCGCCAAGGCATTCGAGCACACCGCCGAGTATGACGTGGCGGTTGCGTCGTGGATGTCGTCGGTGGTGGCACCGCCGGAGACCGCACCCACCGAGCCCGCCGATGCGCAACCGTCGGCCGGTATCTTCCCGGCTTGGCTGGGCGCCACGTGGACGCGGTCGGCGACGCTGCGGTACGGCGAGAATCCACATCAGGCCGCAGCCCTCTACGTCGGCACTGACGCCGCGCCCGGCCTGGCCACCGCGCAGCAGCTGCACGGTAAGGAGATGAGCTACAACAACTACACCGACTCCGACGCCGCGTGGCGCAGCGCCCACGACTTCGACGCCCCGGCCGTGGCGATCATCAAGCACGCCAATCCCTGTGGCATCGCGGTCGGCGCCGACATCGCCGAGGCGCACCGCAAGGCGCACGCCTGTGATCCGGTCAGCGCCTACGGCGGAGTGATCGCGGCCAACCGGGAGATCACCGTGGCGATGGCCGAGCAGGTCGCCGAGATCTTCACCGAGGTGATCATCGCGCCCGGTTACGAGGACGGCGCGTTGTCGGTGCTCAAGCGCAAGAAGAACATTCGTATCCTGGCCGCGCAGGCACCACAGCGGGCCGGTGCCGAGATCCGTCCGATTTCCGGCGGGCTGCTGATGCAGCAGCGCGACATCCTCGACGCGTCGGGTGACAGTCCCGAGAACTGGACCTTGGCGGCCGGCCATCCGGCCGATCCGGCCACTATTGCCGACCTGGAATTCGCTTGGCGTGCATGCCGTTCGGTGAAGTCGAACGCGATTCTGCTGGCCAAGGACGGTGCCTCGGTCGGCGTCGGGATGGGACAGGTCAACCGCGTCGACTCGGCGCATCTGGCCGTCAACCGGGCCGGTGACCGGGCGGCCGGAAGCGCTGCGGCGTCGGATGCCTTCTTCCCCTTCCCCGATGGCCTGCAGGTGCTGCTCAACGCCGGTGTCGCCGCCGTTGTGCAACCGGGCGGATCGATCCGCGACAACGAGGTGATCGATGCCGCGTCGGAGGCCGGGGTCACGCTCTACCTCACCGGCGCACGGCATTTCGCGCACTGAGCCGCACCCGACGGCACGGTCCATCACACCCCGGTGAGCATCCTCGACCTGTTGTTCCTGGTGCTCGCCGGCTTCGCCGCGGGGCTGGTCGGCTACATCACCGGACTCGCGTCGGTGGTCAGTTATCCGGCGCTGTTGGCCGTGGGTATCCCACCACTGGCGGCGAACGTGACCAACACGGTGGCGCTGGTGACCGTCGGTGTCGGGAGCCTCACCAGGTCGGGGAAGGTTCTGCTCGACGGTGACCGGCGACCGCTGATCGCCTGCTCGATTGCCGCGTTGATCGGCGGCATCATCGGCGCCGTCGTCTTGTTGATCACGCCGCCAAGCGCTTTCGAGGTGGTGGTGCCGTATCTCGTTGCGCTGGCCGCGATCGCGCTGCTATGTCAGCCGCTGTTACGCCGGCTGGTGATCGGCGAGTCCGAGGAGCGGCCGCTGGCCTATCTTCTCGGGACCCTGGTGATCTCGGTGTACGGCGGCTACTTCGGTGCCGGCGCGGGCATCATGTTCCTCGCACTGGCGCTGGTGGTCACCGCCCAGCCGCTCTGGCGGGCCACCCTGACCAAATCAGTGTTGCTCGGTATCGCCAATACCGTTGCCGCCGTGATCTTCATGATCTCCGGCCCAGTGCACTGGTCGGCCGCGGCGGCGATGGCGATCGGTTGTTTCGTGGGTGGTTGGTGTGGCCCGCCGGTGGTGCGGCGCCTCCCGCCGGGACCGTTGCGGATCGCGGTGGGCCTCGGCGGGCTCGGGCTCGCGGGCTGGCTGGCATTCGGCTGAGGCCGGAGTCCGAGACATCGCGAAGGCAAGTCGTCGGGCACTTACGTTCTCGCTGAGGCAAAGTCGCCGCTGAACGATCGTCAACCGGTACATATGCACGGTGACATTATTCGTCGATATCACGCCCGACGAGCAGCAGGGCGACCAACCGGGCACCGGATCGGTGACACGATCGTCGCGGCTGCGTGGGCTCGCGGCACAGCTCGGGCTGCCACTGATCTCGTTGGTGCTGTTCCTGGCTGTCTGGCAGCTCGTGGCGGTCAGCGGCGTCTGGAGTGAGACCTTCGTGCCGCGCCTGGGCACCGTGTGGCAGGCGTTCATCGACATGTCCACCACCCACAACGGTGTCATCGGCTATGCCGGCTACTACTGGTGGGAACACCTGTACATGACGCTGCGTCGCGTCTTCGTCGGCGTGGTGATCGGTGTGGTCGCGGGCGTGATCCTGGGGCTGGTCATGGGTTCCATCCCGTGGGTGCGACGCCTGCTGGAACCGTGGTTGACCTTCCTACGGGCCCTTCCGCCGCTCGCTTACTTCTTCCTGCTGGTCATCTGGCTGGGCATCGACGAGGCACCCAAGATCACCCTGCTCGCACTGGCCGCGCTGCCGCCGGCCGCGGTGGCCACCACCGCTGCGGTCAGTGCCGCGCCGGTCTCACTGATCGAGGCCGCCCGCGCACTCGGCGCGAGCCGACGCGAGGTGATCACCGACGTCGTGATCCCTGCTGCCGCACCGGAAACCTTCACCGGAATCCGGCTGTCGGTCGGTATCGCGTACTCGTCGGTCGTCGCCGCGGAACTGTTCAACGGTGTCCCCGGCATCGGTGGCGTCGTCAAGGACGCCAGCAACTACAACAACACTCCCGTCGTGCTTGTCGGCATTGTCCTCATCGGACTGTCGGGTCTTGTCATCGACGGAATACTTCGGATGATCGAGCACCGCCTGGTGCCGTGGCGCGGAAAGGCCTGAACAACAATGACATTCCTGACATCGAGCAAGGCTCGTCGATCGCGGCTGCGCTCGCTGGGGGTGACGGTCGGTGCTCTCGTCGCTTCGGCTGCGGTCGTGCTCACCGGTTGCTCAGTCGACAAGTCCGGCGGCGACAGCGACAAGCCGACGATTCGCCTTGCCTACCAGTCCTTCCCGAGCGGTGACCTGATCGTGAAGAACAACAAGTGGCTCGAGGACGCGCTGCCGAACTACAACGTCAAATGGACCAAGTTCGATTCAGGCGCCGACATCAACACGGCGTTCGTCGCGAAGCAGATCGACTTCGGCGCAATCGGTTCGAGCCCCGTGGCGCGCGGACTGTCCGCGCCGTTGAACATTGCCTACCAGGTCGCGTTCATCCTCGACGTCGCGGGCGACAACGAGGCGCTGGTGGCGCGCAACGGAACCGGGATCAATTCGATCGCCGACCTCAAGGGCAAGCGCGTGGCGACGGCGTTCGCATCGACCTCGCACTACAGTCTGCTCGCCGCACTCAACCACGCCGGTGTGAATCCCAAAGACGTCAATCTGATCGATCTTCAGCCGCAGGCATCGCTGGCCGCGTGGCAGCGCGGAGACGTCGACGCCGTCTACACCTGGCTGCCGACACTCGACGAGTTGCGCAAGACCGGTAAGACCATCGTGACCAGCCGTGAGGTGGCCACCTGGGGCAAGCCGACGCTTGACCTCGGCGTCGTGTCGTCGGACTTCGCGAAGGATCACCCCGACGTCGTCGACACCTGGCGCAAGGCGGAAGCGCGCGCTCACAAGCAGATCCACGACGATCCGCAGGCGGCTGCCAAGGCTATTGCCGCACAGTTGAATACGACACCCGAGGACGCGGCCAACCAGCTCAAGCAGGGTATCTACCTGACGAACGACGAGCTGACCTCGCCGCAGTGGCTCGGCACCGACGGCAAGCCGGGCAACGTCGCCGACAACCTGCACAGCGCCGCGGAATTCCTTGCGGAACAACAGCAGATCCCGTCGGCGCCCCCGCTGTCGACGTTCCAGAACGCGATCTACACCAAGGGGCTTCCCGGTGTCCTCACAGCACAGTGATACCAAGGTTGACGCTGGTAAGAAGGTCGACGTTGCGGTGACCGAAGGCGAAGCGTCGTCGACTCCCATTGCAGCGCAAGGTGAAGGCAGCATCAGCCTGCGCGCGGTGACCCAGCGTTACGGCAAAGGCAACGACGCTGTGACGGCCGTCGGACCGGTCGACCTCGAGGTCGACCCCGGTGAAGTGCTCGTGCTCGTCGGGCCGTCGGGTTGTGGCAAGTCGACGCTCCTGAGGCTGATCGCCGGATTCGAGGACCCTGCCTCGGGTGTCGTAGAGGTTTCGGGGAGCAAGCCGGTGCCCGGCACCTCATCCGGTGTGGTCTTCCAGCAGCCGAGGCTGTTCCCGTGGCGCACCGTCGGAGGCAACGTCGACCTCGCCCTGAAGTACGCAGGCGTGCCGCGTTCGGATCGGCCGGCACGACGGGAGGAACTCCTCGCGCGAGTCGGCCTGTCCGACACGGCGAATCGTCGAATCTGGGAGATCTCGGGTGGTCAGCAGCAGCGCGTCGCCATCGCGCGTGCGTTGGCGGGCGACACGTCGCTGCTCCTACTCGACGAGCCGTTCGCGGCCCTCGACGCACTGACCCGCGAGACGCTTCAGGAAGACGTGCGGACCGTGAGTGCCGAACTGGGCCGGACGAATGTCTTTGTGACACACAGCGCGGAGGAAGCGGCGTTCCTCGGATCGCGGATCGTCGTGTTGACGAGCCGTCCCGGTCGTGTCGCCCTCGACATCTCGTCGCCGATTCCGCGTACCGGTATCAGCGCCGACGACATCAGAGACTCCGCTGAGTACACCGTTCTGCGCACCGAGATCGCTAGCGCGGTCAAGAGTGCGGCGCGCGGCGAATCGGCCGGGAAGAAGTGAGCGTCGGGGTTTTTATCGCGCTGCGGTAAACCCTGTTCCGGCTGCTCGTCGGTGACTAAACAGGTGGTGTGAGCACAACCTCCCACCTCATCGCACCCGTCGGCACGCTTCGCGCTGCCGATCGGTGTCGACTGTGGGACTCTGTTGTCGACGGTGGGTCGGCGCGGACCACGGCCTTTCAGGAGCAGCAGGGGTACGCGCAGATGATTCACCGGATGACATGGGCAGACGGCAGCCACCACGGCTCGCCGCCGGTCTCTCTCGGACTCGCAACCACTTACGACTCCCCGAGAAGGACCCACCATGACCATTTCACTCCCTGATTCCTCACGTACCGGCGCACAAGCCCCACTCGATTCGACGCCAATTGATTCGGCGACGGTCGCGTCGGGCGTCGAGTTCGACATCGACGAATTCGGCCCACGATTCGGCGCCGAGATCCGCGGCGTCGACGTCGCTTCGGCATCCGACGACGAGATTCGCGCCATCCGGGCCGCGCTGATCGAGTACAAGGTGATCGTGCTGCGCGACCAGCACCTCGACGACGCATCGCACGTCGAATTCGGCCGTCGCGTAGGCGATCTCACCGCAGGACATCCCGTGTGGAACAGCGGCGACGTGCCTGCCGAGGTGTACTCGCTCGACAGCACCGACAACGGTTTCGCCGACGTCTGGCACACCGACGTCACGTTCATGCCCCGACCGCCGATGGGCTCGATCCTGCGCCCGGTTGTGTTGCCGCGCAACGGAGGCGACACCAACTGGGCTGACGCCGAGCTCGCCTACGAGTCTTTGTCGGCTCCGGTACAGCAGCTCGTCGAAGATCTTTCTGCCGTGCACGACGGTAATCGAGAGTTTGGCTACTACCTCAAGCAGCGTCGGGGTGGTCGCGGAAACGTCTGGGACGGAAAGGAAGTCACCGAGTTGGTTCCGGTGACCCACCCCGTCGTGCGAGTGCATCCGGAGACCGGGCGTAAATCGCTGTTCGTCAATCCGGGCTTCACGTCGCACATCGAGGGCGTGTCCGACGCCGAGAGTCGCGGCATTCTTGATCTGCTGTACGCGCACCTGACGAAGCCGGAACACATTGTGCGACACCGCTGGCGCCTCGGCGACCTGGTGCTGTGGGACAACCGCAACACCCTGCATTACGCCAACCGCGACTACGGCGACAACCGCCGGGTGATGCACCGCATCACGCTCCGCGGCGACGAGCCGGTGGCCCCGGCCGCCGCTGGCTGAGCGGGGCGGGCGTAGCGAGGACTCAGGTCAGTTCGACCGGCGGGCTGAGCCTGTTTTCCGCTGGTTGAGCGGGCGCGAGCGCAGCGAGCACCCGAGTCGAAACCACCTTGGCGGGGGCAGCCCGACCGGCGGGTGGTCTCGACAAGCTCGACCAGCGGGGTGTGGCCTCGACCAGCGGGCTGGGCCCGTTTTCCGCTGGTTGAGCGGGCGTGAGCGCAGCGAGCACCCGAGTCGAAACCACTCTCGCGGGGGCAGCCCGACCGGCGGGTGGTCTCGACAGGCTCGACCAGCGAGTTCAGTTCGACCAGCGGGCTGGGCCCGTTTTCCGCTGGTTGAGCGGGCGCGAGCGCAGCGAGCACCCGAGTCGAAACCACCTTGGCGGGGGATGCTCGCGCCAGCGACGGGTGCACCCGGCCGGCGGGTGGTCTCGACAAGCTCGACCAGCGGCGCGCGGCTCGACCGGCGGCGGCTGCTCGCCCTGCGCGCGGCGTATTCAACCAAAGGGTTGACAACCCGGCGGCGCCGTCGCACACTCGTATTCAACCAAACGGTTGAGGAGGGCGAGTGGCAGACGAGTTGTCCAAGGTGTTCGCCGCGCTGGCGGACCCGACCCGGCGTGACATGGTCGCGCGGCTCGCGGTCTCGGATGCGACGGTCGGTCAGCTCGCCGAGCCGTATGACGTCAGCATCCAGGCGGTGTCGAAGCACTTGAAGGTGCTCGAAGACGCCGGCCTGGTGACCCGCACCCGGGAGGCGCAGACACGCCCGGTCCACCTGGAAGCCGAGGTGTTCGACCTCATGACCAAGTGGATCGAGCGGTACCGCCGCGCGGCCGAGGAGCGCTATCAGCGTCTGGACGTCGTACTGGCAGAGATGAACAACGCAGAGATGCACGACGCGGTTCACCGCGACGAGTCACCGACGAAGAAAGGCAAGGCATCATGAGCACGCAGACGCGCTATCCGGAGGCCACCATCGAGGCCGACAAGGAGGTGCCGATCATTCGCATCACACGCGACTTCCGCGGCACCCCAGCACAATTGATGAGAGCGCACACCGATCCCGAGCTGTTCGTGCGCTGGGTTGGCCCAGACGTGATCTCCAGTCGAATCATCGAGTGGGACGCGCGAAACGGTGGAAGTTGGCGCTACGCCGCGACACATGGCGATCAAGACCACTACTTCCGAGGTTGTTTCCACACCGTTTCCGACGACACGATCGTGCAGACCTTCACCTGGGAGGGCATGCCCGATCAGGTGGCGCTGGAAACACTGCACTTCGAGGATCTCGGTGACGGCACCACGCGCCTGCACGCCCAATCCCTTTGTGACAGCTTCGAAGCCCGCGACGGCTGGTTGTCGTCGGGCATGGAGGTCGGGGTCAACGAGGGCTACGCCAAACTCGACGGACTGCTCGGAGAAGTCTGACATGACGACGTCGCTCACCGAGGTCAGCGCTGCCGACCGTCATCGCATCATCGCGGACGGATTCGCGGAAGAGGTTGCAGCAGTACAAGACTGGGATGCTCCGACGCCGGTCGACGGATGGGTGGCGCGCGACGTCGTCGCTCATCTCATCGACTGGTTCGCGAGCTTCCTCGCCGCCGGGGGAGTGCAGCTTCCCGACGCGCCGTCTGTCGCCGACGACCCGCTCGCCGCCTGGCAGGCGCGCAGTGCCGCGATCGGCGAACTGCTCGACGGCCCGTCGTCGAATTCGGTTTTCGTTCACCCGATGGTCGGTGAGCATCGTCTCGCCGACGCGGTCGATCAGTTCTATACAGCCGACGTCTTCATGCACACCTGGGATCTCGCGGCGGCCGGGGGCAGGACCGCGGACCTCGACCCCGTCTTCGCGCAGCGACTGCTCGACGGCATGACCGGTATCGAGGAGCTGCTGCGATCGTCGGGTCAGTACGGACCGGCGGTGCCTGTTGACGACGACGCCGATCCGGTCACGAGGCTCGTCGGATTCATCGGGCGCGATCCCGCCTGGCGTCCCGAGCGCTAGCGGCGAACGGGCTCGCGAACCCGGCGCCCGCACGCTCGACGGGAGTACCGTGGAGAAGGTGCCAGAGGAGAACTTCACCACATCCAACTCCCAAACCACCGAAAGTCGCCCACCCTCACCAAGAACCGTCGGCGAGTTGCGTGCCAGCGGCCATGTGCAGCGCAGTGTGCGTGACGAGATCCGCCACAACCTGCTCACAGCGCTTCGTGAGGGCGACGACCCGTGGCCGGGAATCGTCGGGTTCGAGGCGACGGTCATACCGCAACTCGAGCGTGCGCTGATCGCGGGCCACGACGTGGTCATGCTCGGCGAACGCGGCCAGGGCAAAACGCGCATTTTGCGCACACTGGTTGGCTTGCTCGACGAGTGGACGCCGGTCATCGAGGGCTCTGAACTCGGCGAGCATCCGTACGAGCCGATCACGCCGGCGTCGGTTCGACGCGCGGCCGCACTTCTCGACGAACTCCCGATCGAGTGGCGTCACCGCAGCCAGCGCTACAGCGAGAAGCTGGCGACACCCGACACCTCCGTGGCCGACCTCGTCGGCGACATCGACCCGATGAAGGTGGCCGAGGGACGCAGCCTCGGCGATCCGGAGACGATTCACTTCGGACTCATTCCGCGCGCGCACCGCGGCATCGTCGCCATCAACGAGCTGCCCGACCTTGCCGAACGCATCCAGGTCTCCATGCTCAACGTGATGGAGGAGCGCGACATTCAGGTGCGTGGCTACACACTGCGGCTACCGCTCGACGTGTTGGTCATGGCGAGCGCGAACCCCGAGGACTACACCAACCGCGGCCGCATCATCACACCGCTCAAAGACCGCTTCGGCGCCGAGATCCGGACGCACTACCCGCTCGAACTCGACGACGAGATCTCCGTCATCGAGCAGGAAGCCGACCTCACGGCGACGGTTCCGACGTTCATCACCGAGATCCTCGCCCGCTTCACCCGCTACGCGCGCGACCATCCGTCGATCGATCAGCGGTCGGGCGTCTCGGCGCGATTCTCGATCGCGGCCGCGGAGACCGTGGCCGCCGCAGCGTTGCATCGCGCCACCGTGACCGGGGAGGACGTGCCCGTTGCGCGCGTCGTCGACCTCGAATCGGTGATCGAGGTGTTGCGCGGCAAGATCGAGTTCGAGTCGGGTGAAGAGGGGCGCGAGCTCGAGATCCTCGAGCACCTGCTCCGCAAGTCCGTCGCCGACACCGTTCGCGCACACCTCGGTGGCATCGACATGGCACCGCTCGTCGACGCCCTGGAGAACGGGGAACCCGTTGTCACCGGCGACAGGGTGACGGCGTCGGACTTCTTGGCGTCGATCCCCTCACCCGAGACGACGGCCGGAGTCATCGACGGCATCGCCGAACGACTCGACGCCGAGGCGGACGGCGAGCGTGCGAGCGCACTCGAATTAGCGCTCGAGGGACTATTTCTGGCCCGTCGCATCGGCAAGGAAGCCGACGACGAGGGGCAGACCATTTACGGCTGATCTCGGCCGTACGACATCGGGCTGGACGTATACACATGGCTCAGAAGAACTTTCACCGTTCGCGCTACCAGCGGTACACCGGTGGCCCCGATCCGCTCGCGCCGCCGGTCGATCTACGCGAAGCGCTCGAGGAGATCGGCGACGACGTGATGGCGGGAGCGTCGCCGCAGCGCGCGCTCCGCGAATTCCTGCGCCGCGGAACGTCGGACATGCGCGGCCTGGACAAGCTGCGTGAGGAGGTCAACCGTCGGCGGCAGGAGCTGTTGAAGCAACGGAACCTCGACGGAACGTTCAACGAGATCCGCGAACTCCTCGACCGCGCGGTACTCGAGGAGCGCAAACAACTCGCACGCGATCTCGACGACGACGCGCGTTTCGCCGAGATGCAGATCGGGAGTCTGCCCCCCTCGACTGCTCAGGCCGTCGAGGAACTGTCCGAGTACAACTGGCGGAGCCCGCAGGCGCGCGAAGACTTCGAGAAGATCAAGGATCTGCTGGGCCGGGAACTGCTCGACCAGCGTTTCGCGGGGATGAAGGAAGCGCTCGAGGGGGCCTCCGACCAGGACCGTGAGGCCATCTCCGAGATGCTCACCGACCTCAACAAGCTTCTCGACGCCCACAATCGGGGCGAGGACACCACTGAGCAATTCGACGACTTCATGCGTAAGCACGGCGAGTACTTCCCCGAAAACCCGCGCAACACAGAAGAACTCATCGACTCGCTCGCACAACGTGCCGCAGCGGCGCAGCAGTTCTACAACTCGCTGACGCCCGAACAACGAGCAGAACTCGATCAGCTCGCGCAGCAAGCGTTCGGCTCACCCGATCTGATGAATCAACTCGCGCAAATGGATTCGGCGTTGCGGGAGGCCAGGCCCGGCCTCGATTGGGACGGCTGTGAGTCGTTCTCAGGTGATCAGCAGATGGGACTGGGGCAGGGTGCGGCGGCGCTGCACGACATCTCCGAACTCGACGCACTCTCCGAGCAACTCTCGCAGCAGTACGCCGGCGCGCGCATGGACGACATCGACCTCGACGCCCTCGCACGACAACTCGGCGACCAGGCGGCCGTGGACGCCAGAACACTCGCCGAGCTCGAGAAGGCGTTGACCGAGCAGGGATTCTTCGACCGCACGTCCGACGGAACCCTGCGGCTGAGCCCCAAGGCGATGAGGCAGTTGGGGCAGACCATCTTTCGTGACATCGCCGACCAGATGTCGGGGCGTCGGGGTGACCGACAGACCCGCAAATCGGGATTGCTCGGCGAGCCGACCGGGGCGACGCGCGAGTGGGAGTTCGGCGACACCGACCCGTGGGATGTCACGCGAACCGTCTCGAATGCGGTGCTGCGCACCATCACCGAGAGTTCCGACCCCGCGCACGCGCCGTCGGCGATGGCCCGCGACGGTGTGCACATCTCCGTCCGCGACGTCGAGGTCGCCGACACCGAGGCGCGGACACAGGCCGCAGTGGTGCTGCTCGTCGACACGTCGTTCTCGATGGAGATGGAGGGCCGCTGGACGCCCATGAAGCGGACCGCGATCGCGTTGAATCACCTGATCTCCACCAGGTTTCGCAGCGACGAGCTCGAAGTGATCGCCTTCGGACGGTATGCCCGGAGCATCGACATCGCCGAACTCACCGGGCTACAGCCACGGATGGAGCAGGGGACCAACCTGCATCACGCACTGCTGCTCGCGCAGCGGCACCTGCGCAGATTCCCCAACGCGCAGCCGGTTGTCCTCGTCGTCACCGATGGCGAGCCAACCGCGCACCTCGACCCGAGCGGCGAGCCGTTCTTCTTCTATCCGCCTCACCCGCAGACCATCGCGCTCACCGTGCGCGAACTCGACCACGTCGCACGAATGGGAGCGCAGGTCACGTTCTTCCGGCTGGGTGAGGATCCCGGCCTCGCGCACTTCATGGACCAGATCGCTCGCAGGATCGGCGGTCGGGTGGTTGCTCCCGACGTCGACGGACTCGGTGCCGCGGTGGTCGGAGACTACCTGCGGTCACGACGTCCGCGCCGCGGCTGATCGCGGCACGGGGCTGATCCAGGAGAAATCAGGGGACTAGTCAGGGTGTTTCAGGGTGTTGGGCGCCGGATGCGATCACTAACGTCGACGGTATGAGCGTTCCCGCCGAACTGCCAGAGCCTGAACTGCCAGAACCCGACTCGACCGGGCATGACCCGGCAGCTCCCGATTCGACCGGGCCGGATCTGACAAAGCCTGAGCCGGCCAACGCTGAGCCCGCCAAGCCTGATCTGACCAAGCCTGATCTGACCAAGCCCGGTCCCGCCCCGTACGAGACCGCCCGGTACGAGATCGCGGCCTCCGGCGACACACCCGCGCCGGATCACCGACTCAGAGCAGCCGACGCCGACCGCGAACTCGTCCACCAAATCCTCTCCGCGGCGATGACGAGTGGCGCACTGACGCCGAGTGAGTACGAGGAGCGGGCGCTGAAGGCTTCTACCGCAAAGACTTTCGGCGATCTCGATGCGTTGACCGACGATCTTCCCGTCGGGCAACTCGGTGTGCCCCTGCCGCGGCCAGGCGATCCGTACCCGACGGGTGTGACG
>JAEYMI010000001.1 GCA_023461275.1 Actinomycetes bacterium | reverse complement strand
GTCGCAAGCCTTGATCAGCTTGTTGCGATAATTCTCGGTGGCGAGCTCGGCGAAAACCTTTTTTATAACGATTTACCGGGGCTCGTTGGCTTTGGGTGCGTCAGCTATTCCACGCCGACGATAAATTCGTCGTATACATTCGATCGGGGACTTGGCTAACATTTCAACGCGACGCGATGCACGAGTTGGGACTGACCGAACAACGCCTTTTCGGCATTCCTACCCCCTTTAACCCCTCGGCTCGCACCGGAACTATTGGACACCGCTCCTATTGATCCGAAACACGTTTCCTTCTGGATCACGCAGAACTGCCTGCCGCGCACCGTAGTAGGTCAGATACGGTGCTTTGACTAGCGTGGCACCAGCGGTCAACGCGTCAGCTACGAGCGTGTCCACTGCCGCTTCGTCAGCGGTTTCAAACGTCCAGAATGAGGCCGAGCTGTCACCGATGATCGTCTCCGGAGGCAGACTGAGAAGTTCGAGTGCCCCCGGAGTGTGAAACCCAAGAGTAGTGCCGCCTACGCGCAACGCTCGAAAGTGCTCTGACGCGAGTTCTTCGATTTCTGGCAGAGAAAATACGGTCCCATAGAACGATGCTTGCGAGATGAAGTCGCTGCAGATGATGCTGACAAAAGACAGGGATATGTTCTGTGTAGTCATGAGTCTCCTAGCTGACGGGCGCTCCCGCGTTGGCGGCCGCGCACAAGCGGTTTGACCTGAACGAAGGCGAGATTCGGTCGGGTATAGAGAGCAGTGGGTACTTGATCAGCTGACCGTCGCGGCTTGAGCACGCCGACGGAGATACTCGCCGGCCTCGATCGCGGGCAGGTCTGTGTTGACTCCGACGGGTGCGGGCATCGGCTCTACGACGGCGTCAACGTTGGCGTCGCAGAACTGGATCAGCGAGATGAGTTCTTCCTTTGGTGCTTGGTCTTGTGGCGGCAAGACCCGATGGCGGGTCGAGCGCCAGCGGTCGCCCGTCCAGCGGGCCATTAGGTCACCGATGTTGATCACGAGTGCTCCTTCGACAAAGGGCGCGTCGAACCACTCTCCATTGCTCTCGACTTGGAAGCCGCCGTAGCCTACTTGGCGGTCGAGGAGGGTGAAAATGCTCCAGTCAGTGTGTGGGCCGACGCGGAACTGCCCTTCCTTCGGCGCACCGGCCTCCTCAAGCGAGGGGTAGCGGTTGATGTTGAGGGTTCGGGTTCCACTGGAGGTGCGTTCGATGAACCACTCTGCACCAAGGTCGAGCGCTTCACCGCAGATGCGAAGCAGGTCGTCGTACAGTCGGTACATTTCAGTCATGTAGCGGGTAGCGCACTGTTGGAGTTCGGGGACTTCCGTTGGCCACACGTTGGGCCGGAACCAATACTTGTCGAGGGCGGGGTCACCAGTAAGGTAATCGCGCCCGATGGTGTAACTCTCTTTCATGTCGGGCTTGTTGGAGTCCGAGTCCTCGCCGTCGAAGGAATTGGCTTCCTTGCCACTCGGCAGCCACCCGCGGCCGCCGACTGAAGTCTCATACTGCGCTTTTACTGAGGCCGGAAGGGCGAAGAACTTTTTGGCAGCAGCACGCAGCTCGGTTCCCAGCGTGGGTGCGACTCCGTGATTGGCCAGGAGCAAGAATCCGGACTGCTGGAGCGCCTGGTCGACCTCTGCGGCGACCGAGCGCCGAGTCTCGGCGTCACCGGTTTGCCAGGAATTCAGATCAACGAGTGGTATGAGCGGTGCGTTCATGTGGAGGTTCCTCGATTTTTTGGAGAGTAGGAGTGTGGTGAGTGAGTGCCGTTTCTGCATCAATGCGGTTTTTAGGAGCGATCCGCCTTGCTTACTGCGGCGAGGACGCGCGATGCTTCGCGAACTGCAGCGGTGTTGGCTTTTCCTTGCTGAGAACCGGCAAGTTTGGCTTTAATGTGGTCACGCACGAGGATCGGCTCGTAGGCAAGCCCGTTGTCTGCTTCGAGATGACTGGGCAGAGTGACAATGGTGGCATCGATGTTGCCGTCGTGGAAGAACGCAACCGAGCGTCGACGCTTGATCGTTCCGTCGACGATCGGCGGCTTCACGCGGTGCAGCGTCGACATCCAGCGGTCATTGGTCAAGCGTGCGGTGAGGTCGCCCAAGTTGATCAGAAGTGCGTCATCCATGGGCTGAACATCGTGCCAGTTTCCAGTTCCGTCAAGTACCTGCAAACCGGGCACTTGATCGGCCCAGAGGACTGTGACGAGGCCAAAATCTGTGTGTTCGCCCATGCCGGTTAGGTCACCGTCCAGGTTGACAGTGCCTTCGGGCAGTGCGTAGTTGTTCATTCGGAGAACGTCGACAGAATGGTCGGTGAGGAACTCGAAGTAGTCGCTGGGCAAGCCAAGCGCATCGGCGAAGACTGTGGTCAGGGTGCGGGCGACTCGGGATGCGTGCGCGTAGTACGCCTCTACATTGGATCTGAAGCTACTCAAGGTCGGCCAAACGTTGATGCCGTAATCGTCTTCGGACAGGTTGAGTTCCGGAAATGATCTGGCCTCGGCACCGACGTTGAAGGCCTCGAAGAAGTCGTTCATTCGGGTTGCTGATTCTAGGCCGAGGCTCAGTCTCAGCGATTCACTTTTAGGCGGCGTGTATCCCCTGTTGCCATCGACTCGGTAGGTTCGTTTTTCATCGATCGGCAGGGCGAAGAAGGCGTCTACTGCATTCCGCAACCCGTCGATCGCTTCGTTGGGGATTCCGTGTCCGAGAACCTGGATGAAACCTACAGTCGAGCAGGCTTGGTCGAGCTGATTTGCCACTTCAGCTTTGGCTTCAGGCGTGCCGTTTGTGGTGTAGGCGGTGATGTCGACGATCGGGACTTCAAAATGATCGTTGGTGTCAGGGGTTAGCATGTTGATTCTCTCCGTCGGTTGTGGTTGCGCGTGCGTCTGCGCTGATGTTGGACATTGCCCTGCGTGCGCTGTCGCCGAGTGCTGTGTGGTTGAGAATGAGGTTCAGTGTGAATGCAGTGATGGCAGCGAGGGTGATGCCGCTGCCGAGAACAATTTGAATTGTGTTCGGGAACTTTCCGAATATTCCTGGTACGAAGGTGGGCAACATACCGACACCGACAGTGACCGAGGCTATAGTCATATTGATAGGATCACCCAGATCGATATGGCGGAGAGTGTTGATGCCCACTATCGCCACGACGGCGAACATGATCAATCCGACCCCGCCAATGACGGGACCCGGTAGTCCTGCTACGAAGGCTCCCAGCTTCGGCACCATTCCGAGAGCGATGAGGATAAGCCCGCTGAAGGCAGTGACGTAGCGGCTGAACATCCGCGTAGTCGCCACGGCACCAACATTGTTGGTGTAAACGGTATCTGTGAATGCATTGAAGATGCCGCCAATCACGCCCGAGACGGCATCACCAGTGAGTCCACGCGCGAGATCGCCACGACTGATCGACTTTCCAGTAATCTCACTGAGGGCCAGAATGCTGGCGGTTGACTCAGCGTATACGACAACCATCACGATGGTCATTGAAACCACGGCAGTGAGCGGAAACTGGGGGGCCCCGAAATGGAATGGTTGAGGAATTCCGAACCACGAGCTGGAGCGCACAGCATCAAGGTTGTAGAGCCCAAGAGGTAGAGCAATCGCAGTACCGGCAATGAGCGCAATCAGTATGGCCAGTTGGCGCCACATACCACGGCCTAGGCAAAGTACCGCGACGGCTATCACGATGACGACAACTGCGAGGCTGATTTTCCCAGGTGAGGCGTAGTCCGCTGCTTTAGAGTCGTCTCCAACAATGAGGTTGCCGGCGACGCCGATCAGCGAGAGTCCGACAACGGTGAGTACAGCACCCGTAACTAACGCGGGGAAGAATCGCAGAAGCCTGGCGAAAGCCCAGGCAAGCGGAACTCCGATAATGCCGCCGAGGATCATGGAGCCGTAGACCGCTGGCATCCCGTACTCGTGAGCGATGAGGATCATTGGTGTCAGCGCAGTGAATGTGCCTCCGCAGATGACCGGCAAGCGGACACCGATGACTCTGCCGATACCGAGACTCTGAACGACAGTTATGGCTCCCGAGACGAGCAAGTCTGCTGAGATCAGGATCCCGATATCGGTGGCGTCGAGTCCGACTGCTGCGCCGAATATCAGCGGAACGCTGACGCATCCGGCGTACATGATCAGGACGTGCTGGATACCGAACATCACGAGCTGTGAGATTGGTGGGCGGAGGTCGACAGGATTGGCGCCCGGCGGGGACTGCGGCGCTGTGAGAGCGGGCATGGGATACTCCAATAGGGAGGCAGATGCTTACCTGGAATATTCTCCACACGAATATTTCATTCTCTCTATCAGTATAGTTTCGTTGGTGTTTCTGAGGTTGCCGTTGCGTTACCTGTCCGCGATCTGCCGTGGTTCAGACAGCTCGGAGACTGCTACCTTGCGTGTGTGGATGACGACGATCAGGCAATACTTGCGCGATCCCTGGGCTCATCGATTCGAGCCGCTCGCAAGAGCGCGGGATTGACCCTGTCGGCACTTGCAACCAGCACTGATCTTTCGCAGCCGTTCCTCAGCCAAGTAGAGAACGGCAACACAACCCCAAGCGTGATCAACTTGCACAGGATCGCTCAGACACTGGGAACTACAGCCCATGATCTGCTCGAACAGAGCAACCGCATACCTGTGAAAGTGGTCCGGAACGGGGAAGCGCGACGCTACAACCTCGGGCCCGACGCCGTGGTCCGGTTCTGCGTGGGCGGAACGCGACTTATGGATTGCAACGAAGTGACTGCCGAGCCGCATAGCTCCGCCGAGGCAGCAACAAGTCACGCCGGGGAAGAATTCGTTTACGTCGTGATGGGCGAGGTCCGCCTCAACATTGGTGGGCAGAGTGTCGTGCTTCGCTCCGGCGACACCGTCTACTACTCGGCGAGCGTGCAGCATCAATGGTTCAACGACACCGATGAGACCGCCGTCTTCCTCTTCGTCGGCACGCCACCATCCTTCTGAAATGCGCGGCGGTCCGCACTACAAGCTGACAGCAATCAGGGGGACGCGATCCGCGCTACCCGAGAAGGGCCTCAGAGCGCCTGCCGTTGGGCGAACGCGCCTCCGGCAGAGAGTTCTGACTGGTCTTCGTGCGCGTCGAGGTGCTATGTCAACGCCGTTGTTCGACGGACCCGAATTGTCCTGTCCAACGCGAAATCCACTCCGGGAGATAGGCCCAAGTCGCGAGGTGCCCGTGCTATCGGTTTGCGCCGTATACCCGGCGGACGGCCTGGCCGTCGAACGCTGGACTGCCGGCTAAGCCTCGATCCACCGATCGGCTTTTTGATGTCTCGTGAAATGTGTTGTGTATGTTCGGGGTGGCGGTGGGCGTGGGTGAGTCGCCGATCTCTGGTGTCGGCGTGTTTCACTGGGTTTCGTGTCG